>JAEUHN010000019.1 GCA_016795365.1 Verrucomicrobiaceae bacterium
GTAGCCCGCGATGATCTTGTGGATGGCTCCCGTGTCCGGGTTCTCCTCGAAGACGATGAAATGCTGGAGCAGGTCGAGGAAGCGCTGCCGCTCAAACACCCCGCGCACCAGCACCTCCAGCTCCAGCGCCGTCTTCGGCGCATCGCCCTCGCCATCAATCGTGCGCCAGACTTTGAACCACTCCTGATTCGCCGTCAGCGAACCCATGCGGGCTTGCAGGCCATCGCTCACCACCAGCGCGGCGTTGTAGGCGAGCAGGCTGGGCACCTCCGCCTTGTAGGTTTGCAGTTGGGCGTAGGCGCTCCAGATCGTCGCGTCTTCATCCGCGGCGTTCTTCAGCTCGATCAAGGCCAGCGGCAGGCCGTTGACAAAGACCACGATGTCGGGCCTGCGGTTGTGCTGGCCTTCGATCACCGTGAACTGGTTCACCGCCAGCCAGTCATTTGCGGCGGGATCGTCAAAGTCGATGAGGCGGACGATCTCCCAGCGCCGCAAACCCTCACCCCCGTCCCCTCTCCCAGAGGTAGAGGGGAGATGCTGCGCGATTTGTTCCAGAACCGAATCGGTGTCCTTCAGAACCCGGTCGTTTTCAAAACGGAGAACCGTCAGCCCTTGAGAGCGGAGATAGGCGTCTCGTTTCCGGTCCAGTTCCTTTCGCTCCGGAGTGTTGTGGACTTCTCCGTCGCACTCCACCACCAGCTTCGATTCGTGGCAGTAGAAGTCACAGATGTAGTCGCCGAACTGGTGATTACGTCGGAACTTCGCATCATCAAGTTGGCGGTTCCTTAGCAACTCCCAAAGGAACTCCTCGGCTTTTGTGTCTTTCTCCCGCAACTCACGCGCCCGCTTCTTCAGCCCCGAGAAATCAAACCCGCCGCGATACTGCACACTCCCTCTCCCACTGGGAGAGGGCTGGGGTGAGGGTTCCGGTTGAGTGAACTCAACCGGAATGCCATCGCGCAGCAGCCGGTGAAAGGCCCGGTTCGTCTGCACCAGCGACGGCGTCGCCACGCGTAGCACCTTTCGCAACGCCTCCTCCCGCGCCTCCTCGGGCAGCGTGGGATTCAACTGCTGCAAAGCCTCACGCAGCCGCCCGACCAGCACCACCTCGCCAAACGAATCCCGTTCCGTCGCCGGTTCGCCCGGAGCCATCTGCGGCCCGTGCCCGACCGCATAGCCCAGCTCCCCGAACCACGTCAGGGCGGCGTCTTCGACGATGGATTCGGTGAGGCTCATCGTGCGGACTCCGGTTGGTATTCGACAAGCGTCACATCTTCGCCCGCGAGTTCCTCTTCAATGATAGCCGCGATGGTAGGCCAGTCGCCACCAGCCAGACCGGCACCTATTTTCGGCAGGCCGATTCTTCTTCCTGAGTGACGCTTCTTGATCCAGCCCATGCAGGAGCGAACCGCCCCATAGTCCACCTTGGGACCACGCCCTCGCCAATCGAATTGCGTGTAGGCATTGACCACGATCAGCGAAGACGTTTCGAGAGTGATCTCCGCAAAGGAGCAGGTCCCCAGCTTGGTGCGGTCACCCCGTCGCGTTGCCTCGTCTGCTTCGAAGGCCGCAGGGAAAACTTCCTTCACGGCCTTCGCGATGCCAGCCCCCATGGTGCAGAAGCAATTGCAGCCATGGGCGATCAGGTCGAACTGGCCGTTCTTTGCCAACTGGATGAGGTCGCCTGACATCGTCTTCATGGCTGAAGTGTATTGGGCTGAGGTGCGGGCAACGCCGTGAGGAACTCCGTCTGAAATCGAAAAGCCTCACCGAGAGCCGTCGGCAGCGCGATTCGAGGCCATGCCTGTTCCAGTTCTGCCGCACGGCTTAGGTAGTCCCGCTTCTTTTTGCGAACGCGAGCTGCCGCAGGCTGCTGGCCCAACCGTGATTCAGGGTTCCCGTAGCACTCGATGCCCTGCGTCATGGCTTGGTCGTTGGGAAAGAGAGATGCCACCACCCACGCCTCCGTATTTTTGGATGGCATGCAGACCACCGTCTTTGGCGGGGTTGCGGCTTCACCACACCAACTCAGCAACACCTTCCGCAATTCATTCGTCGTATCCGCAGGCGGCGGACATGCCTTGGCGCAGGGCAGCGCTCCATCAGTCGGCAGCGGCACCAGCGAACCATCCGCATAGTCGTAGCCTGCCACGTCACCGTCCAGATGCAGGAGCAGCAGGTCATAGTTGCCCGCGCCGAAAATCATTTGGTTTCCTGAGAGTTTGCCGCCGCCATCTCTCGCCTTCGCATGGCACCACTTATAGACCCCAACCCAGCCTGTGCCCATTGGTCCAAAGGCGGCTGAATCTTCAGGAAACAGTCGCTTGAGAACAAACGGTCGCACACCGAGCATCGAACGCAGTGCGGCTTCGATGACGACTGCATCCGTCGGCCCCTCCGCCACCAGGGCGATGCGCAGCGGATCAGACATTCGGCACCCCTCCCAGCAAGCCGTTCATCCACATGCGGGAAAGCGTCCACTCCTCGCTTGGCCGGGCTTTCAGCGCGGCCTCCAGATCAATGCGCTTCACCACCGTGTGCCCCCGGCTGTCCCGGTCCACGGTGAAGAGCCTCACCTCCGGATCCATCAGCGGCAGGCCATCGAGCACGGCCGGATTGTGTGCCGTCATCAGCCACTGGCGGCCTCCGTTCAGGCGACTCGTCCACGAGCACAGCGCCTCCATGAGTTTCCTCGCCAGCCGTGGGTTCAGTGCCTGATCCACATTGTCGATGGCCAGACACTTCGGTGCCTTGGGATGCAGTGCCAGCACCGTGCAGTAGAGAATGTAAAGCGCCCCCTCGCTGGCATCGTATCCTGTCAGCGTATTGCGCCCCTCCGCCATGAAGCGGTCCACAAATTGAATCACCATCCGCGACCGCGCTGCCGATGGAGAAAGCGGCACTCCCACCGATGATCGGGCCGAGAAATCACTCGCCCAATCCAGAAGATCCCGCACCTCGTCCATCACATCTCCGAGAAGGTCATTCTTCGTTGCAGCTTCGATGAGTTCACCCACTGCCTCCGGTAATCTGCCACCAGCCAGCCCCACCGGCTCCCGCGATTGCTGGTCCTGCGTCATCCCGCGCAGCGACGGCGTGTTCGGGCAGTAGATGGCGTAGTTGCTCAGCAGTTCCATGAGCAGCACTGCGGGGTCACCAGGCTGTTCCTCCACCGTTTTCAGCGCCGCCCATCCACGGCTGGGGTTTGGTGGCTGTGCACTGGCCGGCGAACGGGAAGCGATGACCCGATCTCCCACACTCGTCAGCTTCTCCGTCTTGTAGCTCCACGGTGCTTCCAGGTCATCGTTCGGATTCCACAGCGTCACACGGAGCGCAGCTCCGTCGTCGCTTCTCGCTGCGAGATCGATGTCCTGCACCGTGTTGGGCTGCGGAAAAGCCGTGCGGTAAAGCTGCGGCACCCCGGGCCGCACCCCACGCCGTTGCAGTGTCTCATCATCCACCAGACCAAACGCTGCCGCGCCCAACACGCCCACCGCTTCCAGCAAATTGCTCTTCCCGCTGCCGTTGGCCCCGACGAAGACGTTGATGCGGCCAAGCTCGATATCGAGCGTCACCAGCGACTTGAAGCGTTCAATGGTCAGGTTGCGTATCATAAGGAAGAAATAAGGTTTTTCGGCTTCTTTAGCGACTGGTTTTCGCCCCCGCCACGCTCAACTCCCCGCTCAGCAGCGTGTCGCGCAGGGTGGCGAGGGTGCGGGATTGGAATGAATCGGGCTTCAACCGCCGCAGCGCCTCACGCAGCCGCCCCACCAGCACCACCTCGCCAAACGACTCCCGCTCCGCCGCCGGTTCGCCCGGAGCCATCTGCGGCCCGTGCCCGACCGCATAGCCTAGCTCTCCGAACCACGTCAGGGCGGCGTCTTCGACGATGGATTCGGTGAGGGACATTGGCTGTTACGGTTGAACAGCCGTCCGCAGTTCCGATGCGAATCGCTTCGCGTGGGTGCATTTCTTTTCCACGGAAGCCCACTTCTGCGCGAATTCAGGGGCGCGATTGCGATACATGTCGAAATCCTTGTGATTACCGCTGACCAAACGACCTTTCAAAGGCTTGCCCGAGAGCAGCCGTTCAGGCTTGGAGCGGCACTCCACAGCGCCTGATTTCACGATTGAGTCGGCAGGATACAGCCCGGCGAGAATCCAGGCCTCCAATGACTTTGAAGGCATGCAAATCGCCAGCTTCTTCGGTTCCGCTGCCTCGCCAAGCCAACGGAGGAGCACAAGCCGAAGTGCGTCTGTCGTAGCTTGGGGAGGCGGACACTTCTTCTCGCATGGCAGGTCACCAGTTTTGTCATCAATATGTCCCTGCGCGTAAGTGGCGCTCGCGACATCGGCATCCAGTTGCAGAACCACGGCATCGTAGCTTTCGAGCACTGGTCCGCCGCTGATGCTACCCCCGCCTTTTTCGACAGCTTCGCGACACCAACGATAGACACCCGGCCAGCCGAATCCGGTCGTGCCAGCAATCGCGACAAACGAATCCGAAACCTCGGGCTGAAGCCTCACTGTCTCGAGTTCATACTCAGGTAGGATTGCGGCCACAGCAGCTTCAAGCATCACCAAATCGGTGCTGCCTTCGACCGCGAAGCCAATGCGCAACACATCAGACATTTGGCACCCCCCCGAGATCACCGGCTACCCATAGCCTGGACAAGGTCCACCCACCTTTGGCTTTCTCGACGAGCTTCTGAATATCCACACGCCGGACTACCGTCCTTCCTGTGCTCGTTCTCGCCACCGTGAAGAGGCGCACACGATCATCTTGCAAAGGCAGCCCATCGAGAACGAGCGGGTTATGCGTCGTGAGCAGGAACTGACGTTTCTCTGGGTTGTTGGTGACCCATCCACAGAACTTGCTGATGAGTGATCTCGCCAGCCGTGGATTCAGGCCATGATCGGCATTATCCACGGCAAGAAGCTGGGGACTCCTTGAATGCGCGGCGAGCACAGCTAGAAAGAGGATGAACAATGCGCCTTCGCTCGCATCGTAGCCAGAAAGGACATTCCTCCCCTCGCGCATGAACCTGTCAGTGAACTTGATCACACGGGGCGAGGCAGCAGCCGCGGGTGAAAGCGGCATCGACGAGGCGGGAGCACTTCCGAAGTGCTTGGCCCATTCAATCAAACCGAGAGCCTCTTGAGCGACCATCTTCGCATGAGGGCTATCGGCACCGCTGAGAAGCAACTCCCGCACTGCGTCCGGCAACTGCCCGCCTGAAAGCCCCAAGGGATGCCTGGGTTGATTCTCCTGGGCGATGCCGCGCAGCACCGGTGTGGTCGGTGAATAGATCACAAAGGATTGCAACGCCTTCAGCAAAAGCAGCGCAGGATCGTCGGCCATTAATGTGACAGCCCGCAGTGCAGCTAAACCGTTCTCAGGATTGGCGGCCACCAACTTCTCCGCACTGCGCTTGGCTGGTGAAGTTCCGACCAGCTTTCTCGCTCCATCCTGCCAAAGCTCATGCTTGAACCTCCACGCCGGGCTTGGGTCTTCGAGCGGGTTATTGAGAGAGACCGCATACTCGACTTTTCCAGACCACGCTTCAAATCTGATGTGTGTGCTGGCGGATGATCCACCACCAGCCTTGGTTGGAAAGGCGGACTTGTAGAGTTTTGGCACGCCGGGCCGCACCCCGCGCTGGAGCAGCGCCAGATCATTGACTTTGCCGTCAGCAGCAGCGGACAGAACACCAAGGGCTTCAAGCAAATTGCTTTTCCCGCTCCCATTGGCACCCACGAAGACATTTACTTGGCCGAGTTCGACTTCGACCTTTTCGAGTGACTTGAAAGATTCGATCTTGAGTTTCTGGATCATGGTGTTCGGAGACTATGCCAACTGAATTATGATTGCGAGCGCTCTTGCGCCTCCGCCACGCTCAACTCCCCGCTCAGCAGCTTCGGCAGCAGCGTGTCGCGCAGGGTGGCGAGGGAGCGGGATTCAGTGGAGTTGGCTTTGATTTTCGCCATCAGCGGCGCGGTGAGTTCGTCGAAGCGTTTGGCGATGTCGGGCGGCGGGACGGCGAGCCAGAAGGTGTTGAAGCACTCGGACGGGACGCGCTGGCGTCCGCTGGTGCCGGTCATGTTTTGGATGGCGTG
>JAEUHN010000014.1 GCA_016795365.1 Verrucomicrobiaceae bacterium
CCGTATTTGCGCTTCCAGCCATAGTAGGTCTGCTCGCTGATGTTGTGACGTGCGCACACGTCTTTGACTTTCATCCCACCCTGCGCTTCGCGCAGGATGCTCACGATCTTCTCTTCACTGAATCGGCTTCTCTTCATGTTATTCTGTTCTCCTGTTCTCGGAGCCAGAACTACATTTTACATCTGTCTCATTCCTTGGGGGCTGGCCACCCACACATCACCTGCCTTCTTGGATGTATAGTCGAGAATACCCGGTTTGCCGATCACGAGCACCCGGCGTTCGTTGACAGGCTCAATCAACCCCTTCCGAAACACCAGCGCTGCCAGAGGCATGAATGCTTGTTTCGCTGGATGTCCAGGCAAGTCGAAGAAGCTCGTCATCTTGTCGCTGTCATACTTGCCGCTGCCTTTAAAGTTGAAGTGATACACCGCGCTCCAGTCTTGCAGGCAGGCCATGGCGGCGAGGAGGGGGAAGGTTTCGGCGGCGTAGTCGTTGGGGGCGGGAGTGTCGTATTCGCTGACGCTGTAGGGCTTGCCGAAGGGGCGTTGCATGGCCATTTCAGCGAGGGTGCCGCCTTCTGCGCTGGCGAGTTGCGAGACGTTGTTGATCTCCCAATCGCTCATGTCCCAGGACTTGCGCGGGAAGTGCGGGTGGTGCCAGTAGCCATGCGTATCGACGACATCGCTGACCATGAACTCGCGCCGCGCTCCGACGATGCCGCCGAAGAGCACCTGGCTGTGTGAGATCATCTGTTGGGCACCCAATTCTTCGTGGATGAACTTCTTCATCGCCAGCGCGTGATCGATCTCGAGCTGCATGAGGAAGTCGAAAAAGTCGCGCCGCACTTCGATCTTAGCATTGCGATTCGGGATGGGGATGTGGTTGCCGGTGAAGCTGTGTTCGGGCTTGAGGTAGCCGGTGGAGATGGACACGAGTTTCACGTCGGTGATGTCCACGCTGGTGACGGCATTGAGCAAGCTGAAGACGATGCGGTTCTTGCCGTCCGGCAGCACCGAGTGCGGTGCGAACTCGAATGAGAAGTCTTGCCACTCGGGCTTGAGCTGCATCTTCTCCTGCATCCCGAGCTGTGCCCACGGAGCGGCGGAGTTCTGCGCGTGAACATCGAGCGTGGCGCTTGCGGCGGAGCGAGCGCGGAAGCTGAGACGGTAGGCCTTGGCTTCTTCGAGTTGGAGACCGGGTTGGCTGAACTGGAGCGAGTAGTTCTCTGTGCCGCTCTGGGTGCTGGTCCATCGGATGAAGGAAAGGGGCGCGGGCACTCCTGCCCGCAACTGAGCGTCTCCTGACTTCACTGCTGCTTGGTCTTTGAGTTGAAGCGAATCAGCAGACGTTCGGCGGACAGGAGTGTCCGCGCTCCTTTGCTCGAGCGTTGCTTTCGCACCGAAGTTCGCTTCGCTTTGCCAAGCCTTCGTGCCTTCCTTGAAGTCGCCGTTAATGATGAGATTCGGCCCCGTGCTGCCATCGTTGAGACCCCAGACTTCGCGGAGCTTCTCAATGCTCGGATACTTCTTTTGCAGATGCTTCACGAAGAGTGCGCGCAGTTCTCCCGCGAAGGGTTCGCCGAGCTTTGCCATCCACCAAGGATTGAGCACGAGCGTGTTCTCGTTGTTCATCTCGATGATCGCGATGCCAGGCTCGTCTTTGTAGGCGCGACCGGTGTGCGGGTTGACGTGTTCCAGGAGCTGACGCGCGTAGTCTTTGAAGGCGTCGATGAAGGGGGGATGGAAGTAATCAAGGCCCTTCGAGTATTGCGGCGCGTCCTTCGGCGTGCCGGGATAGGTGCGGCTGACGTGGAGGTTGAGATTGATGTAGATGCCGTTCTTGAGGAGTTCGGCGACAAGCTTGTCGAGCTTCGCAAGGTTCTTCTCGTGGAGCTTGGTGATGATCTTGCCGGACGCATCGAGCTGGCCTTCGTGGACGATCAAGGACTCGCCCCAGTCGTTATCCATGTGATGGAGTCGCACGACATTCAGCCCGTTCTTCGCCAGATGCGCAGCGACCTTTTCGGCGTCGGCAGCCTCGGGGAAGTTTGCGCCGAAGCAGAAGTTGGTGCCGAACAAGCGCACCTGCTTGCCTTGGCCATCCACGATGTGCTCGCCCTCGGCCTTGAGATAACCGCTCGCGCCCGCAGGCTTGTCGTTGAGGAAGGAGAGGTCGATGGCCGTCTTCGACGATTCCATCACGTTGATGGGGAAGGGGAACCAGTTCGGATTGTCCGGTGTCGGCGGACCGGGATCAGCGGCCAAGGTGGACACCGTGACAAGAGCGGAGACGAGGAGACAGCGCATGATCTCTATGCATGGCCGACGAGAACGAGGATGCAAGTTGCCTGGTTATGCAACGATTGTGCTGGAGACTCTGGGTTCGTTCACCACTGACGCACCCAAGCATGGGAAGTTTTGTCAGAGTTGTGTTGGGCAGTGGTTCAAAAACTCTCCCTGCTCGATAAAACATCGCGCCCCAGGCTGAAGCCTGAACTCCAGCACTGGTGCGATAGCTCTGGGCCTCGACGATCTACTTCGGCAGCGGCACTTGGCCGTTGCTCATAAGGTAGGCGATGAGGTGCTTCACGTTCTCTTCGCCGAGGGCGGTGAGGAGGCCTTCGGGCATGAGGCTCTGAGTCAGCTGCTGCTGCTCGGTGATGTCGCTGCGTTGGATGGTGAGGCGCTCGGCGGGCGTTTGCAGCGTGAGCACTTTGTCGTTCTGCTCGGGGATGACGCCGGTCACGGTGCGGCCGTCCTTGAGCTTCAGGACGGTGACGCGGTAGTCGGCGGGGACGACGGCATTGGGATCGACGATGTTGCCAAGCAGGTAGTCGAGGTTGTGGCGGTCGCTGCCGGTCAGTTCGGGGGCGAGGGCGGCCCCTTCACCATACATCTTGTGGCAGGAAGCGCAGACGCCAGCGAACAGGGTGCGGCCTTTGGCGGCGTCGGCTTTCGCGATGGCATCCGGGGTGAGCGAGGTCTTCCACTTGGCGATCTCTTGCAGCTTCGCCTCGGGGGTGTCGCGTGCTTCGCCCCAGACTTGGGTGAGTTGCTTGGTCAAAGCCTCGTCATTCAGATTGCGGATCTGACGTGCTTGATACGGGGTGATGTCTTCCTTGGCGATGGTGGGATGCTTGGCCACGTAGTCGAGGAGTTGCTTCGCCCACGCTGCTCGGGACGAGAGCGTGGTGATGTTTGCCGCGCGCCATTCCTGGGAGCGGTCGGGCCAGTTGTTGAGCAAGGCCTTGGGCACGTCGCCATTGTCGAACTTGGCGAGGCCGAGTCGGGCGGCTGTGCCGAGGACCTTGTCGTTGATCATCCCGCGCACGAGTCCGAACTGCTCGGGCTTCGGGCTGCGCAAGAGCGAGTCCATGGCGCTACGACGAGCATTGGCATCGCCGTCGGCTTCTTTGATGAGGGCGATGAGTTCGTCGATGGCGCGACCGGAGCCAAAGACGAGCGAGAGATCGCGTAGGGCGTCCTTCGCCGATGCGACGGAGGCAACCGATGCAGCAAAGGCATCCCAGGTCTTGGGCTTGCTGACTTGGCTGAAGCCTTTCAAAGCGGCAGCCATGCCGAGGAGGATGTCGGCGCGCGCGCTGTCGTCGGTCTTGGATGCAGCGGCGAGGAGCTGTTCGACTGGACCGGGAGTCTTCTCGATCTCTTCGGCGAGGCGGCGCGTGATCAAGCGACGAACGGTGGGAATCTTCGACGACAAAGCGAGCGCGATGGCCTTGTCAGGATGCGCGGTGACGGCGGGCTCGATGCCATACCAAATCATGAGCGGCTGGTCGCGATCGGTGGCGTCTTCGGCGTGCGAGGCAAGCGCGGTTGCGATGGGGAAGCGGGCTTCGAGTGGGAGGCGTTGGAGAGCGCTGGCGAGGTGGAGGCGGACGAGGCCGGAATCATCTGTTTTGGCTAGCATTTCTAGCTGTTCAATCTGTCGCCGACTATGCAGTTCGAGCGTGTGGAGAGATGATCCGCCAGGTGAAAGTCTCTTCGCTAGTTCACCAGTCAGGTAATCTCTGACTCTTTCCACATCGGCAGAACTCAGTGGCCAAGAGATCGTCTCGATGGCATTGTCAACGAACGCAGTTCGAAACGCCTCATTTTTGCTGTCAAACAGGCGATCAGACATAGCCGGATCTGAATGAGTGAAGTAGCTGGTAGCCAATGGAGTGGTCTTCGATTGCTCCATCAGTTCCACCATCTTCCAGAGGGCTTTGTTGTGGGCATCGCTGTCTGAGGCTGTATTCAACAACTTGCCTGAATTTCCTCGAATATTGAGTTCATGGGTCGCCTGCGTTGACCACCATGTGTTCGATTCGAGCAGTTTTTCAGCGACTTTTGCAACGGAGGCCTTCGTCAAATCAAACGGCTCCATCTTCTTCGCTTCCCCATACACAATCTTGTAAATGCGTCCGCTTGTCCGATGAATGCCGTCGTTGTCGTGGCACTCGCCAGCGTCGCTCCAGTCGAGGACGAAGACGTTGCCATCGGGCCCGGTGCTGAGGTCGATCGCGCGGAACCAGTTGTCCTTGGCCTTCATGAAGTCCTTGCCGTGCTTGGCGACGAAGCCGCAGCCCTGGCGCTCCAGGATGTCCATGTTGATGCGGTGGCCGTGGAGGTTGCCCATGAAGATCTTGCCTTTGTATTCGTCGGGCCATGTGCCGCCATTGTAGATGACGCAGCCGACGTGGGCGTGGCCGCCGCCGAGTCCGTCGGTGACGCCAGACATGGGCTTGTCGCGGAGGTCGCTCCACTTCTCGTTGCCTTTATCGAAGTGCCAGTGATCGCCGATCATCGGCAGCACTTCATACACATGTGAATTGAGATGCGTGCCGAACATGCGCTCGGTGTAGCTGCCGGGGATGCCGTGCCAGATGTGGCCGATGACGGTGTTGATCCAGAAGAGTTCGCCGTTCGCGTCCCAATCATGGCCCCAGGAGTTGGTGCCGCCATTGAGCACGACTTCGAAGGTGTGCCGCGTGGGATGGTAGCGGAACATGCCGCAGTTGATCTTCACGCGCTTCTCTTGCGGAGTGCCCGGCGCTCCGATGGAACTGGTGTCGGTGATGCCGTGGCGACCGTAAAGCCAGCCGTCGGGGCCCCACTTGAGGCCGTTTACGACGTTGTGGCCGATGGTCTTGAAATTGAAGCCATCAAGCAGCACCTCGGGCTGGCCATCAGGCACATCGTCGCCGTTTTTGTCCGGGATGAAGTAGAGATTCGGTGCGCAGAGCGCATACACGCCGCCGTAGCCAATCTCGATACTGGTAAGGCGCTGGCCCTGATCCCAGAAAACCGTGCGCTTGTCAAAGTGGCCGTCGTTGTCCTTGTCCTCAAAGATGAGGATGCGGTCGCGCATGGTGAGGTTCCAGCGGTCCGGGTTCTCCGCATACGTGTAGCACTCGGCGACCCACAAACGTCCGCGTGCATCCCAGGCGAGGGCAATGGGCTGCTGCACGTCGGGCTCGGCGGCGAAGACTTCGCAGTGGAAGCCGGGCGGGAGTTCCATTGTTCTCGCAGCTTCTGCGGCAGGCATGGGGCCACCGGGAGTCTTCTCGGTATTGAACGGAGTTGGGATGTCGGCCCGGACGGAGACTTCGAGGACGAGAACGAGTAGGAGGGCGAGGACGCGCATGGGTATGAGGGACCAAACGCAGCGAGGGACCGCGCCTTGTCAAAGGTTCAACACTGAATGCGACCGTCTCAGTGATTGAGCTGGCTCCACTGAATGTCGGCGGCGAGATCGCCCTGGCCGTCGAGTTGCACCTTGGCCAGCCAGGCGTCGCATCCCAGCGTCATGGCTCGGGAGAGCACACGACCAAGCGCCGAGCCGGTGAGGTCCGGCGGATCGGTGGGTGCAAGTGCGGCGACGACGTGGACGAAGAGATTGTCTTCTTCGCCATGGGCTTCGATGTCGCAGGCCCCATGGTGGGGTCTGGTAGCGTGGCAGCGGTAGCCGGTGGAGGTGAGCCAGGCTTCGACGTGGCGTTCACCGTATTCTGCGATGTCTGTGGGCGTCATCATGGTGGGAGCGAGCGCTTTCAGGTGCAAGGACGATGCCGCCAGGGGATTGCGCCGGGACAGGGCGCGACGGGCATTTGTCCTGTGCTATCAAATTCGCAGCCCGGAGGCAAGCACGCTCTTCGTGTCCCGCCGCGCGCTACCCGCGGTAATTGAACAACTGCTCCAGATGGAACGGTGGTGGCCCCTCGCCGCCGCGGATGTGGAGTGCGCGATTGAAGGCCTCGATCATGCGTCGCTGCATGTGACGGGTGAGGCGGCGGCCCTTGCGCGCACGCTGCACCGCCTTGTGCGTCATGGGCTCGGGGCTCGCAGCGAGCAGTTCGTGGTTGGCCATCGCGTGCTCGGTCATGAGCGCGTCCAGGGGCTGCACACCCATGTTGCGTTCGTTGCCATTCTCCTTGCTCTCGTCTGCGATCTCGTCACTCATCGGGCTGCACAGGAGCACAGCTTGCGGCTGTGTCACCCGGCTTTCCTTCCATCCTTCATCCTCCATCATTCCGACGATGCGCGTTCTGCTCACCACCACTTCGTATCAAGACACTCCCGGCGACCATCACGCGCTGCTGGAAAGCCAGGGCTTTGACATTCATCGCGAGCGTGGTCCGCTGCCTGAGAAGCGCATGCTGGAACTCGCGGGCGATTTCGATGCCTTCCTCTGCGGCGACGACGAGATCACCAAGGCGGTGCTGGACAAGGCGATGCCGCGTCTCAAGGTGATCAGCAAGTATGGCATCGGCCTCGACAAGATCGACGTCGCCGAATGCACCGCACGCAAGCTGCCGGTGCTCTTCACGCCCGGCGTGAATCACACGACCGTGGCCGAGCATGTGTTTTGCCTTCTGCTCGGACTGGTGCGCAATCTGGTCGATTCCGCCAACTCCGTCCGCGCTGGTCAGTGGAAGCGAGTCACGGGACACGAGCTGTGGCAGAAGAAGCTCGGCCTCATCGGACTCGGTCGCATCGGGCAGGAAGTCGCTAAGCGCGCGCGAGCCTTCGATATGGAGGTTCATGCGCTCGATTTGTATTGGCCGGAAGCTTTCGCCACGCAGCACGGTGTGGTGCGTCACACGGAGTTCGAGAGCCTGCTCGCCGCCTGCGACATCGTCAGCCTGCACACGAATCTGAGCGAACAAACCAAGCACCTCATCAAGGCCGAGCGCATTGCCATCATGAAGCCCGGCGCGCTGCTCGTGAACACCGCGCGCTCCGAACTTGTGCATCTGCCCGATGTGATCGACGCGCTCAACAGCGGCAAGCTTGGTGGCTACGCGACCGACGTGATGGACGAGGAACCACCACCTGCCGATCATCCGCTGCTGCATCATCCCAAGGCGCTCATCACACCTCACATCGGCAGCCGCACGTATGAAAGCGTGCCACGTCAGGCGATGCGCGCGACCTTGAACCTCGTCCATTACCTCGGCGGCCAGGCCGATGTGATTCAGGCGAACAAGTGGTAAACCACCAACTCCCAACTCCACCATGAACCGTCGCTCCTTCTTCGCCACCGCTGCCACAGCATCGCTCGCTGCCACGGCGCGCGCCGACATCGCCAAGGCCGCTGCTGATCCGGTTTTCCGCATCAAGAACAACCGCATCCAGCAGTCGATCATGGGCTGGTGCTTCAAGCCGATGGAGACGATGGAGCTGGCGAAGCACTGCAAGGACATCGGCCTTGTCGCGATGGAGGGCATTGACCGGAAACACTATCCCGACGTGCTGAAGCTGGGGCTCAAAATCTCGCTCGTGGGCAGCACGGGTTTCGCCAAGGGGCCGTGCGATCCGAAGTATCAGGATGAGGTCGAGAAGGCGCTCATCGAGGCGATCAACGTGGCCGCGGACATCGGCACCAAGAACGTCATCACGTTCACCGGCATGAAATATGACGGCATGGATCACGACAAGGCCGTGCAAGGCTGCATCGACACGTGGAAGAAGGTGATGCCGCTCGCCGAGCAGAAGGGGGTCACTCTCGTGCTTGAGCATCTCAACAGCCGCGATAGCTCGCACCCGATGAAGGGCCATCCCGGCTACTTCGGCGACGATGTGGAGCTGTGCTTCGACATGGTGCGCAAGATCGGCTCGCCGAATTTCAAGCTTCTGTTCGACATCTACCACGTTCAGATCATGAACGGCGATGTCATCCGTCGTATCAAGGCGAACCATGAACTCATCGGCCACATTCACACAGCAGGGAATCCCGGACGTTGTGAACTCGATGAGAACCAGGAGATCAACTACCCGCCCATCATGCAGGCCATCCTCGACACTGGCTACAAGGGCTACGTGGCGCAGGAATTCATCCCCACCTGGAGCGATCCCATCCTCGCCCTGCGCCATGCCGCAGCGGTGTGCGATGTGTAGATGCCTTTGATCCGATCGTCTGTCTCACCTCCTTCCGCGCGTGTCTGTTCCGCATTGTTTCTCGTTCTCCGATCTGGATTCCTTCCCCGCGTTGTCGCCCCCTGCGAAGCTGGCAGTGATTGGTGATCCGATCGCCCATTCGAAGTCGCCACAGATGCACAATCCAGCACTCCGGCACTGCGGTATTGATGCCCAGTATGTGCGGGTGCAAGTGCCTGTAGGTTCCGTGGGTGAGGCGCTGCGCAAGTTTGCCAAGGCAGGCTTCATCGGCATCAACGTGACCATTCCGCACAAGTTCGAAGCCCTGGATGCGGTTGATGAAGTGGATCCACTCGCGCGCACCCTCGGAGCGGTGAACACGGTGCAAGTGAAGGACGGCAGGTTGTTAGGCTACAACAGCGATGGGCCTGGATTCCTGGCTGCGGTTGACGAAGCATTTGGCGTTTCTGTTTCTTCCCTGAGAGTTGCCATTTTAGGGGCTTTTGGAGGTGCAGGAAATGCCGTTGCAATGCAGTGTGCTATCGAAGGGTGCCAAAAACTCGTGCTCGTTAATCGCAGTGTTTCGCGGCAATTGGAAGTGGCTGCCAATCTAGCTGAATACGCGCCGTCCATTAAGCCGACATTTTTGATTGGAGCTGACTGGAATGGTGCCCGGATCGCTGCCGAACTGAACGAGGTCGATCTCATCGTCAACGGCACCTCCCTTGGCATGAAACCTGAGGACGCCCCTCTGTTGCCTGCGGGCTCGTTGTTGTCCCGGCATTTGGTGTTCGACATGGTGTATCGCGCCGGTGGCCAGCTGACGCAGTTGGGCACACTGGCTCGTCAGGCGGGAGCCTCCTATGTGGACGGTGTGACGCTGCTGCTGCACCAGGGAGCCATTTCGTTCGAGCACTGGTTTGATCGCCCTGCGCCGCTCGATGTGATGCGTGCTGGACTCCAGGAAGCGCTTTGTGCATAGTCTGCCGGTCATGAATTCCAGCCAGCATTTCCTCCTCAGCTTCGCCACCTCGATTTTTGTGGCACTGGCCGGATCGGTGGGTGTCATCCTCGCTCAGGACTGGCTGATCGAGCGCGACCTCCCGCCGTATATTCTGGCGCTGGTGGCGTTCATCATCCTTCACTTCACCGTGCGCTGGTATTTCTCCAACTTCGTTCGCGTGAAGTGCCCTTACGGTTGCGGCCAAAAGGCACTGCCGATTCGCGGTCGCTCGGATCGGTTCCGCTGCGAGTCCTGTGGTCAGGACTTCTGAGGCTGGCGCACGAACCACTCGTCGAAGTGGTTACGTGGGGCCCGGAACACGGCGGCGCAGCGAGGGCAGGTGATCACTGCCACGCCGTCGCCAAAGATGTGGTCAATGTCATCCGCCGGCAGCCGCGAGATGAGCGGATACAGACGGTCGATCGAGCAGCCGCATTCGAACACAAACCCACGCGTCTCGAGCAGCGTGAGATGCTCGGTTTGCTCCAGTGTAAGAACGGATTCAAATGACAAGGCCGAGAGCCACTCTTCGTCACAATCCGGCTCCGCGGAGATCATGATGAACTCCTCATCCTCCGCGCGGAAGATGCGGGTCAGTCGCTGCTCGCTCTGCGTGTAAAACTGCTCCACGGCACTGATCAAATCATTGCCCTCAAACTCCACCATGCTCTGCCGGGGCTGATGATGAGGGCGCGTGAGCTGAGCGATGAACATGTTCTTCCCACTGTCGCGCACATCCTCGGTGAAGATGCGCCCCGTCACCCGTCCCGGACGATTCGTTGCCGTGGCAAAGAAATTCGCGAGCGGCGAGTGCTGGTTCACCGTCCATGCCACGGTCTCGTCTTGAGGCCGCGAACACGCATGCAGCGTCACGGCAGCCAGCAGGTCCTTCATCGGTTCATCAAGGGCAGGACGTTGTGGGATGCTGTGCTGCATCAGATGGAGGTAGTAGTCCATGTAGAGCGGTGAAAAGTGTCCCCGCACCAGCAGTGCGTTCCTCTGCCGCACATAGAATGCGCGCACTTCCACCAGGGACGAATCCTCCTGCAACATCTGACTCATGAGCGCAGGATAGACACCGTGGATCGTGATGCGGCAACCAGGAATTCAGCCATCCGTGCCGCCATGCAGAGCACGGCACTCTTTTGGCTGCAAAGCATGGCGCTCTGGTTTAGCATCATACCATGAAGACCCGCTTCACCCTCGCCCTTGGTGCCATTGCATTCTCCGCCCTCGTCGCCTGCCAGACCTCGCCCTCGACCAGCGGAGAGCACTACTTCACGGCGAATGTGAAACCCATCCTCGAGCAGCACTGCCTCCGCTGCCACACCGGTGCGCATCCGCCTGCGGGCTTGAACCTCACCACGCGCGATAGCGCCATGGCCTCCAGGCACCGTCTTGGAAAGACCTTCATCGCTCCCGGACAGCCCGATGCCAGCCTCCTGCTCACCGCCATTTCACGCAATGGCTCACACCCCCAGATGATGCCCCGCGCCACCCTCAGCCTCACTGACGACCAGATTGGAACCCTGCGCGAATGGATCGAAGACGGAGCCACCTGGCCCACGGGTGAAGCTGGGCGACTCCATCACGTCAGCACCAGCGAGAACCGCTGATCGGGCACGCTCCATCGGTTGCTGGACAAGCTCATCCCTCGCATGTAGAAGCGCCGCCTCATGAAATCGGCACTCTGCACCCTGTTGGCGCTCACCAGCCTGATCGCGGCCACCCCGCTCAAGGCTGAGGACGGTTGGATCTCAATGTTCAATGGCAAGGACCTCACCGGCTGGAAGTCCAACGAAGAAGTCCCCGGCGTGTTCACCGTGGAGAATGGCGAACTTAAGGTCAGCGGCGGCCGAGCCCACCTTTTCTACATGGGCACTGATGGTGCCGCCAAGTTCAAGAACTTCGAAGTGAAAGCCAAGGTGAAGACCACCCCCGGCTCGAACTCCGGCTTCTACTTCCACACGGAATATCAGGACAAGAACTGGCCCGACAAAGGCTTCGAGTGTCAGGTCAACAGCACCCACACCGACCCCAAGAAAACCGGCAGCCTCTATGGCGTGGTCAACATCCTCGCCCTCGCTCCCGGCCAAGCCGAACCCCAAGGCGGCAAGCACATCAAGGTGGACAAAGCCCCCAGCACCGACGGCGAATGGTTCGACTACCATATCACGGTCAAAGGCAACGTCATCACACTTCAAGTGAACGGCCAGACCACCGTCGAGTGGACCCAGCCCGAGGGCTTCGATCCCGCCAAGGAACTCAAAAACATGCCCGGCCGCAAGCTCGGCGAAGGCACCTTCGCCATCCAGGGTCACGACCCCAAGAGCACCACCTTCTACAAGGACCTCTTCGTCAAGTCCTTGCCTTAATCCCCAAGGCCCCTCGCATCGTCTTCAAGACGCCAGCCCGATCCCGAAATGGATCGGGCTTTTTGTTGTGCAGAAGAAAGCAAAATCCCCTTGCGCAAAGAGATGCACTCGCCACTATGCGCGCCCTGTCCAGCGGCGACAATGGCTTGGTAGCTCAGTCGGTAGAGCAGAGGATTGAAAATCCTCGTGTCGGCGGTTCGATTCCGTCCCAAGCCACCACTTCAAAATTCAGATGGTGGTGATGAGTGATCGGATCACGTGGATTGTGGTGCACAAGCGAGCGTGGTATCGGCATCATGAACGATTTCAATGATGTCGAGGTAGGGAGCCCGGTCGTTGAAAAGCAAGGACCGTTGCACCCACTCCTTACCGCTGCGTGGTGCTGATGAGTGTGCTTTACGATCATCCTGATGAAGGTGCGGCGGCTCGGGAATGGACCGTGTTTCGTGCTCGAGGATTCTCTCGATTCGAACGCTCTAGTGGTTGGCTTCCTCGTGGCGAGGGTGCCGTGGGTTCTCCTTTATGGCTCCGCTCGGGACCTGGCGCCGATCAGGCTCGTCACCATCTCATACGTGTAGCGGTAGGCGTCGGGTTGCTTGCTGGCACGGGGACCGGCGATGTTGAGGCGGTGGATGGTGTGCTGGTGCACGAACCTAGCGAGGGCGATAGCGGCGCAGTCGGGTGGAACTTCGGAGGCGTCGATGAGCTTGTAGCGTTTCTTGAGCCGAAGGCATTGCACGAGGGTGTTCTCAGTGCCGCCTTCGAGGTCGCTGAAATACACGATCGCGGTAGCGTCGCTGTCTTCGATGTTCTTCACCATGCGCTGCTTGTAGCCTGCGCCAGGGAGGGGCTGCACGGGATAGTGCGATGGAATGGGACCGGCCTCGTTATTGCGTTGATCGGGAACCCATCCGCCACAGGGAATGCCTGCGGCCAGCGCGGCGTCGAGGGCGGCAATGTCGGCTCCGGTTTGAGCGCCTGAGATGATGGTGAGGGGTTCCATGGTCATGCACATCATGCGAAGCTGTGGCCTTTGGGCGAGCACCTTCTCATGGCATGGCGCTCAGCCCTTAGTGAAGGTGAAGTCGAGCTGGCGCTGAGGAACGATGGAAGCGGTTGGGTCATTCGACTGGTGGTTTGACTCGCCGTGTTCTCCGTTCATGTGTCGGGCATGAAGCGAAAAAGACTTGGGCGTAGTGGACTGGTGGTGACGGACATCTGCATGGGCACGATGACGTTTGGATTGCAGGCGGATGAGAAGACGTCGTTTGCGATCATGGACCGGGCGGTGGAGGCGGGTATCGACTTCTTCGACACGGCGGAGATGTATCCGGTGCCTCCCAGCGCTGAGAAGTTTGGCATCACGGAGGATATCGTGGGGCGTTGGCTGCAGTCGGTTGATCGAGAGAAACTGATCATTGCTACCAAGGTGACGGGTCCAGGGCACGGTTGGTTTCGTCCACCGGTTCGTGAGGGATTCACGTATCTGGATCGGCGGGCGATCCACAAGTCCTGCGAGGACAGCCTGCGGCGTTTGCAGACGGATTATATCGACTTGTATCAGACTCACTGGCCAGATCACGGGATGCGTCAGGAAGACACCCTGGAGGCGCTGACGGAGTTGGTGGATCAAGGTAAGGTGCGAGCCATCGGATGCAGCAATGAGACGTCGTGGGGGCTGATGAAGAACCTGTGGGAGGCCGAGAAGCACGGGCTGAAGCGCTTCGACACCGTGCAGAACAACTTTTCGCTCATCAATCGTCGCTGCGAGAGTGAACTGGCGCAGGTGTGCCGCATGGAAGGTGTGAGTCTGCTGCCTTACTCGCCGCTGGGTGGAGGAGTGCTGACGGGCAAATACAACGATGGAGCACTGCCCAAGGGAGCGCGTTTCAGCGAATACATGGTGACGGGCAATGATCGCCAGAAGCGGATGGCGCGGAGGTTCCTCAATGATCGGACGATCGAGACCACGAAGCGCCTGCAAGTTATCGCGGCCGATCTTGGCATTACGGTCACGGCGCTTGCCGTGGCGTGGAGCAAGCAACATGACTTCGTGGCCAGCACCATCATTGGCGCGACCACCCTAGAGCAGCTCGAGGAGAGTCTGAAAGCCGTCGATCTGGTGCTCGACGATGAGACGCTTCGCCGCATCACCGAAATCGACGAAGCGATCCCCAATCCGATGACCGAGGATGGCTTGCGCCGACTGTAAAGAGTCAATCGCAGGCTCGCACGTGCTCTACTTCTTCTCCGCATCCAAAACGGCGAAGGGGAACACGCTGGATGGTTTGTGCTGCTCCTTCATGAGCGCTGTCAGCTTGGCCACGACCTCGGGATTCTGACTGGCTACGTTCTTCTCCTCGTGCGGGTCAGTGCCGATATCGAAGAGTTCGATGGAGGGCTTGGCACCTTTGGCCTTCTTGCCGCCAGCGAGGCCCCGGTGGATGAGTTTCCAGTTGCCCACACGGATGCACCGCTGGCCGGTGTAGGAGGGGAACTCACGGAAGAGGAACGGGCGCTCAGGCTGGGCTTCGCCACGAAGGGTGGGGGCGAAGCTGATGCCATCGATGTCGGACGGGATCTTGTCCTTCTGGCCTGTGAGATCGAGCAGGGTGGGGAGCCAGTCTTCAAATCCCGTCACACGATCCGAGGTGATGCCGGGCTTGATCTTGCCTGACCAACGAACGATCCCCGGCACTCGAAAGCCGCCTTCGTAGAGCGTGCCCTTGCCATTGCGGAGACCGCCTGCGGAATTGAAGAAGATGGCGTCGGTGCCGGCCAGACCTTGGTGCTCGCCATTGAGTGGTCCGTTGTCGCTGGTGAAGACAAAGATGGTGCGCTCGTCGAGGCCCAGCTCTTTAATCAATGCCATCATCTGTCCGATCTCGCGGTCCATGCGCGTGATCATGGCGGCGTATGCGGCCTTCGGCTTGAAGTGCGGGATGTAGCCTTTGCCGCCGGTGTAGGGCGGATCGTCCCAGAGGCCTTCGTATTCTTTGAGAGAATCGTCGGGCACCTGAAGGGCGACGTGCGGAACCGTTGTGGGCCAGTAGAGAAAGAAGGGGTTGTCCTTATTGGCGCGAACGAAGTGCCGGGCTTGTTCAGCGATGAGGTCGGCGGAGTATTCGCTGCCTTGAAAGCGCTTGTAGGTCTCGGCTTTGTTCGGGTCTTCGCCGGGCTTCAGGCTGTCGTGAGCCGGAAACGAAGGATTGTTGAGGTTGATGGTCTTGTCGTTGTCCCACAAATAAACGGGGTAGAAGTTGTGGGCCACGCTTTGGCAGTTGTAGCCGAACCAACGTTGGAATCCTTGCTTGAGCGGGGAGCCATCTGATTGTGGTCCGCCGAGACCCCATTTACCAAAGCCTCCGGTCGCATAGCCAGCAGACGTGAGTGCTTCGGCCATGGTGAGAGTCTCCGCCTTGATCGGTTCCTGGCCTTCCGTCTCGGGAATACCGCCAGACGACTTGGCGCTCTTGCTGGCCATGCCACGGTTGTCGCGGATGTCGGCATGGCCGGGATGCTTGCCGGTCATGAGGACGCATCGCGAGGGAGCGCAGACGGCGTTACCGGAGTAGTGCTGCGTGAACCGAAGTCCCTCAGCGGCCATGCGGTCGAGATGGGGTGTGCGGATCTTGGTCTGCCCGTAGCACCCCAAGTCGCCCCAGCCAAGGTCGTCCGCGATGATGAAGACGATGTTGGGAGGGGGGGCTGCCTTGAGCCAGACGGGCCCGGCGATCAACGTGAGTGCGAACGAGAAGAGTAGGTGCTTCATGTTTGGACCTGCGACAACGAAGGTCAGTTGGTTGGACATACGCCGAAATGCGGTTGGGGAGCGTTTGGTCCTCCAGTGGCGTTGCGGGGGGCGGCTGCCCGGACAGAAATTCGATGCGAAATGGCTAGCTGGGAGCGCTGGAGAGTTTGGCCTTGAATCAGCAGCATTCACAAGAACGAGCGTGAATTCGATAATATCCAAAGAAAACCCTGAGTTTTTGCAAAATTGCATTGCATTTTTAGAATTGTTGTCAAAAATGAGTCAACTTAACCGATAAATGAGAGTCTTCTGGCGTCCGTGCGCCCAACGGTTCTCTCCACGTTCCTATGTTGCCTCCCCAACAACGTTTTGGTCACTACCTCATCTCGCAAAGCGCCAATGGTGGCTCTGTCGAGCTTCGACGCGCGCCGAACGAGGTCACGTTTCTTGCCTTCGACACCGTTACGAAGCGATTGGTCGAGCTGCACGTTCTCAAGGGCGGGTCTGCCATGGACGCAGCCGAAAGGCGCTCAGCACTTGATCGCGCTGAACTCGCCACCGAAGTGCGCGGAGCTAGCTTCATGAGGGTTCTGACGGCCGGGGAAGAGGGTGGGGTAGCCTACTTTGCGAGCAATCTGTCGGATGGAGAGTTTGCTGAAGACTATGTAAGCCGACGCGGACCGCTGCCTGCGGTAACGACGTTTTGCCTCCTGCAGCAGTTCCTTGAGGACCTCGTCGCGGCCCAAGGAGCGTCGCGTCTGGTGGGTCGGATGCAGGTGGCCAATCCAATGGTGACCTCGTTGGAAGACGCGTTTTTGCAGCTTCGCGTGGTGGACTATGGATTCTCGGAACGTGAGTCGCTGTCCGATGAGAACGGCATGCGCCGGGTGTTTGGCGAGTGCTGTCGTTTGCTGTTCTTGTTGCTTACAGGGCAGCGTTACGAAGGGCAGAGTGTGGATCGTTATCCGGTGCTCACGGGATTGCCGACCAATCTCAGGGCCCACCTTCGGACCGCGCTAGCCGATCCGCGTGAGGCGTCGCCGAACATCGAACGCCTGCGTGATGACATCAAGGAAGCCTACAGTGCTCTCGTCAGCAGCCTGCAGGCACGTAATTCTCGCAAGCACATCGCGATGACCGAGGCGCTTCAGCCTCAATCCGAATTGCAGCAAGTGCTGCTGGAGCAGGTCTCGGTGGAGGAATTGCTTCGGGGGCGGTTCGAGGTGTCGGCAGGCGAGGAATCTCGTCGGCACGCGTTCACGATTGCCGCGACCTCGGTGAAGAACAATCAGCCGGTCACCGTGCATCTGCTGCCGCCCACCCGGGTGGTGGATCGCTCGCAGATGGAGGCCGTGCCCCTCCAGATGTGGCGCTTCAGTCCTGAGCGGCACCCGAACATCGTGCGCTCTCTCAGTCTCTGGGAGAATCCCGAGTGGACCTTCCTAACAGAAGAGCGGGAGCCGGGCTTCACTTTGAGCCGGCTGATGGCAGAACGGGGCAGCTTCAATCCGCCTGAGGTTCTCGCCATTCTCAAGCAAGTGCGCGCAGGCATCGAGCAGGCGCTGGAGTGCGGCGTGCAATGCGTCGATCTGCATCCGTCCAACCTCATCTTCCGGGTGGGCAAAGGTGGCGCTTTGCAGGGGCGTGAGTTCGAGAAGTTGATCACCAAGCGCATCGACGCGTGGCCGCCATTTCTGCTGAAACTGCGCACCCACATGACCATGCGCAGCCTCTATGAGCCCTTGCTCGTCGAGCCTCATCCTGACGCGTCATCGAGAGACCTCCACCTTGCCACGAACGACCTTCGGTGCCGTTCCTTCGTCGGTCTGGCCATTTATCTTCTGACCGGTGAGCGACAGATGGGCAGCACGCCCACCTTTGGCGAAACCGTGCCGCCCGCGCTCTCTGCATACCTTCGCGAGGCCCTCGAGATGCAGAGGCAATTCGGACGGGCTCCTTTGCCGGCCGACTTCATCGAAGCCTTCGAAAAGCACATGCCTCACGATGATGCTGAGGGCAGGGGAATTGCCGCCGTTCTCGGAGCTAAGAAAGTGGCGCTGGAAGACATGGAAAGCGCGGGTGCAGTCTCGGATTTCGACGGCGAATGGAGCGACTCCGAAGGTCCCGGCTACCTTGTGAATCCGATAACTCAGAAGCTCGGTGTCAAGGTGCTGCCACAGCACAAGACGGCTACGAGCAGCGGTTCCACTGGCATGGTCCTGTGGGCAGTTGTGGCCACCGTTCTCGTATTCCTCGGATGGTTCCTGTTCCGGGGCTCTCCGGCGGCGGACGACAAGAAACCTGATATGGCGGGTTCGTCGCAGGGCGCTCCTGCTTCGACCACTGCCACATCTGCCCCAAAAGAAATCAAGGCCACAGAGCCTGTTTCACCTGCGGGTCGCGCCACGCCTGTCATGGCACCCAATCGTGCCCGGACACCGGAAGAAATCCGCCGTGCCATTCGCCTGTCTGCGGAAGAGTTGCAGAAGGCCCTCAAGGCTCCCTCGGGATCAGCGCCAAGGAACCCCGCGAATCCAGGCCTCGTGGATGGCACCCCTGATTCGGGAAGCGTCCGTTGAGATGGGTTGTGCTCCAATTGTTCAAACACCTCCCCAAGCTCGATCGAACCCGCTGCAACTCTTGAAAATAGGCATGGAAAGCGCTTCACAGACTCGCTAGACTTTTTTTCTCCCGCCGCCAACATCGCCTGGGCGGGGGGTTGGTGTCAAGGTCACCCCGACGCTTCGCCAAAGGCACTTCTCAATACACTTCTCCAAACACACAACACGAGGCATTCACAGCGGCACTATGATGAAGGTCAATAACACAATCGTTGTCTCCGTAGGTCAGGCGGGCAACCAGATCGCGGCATCTTTCTGGAAGACGATTTGTCAGGAGCACGGCATTGATCCGCTCACCGGGCAAACAACTAACGGCGCCGACCCGCGTGGTAACTGGAGTTCGTTCTTTACACGCTTGGGCGAAAGCACCTCGAGCAGCTACGTGCCTCGCGCCGTAATGGTGGACCTCGAACCGAGCGTGATCGAGACCGTCAAGGCCAGCTCAGGCTCTCTCTTCAATCCTGCCAGCCTGATCACTCGCTCGGAAGGTGCTGGCGGCAACTTCGCTGTTGGTTACCTCGGCGAAGGTCGTGCGCTTCTGCCCGAAGTCATGACCCGCATCGAGAATGAGATCGAGAAGACCGACAACGTTGGCGGTATCATCGTCATTCACGCCCTTGGTGGCGGCACCGGTTCAGGCCTCGGTTCGCTGATCATTGAGTCGATCAAGGAGCGCCATCCCGAGGCACCCATCCTCAGCTGCGCGATCCTGCCATCGCCACAGGTCTCCTCGGTCGTGACCGAGCCTTATAATACCGTCTTTGCTCTCAACACGCTCCGCCGCGTGGCCGATGCCTGCTTGATCTTCGACAACGAAGCCCTCTTCCAGCTCGCGCACAAGAAGTGGAACATCGAGAACCCCTCGGTCGATGATCTCAACCTGCTCATCACCGAAGCCCTCGCCGGACTCACGGCTTCCATGCGCTTCAGCGGCTTCCTCACCGTGGAAATCAGCCTCCGCGAGATGCTGACCAACCTTGTTCCTCAGCCATCGCTCCACTTCTTGATGCTCGCCTTCGCGCCGCTCACGCCGCCGGATCGCAGCAAGTTCGAAGAGATGGGAGTCGAGGAAATGATCCGTTCGTTGTTCGACAACGACAACGTGTTCGCTGCCTGCTCACCGATGGAAGGTCGATTCCTCAGCACCGCCGTTCTTTATCGCGGTGCCATGGAAGACAAACCTCAGGCCGACGCCGCTCTGGCCGCCATGCGCGAGCAGCTTCCTCTCACCTACTGGATTCCCACCGCGTTCAAGATTGGCTATGTCGAGCAGGCAGGCACCGCTCATCGCAAGAGCATGGTGCTCCTCGCCAACAACACCGAAGTGGCCCGCGTGCTTGACCGGATTTGCCACAACTTTGACAAGCTCTGGCAGCGCAAGGCCTTCGCGAACTGGTATCTCAATGAAGGCATGTCCGAAGACCAGATCAATGCTCTCCGCGCTTCCGCTCAGGAGCTGATCCAGTCCTACCAAGTGGCCGAAGAGTCCGGTGCCAAGGCCAAGATCCAGGACAGCCCCGATGTCGCAGCTCGTGCCTCCAGTCGCGAAGCATCATCCTCGGATGCCTCAAGCAGTTCGACCGTCAGCCTCCGCGACCTCGTTGACAAGCGCCGCAACTAACCGCGTCGATTTCCATCTTCATCCCTCTTACTTCATCTTTTCCATCCCATGAGAGAAATCGTCAGCATTCACGTCGGCCAGTGCGGCAATCAAATCGCAGACCGCTACTGGCGGCTCATCCTGCGCGAGCACGGCCTCAACGAAAACGGCATGCCCAAGGACGGCTCCTCCGTCTCTGCCAACAGCAACATGGAAGTCTTCTTCCACAAGGTCCGCGACGGCAAGTTCGTCCCTCGCGCTGTCCTGGTGGACCTGGAGCCCGGCGTCATCAACCGCATCGAAACCGGTGAGATGTCCAAGCTCTTCGACGAAGGCAGCATCGTTCGCAAGATCCCTGGCGCAGCCAACAACTGGGCCCGTGGCTACAACGTCGAAGGCGAGCGTGTGATCGATCAGATCATGAATGTCATCGACGCCGCCGTCGAAAAGACCAAGTCCCTCCAAGGCTTTCTGCTCACGCACTCCATCGGTGGTGGTTCGGGTTCCGGGCTTGGTTCCTTGATCCTTGAGCGCCTTCGCTCGGCGTATCCGAAGAAGAAGATCTTCACCTTCTCTGTCGCACCCTCTCCGCTCATCTCGGACTCCGCCGTGGAGCCCTACAACGCCGTTCTCACCCTTCAGCGCATTCGTGACAACGCCGATGCCGCAGTCATCCTCGACAACGAGGCACTGTTCCGCATCGCCAAGAGCAAGCTGCATCGGGCACCGAACTACATGGATCTGAACAACATCGTTGCGCTGATCATGTCATCCGTGACCGCTTCGCTGCGCTTCCCAGGCAAGCTCAACACAGATCTCGGCGAATTCGTCACGAATCTTGTTCCGTTCCCTGGCAATCATTTCCTCACTGCTTCCTTCGCACCGATGCGTGCCATCGCTAGCGAAGGCCAGGTGCGCTCGAACTTCCCGGACCTCGCCCGCGAAACCTTCGCCCAGGACAACTTCACCGCCGCCATCGACTGGGCCAATGGAGTCTATCTCTCGGCCTGTGCGCTCTTCCGTGGTGACGTGAAGGCTAAGGAAGTTGAAGAGAACATGGCCTCCATTCGCAAGAGCCTGAACTTCGCCAGCTATGTGCCCACCGGCATCAAGATCGGCGTTGCTGAAACGGCTCCTGAGGGTTTTGCATCAAGCGGCCTCGCCCTTGTCAATCACACCGGCATCGCCGCCGTGTTCGAACGCCTCGTGGCTCAGTTCGACATCATGTTCGACAACCATGCCTACACTCACTGGTATGAGGGTGCAGGCGTGCCGCGCGAGAAAATGGCCGAAGCCCGCGACACCGTCGCCGACCTCGCCAAGTCGTATCGCGACGCCAGTTAGTGCCTCCATACGGACGACGGACCTGCCTTGTCAGCAAGAGGACAAGGCGGGTGGTCCGGGCCTCTGATTGGAATTCTAGAATCAAACGATCCTCATGGATATTTCGCTCGAACGTCAGATCGCCAGCGCCTCACGCAGTGTCGAGGAAGCCCGGCGCATGTCCTACAACGATCCCTCGCGCACGGGTGATCTCGTCGAGCACATTAGCGTTTTAGCTGATCTCCGCCAGAAAGAGGGGGACTTCCGCAAGGCCGAGGGCCTTTATCGTGAGGCACTGTTTCGCGTTCAGGATCTGCGCAAACCCGACCACGAACTGCTGGCGGGCATCTATTCATTGCTCGCCTATCTTTATGACCGCTGGGGCAAGATGGACTTGGCTGCCCAGTTCTATGAGAAAGCACTGAAGCTCAGCGAGCAGCATGGTTTTCAGGACGCTGACAAAGCAGCGACCATCAAGAACAACCTCGCGATGATCTTCAAAAGCCTGCGCAAGCAGGAAAAGGCCGAGCAATACTACCAGGAGGCGCTCGACTCGTTCCGGGCTCTCTACGGCGAGGAGAATGCCAAGGTCGCCAGCGTGTATAACAACCTCGGCGTGCTCTACTACGCGAACCTTGATGTTGACCGGGCTCAGTCGATGCATGAGAAGGCTCTGGCGATCCGCCAGAACCTAAACGGCAGCGACATCGACGCCGCCGACTTGTCACAGACCTACATTAACCTCGGTGCTGTTTACAAGGCTCAGGGCGATTTCCAGCGAGCCGAGGAGTGTGTCGATCGCGCCAAAAAACTCCGCGCCAGTGCTAACGGTTATGCACCGGTTGCACGGCGCTCGGCTTCCTTGCTCCTTGATCGTTCGGCTTAGCGATCATTGATCGCGGCCTTCCACTCCGCCGCGTTTGCGCGCAGTTCAGGGGCATACATGGCTTCGGCTTTGGTCGGCAGCGCGCTGAACTTGCCGGGGATCTCGGCCTTCACGCGGTAGCTGACATTGTGCGTGCCCTGCGGCAGACGGTCAGCGAAGAAGGCGACCTTCTCGTCGCGGAACTCGCGGTAGGCGCTCAGCCCCGTCCATGACCAGCCGCTCTGCACATCCACGGGCTCGAAGCCTGCCGGTTTCGGGTCGGCGATGAGCACATACTCGTAGTCGTTCTTGCTCTCGATGGAGAGTTCCACCTCGACCAGATCACCGCTGACCAAAGGATCGCCGCTGGCGAGTTCGATGCGCTGATACTTCGCGCTCTGCTGAGCGACCACTTGACCACGCGAGCCGCTGACTTCACGCGTCGTCTTCTGCTCAACCAGCTTGTAGAACTTGCGATTCACCTTCACCTCCAGCCCGGCGGCGGGAATCATGTCTTCCTTGGAATACACGGTCAGATACGCATTGGCATAAAGCGGTGAGCCGCCCTGCTTGCGGAACTCCAGCGTGTGCTTGCCGCTCTTCACCTCCATACCGTCGAGCACGAAGCTGCCATCGAAAGCGAAGAGGTTCTCCGCCGTGATCGCGAGCGACTTCTTCACCTCGCCATCCAGCACCACATCGAGTTTGAGGTCCGGCTTCGATTCGCCGCTGGCCTTCGTGTAGTCAGCCAGCGCCTCGATCACGGCCGCGGTGTCGCGAGTGCTGTTCCAGTAGTGACCGTGGCGACGGTTGTTGAGCAGGTGCTTGGCGATGCGGGAGGCAAGATCGCCCTTCGGCTCCACCTTGCACAGCAGGCGCAGGAAGGCTGCCTGCGTCTCGATCGGATCGTGCCACCAGAACCACCAGCCATTGCCCGGCAAGTCGAGCCAAGCGGTTTGGTTCTCGTCGTCCTGCTTTACGAATTGCCGCAGGTTGCGCAGGCACATGTCGCGGCGCTCGTTGTCCTTCACCTGATGGAAGGCGATGCCGAGGAGTGCGACGTTGAGATGCGAGAGATCGGCGCGGTGATCATACAAGGCCGCGCGCATCGCCTTGTCGCCGATGCCACGCTCTGCCAGCACGCTGTGCACGAGCGCATCCGTGTTGTCGGGCTGCGACTTGTGATCACGGTCCTTCTCCGGCAGGCGCATCCGACGCAACTCGCCATTCTCATGCGCCTCCAGCCAGGCCGTGCCCATCTGGATCAAAGCGTCGAGCTGGGCGTTCTTCATGCCTGCGCGCTGAGCCGCGAGCAAGCCATGAACGACCTGCGCGGTGATGTGCGCAGAGGACTCACGCGCACCGGGGAACCAGCTCCAGCCGTTGTCGTTGTTCTTCATCGCGGCGAGCCGATTCAGCCCCGCACGCGCCATGCGCTGCACCTTCGATTCATCGAAGACCGCGTCCTTGTCCTCGCCCTTGTCGTTCTTGCCCTGCCAGCGTTTCGCACGGTCCTTGGCATCGCCGATCTCTTGCGCGTTGAGATTCACGCGCTTGTCGCGGATGGCTTTCAAGTCGAGGCCCAGGTCCTTGAGCACGCCCAGCGTCAGCACCGTGGGCACGAAGCGATTCAACGTCTGCTCCGTGCAGCCATACGGGTAGTCAGCGAGGTAGGGCAGCGCGTCGATCATCGCCATCGCGAGCGTGGGCGAGTAGCGCACTTCGAGTCGCGACAGCTCAGGCCGGCGCTCCTCCGGCACCGTGAACTCGATCTTGCCCGAGCCCTGATCGCCACGCAGCGCGAGGCTCCACGAATCCGTCTTGAGCGTGCCGTGTTCAATGACTGGGAAGCTCATCTGCATCGCATCCGACGCGCCCTCCGCGATGGCCTTCACCGTGATCTGCACCTGACCACTGCCCTTCACCTTCGCACGCCAGTCGAAGCGCTTCTCACCATGCGCCGGGATGCTGCCCTGAAGCGATGGCATCTTGCCCTCATCGAGCGCGACGAGATCACCGCCGCCGCTCGTGACTTCCAGCAAGGCCTTCACGCCCAGCTCCTTGTCGGTCTCGTTGTGAACGTTCGCGCTGATCGTCACCTCGTCCTTCTCGACAAAGAATCGCGGGGCCTGAAGTCGCACCATCAAGTCCTTGCGCGTGATGACTTCCACCGACGCCTCGCCCACCTGCGTTTCGCGGCCCATCACCCAGCTTTGCAGCTTCCAGGTCGTGAGAGTGTCCGGCAGCGGGAAGTCGATGCTCGCCTCGCCCGCGTCGTTGGTCTTCACAGTCGTCAGCCACACCGCACTGTCGGCGAGATTGCTGCGGATCATGACGGGTTCAGCGGGTTCATTGCCACCCGAGCCACCACCGATCGCATTAGCAGCATAACCCACCGCTGCTTTTGCAAGGACACGCCCCTCCGCTGGCGATGCGCGTGGATCAGCCACCATGGCCATCGGGGCTGGCGACATAGCTGCCTTCCCGGAAGGCACTCCGCGTGACCTGAACGCCCCCGTGGCACCACCATTGATGATGAAACCATCGAACTCCACCACCTCACTCGACAGCCACAAGTTCATCGCGATCTCCCCTTCTTTCTGCAAGCCCGTCTCCAGCGCCCGCAGCGAGTCCTTGATCGAGATCGAATGACTCCGCTTCCAGCCCCAGAAGAAGCCGCGCATCTCGGGCGTGTTGCTACCGCCGGAGATGTATTCGAGCGCCTTGTCATAAGCCGTGAGCACCACGTTGCCGACGAAGGGCTGGCCATGCTGATCCTTCACGCGCAGCGTCGCCTTGGATGACTCGCGCGGCTGATAAGTCGGCTTGTCGGTGACGAGTTCCACGCTGGCGATCCGCTTGCTCGGCGGCACGATGATCTGGCGCGTGACCCTGTGCAGCGTCGCGTTGCTCACCGTGTAGGCATCGATGAAAACGTTCGGCTGGTCCGCCTCGCTGAGCTTGAAGCGATAGCTCGTGCTCTTGCCGTCCAGCGTCAGCCACACCGGGTCCTTGTTCGAGTCGCGCACGAACAACGCGACCGTGCTGCCTGGGCGGTTGGTGTTGATCAGCAACTCGACCTCATCTCCCGGCTTGTATTCATCCTGCGCGGTGAGCACTTCGAGATCATCGAAGCGGAAGTCCTTGCCGTTGAATCCCTCGCCACGCACCACGACGAACGTGCTGGCCTCGACCTCATGCCCGGCAGCGTCCTTGAGCTTCACGCTCACGCGATACTGACCCGCCTGTGGCCACTTGAAGGTGGTCCGCACAGTCCCTGTGCGGTCATCGTCTTTGCCCAACGTCACCTTCGCTTCATGCACGCTCTCTTCCTTCGGCGTGCCATCGGCGGCATACGTGATTTTGGAGACTGTCATCGTGCCCGTGGCCGCGACTTCACGACCATCCAAGGTGCGCGCGAAGAAGCTCGCTGTCGCCTGATCGCCGGTCTGATACCAGCCGCGATTCAGCGACACGTAGGCCATGAAGGGCTTGCGCGCGGCGAGCACGCTGCCCTTGCCAAAGATCGTGCGCCGCGAGTTATCGGTGACCTTCACTTCGATCGAGTAGCGATGGTCCTCATCGCCGTGCAGTTCCTTCGCGAGAGCAGTGTCGATCTTCACCTTGATCGTGCCGTCCGCACCGATGGCTTGCTCGCCTTGCGCGATGAGTTCCGGCGGATCGCTGTGCCATGAATACCACGGCCAACGCGGCAGGGCGATGCACCACGAGCCCGCGCCGGGATACCACGAGTAGCTCTGATTGCGCCAGCCGTAGCCGCTGCCGAAGAGCCAATCCCAACGGCCCGCCGGGAACCACGTATCGGTGTGCGCCATGCGCTGCACCTTGTATTTCACGCGGCCTTCCTTCACCGCACCGCCGAAGTAGTAGTCCGCCTTCACGCTGAACTCGAAAGCATCGCCCAATGCCACGGGCGTCTCCGGTGCCTTCACCTTCACCTCGAACTCCGGCTTCTTGTATTCCTCCACGCGAAAGCTGTGGTTGCCGAAGGGACCTTCCTTGCCATTGAGGCGGATCGACATGCGATACATGCCCAGCGTCGCATCTTCCGCGAGCGTCAGCGTGTCCTCCACGGCTCCCGAGTCATCCACGCGATAAGTCTTCTCACTCACCTTCTCACCACGCGGATTCATGATCGTGACCTCGCACTTGTCACCGGTGAAGGCATTCGTGTTCAGCTTCGGATCGTAGCCCACCTGCCGCGCCCAGAGCTGCCACTTCACCGGCTGCCCAGGGCGATACACCGGGCGATCCGTCATGGTGAAGACGCGCGACTGGCGCAGCATCTCCGCATTGCGACCTGGGGAGTAGAACGACTCAAAGCCCGAGTAAGCCAGCCGTCCCGCTGCATCGCGAGCGACGAACAACCACTGCAAGTCATTGCGTGCGGAGAACTTCACCACACCGTGCTCGTCGGTGCTGCGCGTCGCTTCATTGAAGGTGTATTGCAGCGATGACTTGCTAGTGAGCACGCCATCGCGCTTCCACTCCGCCCGATAACCAAAGCCGTTCACCTTCGCATTCGGCACGGGCGCGCCGGTCACCGCATCGCAGACAAAGCAATGCACGCCATCGCTCAGCGTGGTCTGCACAATGGCCAGCCCTTCGATCCACAGCAGCGCACGCGTCGTGTGCTCGCCATTGAAACTGACTTCCACCAGGTAAGCACCTGCTTCGCTGAGTGGCGTCTCGGCCTCGATGCGCTCGTCCCAGTGCTTCGACCTCGGTTGCAAGTCCTGCGTCCAGGTCGCGACCGGAGCGCTGAGATACTTGAGTCCGCTGTCCTCCATCAGTCGATGGCCGATGCGACTGACGTTGGTGAGTTCCCACTCCTGCTGCTGCGGACGCGTCTTGAGATACGCCTTCGTGTCTTCCAGCAGCTTCGCCACATCCACACGCCGTGCGCTGAACTCCGCCTTCGTTGCATTGCGGAAGACGAGCGAGAGCTTCGCCTTCGTGCCCGCTGGCTGCGGCTTGCCATTCTCAATGCGGCCCCAGTTGCCCACGATCTGCTCATGCTGATCGCGCAGGGACTTGAGTTCATCCTTGTCCGTGGTGCGCGTCATCGCGGCCTTCAACTCGGTGGCGGCTTCGACGAATTGATGCCGTGCCAGAAACTCGCTCACGATCGAAGCCGATGCCGCACGCGAACTCGACACGCCATCATCACCGTCGCCATCGAAGACATCCTTCGGGTCCACCTTGGCCACACTCACCTCACGCAGATCAGCGAGGAAGGCGTAGTCGCGCGGCAGCTTGAAGCGCTTGGGTCCGGTCGCGAGCTTCGCGGTCGTCTCATCCTCCGCCAGCGTATGCACCGCTGCGATGCTGGTGCGTGTGGCGGACTCATCAGCCTCGGCACGAAACACATTCTCCAGCGTGCCCACACCGAACCACGACTGCACGCGCTCAGCCCAGCGATACTTCGCCAGCACCGCATTGCCCGCGCTCACGCCTGCCCACTCGTGCAAGGCCCAGCGCAGACGCTCGCCATCCGTGGTCGCGGCTTCAAAGCTCGCTGGCATCGCGAAGAACACCGGCTCGCCCTTCTCATCCACCGGATAGCCACGCGCCTCGTCGCGCTGATGCTGCCACGGGTAGCTCTCATCGTAGTCCGGCAGCGTGGTGACATCCGTCAGTCGCAGCAATTCACTAGGACTGCGACCATCTCCCCACGCAGCGATCAAGGTCGCGAGCAAGCGCCCGCGATCAGCCTTCGACGCATCCGCTGGCATCGCCTTGCGCGCCGCGAGCAGCAGTTGAAACGCCCGCACGCGATCACGTTCCGTCGCATCGCGATACAGGCCCGACTGGCCACTACGCATGAACTGGTTGTTCAGCCAGCGTCCTTGGTGATTGAGTTGCATGATACTCAGAGCCGCCTGTTCCAGCACAAGCCACTGATCGGCATGAGATTTCGCTGCGGTTTCGATGACTTGCTCCGCCTCGGCGGCTTCATCGAGATTGTTCAGGGACTCGACCGCTCGCTGAAGCGTCTTCGCGATCAAGCGACCCTCGACATCCCTGCGCTCCAGGATCGCCTTGAAGGCATTGGCTGCCTCGCGGTGGTTGTTGTCGTTCGCCAGCTTCTCGGCCTGGTCGAAGGCAGTCTGGGGTTGTTCGATGGCCATGAGCGGAGTGAAGCCAAGGAGGCACGCGATGGCAACGAGCGTGGAACGAGCGAGCGAGTTCATACGCCTGCAGTTGTATCGGATGAATGCCCTCTCGACAATGGCTCTGGGTGCGTTTTGACAAACTGTTTACGGTTTAACCCGCAGTCACCAAGGGAAGCGAAAGACGCGGGAAGTGCCCATCGTTCGCAGCACTCCAACTCTATGCGCTCCCTCGTTTCCCTCACTCTCCTGGCCGTCTTGGCTGCCACCCAAGCCTTTGCTGAACCCCTCAAAAAGATTCCACACGATTTCGCGAAGTGGGAGAAAGCGGTCGCAGCTTTTGAGAAGGCCGATGCCGAGCAGGCCCCACCGAAAGGGGCTGTTTTGTTCGTCGGTTCATCGACGATCGTTCGATGGAAGTCGCTGGCGCAGGACTTCCCGGAGACTTTGGTGCTGAATCGCGGTTTCGGTGGCAATCAGATCGCTGACTCCACGCACTACGCTGAGCGGATGATCTTCCCTTATGAGCCGAGCATGATTGTGCTGCGTGCAGGTGGCAATGACATCCACGCCGGAAGATCGGCTGAGGAGGTGTTCGGTGACTTTAAGGACTTCGTCGCGAAGGTCCGCAGCAAGTTCGCTTCCATTCCAATTGCGTATCTGGCTCTGAGTCCGGCCATCTCTCGCATCACCGAGCGCGAGGAGGGCGATAAACTCAACGCGCTGATCGCAGCGTTCGTGAAGTCACAGTCCAACCTCATCTTCATCGACACCAGCAAGGTATCGCTCGGTGCCGATGGTCAGCCTCAGCCTGAATTGTTTGTCGCCGACAAGCTGCACTTCAGCGAAGCGGGCTACAAGCGCCTTGTCGAGGTGGTGCGTCCCTACATGCCGAAGAACAAGACGAAGTAGCTCGCCCTACTTCTCGCCGTCCCAGAGGAAATGCTTGAGGCGGATCTTCGAGGCCCGCTCGGCGGCGTCCTTGGCGCGATCACCCGAAGTCTTGGAGAGCCGCTCCGCCATGCGCGCTGCGGCCTCCCATTGCTGCGCTGCTTCAAGCAAATCAACGGCGATGAAACCAGCTCGATAGAACCATAGATACTCGGTGGGATTCTGTGGACCGGTCAGCACATTGGTGCCGATGTTGACGACATCGTAGCAAGCTTCGAGAGCCTCATCCGGACGGTTCAAATCACGCAGCGTGGCAGCAAGCAAGACACCACAACGACCGGACCAAGCGTTTGGCAGCTGAGGTGTCGCGAGGATCGCCCGAAGGAGTTTCACGGCATCGTCGTATCGAGCGGGTGCCTTCTTGCCCATATCGATGAGTAGCTCTGCCTTCTCGAGCTGGAGACTGAGTAGCTGATCTCCCTTCGCCTCAGGCAGCTCCAGCAGCGCGTCGTAGATCTTGAGCGCCTTCTCGGGATTGCCCTGACGTCGTGTGGCAACGGCTTGCTGAAGTCGTGCCGCAAAGGTGAGGGGACCATTGCGTTGAATGAGATCATCCCAGGTGCTGATGGCGGCATTCAATCCCTCCGTCGTAGGCACGGCCATAGCGGACATGCCTGCGAAATAAAGTGCCGCATCGGCATAGCTCGAAGTGGGCTGTGTGCTTGCGAGACGCTCAAACTCGGTGCGTGCCAGAGCATACTTCTCCTGTCGATAGAACGACTCGGCGAGTTTCATGTGAACCTCGTCGGAGCGTGATGATTCAGGCCATGCGGCCAGAAAGGCCTGCGCCTCACGAACAACTCCCGTGAGGTCCATTTGGGCCTCGCGTAGCCAGACTCGCACGTAAGCAATGCGTTCCTTGAGAGCGGGTGAGGTGGCGAGTTGCGTCGCGAGATCGAGGCTTTCGATGGCTTCCTTGACTCGTGGGGGAACATCCAACATGCGGAACTCAGCCAGAGCCACATGTGCCTCGGCAAGCCTCGTATTGGAAGGATGTGAGATGATGAACTCGTTGAGTTCTTTCTCGGCTTTCGGATCGAGCTTGGAAGCCAGTTGAAGAGCCTTGTCGAGCGCGAGATCGGCATCCGTATCCGTGATCGGAGGGGAGTTCGGTTTACGATTGGGATCCTCGATGCTGGCTTCGCCAAGTTGCGTGATGAGGGATTGCAGGAGGGTCTTCTGTCCGGTCTGAATGGCGCACAGTGCGGCATTGTAAAGAGCCCGGCGGCGACGCGCGAGGTCGCCCTCGTCATCCGCTGCGAGGACGAATGAACGAAGCGCGTCGCGATAGTCGCTTCGCATAAAATGGATGAGTCCCACGAGGAAATCGACCACGCCCTTGCCGCTGTCTTCGCCGAAGTCCTTCTGCCAGCGCTCAGCCAACTGGAGCACACGTGAATCATTGCGTGCGATGCCATGCAACTGCATTGCGAGACGGATGGCGTCACTGGCACGCGGATGGCGTGGGTGAAGCTGCAGGAGAGCTTCGACCAAACCGGTGGCCTCGACGTCGCGGTTCAAACGATGCAGCTCGGAGGAGAGGAACATGAGGGCATGGCCTTGCCTCTCAGGCAGTGTTTCGTCCGAGGCCCAGGTGATCGCGGAATTGATCAAGGTCTCGGCTGGTTTACTGGCGAGAGCGATGCGCTCCAGTTGAGCGAAGGCTTCGCTCCAGAATTCACTGCTGTTGCGAGCTTCGGTCTTGGTGCTGAACGAATTGATGAAGGTGAGCAGCTGTGTGATCGCTTCAGGCGATCGCTGGCGCCAGAGAACATCGGCCAGCAGGACCACAGCAGCATCATGCACCACAGGCTTCATGCCGGACGAATCGGTGTGCAGCAGATCACGGAGCACGGACTCAGCCGTTTTCAATTCACCCTGCTCCATAAGGGCGCGTGCACGCAGGTATTGAATGCTGGCGTCTTTTGGACCCCGTTCTCGAGACAAGCGATTGAGCACCGTCTGTGTGCGAGTGCCAGCTTCTAGCTCGTTGAAAAACAGCCGCGCATGCTTAGCAATGACTGGATCTGGATGCTCGCGAAGCGGTGTGAGCATCGTGCGGGCACTGGCGTCGCGGCCATCGCCGACCAGTGCATGGGCGCGAGCAATGATGGCCCAGGGGCGCAAGTTGTCCGATGAACTTGTAATGGCATCGGCGAGCACATTGCTGGCGGTGCCATACTCGCCCGTGAGGATCAATGCCAGCCCCTCCCAGTATTCACGGTTCACAATAGTGTAGGCCTTGAGCACCTCGAGTGCCGCGTGTCCCTGATTCGAACGGACCAGCGACTCCACCCAGAGTGAGGCGAGGGTTTGCTGGTCGGCTGGAGACCACTGTCCATCCTGCAACAATCGCCCGGCCTTCACGGCCGCCACATTGTAGAGTCCGTCCGCTATGGCTTGCTGAGCGGTGCGGAAATCCTTCATGGCCTCCAGCTTCTCTGCGGCCAGTGACGGTGCTGCCATGCAGGCGATTGCGGTCAGAGAGCAGAGGGTTGGGCGAAGGGCGGGCAGGAACACGGGCCGAAGCTACGGCGGGACGCGACTGCCGCAACTGCAACGCTCAGTCGTTGGTGATGGCCAATCATCTGAGATTGAGGATTGATCGCGGCTCCTGATTCGTGTCATGCTTCGCGCCGCCTATGTCCGAACCCATCGCCAAACATCCGCCCGGGATCTTCACCTTGTTCTTCACCGAGATGTGGGAGCGCATGAGTTATTACGGGATGCGGGCCTTACTCGTTCTCTTCATGGTCGATGCGGTGCGCGGTGGCATGGGGCTGAAAGACGAGGAAGCTGCTGCGATCTATGGGCTCTACACAGCTCTTGTGTATCTGGCGGCATTGCCGGGCGGATGGGTTGGGGACCGTCTGATTGGAGCGAAGTCTGCCGTTTGGTGGGGTGGTGTGGTGATTGCCTTCGGGCATCTGGTGCTGGGCATCGACCGCAAGGACACCTTTTACCTCGGCTTGCTCATCGTCGGATTGGGCTCGGGGCTGCTGAAGTCGAACATGAGTGCGCTCGTCGGGCAATTGTATCCTGAAGGCGGAGCGAGGCGTGATGCGGGCTTCACGTTGTTTTACATGGGGATCAACATTGGAGCCCTGATCGGTCAGGTGCTGTGCAGCAATCTCGGGGAGCACATTGCGTGGCGATGGGGCTTTTCAGCAGCGGCGGCAGGCATGGTGCTTGGATTGGTTCAGTTCAAGCTCACGCAGCGACACATCGCTGAGGTGGGTAACTGGCAACCTCATCCAGGACAGAACGTCCGGCGGGAGTGGACGCTCTTCCTCTCGGTGCTGGCCCTCTTAGTATTGGGAGTCTTGCTGTGCTGGACGGGGGTGATCGGCTTTGATCCCATCGCGGTTGCTCGTGTGAGTTCGATCTTCATCGTGGCCGTAGCTGTCGTGTTTTTCTTGTGGGCCTTCTTGCTGGCAGGACTCTCAACGACTGAGAAAAAGCAGATGCTGGTGATTGTGATCTTGTTCGTTGCTGCCGTGCTGTTCTTCGCGGGCTTCGAGCAGGCTGGCTCCTCGTTCAGCTTGTTTGCTGAACGGTTCACCCTTCGAAACATCGCAGGTGTGGAACTGGCAGCAGGGATGTTCCAATCGCTCAATCCGTTGATTGTGATCGTCATGTCTCCAGTGATTGCCGCCTTCTGGATGGCGCTTGCAAAACGTGGTCGGGCGCCGCTGCTGGCCACCAAGCTGTCCTGGGGACTGCTCATGCTGGCGGCGGGATTTGTGATCGCCTCGATCGCAGCGAAGCAAGCGTTGAAGACCGGTCCCGTCCTGCCCACGTGGCTGCTGTCCATCTACTTCCTTCACACCATTGGCGAGCTGTTCCTCAGTCCCGTCGGCTTGAGTGCAGTGACCAAGCTTTCACCCCCGCGTCTCACAGGTCAGATGATGGGCATCTGGTTTCTCGGGAGCGCCTTGGGCAATCTGCTGGCGGGTCTGCTCGCAGGCGAAGTCTCGGGTGATGCCGCAGCACAGATGCCCGATCGCTTCATGGATGTAGTCTTCACCGCTGGCATTGCTGGGTGCGTGCTGTGGATCTGCTCGCGCTGGATTCAGCGCCTCATGCCGGGAATCAAGTGACGTGCTTCAACACTGCCAGATGATTTCCAGTAGATCGCCTTTCTCCTTGCGTGGCAGGGCTCCCACAGGCGAGAGTTCGCGCACATGTCCGCCCCTCAAACGCCCCTGCCACAAGACGATGTCGCCGCCATTGATCAGCTCCGCGACGTGTATGCCCAGCTCACCAAGGAACTCAGCAAGATCATCGTCGGCCAGAGTGACGTTATCGAGCAGCTCTGCATCTGTCTCTTCGCGCGTGGTCATGCCTTGCTAATGGGCGTGCCGGGACTAGCGAAGACGCTGCTAGTGTCGAAGCTCGCGGAGACGATGAGCTTGTCCTTCAGCCGCATTCAGTTCACGCCGGACCTCATGCCGATGGACATCACGGGCACGGACATTCTCCAGGAGAACAGCGGCAAGCGTGAGTTCGAGTTCGTGAAGGGCCCCGTGTTCGCCAACATCGTGCTCGCCGATGAAATCAACCGCGCTCCGGCCAAGACGCAGGCCGCGATGCTGGAAGCGATGCAGGAGCACAAGGTGACGGTCGCGGGCCGCACCTACACGCTGGAGCAGCCGTTCTTCGTGCTCGCCACGCAGAACCCGATCGAGCAGGAAGGCACCTACCCGCTGCCCGAGGCGCAGCTCGACCGTTTCATGTTCATGATCGGCGTCGATTACCCGAGCCGTGAGGAGGAACTCATGATCGCCAAGACAACGACCGGTGTATCGCTGCCGAAGCTGGAGCATGTGCTCGATGGTCACCGCGTGATGGCCTTCCAGGATCTGGTGCGCCGCGTGCCGGTGTCCGATCACATCTACGAGTTCATCGTCGATCTGGTGCGTCGCACTCGCCCACACGGAGCTGATGCGCCCGCATGGATGAAGTCGCTCGTCGGCTGGGGCGCTGGTCCGCGTGCGGTGCAGTATCTCGTGCTCGGTGCCAAGGCTCGTGCAGCGCTTCACGGCAGCTACATGGTGCGGCAGGAAGATGTCGTCGCGGTGGTGGAGAGCGTGCTGCGTCATCGCGTGATGACGACGTTCACCGCAGAGAGCGATGGTGTGGATTCCAAGCAAGTGGTGAAGCGCCTCGTGGCGGAATTGAGTAACGAGAAGTAAACGCATCTGCCCGACGCTCGGAACGCTTTAGTCGTCCTCGTCCTCCTACTCGTCCTCGAAAAATTTGCCCTGCTTCAACTCGCTACCGAATGGCCGCATCCCCTCAGTTCGATCACGAAAAGCTCGAAGTCTATCAACTCGAGCTTCAGTTCATCGCGTGGGTAACGGCTCTGTTTGCAGAACTCAAAGAAGCTCGTCCACCCAGACTAGCTGAAACGCTCGATCAACTCGACCGCGCCAGCATTTCACAAGTGCTCAATACCGCAGAGGGCAATGGCAGACGCGGTAGCTTGCAACGCGCAAGGTTCTTCGATGATGCTCGAGGTTCTGCCACGGAGTGCGCCGGATGCTTAGACATCTTGGTCGCCAAGGGGGCAGTCGTTGCTTCCCGCATTGAACAGGGCAAGGCGTTGCTCGTGAGAGTGGTCTCAATCTTGTCAAAGCTCATCGAGCGTTTCGGCGGGCAGGAGAGTGGAGGTGATTCGGAAGGTTTTTCGAGGACGAGGACGAGTAGGAGGACGAGAACGAGCTAATAGGTATGCAGAGTTCTCGCACATTCCTGGACCCTAAAGTCCTCAGTCGCCTGCTGCCGCTGCCGTTGCACGCACGTCACGCCATGCTTGGTGGCGTCTCCGGCAAGCACCGCAGTCCGGTGCGTGGCTCCTCCATCGAATTCGCCCAGTATCGCAAGTATGTGCCGGGCGACGATACGCGTCGTCTCGACTGGCGCATGTGGGGCCGCAGTGACCGCTACTACATCAAGGAGTTCGAGGCAGACACCAACCTTCGTCTGTGCCTCATCGTCGATGCCAGCGGCTCGATGAAGTTCGGCAAGGAAGGCGCGACACGACTCGACTATGCGAAGCGCATCGCGGGTTCGCTGGCCTACCTCGCGGCGGAGCAAGGTGATGCTGTGGGGCTGTGGGCGATGAACGCGCAGCAGAAAAGCGAGCTGCCTGCCAAGCGTGGAGCCTCGCATCTTGGGCTAGTGCTTGATGCGTTGGCGGAGCTTCAGCCGAAGGGCGAGACGCGGATCGTTGAATCCCTGCACGAGGCGGCGGAGAAGATTCCGCAGCGCGCGCTGGTGGTGATTGTGTCGGACCTCTTTGTGCAGCCGTCAGACTTGAAGCCCGCGCTCCAGCACCTGCGCTACCGCAAGCACGACGTGGTGGTCTTCCACCTGCTCGATCAGCAGGAGATCGACTTCGAGTTCGATCGTCCGGCTCGCTTCGTCGATCTCGAAGGTGGCGAAGCTGTGCTCGCTGATCCGACCGACATCGCCCGCCAGTATCGCGACGCCGTGCGCCAATACTTGACCGACATGGACGACCTCGTCCGCACCACCGGCATCGACTACCACCGCGTGAAGATGCACGAGGCTTACGACGATGTGCTCGCGAGATTCCTGCTGGGCCGAACACCGAAGAAGGGGGGACGATGAGCTTCCTCGCCCCAGCGCTTCTCTTTGCTCTGCCGCTCGCGGCGTTGCCAGTGATCATTCATTTGATCCATCTGCATCGTCGGCGCACGATCGAGTGGGCGGCGATGATGTTTCTGCTGGCGGCGCAGCAGATGAACCGCGGGTATTCACGGTTGCGACAGATGCTGATCCTGGCGTTTCGCGTGCTGGCGGTGCTCGGGCTGATCTTGCTGGTGGCGCGTCCGTTGGCGGGAGGATGGTTGGGACTCACGGGAGGCTCGCCGGATGCGGTGATTGTGTTGTTGGATCGCAGCGCGAGCATGGAGCAGCAGAACCTGGCAACAGGGGAATCAAAACGGTCCTCGGCCGTGAAGAAGATTGCGCGAGGCATTGAAGACATGTTCGGCTCGCGCACCAAGGTGGTGCTTATCGACAGCGCCACCAACGAGCCGACCTTGATCGACAATGCCAAGGCCTTGACCGATTTGCCCGCCGCTCAGACGTCCGACACCGCGGCCGATCTCCCGGCGATGATGCAAAGCGCTCTGGACTTCATCACCGTGAATCAGATTGGACGCACCGATATCTGGATCGCCAGCGATTTGCGGCAGGCCGATTGGAATGCCACGAGCGGACGCTGGGAAGCGCTGCGTGCCGCGTTCGCGAAACTCGAAGCCGTGCGATTCCATCTGATCGCGTATCCGCAACTCGCTGAAGACAACATCGCTGTGCAGGTGGACCACGTGATCCGACGTGAAACCACGGATCGTGCCGAACTCATGCTCGACTTGCGACTGACTCGACACAGTGCAGCACCGCAGCCCGTGGAGCTTCCGCTTCAAGTCGTGGTCAATGGAGCCAGGAGCACGATGAAGGTGACCTTGCTGGCCAATGAACTGGTGCTCCAGGCGCAGGCGGTGCCGATCGACAAGTCGGTGAAGCGTGGCTGGGGGCGCATCGAACTGCCAGCGGACACCAATATTCGCGACAACGTTTTCGACTTCGTCTTCGATCAACCGTCCATGCCCTTGAGCGTCATCGTATCGGATGACCCTGATGTGATTGATCCCATGCGTGCGGTGCTCGCCTCGCCCATTGAGCCGGGTCGCAAACAAGAAGTGCAGGTGCTTTCGCCGCAACGTGCCTCTGAGATCGACTGGGACAAGACCGCGCTCGTGCTCTGGCATGCGCCCTTGCCCGCCTCCGATGACATCCTGGCCAAACAACTGACCAATCATGTGACATCGGGGCGAACGGTGATCTTCTTCCCGCCTCCGAACGGCCAACGTGATGAGGCTAGCATTCTCGGGATGCGTTGGGGGAATTGGAAGCAGGTGAACAAGGTGGAGAACGCAGGCTCGATCGAATGGTGGCGGGCGAGTGATGATCTCCTCGCGAATGCTCGCGGCGGCACCGCTTTGCCCGTGGGTGAACTCGAAGTCCTCAAGCATTGCGAGATCGCCGGTGATGGCAGCCCGCTCGCTCGACTGGCAAATGGTGAACTCCTCATGGCTCGCGCAGCCAGTGAACAAAGTGGTGGAGCCTGGTTCTGCGGCACACTTCCGGGATCGGCGCACAGCAGCCTGGCTCGCGATGGGATCGTCTTCTACGCCATGCTGCAACGTGCCTTGATTCAAGGAGCGAAAACCTTGGGCTCGGCGCAACTCCGCGAAGCATCGTCCAACGCGCTGCCGGGCAATGTGACCTGGCGTCAGGCCGATGGTTCCGAGGCATCCGTTTCATCTTTGGTTGCTGGCGTGGTTGCCTCAGACGAGCGGTTGGTGGCGCTCAATCGTCCGCTGCGCGAGGATTCGCCTGCGATGGTCAGCGATGAAGCAGTGAAGAAACTCTTCGCAGGTCTGCAGTTCCGTCGCGTGGATGATGAGGTGGAGAACGAGAACGCCTTGGCCAACGAGATCTGGCGCACCTTCCTCCTGCTCATGGCTTTGGCTCTGATCGGTGAAGCCATTCTCTGCCTCCCCGGAGCTAAAGATACTCAACGCGTGGAAACCAAGCGGGAGGTGATGGCATGATCACATCCAGTCAGCTTACCTTTGTCACCACTCCGGGCACGGTTGCGCTGAGTGTTATCATAGTCCTGATCACCGCCGTGCTCGCGTGGATGGGATGGAAGCGTGCGGTTAAGAAGCGGGCCATGGGCTGGCTCGAACTCTTGCGTGTGCTGATTGCTATCTGCATCGCGGTCACGCTGAACCAGCCCGAATGGAGGGAGACCTTCAAACCGGACCAGCGGCCTGCTGTTGCCGTGCTCTACGATGTCTCGAAGAGCATGAACACTCGTGATGTGATCAATGAGTCCACGCCATCGAGTGCTCCGGCCTCGCGAGCCGAGACCATTGCTCCGCTGACATCGCCTGTGATCTGGCAGCCCCTGTCGAAACGCATGGACGTCGTGGTGGAGCCCTTCTCATCCAGCCTGGAATCGGCGACCGATGGCACAGACATTGATGGTGCCCTGAGTAAGGTGATGGATCAGCATCCTCGGTTGCGCAGTGTGGTGCTCATCAGTGATGGCGACTGGAACACCGGCAAAGCCCCTGCCCAGGCTGCCACTCAGTTGCGCATGAGAAACGCACCCGTGTTCGCCGTGCCAGCTGGTGCGGAAACTCGTCTGCCGGATGTGTGGGTCGTGAGCTTTGATGCACCCACCTTCGGGGTGGAAGGCAAGCCGCTGCGCATTCCCTTTGTCATCGAGAGTTCGCTGCCTCGCGAGCAATCGGTCACTGTTGAGATGACGGCGAGCACTGGCGAATCGATGACGAAAGACATTGTGCTTCCAGCCATGGGCAAGGCTCAGGACAGCATCGTCTGGCGTCCTGCGAAGACCGGCGATGTGAAGCTCACGCTGAAAGTCCCTTCGATTACTGGCGAACGTTATCCCGAGAACAACTCGATGGAGGCACCGGTTTCGATTCGAAAGGAAGAGCTGCGGGTGCTGATCATTGAGTCCTTCCCCCGCTGGGAGTATCGCTACATGCGCAATGCGATGGAGCGTGATCCGGGGGTGGAAGTCGAGTGCCTGCTGTTTCACCCCGGCCTCGACAAGATGGGCGGCGGACGTGGTTATCTGGATGCCTTCCCGAAGACTGAAGCACTGAGCAAATACGATGTGGTCTTCCTCGGCGATGTGGGCATGGAGCCGCAACAACTCACCCAGGAGCAATGCGAGCAATTGAAGCATCTCGTGCGCGATCAGGCGGCGGGTCTTGTCTTCCTTCCTGGCTTTAACGGCCATCAGGGCACCTTCGAGAAGTCACCGCTCGCGGATCTTTATCCGGTGGTGCTCGATGAAGCTCAACCCAGAGGGTGGGGGAGTGCAGCACCAGGGCGGTTCGCCTTGACCGATGCGGGCCAGCGAAGTCTGCTCACGAAGCTCGAGGACAGCGATGATGCGAGCACGCGCGTGTGGGCCACCTTGCCTGGTTTTCAATGGTATGCCCCTGCGCTGCGCGCCAAAGCTGGAACCGAAGTGCTCGCTACCCATAGCAGCGAGACCACTCGGTTTGGGCGTGTGCCGATGATCGTCTCCAAGACCTATGGCTCAGGGAAGATTCTCTTCATGGGCAGCGATGGTGCTTGGCGCTGGCGTCGTGGCGTGGAAGACAAGTATCACTATCGCTTTTGGGGACAGGTGGTTCGCTGGATGGCCTACCAGCGCAACATGTCCTCCGGAAGCAGCCTTCGACTTTTCTACAGTCCTGATCGTCCACGCACCGGCGATGTGCTGACCTTGAACGCGAATGCTCTCAGCCCTTCAGGCGAACCGTTGCGTGATGCCGTCGTGATTGCACAGGTCGCTGCACCGAGCGGCAAGACGCACAGCGTCCGCCTCCTGCCGGGTGGCGAGGAATCATGGGGCCTGTTCACGGGCAGCTTCACACCGAACGAACCAGGAGAACACAAAGTCCGCCTCACTTGCGCGGAGAGCGGAGCCCCGCTCGACAGCGTGATCTCCATTCAGGGAAGCACTCGTGAGAAGATCGGACAGCCCGCTCGCTATGATGTGCTGCGTGAGATCGCGATGCTCACGCGAGGCAAGGTGATGACCTCGGTGCAACCCGATGATCTGGTGAAAGCCGTTGCCGCACTGCCCGATCCCGAGCTTGATGAACGTCGGTTGTTGCTTTGGGCGCATCCTGCATGGGCAGCCTTCGTGCTGGTGCTGCTCGGAGTGTTCTGGGTCGGTCGAAAGATCGCTGGCGCTTTCTGACGTTGTGCCATCTCCATGCTTGACGCTGCGTGTGGCATTCCTCATGCTGCGGCCTCTCCCTGCCCTTCATGAATCTTCGCGAACATCTCCGACACATCCTGCCGGAAATCCTTCCCACTCAACCCTCGGAGGCCATCAAGGGCACCGAATTAATCCGCCTTGTGAGATTCCGGCTGGGTGATGAATACAGTGATGCCACGCTGCGCTACCATTTCTCCATCTTGTCCTATGATCCCACCTCACCCATTGCCAAGGTGGATCAAGGTCAGGGCTATTATCTTCGACTGAAGCGTTCATCAGCGACGGGCTCCAATGGACGTCACGGCAGCTTCTTCGAGTCCATTGAAGAGGGCGACCTTGTTCGTCAGCGCTACTTGAAGATGCTCGCAATTTACGAGCGCCTGAGCCTTGGGCGCTCACAGTTTCCCTTCGTGCTCAATGGCAAGCATGGGACGCAATTGCGCGTTGATGGCGACTGGGAGACGCCTGATTTGATCTGTGCCGATTGGGATGTGGAGACGGGTGCCGATGAGCAGCCGCGATTTGATGAGACGATGATTTCCCTGCGTCGTCATCTTGGTGGTCCCGAGGTAGGTATCACCGGAGTGACGATGAAGCTCTCGGCCTCGTTGGAAACGTTCTCACCCGATTTCTTCCAGGCCCTCAGCGCCACACGCTGGACCACCCAGGGGGAACTCGTCATCGCCGAAGCGATCAATGATGAAGCTCTCGTCGAATCCTTGCGCAGCCTCGGTCATCAGTTTGGCGTCGGCATCAGCACCTTGGGTGTCGATTTGAATGCACTGGATGGACTCCCTGATGCCGAGAGCATCCTCGGCATGACAGCCTCCGAGTTTGAAGCGGTGCAAACGATGCTCACGATCCATCGACTCACAGCTCCTGCTCAACGTCCCACGCTCGACTGGTCCACGCTCGCGCAGTTGCGCAAGAAGTATCCAAACGTCTCAGAACTGGTGAAGTGGCTCAGCGATTGCCTTGAGCGCCGCATGCCACTTCGCTGAAATCTGGTGCTCCCGGCCGGACTCGAACCGACAACCAAGGGATTATGAGTCCCCTGCTCTAACCATTGAGCTACAGGAGCGCTTGCTGCGGGCGGCGATTGTAACGATGTCGTCGCAGGAAACAACCAGAGGCTGAAAATTCTGACCGGGATCAGAGAAAGGTGACAAAAACGATGCTTGTGGCACCGAATGGAGAAGCACAGACTCGGTGACATTATTCAGAAATCCGATGATCGATTTACGCCAGCACCTCCAGACACCGCTTCGGAAAGGGCTCTACCATTTGGTGGGGCCACTGGTGGATCGTGCTCTGGCCTTCCATCGGTTTCGGAAGACCTACAGCGAGATGCGTGAGCATTACCGCCAGCACTCTCGCGATGAGTCGCTGTATGGGTGGCTCGATTCTGTGCTGGCGACAATGGAGCATCGCTACGTGACGGAACTGCCGAAGGACTTCGAATTGCCTTCGAAGGGGCCTCTCATCATCGTTGCCAATCATCCCTTCGGCCTCATGGATCCGGTGGTGCTGGGCCATTTCATTGCACGGCATCGGCCCGATCTTCGGATCCTTGCCGACGAGAAACTGGTCAATGTCACTGAGCTGCAGGGACACGTGATCAAGGTGCATTCGGTTAAGGGTCCCGGGGCTCGGCGCAAGAACTTGTCGGCGCTGAAGGAGACGATTCGATACCTCCGTGAGGGTGGAGCACTGATGATCTTTCCTGCGGGTGAAGTGGCGCATTACAAGCCGGGCCGCGGCATTCAGGAATCGCCGTGGTCGGATCATTTGGGGGCGCTGGTGCGCAGGACGCAGGCCGCAGTGCTGCCGGTGTTTTTCCCGGGCAATAACGGGATGATTTTTCAGGCGGCGGGGTTGTTGAACCGGAGACTTCGCACAGGGCTGCTGATGCGTGAGTTCCTCGGACGCAAGCATGCTCCCACGGTGCTCCGTGCGGGGCAGTGCATTCCCTTTTCGAAGCTCAAGAAATTCGAGGATGACCAGGCGCTGACGCGATATCTGCGGCTGCACACCTTGGTCCTGGCGAAGCGCAAGAATCAGGGCGGCGATGGTGCTGCCAAAGCCGTGACTTCAGGCGAAACGATTGCTCCAGCTGTGGAGACGGAAGTATTGAGGCAGGAGGTGGAGAAGCTGCGTGCGGGTGGTGCAAATCTCGGCAGCCAGGGCTCTCTTACCGTCTTCGTCGCGCCTTCGGCCGACATCCCGAATGGGCTGCACGAAATCGGGCGACTGCGGGAGATTACCTTCCGCGAGGTGGGAGAGGGAACCGGTGACGAGATCGATCTGGACAAGTTCGACCGTTACTACCTGCACATCTTCCTGTGGGATGAACAAAAGCATCGCGTTGCAGGAGCCTATCGTCTGGGACGTGCCGATCTCATCCTGCGTGAGTATGGTCCGAAGGGGCTCTACACCAATTCACTCTTCAAGTTCGAGAAACCGTTCCTGGCGCACTTGGGCGATGCCGTGGAGATGGGACGATCATTCGTAGCGCCCGATTACCAGCGCACGGCGGCAGCACTGCCATTGCTGTGGAAAGGGGTCCTGGTGTGGCTGGGCCGCAACCCGCACTATCGCAAGCTCTTCGGACCGGTGAGCATCAGCAAGGATTACGACAAGCTCTCGCGCAAACTCATCGTGGAGTTCCTCGAAGAGCAGCGCAGCCATCCCGAACTCTCGGAGATGGTGAAGCCGCGGAAGCCCTTCCGTTATCTCGGCGCGAGGAAGTTGCTCAAGGAGTTCATCAGCACTCAATTGCAGGATGTGGATGATTGTTCGGCTGTGATCTCCAGTCTTGAGACCGATGGCAAAGGTTTGCCTGTGCTGCTCAAGCATTATCTCCGGCTCAATGGCACCATCCTCAGCTTCAATGTGGACAAGGAGTTCTCCTCCGTGCTCGATGGACTCATCATGGTGGACATCCTCGATACGGATGCGCGACTGCCGGCCAAGATGATGGGTGAGGCGTTGTGGACGGCCTATCGCCAGCATCACGGGCTCAACGAATAGCACACGGGGCAAGAACGACAGCCGGTCGGGCGTAGGTTTCTTCACCCCGAAGTGATGCTGCGACGTGTGCTCTCCATTCTCCCTCTGTGCCTGGCTCTGAATGCGCCTGCGGAATCGCGTCTGAGTTTCACCAACGACGTGATGCCACATCTGGCCAAGGCGGGATGCAGTGCGGGCTCCTGCCACGCCAAGCCCGAGGGACAATCGAATTTCAAGCTGTCCGTCTTCGGCTACGATCCACGCAACGATTTTCACGAGATCGTCGAGGACAACCGAGGCCGCCGCGTCTTCCCGGCGGCTCCCGAACAAAGCCTTCTGCTCCTCAAGGCCACCGGCGCGGTGCCGCACGAAGGTGGGGCTCGCATCACCAAGGACAGCGAAGCCTACAAGGTGGTGCTCGAATGGATGAAGCAGGGGATGCCCTTCTCCGCCGAGCAGGATCCGAAGCTCGCCTCAGTGTCTCTTGAGCCGCGCGAGAAGCTCTACAAAAAAGGTTCCACACAGGCGCTCAAGGTGACGGCCACTTACTCGGATGGCAGCAAGCGTGATGTCACCAAGCTGGCGGAGTATTTGTCGCAAGACAAAGAGATGGCGACGGTGGATGAGTTCGGCGTCATCACCGCAGGCACCCTCACAGGCGAGGGCGTCATTGTCATGCGCTACATGGGCATGGTGGACGTGGCGCGTGTCACCGTTCCTGCCGATAAGGTGATGGGTGATGAGGTTTATGCGAAGCTGCCGGTCCACAACGACATCGACAAGCATGTCTATGCTCGATTGCAGAAGCTCGGCCTCCAGCCTTCGAGCGAGTGCAGTGACTCCGAGTTCCTCCGTCGCGCCTCCTTGGATGCCATCGGCGTGCTCCCATCGCCCGAACTGACTCGTGCCTTCCTCGCCAGCCAGGCACCTGACAAGCGTGAGAAGGTGATCGACGAGTTGCTGGAGCATCCCAACTACGCTGACCACTGGGCCATCAAGTGGGGCGACCTCATACGTCCGAATCCCTCCCGCGTGGGAGTGAAGCCTGTGCTTCTCATTGATCGCTGGCTGCGCGACAGTTTCCGCGTCAACAAGCCCTACGACCAGATGGTGCGTGAGTTGCTCACGGCCTCCGGCAGCACGCATGAGAATGGACCCGTGGCCATGTGGCGCGACAAGCGTGAGCCCGTGGATGCTTCCGGCTTTGTCAGCCAGATCTTTCTCGGCGTGCGAATGGACTGCGCGAAGTGCCATCATCATCCCTCGGAGAAATGGACGCAGGAGGACTACTACCAGTTCGCCGCCTTCTTCGCGCAGATGAAACGCAAGGGGCAGGGGATCAGTGCTCCCATCTCGGGCGAGCCCGAATACTGGTGGCCGGGTGACAAGGGTGAAATCACTCACCCGATCACGGATGCCGTCATGGTTCCGAAGGCTCCCGATGGTCCTGTGATGCCTTACGTTCAAGGCCAGGACCCGCGCGCGGCTCTCGCCGACTGGATGCGTTCATCGAGCAATCCCTTCTTCGCCAAGGCGATCGTGAATCGCATCTGGGCCGAGTTCTTCGGCCGTGGCATCGTTGATCCTGTCGATGACATGCGCGTATCCAATCCGCCCACCAACGAGCCGCTGCTGAACTGGCTGGCGCAGGACTTCGAATCCAGCGGGTTCGATTTGAAGCATCTCATGCGCACCATCATGCGCTCACGCACCTACCAGCTGAGCAGTGATCCGAATGACTCGAACGTCACCGATAACAAGAACTTCTCCCGCTCCTACAAACGTCGCCTCAGCGCTGAAGTGCTCGCCGATGCGGTGAATGATCTGGTGCAATCGACGGATGAGTTTGCCGGTCTGCCTTCGGGATCACGTGCTTCGCAAACCTGGAATCACAAGCTGGACAGCGACTTCCTCGATGCCTTTGGTCGTCCGAATGCCAGCCAGGAATGCCCTTGCGAGCGCGACAAGAAGAGCAGCGTCGTCCAGGCCCTGCATCTCATGAATTCCCAGTCGCTTCAGGACAAGCTGGGTCGTGAGACAGGTCGGGTGAGCAATCTTCACCGCGGCGACAAGAGCCCACCGGTCATCGTTCGTGAGCTGTATCTCGCCGCCTACAATCGCACGCCCACCACGACAGAGATGAAGAGGGCCTTGCGCTACTTCGCGACCCCCGGCATTACCCGCCCCATGGCAGTCGAGGACTTGATGTGGTCGCTGATCAACTCAGCGGAGTTTGTGTTCAACCACTAGGCTGCATCTGCTCTCCAGCAGACGGCTTCAATGGTGCCCAGGCTTGCGCTTGTGGATGCAGAGGGAGTTGCCATCCGGGTCGAGCACAATCACCATGCGGCAGACTGGTGTCTCAAAGGGACCCATCTTGAACGGCACGTTGGCGGCCTGGAGTTTGGCAATGGCGGCTTCAAAGTCTTCCACCTCGAGACCCACGGTGCATCCGTCAGACGTGGGCTTCCAGCCATCGTAGCGACCAAGCCCCAGGGTGCCGGGGCCAATGTCATACTCCACCCAGTGACCGCTCTCGCCCATGTCATGATCCATGGTCGCCTTCAACCCCAGCACGCCCTCGTAGAAAGCGCGCGCCCGTGCCATATCTAGCACGGGGTAGGTGGAGAAGGCGATCTCAATGACCTTCATGGAACCTTTAGGGGCCTGTTAGGCTGCCTTGGCGACAGCTGCGACGATCTTCTGAGCGGCGTCGGTCAAGCCGTCGGCGCTGGTGATGGCGAGGCCGCTGGAGGCAAGGGTGGCCTTGCCCGCATCCACGTTGTTGCCTTCCAGGCGGACGACGAGGGGCAGGCTGAGACCGGTTTCCTGAGCGGCGGCGATGATGCCGTCGGCGATGATTTTGCAATCCATGATTCCGCCGAAGATGTTGACCAGGATGCCTTTCACGTTGGCATCGCCGAGGATGATCTTGAAGGCGGCGCTGACTTGTTCCTTGGAGGCACCACCACCCACGTCGAGGAAGTTGGCTGGATCGCCACCGTGGAGCTTGATGATGTCCATGGTGCTCATCGCGAGACCAGCGCCATTGACGAGGCAGGCGATGTTGCCATCGAGACCGATGTAGTTGAGGCCGAACTCGGAGGCAGCGACTTCACGAGGATCTTCCTCGGTGGTGTCGCGCATGGCCACGACGTCCTTCTGACGATAGAGGGCGTTGTCATCGAAGTTGAACTTCGCGTCCAGGGCCACCACTTCGTTTTCGGTGGTGATCGCGAGCGGGTTGATTTCCACCAGCGAGCAGTCGCACTTAAGATACATGTTATACACGGCGGTGATCAGCTTCACTGCCTGAGTCATAAGCGGGCCGCGGAGGCCGAGGGCGGCGGCGATGTTGCGGCACTGGTAGGCCTGAAGTCCGATGGTGGGGTGGACGAAGGTTTTGACGATCTTCTCAGGCGTCTTCTCGGCGACCTCTTCGATGTTCATGCCGCCTTCGGTGCTGGCGATGATGGCGTGGCTGCTGGAGCCGCGATCGAACAGAACGGCGAGGTAGAGTTCCTTCGAAATGTCCACGGCCTTGGCGATCAAAACCTTGCTCACCAGCTTGCCTTCGGGTCCGGTTTGATGAGTGACCAGCGTCTGGCCGAGCATCTTGCCTGCGATGTCCTGGGCCTGGGCTGCATTCTCAATGACGTGCACGCCGCCTTTGAACCCGTTCTTGAAGGTGCCTTTGCCACGACCACCAGCATGAACCTGGGCCTTCACCACGAGTCCCTTGCCACCGAGTTCCTCGGCGATCTTGCCTGCCTCTTCGGCGGTGCTGGCGACCTTGCCCGGAGGGGTTGCGACGCCGAATTTGGTGAAGAGTTCCTTGGCCTGATATTCGTGGATGTTCATGAGTGGGGGAAACGCGTTGAAGAACGGCGATGGTAGGGAGTCGCGGCGGGGCGTCAACTGTGGGCCGCAGGTTTCGTGCCCGATTCCCTGGGCTTACGCATCAAAACTCTGGTCGTGAAATGGTGCGGGGACTGTAGCCGGGTTGGGCAGGCGGTGGGCCTTGGGTTTTGACCCGAATGAAGACGGATGTCCATGAATGCAGCGATGCGGGACTGTTCGTGTTCATTCGATTTGGATTCGTGTTGTGAAACCATCAGCCTCCGAAACATCGGCGGTTTCTACTCCTTGACCGCAGACACTGGGGCAGGGGACTTCGGCTCCGGCGGCAGGTTCCAGGCCTTTACCCAATCGGATTTTACCTTCGTGAACCCTCGCTCGATCAGCATCTTCTCCATGCTGGGCAGATGCGCCGCGCCGTAGAACAGCGCGAGCCGTTTGCGGCCCGCGTTGATCTCCCGATCCATCACACCGAAGGCAATCTTGTTCCGTTCGGTGACGATGACGGTGCCTTCGCCGGATTCGAGTCCGGCCATGAGCGTCTCCATGCTGTCGAACTCACGCCCGACCAGACGCTTCAACTCCGTCGCACTGTCTTGCCGACAGAGGATCTCCAGCAGCTTGATCAGGTTCGGGCTCTGACGTGCCTGACCTTTGTCGAGCAGATCGGATTGCACGATAAAGGCCTTGGCCATGAGGCCGAGGAAGGACTCGTTCTTTTCCTCCTTCGCGGCCTGGAACTGCTCCACCGTCATGTCCGCGTGGACAAAGTTCGGCACCTGATAGTGGACCTCCTTGAGCTGGCTCGCCAGTTCGAGCGCCTTCTGCAGACGGACGTGCAACTCGCTGATCCACATCAGCTTCGGATCGCGCGGACGGTTGTCGATGTCGCCCTCCTTCGGCATCGGTCCGCCCACCAGTTCGTAGAGCACGGCGTCGTAGGTTTTGAAGCGCTGGTTGAGGTCGGTGTAGTAGCCCTTGTCGGCAATGTGGACCGCGCCCACGAGATCGACCTTCACCCCGGCTTTGTTCGTGAAACTCGTGATCGCCGTCTCCAGGCTCGCGCCCTTGTCATTCTCCACGAAGCGAACGTAATCCGGCTCGTCAGCGTGAGCGGTGACGGCAAGCAGGATCAGGGCGGAGAGGATTCGCATGGTGAAAAGCTAGCACGCAGCCCGCGCAGTGCTAGCATCCGCGCCCATGCGCCACGCATTTCTTTTGCTGATGTCTGCCACTGCCCTCGCTCAACCTCTCCAGTATCCCGCTGCTCGTCACGACGATGTTGTCGATGACTACCATGGCACCAAGATCGCCGATCCCTTCCGCTGGCTGGAGGACGACAACTCAGATGAAACCAAGGCGTGGGTGAAGGCGCAGAACGCGGTCACGTTCGATTACCTCAAGAGCATCCCTGAACGCGAGACCCTGAAGACACGCTTGAAGTCGCTCTGGAACTACGAGCGCTTCGGCCTGCCATCGAAGCATGGCACGCGCTGGTTCTACACGCGCAACTCAGGGCTGCAAAACCAGAGCGTGCTCTACGTTGCCGAGTCACTCGATGCGGAGCCGAAGGTGCTGCTCGATCCGAACGGCTTGTCCAAGGATGGCACCGTCTCGCTCACGGTCACGAGCATCAGCGACGACGGCAAGTGGCTGGCCTACGGCACGTCGTCGGGCGGCAGCGACTGGAATGAGTTCCGCATTCGCAACGTCGATACCGGCGAGGACCTGCCCGAGGTGCTGAAGTGGATCAAGTTCAGCGGCGCTTCGTGGGCCGCCGACGGCAGCGGCTTCTACTACGGTCGATTCCCTGAGCCCAAGGAGGGCGCGAAGATGACGGAGGCGAACAAAAACAAGCGGCTCTATTTCCACAAGCTCAACACCGCGCAGAGCGAGGACCCCGAGGTGTATTCGAATCCTGAGAAGCCCGACTGGGGTTTCTATGCGGGCGTCACTGATGATGGTCGCTACCTCATCATCTCGGTGAGCGAAGGCACCGACCCGAAGAATCGCCTGTATTACAAAAACCTGTCGCAGCCCGATGCGGCAGTGGTGAAGCTCTTCGACGACTTCGATGCCGAATACACCTTCATCGACAACGTGGGCACCACCTTCTACTTCCACACCAACAAGGACGCACCACGCTATCGTGTCGCTTCCGTGGACATCAGCAAGCCGACGGCGCTGAAGGAACTCGTGCCACAAGGCGAGGAGAAGCTGGAATCCGTGTCCATCGTTGGCGATCAACTCATCTGCGAGCGGCTCAAAGATGCGCGCTCGGCGGTCACCACCTACGACTTGCATGGCAAACTGATCCGCGAGGTCGAGTTGCCTGGCATCGGCAGCGTAGGTGGCTTTGGCGGCAAACGGGTGGACAAAGAGACCTTCTATTCGTTCTCCAGCTTCACAGTGCCCGGCGCGATCTATCGCTACGACATCGCGACTGGCAAGAGCACGATCTATCGCGAGCCGAAGCTCGACTTCGATGGTTCCCAGTTCGAGACGAAGCAGGTCTTCTTCAAGAGCAAGGACGGCACTCGGGTGCCGATGTTCATCACGCATCGCAAAGGGATCAAACTTGATGGCTCGAACCGCTGCCTGCTCTACGGCTACGGCGGTTTCAATATCAGCCTCACACCCGTGTTCTCTGTCGGTCGCGCCGTGTGGCTGGAGCAGGGCGGCATCTTCGCGATGGTGAACCTGCGTGGCGGTGGTGAGTATGGCGAGGAGTGGCACGAGGCGGGCACGAAGCTGAAGAAGCAAAACGTCTTCGATGACTTCATCGCTGCCGCTGAAACACTCATCAAAGACGGCTACACGAAGTCCGAGAAGCTAGCGATCCAGGGCGGCAGCAATGGCGGACTGCTCGTCGGTGCGTGCATGACACAGCGCCCGGAGTTGTTCGGTGCCGCCTTGCCCGCCGTCGGCGTGATGGACATGCTGCGCTTCCACAAGTTCACCATCGGCTGGGCTTGGAAGAGCGACTACGGCAGCAGCGAGAATGCTGACGAATTCAAGGCCCTGCACGCCTACTCACCGCTGCACAACCTCAAGCCTGGCACCCGCTACCCCGCAACGCTGGTGATGACCGCTGACCACGACGACCGCGTCGTGCCCGCGCACAGCTTCAAGTTCGCCGCCACGCTGCAAGAAGCCCAGGTGAAGGACGGCCCGCCCGTGCTCATCCGTATCGAGACCAGCGCTGGTCATGGGGCTGGCACCGCGCTCAATAAGCTGATCGAGGAGACTGCGGACCAGTGGGCGTTCTTGTTGCACGAACTGAAGTAGCGTAGAACGGACTTCCAAGTCCGTTGGATTCGAAACGAACTTGGAAGCTCGTTCTACCTCCGCGCCGCTCCCCCCCTCATCTCAAATCGGCACAGCGGTCAGCTTGCTCAAGAAGAGCCGTTGACGCCCATCGCACGCGTTCTACTGGAAAGTCTGTCACATGTCCGACTCCTTCGTCCATCTTCATCTTCACACCGAATACTCGCTGCTCGACGGTGCCGTGCGCATCGACAAGCTGATGAAGAAGGTGAAGGACTACGGCATGCCCGCCGTGGCGATGACGGACCACGGCAATCTCTACGCGGCCATCGACTTCTACAAGTCGGCCAAGAAGGTGGGCGTGAATGGCATCATCGGCTGCGAGGCGTATCTCGCTCCCGGTCCGATGAGCGAGCGCCGCGAGGTCTCCGGCCGCAAGCGGGCGAGCCATCTCACGCTGCTGGCTGCCAACAACGAGGGCTATCAAAACCTCTCGAAGCTGATCACGCAGGCGCACCTTTTCGGCCAATATTACAAGCCGCGCATCGACAAGGAAGCGCTGGCCAAGCACGCGAAGGGACTCATCTGCCTGAGTGGTTGTATCAGCGGCGAGATCAATGAGTTCATCCTCTCGGATCGTCCTGATGAAGCGCGCAAGAGCATCGGCGAGTTCGTGGACATCTTTGGCAAAGACGACTTCTACCTTGAGCTGCACGATCACGGCATGGAGCAGCAGAAGCGCTGCAAGGAACAGCTCATCGCGTTCAGCAAGGAGTTCGGTCTCAAGGTCGTCGCGGCCAACGACGTCCACTTCCTCAACAAGGCCGATCACGAGTCGCACGACATCATGATCTGCATCGGCACGGGCTCCACGGTTCACGACATGAACCGCATGAGCTACTCGCCGGAGGTTTACTTCAAGTCGGCCGAGGAGATGCGCGCGCTGTTCGCCGATGTGCCCGGTGCTTGTGACAACACGCTGGAGATCGCGGAGAAGTGCCACATCAGTATCCATCTCGATTCCACTTCGATTGATCGCTACCCGCTCTACGATCCGCCGAATGGGGGCGATCGAAATGCCTACCTGCTGCACCTTTGCGAAGAAGGTCTGGCCCGTCGCTACGGTCGCGACGCCGCGCTGAACAATGAAGTGCTGCGAGCACGCATGACGCGCGAATTGAAGCTTCTCAATGAAAAGAACTTCACCAGTTACTTCCTCATCGTGTGGGACTTCATCAACTGGGCGCGCGAGCACGGCATCCCTGTGGGACCGGGTCGTGGTTCGGCGGCTGGCTCGTTGGTCGCCTACGTGCTCGGCATCACGGACATTGATCCACTGCGTTTCGAGTTGGTGTTTGAGCGCTTCCTTAACCCCGAGCGCGTCAGTCCGCCCGATATTGATATCGACTTCTGCCAGACACGTCGTGGCGAGGTGATCGAATACGTGCGGCAGAAGTATGGCGAGATGGTGGTGAGTCACATCATCACGTTCGGCACCATGGGTGCGAAGAGCGTCATTCGCGATGTGGGTCGCGCCTTGGGCTGGAGCTATGGCGACAGCGATCGTCTCTCGAAGATGATCCCCACCGAGCTGAACATCACGCTCGAAGGCTACGAGAAGAAGAACGCGAAAGGCGTGGCCGAGTTCATCCCTGGGGCCATCGACAAGAACCCCGAACTCAAGCAAGCGATCGAGACCGATCCGGCTGCTCAAGAGCTGTGGCGACACGCCGTTTTCCTGGAAGGCATCACGCGCAACACCGGCATCCACGCAGCGGGTGTGGTGATCGGGAAGCAATCGCTCGACGAGTTCGTGCCGCTCACACGCGGCAACGAAGAGGAAGTGGTCACGCAGTTCGAGATGAAGCCGCTGACCGACCTCGGCATGCTGAAGATGGACTTCCTCGGACTGAAGACGCTGACCGTCATTCATGAGGCCGAGCTGTGGATCAAGAAGCGAGTGCCGGGCTTCGATGTGGCTCATGCGCCACTCGATGACGTGAAGACCTTTGAAATGATCAAGCGCGGCGAAACGGTCGCGGTGTTCCAGATGGAATCGGGTGGCATGGTCAATACGTGCCGTCAGCTCGGTCCTGACAAGATCGAAGAAATCATCGCTATTCTGGCCCTGTATCGACCGGGGCCGATGCAGTTCATTCCCGACTACATCAAGCGCAAGAAGGGCGAGGAAGAAGTGGTCTATCCGCATCCGCTGCTGGAGAAGATCGCCAAGGAAACCTACGGGATCTTGGTTTACCAAGAACAGGTGCAGCAGGCGGCGAACTTGCTCGCCGGTTACTCGCTGGGTCAGGCGGACATCCTTCGCCGCGCCATGGGTAAGAAGGACATGAAGGAGATGGCCGAGCAGCGTCTCGTCTTCGTGAAGGGCTGCGCGACCACGAACAACATTCCCGAACCGCAAGCGCACGAGATCTTCAACTTGCTGGAGAAGTTCGCCGAATATGGCTTTAACAAGTCGCACTCAGCCGCCTACGGGATCGTGACATATCGCACCGCGTTCCTGAAGGCAAACTACCCGGTCGAGTTCATGACCGGCGTGCTGTCGCTGGAGATTAGCAACACGGACAAGATCACCAACTTCGTCAGCGAGTGCCAGCGCATGGGCATCGAGATCCTGCCGCCGGACATCAACAAGAGCGACCTCAAGTTCTCCCCTGAGTCCAAGCCCGGAGCGAGCGAGCCGCACGCGATCCGCTTCGGCCTCGCCGCGATCAAGAACGTGGGTGAAGGCGCGATGCAGATGGCCATTGAGGAACGCGAACGCGATGGCGCGTTCAAAGGTCTGGAAGACTTCGCCTCACGCCTCGACTCCAAGGCGGTGAACAAGAAGAACCTCGAAGCCCTCATCAAGGTCGGTGCCTTCGACTTCACCGGCGAGACGCGCCTCACGATGTTCGAGCGCCTTGATCAAGTGATCGCCAGCGCCTCCGCCGCCCAGAAGGATCGCAAGAGTGGGCAGGCGAGTTTGTTCGGTGACTTCGAGATGGCTCCGCCGAAGAAGGCTGCGGAGAAACCTGCGCCCGGCGCGAAGAAGAAAGGCGCAGAAGTCGAAGTGCATGAGTGGCCGAAGATGGAACTCATCGGCTTCGAGAAGGAACTGCTCGGCTTCTACGTCAGCGGTCATCCGCTCGACAACTACAAAGGCAACTTCGAGAGCACCAAGCTGACGAAGATCGCCGCCATCGAAGAGATCACGCAGCGCACCATCATCACCGTGGGCGGTCTGATCGCTGTGGCTGACGTTCGTTACTCGAAGAAGGACAATCGTCCCTTCGCGATTCTGAAGATCGAAGACTTCACCGGTGCGATCGAAGCGATGTGCTGGAGCGACGACTACGAGAAGTTCAAGGAGTTCCTCGTGGTCGGCAGCGTGGTGGAAGTGCGAGCCACCTGCTCCAAAGACGAGCGCACCGAGATGAACAAGCTCATGGTCCGTGACGTGAAGCCCATGAAGCCGCGCAAAGCGAGTGCGGCCCGCGTTTCGGCTCCGAGCTCAGGCCCTTCCGAATTGCCCGACGAAGTCCCGCAAGTGCTCGTGCTCAAGCTTGATGCCAAGCGCCACAGCCTCACGGATCTCCAGACCATTCGCGGCATCCTCGTGAAGCATCCCGGCAACGTGCCCGTGCAGTTCGTCATCGACCGCAACGGTCGCGGTTCGGTGCGATTGGCCGCAGGCGTTGAGTTCTCTGTCTCGCAGACGACGGAACTCGTGCAGGACCTGCTGCCGTGGATGTGATATAAGCTACGCCGTCACACCGGCCGCAGCACGCTCTTCACGACTTCGCCTTTGTGCATCTTCTCGAAGGCTTCGTGCCATTCGGTGACGGGCCAGACGCCGCCGATGATGGGTTTCACGTCGAACTGGCCGCTGCTCATGAGGGCGATGACGCGTTCCCAGATGGGCCAGTTGTGGCTGAAGCTGCCTTGCAGCGTGATGTTCTTCTGCACGAGCGGGTCGATGTTGAAGCCGAGCGGTTGCGGTCCCCAGCCGACTTTGGAGATCCAGCCGGCAGGGCGCACGAGTTCGAGCGCGATTTTGAGCGTGATGCTGGCACCGGCGGCATCGATGACGCCGTCGCAGCCGAGGCCGTCGCGTTCCATGGCCCAGGGTTTGGCGTCGCCGATGATGACTTCGCAGCCGTAGTGCTTGCGGGCGAGCTC
>JAEUHN010000003.1 GCA_016795365.1 Verrucomicrobiaceae bacterium
AGTTCGCCACTGAGATAGACCCCAACGACTTCCGGCACGAGGAACGTCACCGGCTGGCCGAGCATCCCGGCTTCCGCCTCGATGCCGCCCACGCCCCAACCCACGACGCCGAGACCATTGATCATGGTCGTGTGCGAGTCGGTGCCCACGAGCGAGTCTGGATAAAACACGCCGTCCTTTTCAAGCACGCCCTTGGCGAGATACTCCAGGTTCACCTGATGCACGATGCCGATGCCCGGAGGCACGACCTTGAAGGTGTCGAATGCCTGCTCGCCCCACTTCAGGAACTGATAGCGCTCGTTGTTGCGCTGGAACTCGAGATCGAGGTTGCGGCTCAGCGAGTCGCCCGTGCCCGCGTAGTCCACCTGCACCGAGTGGTCCACCACGAGATCGACCGGCACCAGCGGCTCGATCATCTTTGGGTTCTTGCCCATGCCATTCACGGCGGAACGCATCGCGGCCAAATCGACCAGCAGCGGCACACCCGTGAAGTCCTGCAAAACGATGCGCGCGACGACGAACGGAATCTCATAATCGCCCGGAGCCTTCGCATTCCATTTGGCGAGGTTCTTCACATCCTGCTCGGTCACCTTCTTGCCGTCGCAGTTACGCGCGAGCGCTTCCAGCACGATGCGGATCGACACCGGCAGCTTGTCCAGGTTCGGCGCGATGCCAGCTTCTTTCAGAGACGGGAGACTGGTCAGCTTGCCTTCTTTGCCGGAGCCAGTGACGAACGTGCGGGTGGTGTCGAGTGCCATAAAATAAGGAGGAGAACGGTAGCGGGCGGCGAAGCTAGCGCTGTGCCAAAGGTGATCAATCCGTTTTGCTTGTGCTTTGTGCGCCGGGCGTGACCACCGAGGCTGCCCCAGGAGGCAGTGAAACGAGTGCGCGAGAGACCCTGTCTTTGGCCGTCAGGCTTGCGTCGCCGCCTTTAGCTCTTCCAGCTCAGCCCAGCGCATGAACTTGCCTTCGAGTTCGGAGCGTTTGGCTTCCAGCTTCGCAAGGTAATCCTGGGTGCCCGCTCCGAGCTTTGCATACAGCTCGGGATTGTTCAGCTCGGCTTCCATCTCCGTGATCTCGGTTTCGAGTTTGGCGATGATGGCTTCGAGTTCGCCATGCTCGCGCAGTTCTTTGTTCGTGATCTTGCGCGGCTTCTCGGCGGGAGCAGCGGGTTTGTCCTTGGCCTGTTTGATCACGGGAGCATTGACCAGGGCGAGTTCCGCAGCGGCCTGGGCGGCGCGTTTTTCCTGGTAGTAGCTGTAGTTGCCCGCGCATTCGTGGATGCGTCCGGCGCCTTCGAAGGCGATCACGCGATCGCACACGCGATCCAGGAAGTAGCGGTCATGGCTGACGACGAGCACGCAGCCCTTGAAGGCCAGCACGGCCTCTTCCAGCACGCGCATGGTCTGAAGATCGAGGTCATTGGTCGGCTCGTCGAGGATGAGGAAATTGCCACCACGGCGGAGGATCTTCGCCAGCAGCACGCGGCTCTGCTCGCCACCGCTGAGTTCCTTCACGCGCATGGTGACGCGCTCATCGGTGAATAAGAAGCGCCGCAGGTAGGTGCGGACGTGCAGCTTCTCATCGCCGAACTGCACGTGGTCCGATGCACCGGCGACTTCCTCCATCACGCTCTTCTCGGGATCGAGGAGCAGGCGCTGCTGATCGACGTAGTTGAAGACCGTGCGCTTGCCGATCGTCACCTTGCCATCGTCGGGTTCACGCAGGCCCATGAGGATGCGAAGCAGCGTGGTCTTGCCCAAGCCGTTGCGACCGATGATACCGGTGCAAGTGCCAGCCTCGAAGGAGAGATCGAGATGGCTGAACAACCAGCGGTCGTCGATGCGTGCTGCGACGTCTGTTGCGTCCACCACGGTGTTCGCCAGCGGAGGTGCAGGCGGGATGATGAGGTCCATGACGAGGTCCTCCTCGGGCGCATCGATGGCGGCCACGCGATCATACTCATCCAGTCGTGTGCGCGCCTTGCTGCGCTGGGCGCGAACACCAGCACGCACGAATTCCAGTTCCTTCCGCAGGAAGGCCTGGCGCCGTCTTTCGGTGCCCGCCTCGATGCTCTCGCGCAGGGCTTTGCTTTCCAGGTAGGCGGTGTAGTTGCCGTCGTGGCTGTAGATGCGGGCGTCGTCGATCTCGACGATGCGCGTGGCGATGCGATCCAGGAAGTAGCGGTCGTGAGTGACGAAGAGCAGCGCCCCCTTGAACTCATCTCGCAGGTAGTGCTCCAGCCAGACGATGGACTCGGCGTCCAGGTGGTTGGTCGGTTCATCAAGCAGAAGCAAGTCGGGCTGCGAAACCAGCGCACGCGCCAGGGCCACGCGGCGCTTTTCTCCGCCGGACAGACCACCCACGAGCCGATCCGCTGCGGGCACACCGAGTTCATTCATCGCGGTGGCGATCACATTCTCGATGTTCCAGCCATCGCGCAGATTGATCTCGTGCAGCAGGTCATGCTCCTGATCGCCCTTCACATCACCGGACTCGTAGCGGGTGATGAGGTCGAGCACGTTGCTCGCACCCGCCCGCACGTTGTCGATCACGGAGGCGTTCTCATCGAGCTGGAACTCCTGCGCCAGGTAGCCCACGACGATGTTGTTGCGCCGGGCAATGGTCCCGCTGTCAGGCTTTTCGGTGCCGGAGAGGATGCGCATGAGGCTCGTCTTGCCCGAGCCATTGCGCCCGACCAGGCCGAGCTTCTCACCTTCATGCACCGCCATCGTGGCGTCGTTGAAAACCTGCTGCAGGCCAAACTGAAGGCGCAGGTCTTTGGCGGAAATGATGGCGGGCGTGCTGCTGTTGGACATGGGGGCGCTCCCTGTAGGCGCGCTTGTCGTCCATGGCAATCACTGCCACTGGGCCAGCCGCTCGGGGAAAGGGCAGTCGTCACACGCCGAATGGTCTTCCAGGCAGAAGTCTTCATACACCTGCAAGAGCCCCTGGTGATGATGGAGCTTCTTCTGGAAAGCCGCAGCCAGCGGCGAGTCGCCAAAGAGACGGAGCACGGCGCGGCGAACCTTTTGATTGTCCAGAAGGGCGGGCAATTCCAGATACTCGCTCCACAAGGCCGGGCGCTCGGGCATCAGCAGGGGATACACCACATTGGCCATCATCTCCTGGACACGAGTCTCGCCGATCAAGGCGATCGGGCGCTTCGCCGCATCGGAGTGCAGGGTGTAGTGCAGGCTCCAATAGTCATGAAGCAGGCTGGTCAGGGATGTGGTCCACGAATCGCGGTTCCAAGCCGCCGCCTGCTTCAGAGGCGAAGACACACGGGACCATGCGGCGAGCATCGCAGCCAGGGCACCGAGGCGACGCTGGGGATGATTGCCTGGACGGAGTGACTTGAGGTTCCACTTCATCTCATAGCCGCGTTCCGTCCAGCGCGTGAACTCGGAGCGATGCTTCCACCAGCGTTCCCACAGTTGACGAAGATAAACGCGAGTCTCATCTCGTGCCTCGTCGTAAGGCGTGGCATCGAGAAAGCCCGCGACACCAAACAGCAAGGCCTCGCGCTGGACCGGCTCCATGCCCGCGAGGCGACGAACGGGCAGTCGCTGGGCCAGCAGCAGGAACGGACGTTGATTGCTGCTGTAGCCGAGTGTCTGTGCCAACGTCTGGTAGATCGCCTGTTCACGACCGTGCGCGGCCACCACGCGATGCAGGCGCTGGGATTTGCGTTGCAGGCGATACTGCGCCGATGCCTCCAGCAGCGATTGCACAGCGGCTTCGCTCATCTGGCGCAAAGGCGTGGAGCACCGCCCCAGTCGTGCGGGCGCAGGCATTCGATGGCGCGCCAGGCCATCCACCAGCAGCGCGGGGTCCAGCTTCACCTGAGGCACCTCGCGATGCTCCGAGGTGCGGGTGAAGAAACGATCACTGGAAGGCTGATCGACGAAGAGGTGCAGCACCACCTGATTGTAGGCTTCGTTCGCCCCGTGCTGATGACGTTCCCAGTCGCGCACATCGGGATCGAGTTCGATATCGCCGCTCACCGTCTCGCCATTGATGAGCACGGTGCAGTTGCGGAAGTCGGGACCAGCACCGGCATTCCATTCGCCGAAATCTCGAATCTGAATCCGCTCGCCATTCGTGCCCTGAAACTCGCTGCCAAACTCGCCCGCAAACCACAGGCTCTGAAGGTGAAGCTCGGTCATCGGCTCCGCAAAACCGGCGAGCGGCGGAGACTCATCGAGACCGCTGAACACATCGTCACGAAACCGGGCGTAGCGTTCGGCGAGTGGCAGCGTGGAATTCATTCCAGCATCGAAGCAAGTTCCGCCAGCGATGTCGAGCCTAGCGAATCCAGCCGATGCCACGCGCCCGTGAAGTCGAGATGCTGAGTGGTCGGTCCAGGCACCACGACACATCGCATCCCGGCAGCGCGTGCGGCGTTCAAGCCATTGAGTGAATCCTCAAAGATCACCACCTCGTCGGCAGCGGCACCGAGCTTCTGTGCGGCATCGAGAAACAGGTCAGGATGCGGCTTGATCCGCTGCACATGGTCGCGGCAAGAGACATTGGCGAAGTGACCACGGAGATCGAGCTGATCGAGGTGCCTCGACACCCAGGACAAAGGACTGCTGCTCGCCACCGAGCAAGGCATCCCCAACGCCCGCGCCTCCGTCAGACGCTCACGCACACCCGGTAGTGCATCGAAACCCGTGAGCAACTCATGCACGCGTGCCGTGAGTTCCTGCTCCTGCTGCTTCCAGTCAAAGCTGCGACCGGTGAACTGCTCGAGTTCCTTCTTCGGATCGTAAGCGCTGCTAAAATCCGTGCCCACGCACTGCGACCAGTCCTCAATCGTCAGCCGATGACCATGGCTCTCGAACAGCTCCCGCCACGACTGGTAGATCGCAGATTCAGTGTCGATGATCAAACCATCGAAGTCGAAGATGACGGCGCGGAGGGGCATGGCTGCGCATGGTAAATAGCCAGCGCGGGAGCACAACCGCCCTCTCCATCAATAACCACGCTGCTGGCGCTGACGCTCGTAGTCGTCCAGCTGTTGCTGACGACGACGGTAGTATTCATCGTCCTCCGCCGCGCGCCTTGCGGCATCCTGGCGGCGCATGGCTTCTTCCTGCTGGCGCTCGCGCTCATCCTCCGCTTCCTCGTTGCGACGATTCTGGCGATTGATCTGCTGGGCCAGTTCATCTTCACCGTAGGCCGGGGCAGCCGAGGACCCGTAGTCACCGCCGCCGAAGGAACTGAAGAACTTGTAGAGCCCATACGCGATCACTGCTCCTGCGATGACATTGGTCACCGTGCTGGCCGTGCTGCTGGCCTTGGTCTCCGCAGCCTTGCGTTCACCATGGGCCTCGACGGCTGCGATGGTGTCCTCGAACTCCTTATTCTCACGAGCCCGTCGCTCACCGATGGCTGCCATGCGCTGGCGGTCGGCTTCCTTGCGCTGCTCAATCTGGGCGCACATCTCGCGGTCCACTTTGGCAGCCGCATGGAGTTTTTCCCAGGCCACCTTGGGGAGTGCGGAATAGGGAACTGTCGTGACTCCCGAGTCTGACTGCAGTTTCACCTCATCAAGCGATATGGTGAGGATCTTCACGCCTTTGAGAACTTTATCCTGCACCAGCAGCGTGGGGACAAAGGTGTCCATCAGTTGCTTGAACTCCGCATTGGTATTCAGCTTGGGATTGAGTTCGGCGAAGTGCTTCAGGGTGCGCTGTGTGAACCCTTCGACGCGAGCAGAAAAGACTCCGTTGTCATGAATGAAACCCAGAAGACCATTGTGCAATCCGCCTGGGCGCACATGACGGTAGGTGATGCCATTCTCCGTGATCGAGGGGATTGAATTGCCCTGGACGGCAGAAGACGTGGCTGAGACCGTTGAGTCCCGTGGTTCGGACTGAGCACTCTTCAGGCGGGCAATGCGGTTTTTCAGAAGGGCTGCTGCATTGACATTGTTCTTCGCCAGCTCCTCGAGCACAGGCAGCTGCGCAGGAGAACCATAGTTATAGCTTGCCTTGGCCAGGATTTGGTTCGTCAGGCCGGAGGCTGTCTTGCCGTTGGTGAGCAGCACTTGATAGGTGGCTCCGAACGAGCGGAAGCTCACATATTCGAAAGCTGTGGCATACTCTCTAGGACGGGAGCCGTCATAGACGATCACGATCCCCTGGGCGTCTGCGGCCTTGGCCAGAGTCGGCAGGGCTAGGGTGATGGTCGTTAGTATCGCAAGCAGGAGAGACAAAGGGCGACGTAGGGACTCACTTGGGGACATGACGGGAGAGTGTGTTTGGTGAAAAGGCACAAACACAAATTCGCAGTCCCTGAGCCAGGGTTGCAAAGAAAACGAAGATTTTTGCCCGCCCGCTGACTGGCTAAACATTGAACCGCCATTCTACGACGTCGCCGTCGCGCATGACGTATTCTTTGCCTTCGATGCGGAGTTTGCCGGCTTCGCGGCACTTGGCTTCGGAGCCGAGGGCAACGAGGTCGTCGTAGTGAACGATCTGCGCCGCGATGAACCCGCGTTCGAAGTCGCCGTGAATGACACCTGCTGCTTGCGGTGCCTTCATGCCTTTGGTGATGGTCCAGGCGCGCGTTTCTTTCTCGCCCGTCGTGAGATAGGTCTGAAGGCCGAGCACGTCGAACGCGCCCTTGATCAAGCGCGACACGCCGCTGTCGTTGACGCCGAGGTCAGCAAGGTAAGCGGCGGCGTCTTCTTCGGGAAGATCGACGAGTTCGTTCTCAATCGCGGCGCTGATGACCACCGCGCGAGCGTCGTGGTTGGCGGCGACGTGCTGGCGCACCTTGCTCACAAAGGGATGCGCATCGGGCGTGTTGGCAGCCTGAGCCAGTTCGGCTTCGGACACATTGCAGGCGTAGATGACGGGTTTCGAGCTGAGCAGGAAGAAGGACTTGAGCAGCTTCTTCTCGTCGTCGGTGAGTTCACAGGTGATCGCAGGCTTGCCAGCGTCGAGGTGGGGGATGAGCTTGTCGCACAGCGCCAGTTCGGCCTGGGCTTCCTTGATGCCGCGCTTGGCATCCTTTTCCACTCGGCTCTTGCGCTTGGTCACACCTTCGAGGTCCGCGATGATCAGTTCCGTGTTGATGACTTCGATGTCGCGAATCGGATCAATGCTGCCGTCCACGTGATGGATGTCGGCGTTTTCGAAGCAACGCACGACGTGAACGATGGCGTCCACTTCACGGATGTTGCTGAGGAACTTGTTGCCCAGGCCTTCGCCCTTGCTCGCACCCTTCACCAGGCCGGCGATGTCCACGAACTCAATCGCCGCAGGCACCAGCTTCGCCGCGCCGCTGATCTTGGCCAGCACTGCCAGACGCTCATCAGGCACGGTCACCATGCCGATGTTCGGATCAATGGTGCAGAATGGATAGTTGGCGGCTTCCGCCTTCCGCGTGCGGGTGACCGCATTGAAGAGGGTGGATTTGCCGACGTTGGGGAGACCGACGATGCCTGCGCGTAACATAAGGGCGCGGAGGCTAGCGAGATGAGCCCCCCGCGCATCCAGAAAGATCACCGCACGGCAAACGCCTGCCGCGGCGTCACTCGAAGCGCTTGATGTCCGCCTTCGCGCGCAGTCCGGCCAACCACTTCTCCACCTCAACCGCAGAGCGTTCGGCTTTGATCGCCTTCTCAATCTCGGCCTTCACACTGTCGAGCGGGCGGAGTTCGCCACCGGTGCGTTCGTCCACGCGGAGGATGATGAGGGATGACTTGTCCTCAATCACGGGAGCGAGCTGGCCGACCTTGGTGGTGCGGGCTGGACCTTGGAATGCAGGGCTGATGGCTTTGAGTTCCATCACGTCCCAGCTTCCGCCGTGGGAAGCGCGGCTGTCCTGGCTGTGCGCTTTCGCAAGCGCAGCAAAGTCCGCACCGGCGCTGAGCTTGGCGTGGAGTTCGTCGGCGAGTTTCTTCGATGCGTCGGTGTTCTTCGGGAGGGTGATGGTGCTGATCTTGACCTCGGTCTTGCCGGTGAAACGATCCGCGTGCGCCTTGTAGTAGGCTTCCACTTCAGCCGGAGTCGCGGGCTCGGGCTTGCCGCCGAATTTGCTGCGCATGATCTGGACGATCGTCATCTTCTCGCGCATCTCGCGAAACTTCTCCATGGTGATGCCCTGCTTGGCGAGTTGCTGCACGAGAGCATCGCGGTCACCTTTGAACTGGGTCTTGATGATGCTCTCGATGTCGTCCGCGACGTATTCGGGCTTGATGCTGCCGCCGATCTTCTTGAACTCGGCAAGAACGAGCTGGCGATCAATCAGCTGATCCACGGCCCTGCGACGCAGCTCGGCCTTGGGCAGCGGCTTGTCTCGGTGGCGGTAGGCCTCGGACGATATGACTTCAGGCAGTTCGGTATCGAGAATCACTTGGCCATTCACGGATGCCGCCGGCTTTGCCTTTGCAGAAGACGCGGGCGTTGGTTGCTCGGGCAGGAGCTTCGTCTGTGCGGGGCCTTTCACGGTGAACCGACCCTTGACGTCCACGATCATCATCGTGGATGCGGCGGTCGCTGCGATGACATTCTTGCCATCACTCACGGTGGGCCATCCTTTCAGCGTCAGGGTGCCTTTCTCTGCGTCGTAGCTGAGGTGTTGGCCAGAGCCTTCATAGGCTCGCCCCTTGGAGTCATGGTAGGAGACCGTCACGAGCTTGCCGGTAGCGATGGCCTTATCAATCTGAGAGTAGGTCTCTTTCGCCTGGCCAGATGCGCTGGCTTTCGTGTCCTTGATCGTCACCTCGATCCGGTCATCGGCTGAAATGGTGAACTGTGGGTGAGTAAGTTTCACCTGGCCGATGTAAGCGATCCTTCCGTGGTCGGGATCAAACTCAGCCGCGTCCGCGCTGACAACAACGGGTCTGATGTCTGGCAATGGTGTGAGGGCTTGTGCTTGGGGCTTCTCCGCTGCTTCGGCATTCCTCTTCTTTGACGCTTCAGCTTCCTCTTTGGTGCCGAAGTAGATGCCACCCAACACCTTGCCGCCTTTGATCGGGTAGAAGCTGACGTGGGGCAGACCAGCGTGCGGATTCGGATACACGAGGGTGAATGGGCCTTTGCCTTTCTTCACGCTCATTCGCTGCTGTCGGTCGGGCTTGGTTTGGGCGTGGTCCTTGTCGGTGGCGGTGATGTGGAAGGCGAGCACCGCCTCGTCCTGGCTTGCGAGTTCATAGTCGCCGCTGACAGCGATGAGGGCGTCGGAGCGATTCACGCTCGTAATGTGAATGGCGTCACCTTTGGCAAACTCGGAAGCACCGATGTGGAAACTCGGTGCCTCTGCACGAGTCGCGCCGAGAGCCCCCAGACCAAGGATTGCCGCCGCTGCGAGCAGTCCCTTCAGCGGATGAGCGCGCTCAAAGCGAGCAATGGCCGCGATGCGCGACTTCACTGCCGCGTGGTCGCCGAACATCCCGACGAGACCAAGGCAAAACCCGTGCGGCTGGCAAGTCGCCTGCACCTTCAACAACGCCAGCCCGTAGTCGATGCGGCAGTCGCGTGAAGACGAAGCGAGCACCTGGGCATCACACGCTGCCTCGCGATCATGGCGAACGCGCGCCGCCACGAACCACAGCAATGGATTGAACCAATGGAGAGCCTGCAGCACGCAGAACAACGCATTGAGCGGCAAGTCCCAGCGCTTCAGGTGCATGAGTTCATGCCGCAAGACCAGCGCTGCCTCTGCCTCGGTGAACGCGGATTCAAAATCCACCGGCAGCAACACCACCGGCCGCCACAAGCCCGCCACCGCTGGGCTGGCCACGCGAGGGGACATCCACACGTCCGGCACACGGCGCAGCTTGAGATCGTGCGCGACTTCTTGCATCAAGGCCTGCAGCCACGGGCTCACGGCCACGGCCGATCGTCGGCAGCGACGCATCTCGGTGAGGTAAAAGCCCAGCCCACCCGTGATGACGAGCGCAGCACCAGCCGCCCAGACCCAGGCGATCACCTGCTGCCAGTCGATGCTGTCCGGTGCCAGAGAAACAGGAACCGCCACGCTTGGTGATGCCGAGGTCTCCATCATCGGCGTGAATTCCATCGGCACCACATCCGCCACCGGCTCCGACGCGATGATCGTGGCCGATTCCTTGGATGCCAGCCATGCCTCCGCACTCCACCGACTCTCCGGCAACACCGGCGCGACGAGCACGAACAGCACCGGCAGCCACATGGCATAACGCCAGCGAGCAGAAAGATGACCGCGCATGGCGGCTTGAAAACAAAGCACAGCACCGGCGAGCAGCGAGGCGCGCAGGCTGGTATCGACGATCCAGGAGAAGAGCGAGTGAAGCGTGTTCATGGCGTTTACTTGGTGGTGTTCTGATCCAGCAGTTTCTTGAGTTCACGCACCTCATCGGGCGTGAGTTTGGCGTTGGAGGCGAAATGGACGAGCAGCGGCTTGGCCGCGCCGCGGAAGATGCGTTGCATGAAGGACTCGCTCTCTGCTTGCACGCAGTCCTCCCGCTTCACCGCAGGCGTGAAGGCGCGGGTGCCGCTGGCATTCTCCTTCACCTTGAGCGCGCCCTTCTCGACGAGCCTCGTGAGCAAGGTGCGCACGGTATTCTCAGCCCAGCCCATAGTGGGGCGCAGCACCTTGGTGACTTCGGAGGCGGTCTGTGGAGCGCTCTCCCACAGGGCTTCCATGACGGACCATTCAGACTCGGAGATGTCAGGCGGATTCATTTCGCCCACACTTCACTACATTTGTCGTGATATGTCCACTACAAATGTGGTGACGGACGAAAATATCGGGCCGAAGTGCCTGTTCGCGAGCCTCCCCGGCCTACTTCGCTGCCGGATACACCAGCTCTTCAATCTTGAAGTCCAGCCCGTCCTTCTTCCCTCCTTTGCCGACGAGATCATTCACGTCGAACCATGTCACATAGACGAAGAAGCAAAGCAGGGTGGCGACGCACGCGAACTGCACGCCTTCCATGATCTTGGTTGGCAGGAGTGAGCCCTTTCGGATCCATTCGCCGAAGGCCATCACGATGTGGCCGCCGTCGAAGACTGGGAAGGGGAAGAGGTTCATGATGGCGAGGTTCACGTTCAGGATCACGCTGAACCACAGCACCCAACGCCAGCCGTTCGGGGCGCTGAGGAAGTTGGTGTAGGTATTGAGAATCTTGACCGGACCGCCCATCTGCTGGAAGCCGACATCGCCCTTGGTGTTGAACACGCCGGAGAAGGTGCGGAACATCATGGTGGAAGCATCCTTGAGCTGCTTCGAAGGCGCGGGATACAGGAGGTCACGACCGGTGACGTCGAGTGAGTTGCTGAAGACGATGCCGGAGAGAGCGAGGCCTTTGGCAAAGACGTCGTCGGGGATCTCTTTGGGCTTCTCAGGCGCAACGGGCGTGAGGTTCACTTCGGAGGACTGGCCATCGCGAGTGATGGTCAGCTTCGACGGACTGGAGGTCTTGCTTTTGAAGACGGTGTAGGCTGCGCTTGGGCTGTAGATCTTGGTTCCATCTACATGGGTGACGATGTCGCCTTTCTTCAATCCGGCGAGATCCGCACCGCTGCCCTTGAGGACTTCTTCAATGGCTGTGCTGGTGGCTGGTGCGATGCCAACGGTGCGCAGCCCACGACGTTGAGTGAGTGTTCCCGCAGGCACATCGAAGCCCGTCTTGACGATGATTGGATCGGCGACGCCTTCACGCTTCACCTTGAACTCAATCTGCTCGCCTTTGCTGAAGGCGATGCGTTCACGCACGCTGTCGATGGGGTTGTCCCAGCTCTGAACAGGCACGCCGTCGATGGCGAGGATGGTGTCGCCCATCTTGAAGTCGGACTTGGCAGCTGCGGAGTCAGGCTTCATCCAGCCGACCGTGGTGGTGTGCATGCGGCGGTCTGGATAACCCACGAGGAACACGAGCCATGCGAAGACTACGGCAAGCAGGAAGCTGAAGAGAGGTCCGGCGAAGGCGACGATGATCTTGTCCAGAGGGGTGATCAGCGGGAGCTTTTCGCCCTTGTCTTCTTCGCCTTCCAGCCCGCCCATCGGTCCCATTTGCGGGAGCTGAACGAAGCCGCCGAGAGGGATGGAGCCCAGGCCGTATTCCACGCCGTTGAAGGTTCGCTTCCACAGCGGCTTGCCGAACCAGACATAAAACTTTTCCACTTTAAGTCCACGCCAGCGGGCGGCGAGGAAGTGGCCCCATTCATGGACGACGATCAGCAGATTGAGCACAAAGATGGCTTCAAGCAGGACGATGATAAAGCGCAGGATTTCTCCGAAAGTGCCGAGTGAGGAAAGCCATTCCATAGGATGAGACGAGGGGATCGAGGGATAAAGGTTCAGCAGGCAGAGGCGCGCACTGAGCCGGAAAACTACGCTTGTCGGGGGGTGCCCGCAAACAGTTGGCTTTCATCTTGAAGTTTTTTTAGCCGTGCCCGAAGTCTCCCCTCGGGCGTCGATTCGCGGATTCGGCGTCGTTTTCTCTCTGCATGTCCTATGTTCTCATCATCGCTGGCCTGATCGTTTTTGGTTACGCCTGCCGCACTTTCGAAAATCGTCTGCTGGCCAAGGCAGGCTGGATCGCGATGCTCGCGGCCACTTATGTGGGTGGGCTGTGGCTTTCAGGAAGTCATGCGGGCGGGGCTGCCTCGATGGCCCTGTGGTTTGTGTTGCCGTGGATCGATATCGTGAGCCGTGTGCGGCACCTGCGCTTTCCCTTGCTCAATGAGGTGGGCCACCGGTTCCCCCCTTCCCGCGAGGTATTCCCGGACCTGGGTGAAATCACAGCAGAGATCGAGAAGGAAGGTTTTGAGGAAGCGGAGAACGCGGGCTGGCGATGGGAGGACATGGATCACTTCATGCGCCTCTTTTACCATGCCGAGCATCGCACTCAGGCGGCGATCACGCTGGCACAGCAGGAGGGCTTTGCGATGTCCTACGTGAGTGTCACGTCGCGCACGACGGATGGTCGCATCTTCACCACCTCGAATTACCCGTTCTCGTTCACGATGAAGTTCGGCCCTGACCATCAGGTGAACCGCTACGAGGCGGCGCAGTCGTTTGAAGACCTCATGGCCAGCCATCGACAGTTCATGGCGGATCAAGGAGTCGAGACCAGCCAGCTTGCGGAACTCGATGCTGAGACGCTGAGCGACCTTCTGGAGCACGACATGGAGAAGCAGATCCGCCACAACGTGAGTGTGGGTGTGCTCGAGCCTGCCGATGAAGAAAATGTCTTCCGCTATTCCTGGCGCGGCTGCTGGTTCCTCTGGATTCAGGTAGTCAAAGACATGATCAGGGTCTGAACGCGGTCGCCATCTGGCCCGCCGCTTGTCCCGTGGCAAGGCAGGTGCCCATGACGCGGACGGAGGCCAGTGCTTCGTGATCGCATGATAGACAACGTCCTGCGAAAAACATGCCGGGCAGTGAACTGGAGCGCAGGCATGAGCTGGGAATGCCGGCGGGTTCCGGCTGATCGAAGTATCGGAACTTGGGACCACGCGCCGTTTCGCGCATCTCCAGCGGCCATCCCGCGAGAGCGGCCTCGTCGTCGAATCGACGGCTGCGGATCAGGTCGTCTGCCGTGAGCACATAATCGCCAAGCCACCGTGCCGATTCGCGAACGCCTGCGTGAACCGGCAACGAAGGTGGGGTAATGCTGCCGAACGAAGGGTGGCTCGAGTGGAGGAAGTCCCAGACGGCATGGGCGAGGGCGCGACCTTCAGATTCGAGGTGCAGGCGTTGATCGGAGTCCGTTGGGTCCCAGCGATCGCCGCCCGCTTCGAGGTCAGTCGAAACGAACACCTCACCTTTGGCAGGGGAGGCTCGCAAGGTGGTGCCCAGAGCCGCCGCAGGGAGCGCTCCGGCCTTCACCGCTCTCACAATGAGCGCCGCCGTGCGCAGCCGGAGCGGCTCATCAAGTTCATCCTTCAGCCCGTGAAACGACCAGACATAAGCGGGTCGATAAAGGCGTGCTGAAGCGGCGAGATCCCAGTGCGTGTCGCCCAGCAATCGAGCAAGAAGCGCCTCGCCTGTGGTATCGATCACGGCACGAGAATGGATGGTGCGGTCGCCCAGGGTGATGGTCCAGCCTGGAGCCAAAGCCGTGACCTCAGTGGCCGTGAGAACTGTCAAATGTCGTTCCTCAGCGCAGAGTTCGGCGGTCAGTTGGGCAAGGTCGGCAGGACGATGACGAAGCACATACACACGGCCCATGAGATCGGCTTTATGGATGCCACTGCGTTGCATCAGAGCCATTCCAATCTCGGATGGGATGCCTGGGTTCAGCCATTGAGGCCCCCGTGAAACATCAGGATGAAAAAGCCCGCAGAAGGTATGCACCATCGCATTGGTGCCCATGCCACCGAGCAACTGCTGGCGCTCGATGAGCAACGTGCGCGCACCTTGGCGTGCAGCGGCCAGGGCTGCAGCGACTCCGGCGCTACCACCGCCCACCACCGTGACATCGAATGCTTCTGGAGTGCTCATGTCCGCTTCTCCGCCAAAAGCTGTGCCATGGCGGAAGCGGTCGCGAAATGGTCACGCGTCATGTCGCCCGGAGTGATGGCGATGCCAAAGCGATCCTCAATGTGCAGCAGCAGCTGCATCATGGCCATGGAGTCCATGCCGAGTGCGAAGAGGTCCGTCGAAGCCGTCACCGGTTCTGCGGATTCGATGATCTGATGTTCGAGGATGAGGCTGAGGACGGAGTCAGCAGTGATGTCAGCTGGCATGATGGGAAGAGGCACGGATCATCGAAGTGGCAGCTTCGGCGTCAAGCAGTGGGCGGAGTGTTTTGTCATGCCACTCCTGCGCTGCTCGATAACCCTGTTCATAGAACGCACCCAGGCCCTGCCCGAAAAGCATCGGCGGACGCGGATGGATCGTGTTCACCACCAGCAGCTTTTTGCCTGCTTTGGCGGCGAGTTGCTCGCGGTAGTGGAGGAGTTGCAAACAAACAGCATCGTGGGCCGAGCCTGAGAGAGCGATCACGTTGGACGGAAAGAGGCGCGCGCGGGGAGCCGGCGGATGATCAATGCGATGGGCAATGATCCAATCGACGTCGTCATCCTCGAACCAGAAGTCCATCGGCAGTTCGTGAACAACGCCTCCGTCGTGGTAGAGACGACCTTCGAATTCAATGGGTGAAAACATCACCGGCACGCAGCAGCTCACCGCCATGGCTCTTGCGAGCGGACCCTTCTGGGCGAAGTGCGCCTGATGGTTGGTCAGGTCGGTCATGGCAATCGTGAGGCGAGGGGAGTGGAGGTCTTCGATGCGGCGATTGCCAACAATCGATTCGAGATGCTGCACGGCCCCTTCCGAATGGAACACGCTTGGCTGACGCGAAAACCCGAGCCGTGAGAGTTGATGCCAGAGCCAGCGTGTCCGGCGCACAAACGACAAGCGCAAGGCATGGCGGAGCACCTCTGCCTTGATCCGTTCTTGCGAAAGGCCTGCGGCAAACAACCCGGCGGCGATCGCCCCCGCTGACGAGCCCGCGACGGCGACCGGTCGCACGCCTCGTTCATGCAAGCCGGCGAGGAATCCCGCGTGGGTGGCATAGCCGAGGAACGAAGCACCGAGGGTGATGGCGATGCGAGGCATGGGAGAAGAGATCAGCGCGCGGCTCCCAGTTCGGCGTTTTGGACCTCGGTGGCAACTGGTCGGCGGAAGGTGAATAGCAGTCCACCGACCAAGCCCCAACAAACGTTGAACAACCATCCTGCCAAGGAGGCTGAGACGCTGAGCGCATGAGGCAAGGCGACCAGTGAGGACATCAGCGTCTCGAAAGTCTTTTCACGCACGCCCAGGCCGGACACGGAGATGGGCAAGGCCGTCGCAACGTCAACGATTGGCATCGCGATGAGCACTGGCAGCACTGGAGCCTCGCCGCCCACGGCTCTCAGGGCGCAGTAGAAGGCGAGGAAAAACGTGAGGATCACGCCGATGGAAATCCACACCGCGACCAACGCTGAGCGCCAGGAGTTCCAGAGAGGATCGAAGGTGTGTGACATCTTCTGCACAAAGGGAAAGCTCGCCAAACGGGGTGCGAACCGCCCCACAAACGCGATGAACCGGGGCGACAACGACAGGATCGACAGAATCATGAGGACCGATCCCACCACGAGAAAAACGGCAAAGCCACCGAGCATCGATTGCACTCGGGGAGCAAAGCTTGGCCATTGGTGCAGCGCGGCGAGGCCAAACCCAAAAAACAGCAGCGACATGCCAAACATACCTGCCAGATGATCGACGATGATGCTCATGCCCGCCTGCGCCGCCATGCCTGGATGTCGGCGCTGAATCGCGAGCAAGCGATAGGCATCACCGCCCAATGTGCCGAGGGAGGTGATGTTGAAAAAGGCAGCCACGATGGTGGCTTCCAGCACTTCGCCGAATTGGATCGCGGCTACCTGAGGCTTGAGCACCACCCACCAGCGCCACGCACTGAATCCCAGGCTCGCGCCTGCGCACGCAATGCCTCCGAGTGCCCAGTGCCATTCGCGCGCCATCGTGCCGAGGTGCGGCAGAATCTGACTGCTCAGTGAATGATCACGAAACAAGAGCCAAAGCAGAGCGCCGGAGATGAGCACGCGCACGGCGATGGTCAGCCCTGTTTTCATATGGGCGTGCGTCAGCCGTTTGCTTCGATCGCTGCGGCAATGGTGTTGACGCTCTGGAGGATTTCCTTGGCCTTGGACTGGTCGGAGATCTTCAGGCCGAAGTTTTTCTCGATCGCGACCACGAGTTGCAGGGCGTCCACGGAGTCGAGTCCGATCCCACCGGGGCCAAAGAGTGGCGAGTCGTCGCCGATCTCATCGGCAGTGACCTCAAGCATGAGGTTGCTGGTCATCACTTCTTTGATGCGCTGCTGGAGAGTCATGGAATCGGGCGGAATCGGATCGCGAACGTGCAGCCTAAACGAGGCCACCGTCCATTTTGAGAGTCGCGCCAGTGATATAACTGGCGTCCGCACTGGCAAGGAAGAAAACCGCCGCAGCGATCTCTTCGGGCCGTGCAAAGCGGCGCATCGGCGTCTGAAGACGTGCAGCTTTGACCTGCTCCTCCGTCCATCCAGCAGGCAGGGCTCCTTCGATGTGAGCAGGCGCTATCGCATTGACCGTGATTCCCATGCGTGCCGTTTCCTTGGCGAGACTTTGCGTGAGTCCCAGCACGCCCGCTTTAGCCGCAGCGTAGTTGGTTTGGCCAGCGGGGCCGTGGAGAGCACTGAGGGAGGCGATGTTCACGATGCGACCGAAGCGGTTGCGCATCATGACATTGACGGCGGCCTGGCAGCCGAGAAACACGGAGTTCAGATTGCCTGCGATGACATGGTTCCATTGGTCGGTGCTCATCGTAGCGAGCAAGGCATCATCGTGGAGGCCTGCGTTGTTCACTAGCACTGCGAGAGGTGCGCCGTGCCGCTCGATTTGTGAAAGCGCCTGACTCCAGGCCTCGGCGGACGTGACTTCCAGGGGCAAGGCGAAGGCCCTGCCTGGATGCTCAGCCAACAGTGTATCCACGCGATCACGACCTGCGCGAGTGCCCATGAAAACAAGGCTGCCCGGTTCCCGGTCCAGGAACATCCGGGCGATGGCGTGCCCCAAAACTCCATTGGCTCCGGTGATGAGAATGCTGCGTGCAGCGGCGGTGGATGACATGCAGCCCAGTGAAGCTAGAAACCTCGCGGGCTCAATCTTTACCGGGCTGCCAGTGACTCGACGTAGGCCGTCACAGCGGCTGCATCGGAGGGATTGAGGTGCGTTTCTTCCACCATCTCAGGCATGATCTGCTGCCACTCCGCCCGCGTGTAGTTGTGGACGGGCTCAGGTGCGTGGCACTTTGCACACTTGGTGACGTAAATGATGCGACCGCGCGCCAGTTGCGACGAACCATCCGCCACTGGCGGCGCGATCGCATTGATGTCCGTCGTGGCACAGCTGCTGAGCAATGAAACGACGCTGACAACAAAGAGCCAACCAACTCTTTGCAGATTCTTTCTTCGGGTCGCAGCCATGGCCCAGCCCTTCGGCATGAGTGGCGTGAGAGTGGTGTTCATGACTGCAACCAACGGTCGTTAAAGGTTAGAAATTGAAGCCCATCAGCAGGCGCACCTGCGCTTCTGGCTCACCATCCACATCGCTCGCCTGGAACAGGCCGGTCAGCGTGGTAAAGAAGTTGGTGTTCCGATAGGAGATGTTGGGGCCCACATAAAACACATGCTCGCCTGCGTCTGACCAGTCTTCGAACTCGACTTCGTGGAGCGCTTCAACACCCACCGACACCTTGGGACTGATGTTATAAGCGAGGCCGAAGGTGTTCTCCCAGACACCCACGCGTTCATCGTAGCTCTCGCCTTCCCACTCGGCTTCCACGATCGCATTATAGACCACAGAAAGAGGACCGAAGTTCTTCTGGAGGAGCAGTTTGCCTTCGAGCGCAAACTTCTCAGGCCCGATCAGCACCTCACCGTAAAAAGCCGATCCGATCCAGTCGGTGTTCGGGTTCGTCAGAGCATAGACGGCTTCCAGGCCGGCGGTGCGCCACTCGGCCTTGTCCTCACCGTTATCCGAGTCGGTGTAACGCCAGTCGGAGAGGTAGGCTGCGAGTTGGAAATTGTCCGTTACACCATACTCGAGCTCGTAGCGGAACTCATAGCGGTCCTTGTCGTCGTAGTGCTTGAAGGTGAACCACGGCTCGAATTCCCACGCCCCTTTCGGCATGGTGGTGGTTTCGTAGCTGTAGGTGAAACGGCGATCGTTGGCTTCACTGGTTCCTGGGATGGCCAAGATGGCGGCCAGGAGGCTGGCGATGGGGAGGAGAGTTCGGATCATAGGTTTATGGGGGAATGTGGGGTGTGAATCTTGCCAGCAGTCGTTAATGCGACTGCGTCTCAACTGCAATAGTGGACGGTGAGCACCTCTGCAAGTGCAATTTTGATCCTTCGCAACTGATCAGCATTTCCCCGCGTAGTTCGCCCACCATGATCACTCGTTGCCTCGCGTTTGCTGCTCTTTGGGCCACCAGTTCCTTCGCCCAACCCGATTCTGAGTGGCCCCGATGGCGGGGACCCAAGGGCGACGGCTTCTGGGAGCCCAAGCCGCTTCCTGTGGACTTTGCAGACCGGGAGCCTCAGTTGCTTTGGAAGGTGAATGTCGGGAAGGGCTTCGGCGGGGTGACGGTCAGTGATGGGCGGGTGTATTTGATGGACCGGCAAACTTCGCCACAGGAGCAGGAGCGAGTGCTTTGCTTCGGTGCGGATGGCGGGAAGTTGCTCTGGCAGCACGTTTGGCCCGTGAAGTATGGCGAGATGGGCGGTTATGCCACGGGTCCACGGGCTTCGGTGACGATTGCCGATGGCAAGGCGTATGCTCTTGGTGCCACGGGCATGGCGGCGTGCTTCGACGCCGTGACGGGGAAGGTCGTTTGGGAACTCGACTGCGTGAAGGCTCTGAAGGCCCGCATCCCGCAATGGGGTTTTGCCGCTTCTCCCTTGCTGTGGAAAGACACGGTCTTGCTCCATGTAGGAGCTGAAGGCCAGGGCAGCGTCGTTGCTTTGGATCAGACCACGGGCCGCGAGCGGTGGCGCGGGGGCCGTGATCCCGCTGGCTATTGCACGCCTGAAGTGATCGAACACGAAGGAAAGCTGCAACTGATCCAATGGGGACCCGAGCACGTGCAGGCGCTTGATCCAGATACGGGAGCCGAGCTGTGGGCCTACCCTTACAAGATCACGTATGGCGTCTCGATTGCGCAGCCTCTTTACCGCGATGGCATTCTCCTGGTCTCGGGCTACTGGCACGGAGCCAAGGCCTTACGACTGGGCGCGAAACCTCAGCTCGTGTGGGAGGAAGAGAAAAAGATGTGCGGGCTCATGTCCGCTCCGCTCTTCAAGGATGGACTGGTTTACATGCTCGACAAAACCGAGGGCCTCACCTGCTTCCAGCTCAGTGATGGGTCGATCCGCTGGCAGGACGGTAATCAACTCACCCCCAAGGACCGCAATCCGCAGCTGAGCATGGTTTGGCTCGACCAAAACCAGAACCTGGTCGCCTTGCTGAACGCCGTTGGAGAGCTTGTTTATGCCCGGCTCAAAACTGATGGTGCCGAAGTGCTGGCGCGGCATCAGGTGATCGGAAAAACTTGGGCACATCCAGCTTTCACCAAGGATCGCCTCTTCGTTCGCTCGGATAGCGAGGTGGCGGCCTGGAAGCTGTGGTGAGGGTGTGCGGAACGAGGGCGGAGAAACCCATGGTTGCGGTTCCCAGGATCGCCACTAAGCTCCGCGCCCCTTTTTCCTCCACCCCCAATAGCCCATGCCCAGTCCCAAAGACATTCGCAACCTTGCCATCATTGCCCACGTTGACCACGGCAAGACCACCCTCGTCGATGGCCTCCTGAAAGCAGGCGGCACCTACCGTGAAAACCAGGCTACTCAGGAGCGCGCCATGGACAGCATGGACCAGGAGAAGGAGCGTGGCATTACCATCAAGGCCAAGAACACCTCCGTTCACTGGGAAGGCAAGATCTTCAATATCGTGGACACCCCGGGCCATGCCGACTTCGGCGGCGAAGTGGAGCGCGTGATGAAAATGGTGGAGGGCGTGCTTCTCGTGGTGGACGCCTATGAAGGCCCGCAGGCGCAAACTCGATTCGTGCTCAAGAAGGCCCTCGCCCAAGGCCTTACGCCCGTCATTTTCGTCAACAAAATGGACCGCCCGAACATCGACCCCGCCAAGGTCCATGATCAAGTCCTCGAACTCTTCCTGGAACTCGATGCTAACGAAGAGCAGTTCAACGCTCCCTTCATTTACGGCAGTGCTCGCGCTGGCTGGGTGAGCGATACGCCCGATGGCGAGCAAATGCCCATGACGCATCTGTTGAAGCGCATCGAAGAATACATTCCGCATCCGAAGGCCGAGGAAGAAGGTGAGTTTCAGCTGCTCATTTCCAACATCGACTGGGACAACTTCGTGGGTCGCGTGGCAATCGGGAAGATTGGTCGTGGCAGCGTGAAAATGGGAGACCGTCTATTCTTGCTCGGCAAGGAAGAAGGAGAACCCTCCAAGGCCTTCAAAGTCACGAAGGTCTTCCAATATACCGGCCTCGCCGTCAGCGACTCCACCATCGGCACCGCAGGCGACATCGTGGGCATTACTGGCTTCGAAGACGTGGACATCGGCCAAACCATCGCTGGCTCTGCTGATGCCAAGCCGCTGCCGTTCGTCGCTATTGATCCACCCACGATCGAGATGCAGTTCAGCGTGAACGACGGACCGCTCGGCGGTCGCGAAGGTGATCACGTCACCAGCCGCAAGATTCGCGATCGTCTCATGAAGGAAGCCAAGGCCAATGTTGCGCTCCAAGTGCGTGATACCGACCTCGCAGGCGTCTTCGGAGTCAGTGCTCGCGGTTCCATGCAGATCGCCGTGCTTGTGGAAACGATGCGCCGCGAGGGCTTCGAAGTCTGCGTCTCTCGCCCCATCGCCATCACGAAGAAAGGCGACGATGGCACCACACTCGAACCATTCGAGACGCTGTGGGTTGAGACGCCCGCTGAATACCTCGGCGGCATCATGAACCGCCTGGTCGCGCGCAAGGCCAAGATCGAAGAAATCAAGCCGCACGCTCACACCACCACGATCGTCGCCACCATTCCTACCCGCGGCATCATTGGCTTTGAGTTCGAATTGATGAACCTCACCAGCGGTCACGGCATCTTCTCCCACCTCTTCAAGGAATATGCTCCGCATTGCGGCGCGATGAGCACCCGCACTACGGGCACCCTCGTCAGCTCCGATTCCGGCGAGGCCACGAGCTACGCGCTCGATACCATCCAAGATCGTGGCAAGCTCTTCATTGCTCCCGGCGACAACATTTACGAAGGCATGATCGTGGGTGAAAACCCGCGCACTGACGACCTTCCCGTCAACCCCACGCGAGCCAAGCAGCTCACCAACTTCCGTTCGGCCGGCAACGACAAGAACGCGATGCTTGCTCCGCCGATTCGGTTCAGCCTCGAACGTGCCATCGAATACATCGCCGGCGATGAACTCGTGGAAGTCACGCCGAAGAACATCCGCCTGCGCAAACGCATCCTGGACAGCAATCTTCGCGCTCGCGAGCTGAAGAAGATGAAGGAACTGGCCGAGATGGAATAGCCGCTGAACGTATCAAACGACAAGGCCCGGAACTGAGGTTAGTCCCGGGCCTTAGATGTTTGGGGCTATCGCTTCCGCAGAGCGGCTTGAGCCAACGACTACTTATTTCGGGGGCTTCTCGCCGCCACCCGTGCTTGGCTTGGTCGGAGGCGTTGTGACCACAGGGATCGGCTGCTGATCAGTCGTGCCAATCGTGTCCGTGCTTGATGAGCTGGAGCTGTCACCGGGCTGCGGAGCCGAGCCACCCGTCATGATGCGATGGGAGCGGATGACCATTTCATCAAGACGGTTGCGCAGGCTGCCAGCGGGAGCGGCATTGCCACGGAAGGGATTCTTGCCTTGGAACAGATTGCCCAGATCAAAGGCGGAGCTGAAGCGCACACCGGCGACCCAGTTGCCACCGACGAGTTCCTTGTCGTCCCAGTATTCGAGATCCAGCGTCACATTGCGTGTCACGCGGGCTTCCACACGGCCCTTGAAGCCTTCGTAACGACCACCGCCCGGGTTGTCGTAACCATAGGCACCGGCGAAGAGGCGCAGATCGAAATACTTGTTCACGCCCGGCACCAGGAAGCCGACTTCCGCATTCCAGCCTTCGATCGCTTGTTCAAAGAGCTGCGTCGTCGTCGTGGTCGTCGTGCGCAGCACATCGCGCTGCGTGAAGCCACCGCTCGCGTAACGGCCGCCCGTGCTCGTGCGGCTGCTCGTGGAGGTGAAGCTCCCCGTTGCCTTGCGACCGCTCTCGGGGAGGTAGTAGTTGAAGCGCGCATCGACCCACTTGCTCAGCACTTCCGCGCCCAGGCCCAGCTGGTTGAAGCTGTTGCCCGCAGGGCTGTCGATGTAGTCGTAGAACACGTTCGCGCCCACGACGATGCCGGGATCTTCCAGCAGTGTGCGGAAGCCGAGACCCGAGCTGAAGATCTGCTGATCCGAGTCGTCCAGCGTGCCACGCAAGCTCAGGAACAACGCATGATCCGGGCCGGTGAGCAGGCCCTGCACCACGTCGAGGTAACCGCTTTGCAGGTCTTCGGAGAACTTCGCGCCGAGCGTCGCACGGCCAAAGTTTGTCTCCTCAGCAACCGGCTGCACCGGGGGATTCTTGACCGGTGCCGAGAGGGTGCCAGCCTTCGCGACCACAGGCATGGCACTCGCGAGCGCCAATAGATAGGGGAGTGTGTTCTTCATGGGACGGCAAGCTTCTCCACTCCCATCGCCGATAGCAATTTGATTCCCCAACTTTATGCCTGTTCGCTCGCTTACAGTGATCGCAGCCACTTCTGGAAAAAGGCAACACCCGCTTCCAGATCGTCCGTCTTGATCCACTCGTCCTTCGTGTGCGCCTGCGAGATGCTGCCGGGACCGATCGCGATCGCCGGGATGCCCGCCTGCGCCAGGAAGGCCGCATCGCAGAACCACGGCGCGCCGTCGAGCGTCGCACCGCACTCGACCAGCTTCTGCACCAGCGCGTTGTCGCCCGGCGTGTTCAGCGGCGGCGCATTGGAAACCACCGTCACCTTCGCCTCCGCGTCGTGACGCTGAATGAAGTCCGTCAGCAGTGCCAGCGCACCACCTTGCTCATGCAGGTGCGGCGTCGTGCGAATGTCCACACGCAACGTGCAACGATCCGGCACGATGTTGCTGCGCGTGCCGCCATTGATCATGCCCAGGTTAATCGTGCTCGAGTTCAGCAGGTCGTCCACCGCACCGACCTCCACCAGCAGCTCGCGAAACTCCGTGTCCAGCGCCTGGATCAGCGCTGCCATCTTCGTGATCGCATTCACGCCCAGCTCCGGCACCGCGCCATGCGCCGACACACCCGTCGTCGTCACATCGGCCCAAAGGCAACCCTTGTGCTTGTGCACCGTTTTCAGGCTCGTCGGTTCGCCGATCAGCGCCAACGCATAACCCGGATACCGCTGCGCAAAGTGCCGCGATCCCAGCTGGCTCGATTCCTCCGACATGAAGCCCGCGAAGTGAACCTCCACCGGCAGCCGCGTCACTTCATCGCCCATCTCGTGCAAGGCCCAGAGCATGGAGGCCATCGGACCCTTCGTGTCGCTCGAACCCCGGCCCCACAGCTTCCCCTCACGCACCTCGCCGCCGAACGGATCAATCGTCATCCCGCCAACGCCCACCGTGTCCGTGTGCGGCGCGAAGAGCACCTTCGGCTTGCCTTCCCGATCCGTGGGGAAGCGCCCGATCACGTTCGGCCGCCCCGGCTCCACCTCCTCCAGCACCGCCTCCGCCCCGCACGCCTCCAGAAAGCCCGCCACAAACTCCGCGCACCGCGCCTCGCCTGTCTGCGTCGTCCCCGGATCACCGTCCGGATTCACACTCGGGATGCGGACCAGCTTGCTGCAGAGATCAATGACGTTCGCGGGCATGACCCCGATGGTAGCCACGCCCGTGCCAGTGGAAACCGGGAAGTGCGTCGAGGAGGATGCTATCAGAGATCCGGACGCTTGATCACAGAGCACATTCAAGCCTCAAACGAGACCCGAGAACGCCTGAAACTCATGAGCACCAACGGTGCGACAAGTAGCTAGCCCAGGGCGCTGCGAGCTTCAGCGAGCGAGCCCTGGGTCTGCGCCGCAGGCGAGTTCGGCGCGAACCCATCGCGACGCCGGGTCGTGGCCCTTGAAGAGCGCCGTGTGCCCAGCTTCGCCAGCCAGCGATGCTTCGGGAGAGCGCCTCTGGGCAACCATGGACCTCGCCTCGTCATGGGTTCGCGCTGGATCATTCTGCCACACCACCCAGGGCTCGCTCGCTGGAAGCTCGCAGCGCCCTGGGCTGTCTTCTCTTCGGGCCATTGGCCCTCCATGGGTTTGACGCCTGTTTTGCAATTCCATGCCGCCAGACACAATGGTCGCCACGGCGGCCAGTCGGTGGGGCGCAGGATACCTGCCAGAGCTGCGGGTTGAGAACTGGCTGGACTGAGCATGCCTCCGCCGGGCAGGCACAGGCATCGCCCAAGGGCCCCGCCGGGCATGATCAGGGCCTCCCAGGCCGAAAAAAGGCCTTCCCTCCGTCGTCCGGGGTGCTCCCTCCGCCGTCCGGGGTGCTCCCTCCGTCGTCCGGGGTGTTCCCTCCGCCGTCCGGGGTGTTCCCTCCGCCGTCCGGGGTGTTCCCTCCGTCGTCCGGGGTGTTCCTTCCGCCGTCCGGGGGCGCCCCTGCGCCGTCCGGGGGCGTCCCTGCGCCGTCCGGGGGCGTCCCTGCGCCGTCCGGGGGCGTCACTTCGTCGTCCGGGGGCGTCACTCCGTCGTCCGGGGGCGTCCCTCCGCCGTCCGGGGAAGGCCAGGAATCAGACCCAAGCACGGTTCCGACCGGTGGGAGCGCCCAGGCGAGCTGGACGGACTCCGTTCCATCTCAGGGCCGTGGGGAGAGTCGAAGCGGGGCTGCTCGTCAGGGTTATTGAGACCGGTCTAACGTCTTAGCTCTGGCACACCGAATAATAAGACTATGAATAATACGACTGATAATCCAGAGGTGTTGCCAGCAGCGCCCTTGTTCGGCCCGTCTTCATCACACGTTCCTGTTGTTAATTACGGTGGATGGACTTCCAATTTTTTCGTGTCCGTCTCTGAAGGAACAGATGTTTTCATCATTAAACATTTGGCTAGTGACTCATCCATCGTCACTAAATATGAACAGTTCTTGGAATTAAGAGATTATCTAAATGATGCGTATAATTCGTCAATTTCCTCGAATTAAGTCTAGTAATTTTTGTGTGACTGTTATCGTCTGCGATTGAGTTTTCAATTTCTCGTCAAGAGTCATTCGGCTTTGCGCTGTAAACCGTGATTCGTTTAACGATGGATTCTCTTTCTTCGCAGTCAGAAATTGTTCCTTTACTATATCGTCAATAAACATTGTTTTAATTAATTCTTTCTCGTAATCAGTTAGAACAACGTCATTACTTGGCAGCGCGAAAGTAACCATACTATAATTCTCCTTAATTTCTTATTTTGATTAGCAATATTATTGGGATTCCTCGAATTTTTGGGGATTTTTGGCCGAACTAGTTATTCATCAACACAAACGCTTGTTGAATAGCACGCAAGCGGGTGTTCAAAGCCGACAAAAAGGTGGGATAGCACGCCATGGGCGGAGTTTTCCAACAGTCGTTACGCGGTAGCCTTGATATGCGCCCAGCAGTGCACATGCGGGGCACCGCGGAAATACCAGACGACGTTCGGGCCTTCGATCTGCCAGTCGTCCCAGACGCCGTCCTTGCCGACGTCGGAGTTCTTGTAGAAGGACAGGTGCAGATTGTCGAAGCCGCCGGCGTCGATGAGCTTCATGGCTTCGTCGGCATCGACCTTGCGGAAGGGTTTCAGCAGGTCGCCGAGCACGAGTTTCACCAAGCCTTTCTGGTCGGCGCTGAGTTCGGTCATCGGGATGCCGGGCAGGCCGCGTTTCTTGCCGGTGAGCTTCACGGTGTCGTTGCCGCGTTCCTCGGGGCTGGCACCTAGCAGGGCCATCTCGCGCTGCTTGCCATCGAGCGCCTGGAAGACCTCGTTCGCACGCTTCGCCTGATACCAATAGACGTTGCCGTCGTGCGTGGGGCCTTCGTTGAAGCTCTTCGACGCATGGCCGTAAAAGATCGGGCCGCCGAAGGCTGCGCCTTCCACCGAGTCACCATCGCAGCGGCGCGTGCAGTGACGGCCGGTGAAGACGAACTCAAACTTGCCCGTGCCCGGCGTGCCGAACAACGCGACCGCCGCGCTCTCGAAGCCGCCCTTGCCGCTGTCCTCCCGGAACTGGCGCAGCACTTCCTTCGCATATTCCTCGCTGTGCAGGCTGGTGAAAATCTGCTTCACCAGATCCACCTGATCGGGCTTGAACAACTGGCCGATGGGCGTCTTCACGATGTGCCAGTTGTTGTCCACCTTGGACCTCAGCTCGTGGTTGAAGTCGAAGCAGATGACCTTGCGCTGCTCCTCGGTGAGCGAGCTGTGGAGCTGCTGCACCAAGGTCTCGCCCGTGGGCTGCGATGCCGCGCGGGACTGACCGGTGGCAATGAGACTGGCGAGCGTGCCCGCGCTGGTGGCGAGGAAGTCACGACGGCTGAAACGAGAAGGTGAGATGAGAGTGTTCATGGCGTGCTTGGGATTGATCGGGTGATCATGCCCAAACGCACGCTGAAGGTCGATGCTTTTCTCCGATCAGTGGACGCTGCACTTTCGGGTCTTGCACGCGCCGCTGCGGGCGAGTTCTTCGCAGCTGGCTTCGATGCGGATGCTCTTGGTCGTGGGCTTGAACCCGAGTCGGCGGGTGATGCAGTCCTCAAGCAGCGCGATGTGTTCATCTTCAAACTCGACCACCTTGTCGCAGTCGGTGCAGATGAGGTGATTGTGCTGGGGCTTCTCCAGGAAGTTGGGATCGTAGTAAGTCTGGTCGCGGCCGAGGTCGATCTCGTGCAGGAGCTTGCACTCCACTAGCAAGGTGAGCGTGCGATAGACGGTGGCACGGCTGACGGTGCGGTCGAGCTTGCGCGCCATCTCCAGCAGTTCTTCCGCAGTGAAGTGTTCGGTGGTTGCGAAGGCGGCCTCAATGATGACCTCACGCTGCTTCGTCCGGCGCAGCCCTTGGCTGGCCAGATAGCTGTCGAGACGTTCGCGGACTTTCGGATCAATCACGCGCGCATGGTAAAGGACGGAGAAAAAATGTCGAATGACGAATGAGGAATGACGAAGGTGACAAGTCGTCGGTTTTGAGCCAGCGATGCCGATGCAAAAACTGGAGGCCTGGCTTCGACTGATTGCCCTCGTGCTGCTGGCCGTCGTGGTCGGTCGCGTTGTCTGGCTGTGTTCCGACCAGCCAGAGGTCGTCGCACGGCCCTTCGATCCCGCCTTCGTCCGTCTGAGCCCGATCGAAATCGCGGCCTTGCCCGAGGCTCCGCGCTGGGACATGCCGATGGGCTCTGAGCATGGTGCGCTGACTTACAATGCTCAGCCCTTCCGCATCACGCGGCACCTGGGTGACGACCTCAATGGCATCGGTGGCATGAACAGCGACCTCGGTGATCCAGTGTATGCTGCTGCGACGGGCCGGGTGGTGTATTGCGGCATTCCAGGTCCTGGCTGGGGAAACATGATCATCCTCGCGCACCGCGTTCGAAATAAGGAAACAGGCGAGCTGGAGGTGGTGCAGTCGCTTTACGCGCACCTCGATTCGATGAAGGTGCGCCCCGACCAGATCGTCCATCGTGGCGATCAAATCGCGACGGTGGGCACGGCCTTTGGCAAATACTTGGCCCACCTGCACTTCGAGATCCGCCGTGGCCCGTATGTCTTCCCTGGCGTTGGATACGCCGATTCAGCATTGAACTGCGTTTCCCCTGAGCGCTTCATCGCCGAACACCGTGGTGCGGCTAACGAAGTGCTGAGTGCGGCAGTGAAGTGATCACAAGCTCTTGAGCGCGCCTTGCACCACCTCGGCCGTGCGTGCGAGATCGTCCGGGCTGTGAGCGAGCGAGATGAAGCCGGTCTCGAACTGCGAGGGCGCGAAATACACGCCGTCTTCGAGGCACTTGTGGAAGAACTTGCGGAAGGCTGGGATGTCACTGGTCTTCGCGTCGGTGAGGTTGCGCACCGGCTTGTCGGTGAAGAAGAGGCAGAACATGCTGCCCTTGCGATACCACTGATACTCGCGGCCGGTGGTCTTGAGCGTGTCGAGCACGGCATCCTCCATGATTTGGCCGAGTTGATCGAGCTTCGCGTAGCCGTTTTGTTTCTCCATCTCGCGAAGCTGAGCTAGGCCAGCAGCCATCGCGACGGGATTGCCGCTCAGCGTTCCAGCCTGATAAACCGGGCCATCAGGCGCGAGCAGGTCCATGATGTCGGCACGACCACCGAAGGCGCCGACGGGCAAACCACCTCCGATCACCTTGCCCATCGCGGTGAGGTCAGGCGTGATGTTTTCGAGCTGCTGCACGCCGCCTTTCGCGAGACGGAAGCCGGTCATGACTTCGTCGAAGATGAGCAGCGCACCGTGCTTCTGCGTGATCTCGCGCAGCTTGTTGAGGTAGCCGGGCTGCGGCAGGATGAGGCCGGCATTCGCTGGGTAGCTCTCGACGATGATCGCCGCAACTTCGTGCCCGACCTTGGCAAAGCATTCCTCCAGCGCTTCGACGTCGTTGTAGGGCAGCACGGTGGTGAGTCCCGCATAACTCGCCGGAATGCCTGCGCTGTCGGGCTTGCCATTGGTCAGCGCACCGCTGCCAGCGGCGACGAGCAAGGCGTCTACATGGCCGTGGTAGCAGCCGTCGAATTTGATGATGCGATCGCGCCCGGTGAAGCCACGCGCCAGTCGCACGCAGCTCATGGTCGCTTCCGTGCCGCTGTTGCACATGCGGACCTTCTGCACGCTGGGCACCCACTCGCACACAAGCTTCGCCATCTCGACCTCGTAGGGATTGGGAATGCCGAAGCTCACGCCGTCCTTCGCCGCGTTGTGAATCGCCTCAATGACCGGGAGCGGCGCGTGGCCGAGGATCGCGGGGCCCCAGGTGCCCACGTAGTCGATCATGTCCTTGCCATCGACATCCCAGATGCGCGCACCCTTCGCACGACGCACGAAAAAGGGCTCGCCACCGACGCTGCGGAACGCGCGCACAGGTGAATTGACACCGCCGGGGATGTATTGCTTCGCTGCCGCGAAGAGCTTGGAGGAAAGGGGACCGTTGCTCATGGGAGCGGGAGTTTTAGAGTGGGCGAGTGCATTCGTAAACCGGCTGATTCTGATTTGATCTCAAGATGATAAAAGATGAAAAATAAACTTGAAATTGATGCAAAAAGATTCACCATGAGCCCATGAGAGTAACCGTGGACATTGAGGAAAACACCCTGACCGAGTTGGCGAGGCTCACCGGCGAAAAGAAAACCAGCCCCGCCGTTGCCAAGGTCGTCGAGGATTGGGTGAAGCGTCAGAAGGCGAAGGAGTTCGGAGCACGCATCATGGAAGGCTTCTTCGATTACCCCTTCACCAACGACGAAATCGAGAACGCGGGGGAGTAGCCAGCCATGGTCCTCGTGGATTCTTCAATCTGGATCGAAGCCTTTCGGCGTCAGGGCGATATTCACGTCAAGCTGGCGCTGAAAGGCCTTCTCGATGAATACGAGGCCGCGTGGTGCAGCGTGGTGAAGCTGGAGGTGCTCAGCGGTGCGCGAAAGGAAGAGCGCAGGGCCTTGACCAAGCGCTTCGCCATCATCCCCTTCCTCCCAGTCACCGAGGCAGACTACGACTGGTCAGTCGAGGCAGACTGGAAGCTGCGTGAACTGGGCCACGTCGTGAAGAGCACGGACCTGCTCATCGCCGCAGTGGCTCAGCGGGCGGACATCCGAGTCTATGCGCAGGACAAGCATTTCGACATGATGCGCGATGTGCTCGGCGTCAGCCTTTACCAGCCGGGCTACAATGGCATGTATAATCCCGGATCCGCTTAGCTAGCTCTCGTCCTGAAGATTGGTTCTAAGCCGGACAATGCCTTCGCGGAGGGCAGCGAGTTCCTGGAGGAGTTCGCTGAATGCCTGCTGTGCCTGAGCCTCGGGGTGGAGAGCGGAGAGCTGTCGCAGAGCAGCCATGCCTTCATCGGCCCAGTTCATGCAGCGTTTGGTCGTGGCCAGAATCATGCCTCTGGGCATCTCATGCGTGCCGCTGTTGAGAACGCCCGCGAGCTTGCCCATGATCTGATAGGCATTGCGACAAAACACATCCGCCGGGTGATCAGGGTCTTCGCCACGATCTTCGATGCCGAGTTCCTCCAGCACATTGGTGGCTTTCAGCGCATAGTCCTGAGCAAGCTTTTGGAGCGGATGCTGATCGCGCTCGAACTCGTCGATCGCGCTCTCATCGGTCTCGGACTCATCTTCGCTAAAGGCATCGCTGAAGCTCTTCGATGAAGAAGGATCATCGTCCGCGTGCTTCCAGGCCTCGCCTTCGTCGTCTTCATCCTCGGCATCGAGGTCAATCTCGTCTAGCCAGGGACGATCGACGGGCTCATCGTCATCGACTTGATCCCAGCCCATGACATAGGCTTCCTTCTCGCGGGCATCGGGATCGTCGGCAAACTTCTCCGCAGCTTCCATGGCGGCGTCGGTGAGACGGTCGCTGGCCTGGAGGCCCTCTTCCCACTCTTCCTCGCTCATCTCCTCCGGCCATTTCGCCTCCGTCTCCGGCTTCGGCTCCTCGCGGCGGATGACGGTGGCGAGGTAGTCGCGCATGGCCTGAAGATTGAGCATCATCTGGGCCTCGTGATCATCCTCATCGAGTTCCCACGAGGCCTCCGAGACCGTCATCTGAAACTCCGCGCTCTCAATCAAGACGCGGCCATTGATCTGATCATACCACTCGATGTAGAGCGTGTTTTTCCAGACCGCTGGCAGCTCATTGATGCGACCTTCGGCATAGGCGCGCCCCACCTCTTCGGACGGGCCTTGCACATACACTTTGGACTTCTTCGAGGCGGTGATGTCGCCCACCATGCCCTGCTGCTCGCGCCGGAAGCCCTCGCGGATGAATTGCGGCCGGGGCTCGGGGTTGGTGAAGGAGAGTTTGGTGCCAGCAATGTCGGGCCAGGCGTCGCCTTGCAAATCGAGGGTGATGGGTTCGCTCCAGCCGACCAGCCAGAGCTTGCCCGTCACACGACCCCGTTCGGTGTTGTCGATCTCACCGCGCAGGATGCCTTTGTCGATTCGCCAGGCCACAGGAACTACATGAGGAAAGCAACGATGCCTTGATAAATGCCAAAGACACCGACTGCCAGACCAGCAAAGTAAATGCCCTTCCAGCGGACGAGAATGGCAATGGAGCAAATCACGACCGAGATTTGAAGCAGCAGGGCCGCGACGTCGCATTGATCATCGATCGCCTGACCTTGAGCGGCTTCCTTCATGAGTGCTTCGGCAGCCGTCTTGATTTCCTTCTTCTCCGCATCGTAACGCTCGGCTTCTTTCTTGAGCTCCTCGATCTTGGCCTTGGCCGCATCGGTTGTCGCCAGGGCTGCGAGCAGCTCGGCGTTGTTGGCCGAAAAATTTTCCTTCAGGCTCTTCGCTTGATAGTAGGCCCATTGATTGGAGGCCAGGTTGGTCTTCACGATCGCGTCTGCCTGGCCGTTGTTGCCAGTGTTATCGACAAAGGCCAGCACCACCGCCAGGATGGCGACGGAGAGTGCGATCACTTTCTCATACGGATCTTTTGCTTCGGGAAGTTCGACATCTGCCATAGGCCTCGATTCAAGCCAACGAGCACTCCCGATGCAAGGCCTTTGACCAAATCCACACGCCGCGCTACGTCGCGCCTTCATGAGCACCCGAAAGACCCCTGAACAACTTCGCTCCTGGCGTTGGTTTGGCCGCGATGAATTGCGTTCGTTTGGACACCGTTCGCGAGCCAAGCAAAATGGCTTCGATTCCTTCGACTACACCGGCAAGCCCGTCATCGGCATCTTCAATACCTGGACCGATCTGAACTCCTGCCACATGCACCTGCGGCTGACTGCTGAAGCGGTGAAACGTGGCGTGCTGCAAGCTGGCGGGCTGCCCATGGAAGTGCCCGTGATGAGTGCTGGCGAGATGTTCACCAAGCCGACGGCCATGTTCCACCGCAATTTCCTCGCCATGGAAACGGAAGAACTCCTGCGTGCCAACCCCCTCGATGGCGCGGTGCTGCTCGGCGGCTGTGACAAGTCCACGCCTGCGCTGCTGATGGGTGCCTTCAGCATGAATCTCCCGTCCATCTACATGCCATGCGGCCCCATGATCCGTGGCTTGTGGCGTGGCGAAACCCTCGCGAGTGGCAGCGATGTTTGGAAGTATTGGGACGAAAAACGTGCAGGCAATCTCAGTGATGCTGCGTGGTGCGAGATCGAGGACGGCATCGCGCGTTCCCCGGGGCATTGCATGACGATGGGCACGGCGAGCACGATGACAGCCATGGCAGAGGTCCTTGGCATGACCTTGCCCGGTGCCTCGTCCATTCCTGCTGTTGATTCTGCGCACAGCCGCATGGCTGCCGCAGTGGGCAGGCAGATCGTCGAGAACGTCTGGAACGATCTTAAGCCGACCGATGTGGTCACTGCGCACAGCTTTGACAATGCGATCAAGGTGGACATGGCGCTCGGTGGCAGCACCAACGCGATCGTGCATCTCATCGCCATGGCAGGAAGGCTTGGCATCAAGCTGCCGCTGGAGCGCTTTGACGAACTTTCCCAGTGCACGCCTCTGCTCGCCAACTTGCGCCCTAGCGGCAAGTATTTGATGGATGACTTCTACGCCGCGGGTGGTCTGCGCGCGCTCCTGAACGGAATGCGCGAACTGCTGCACACTGAGTCCATCACGGTCAATGGCAGGACCTTGGGCGAGAACGTCGCTGACTGCGAGAACTTCAACTCCGACGTCATCCGCACGCCCGCGACAGCGATCGATAGCAATGGCGGCACCACGGTTCTTCGTGGCAACCTCGCGCCCAATGGAGCCGTAATCAAACACGCTGCCGTGCTCGATCCCGCGTTGCTCCAGCACACTGGTCCTGCGTTGGTTTTTGATGATTACAACGATCTCAAAAAGCGCCTCGACGATCCTGATCTCAATGTGACGAAGGATACCGTGCTCGTGCTTCGCAACGCTGGTCCCGTGGGTGCTCCAGGGATGCCTGAGTGGGGCATGCTGCCCGTGCCGAAAAAGCTCCTGGTGCAGGGCGTGCGCGACATGGTCCGCGTCTCTGATGCCCGCATGAGCGGCACCAGCTACGGCACCTGTGTCTTGCACGCGGCACCGGAAAGCGCCGTTGGCGGTCCGCTCGCGCTAGTGAAAACCGGAGACCTGATCAAGCTCGACCTTAAAGCCCGCCGCATCGACATGCTCGTCAGCGATGAGGAACTCGCTCAACGCAAAACCCAATGGAAACCGAAGCCGAATCGCTTCGCTCGCGGCTATGGCAAGCTCTACGTCGAGCATGTCACGCAAGCGAACGAAGGTGCCGACTTCGATTTCCTCCAGTTCGGCCCCGATGCGGGCGAACCGGAGATTCATTGATTCTTACCTCCTCTGGAACTCGCGAGCGATTGACGCCACGCAGATCGGTGCGGCCTTCTTGATGAACATCGTCTTCTCGTCGTCCTCCGTCTTGTCTGGCTTGTCGAAGATGTCTTTGATCAGATTCACCAAGCCGATGAAGCCAGGCAGCGGGGAGGGGAAGTCTGTGATCAGCTTCTCCTTCTTGAGGGCTTTCTTGAGGATGGCTTCTTTGTTGCGAGGGAGATTTATCTCGTTCGCCAGTTCGACGGCGAAGGCCGCGTAGCCGACGGCTGATGGATGCATGCCGTCAATGCTTTGGAAACCACCCTGCTTGAATGTGCGCGTGGGGCGGGTGGCGAGATTACCGCCGCCAGGCAGCGGCGTCTCGGGCACGATCCGGCCTTCCAGGTAGCGATTGTCGATCGGCAAAGCGTCTTCGATTCGGATCTGCGCGGACGGGCTCCCCGTATTCTTGAAGTCGTATTTGGAGAAGACTTGGTAGGTGTCGATCACGGTGATCCGTCGCTTGGCCTGATGAGGGCCGATGAGCGTGCGCGCCTCACCATTGATCGCTTTGATCTGGGCATCCATCTCAGCCAGGTCCTTGCCACGAATACTGGCCTCGTAGGGGAAAACGGTCTTGTAGGACTCGTGGTAAAAGCCATCAGGAAGTCGATCACCTTCAGGCACCAGATTGGCCACGCAGCCAATCTTTGGCAGCAAAATGATCACCAGGTGACCGATCTCAGCGGGAGCTGAGAGTGCCTGCTTGATGCCTTCCAGGTAGGCCTTCTTCATCGGAGCCAGACCCGATTCAGGGATCTGTCCGTAGCCGCCGATGGGATAGAGACCATCGTTGTGGCCGAAGTGAACGATGAGGGTCTCAGGCTTTCTCGCAAACGCCCAGTCGAGCTGCGTGAGGTCGTCAAAGGCGGCATCGCCCGTGGGATTGAGAGTGAACTGTCCATTGATCGAGAAGTGCAGTGCTCCGGCTGCGCCGAGTTTGGCGACGAGGCCTGTCGCCTTGTCATAGGTGGCAAGCTTGTCTCTGAACTCCTTGCGCCAGGTCTTGGCTGTGTGCCCGATGAACTGGGCAGTGGTGGAGCCCGCAATCGCTACGTTGTCGAAGCACAATGAAGTGCCGCTGGGCGGAGACTCAAAGGTCCTGACCCACGCCTGGATGTTCTTGTCGATGCGCTTCCTGATGTTCACAAAGGTCAGCAAGTCATCAGCACGACGAATGATGTCCTCCACATCCATCACAACCGGCTGTGGATGAGTAGGTGCGATGTAGTCCCAGCCTTGTGATTCGGCGAGAACGGAGCCGTAACTCTGAGCACAAAGGTCTTTGCTGACCGACAAGGAACGACAGCCTTGGGCCAGCGAGTCACCGACGACCATGAGCTTGGGGGAGCGATACTTCTTTGGGATTTCGATGTCGGGCATAAGAACGAGTGGGTTGATGGGCAAATGTGTTACGTCATTTAACTGAGGCAATGATTTCCACGCCTCTGGGGCCACATTGATCTAAGTCGATGGCGTAACTGTCGGTAGTCTCGACAAGGGCCAGAAAACCTCTACTTTCGATAACTGATCTCCACCATGAAACCGCCGCCGTTAGGAGCGCCGAAACGCTGGCCCACCTCCACATCCGGGAAGTGATGCTGCTTTGCGAGCGAGGCCTCACGTGAACGAAGCTGGCGGACCACCAGCCAGATCAAACCAGTGCCGAACACAAGAGCGATACCAAAAACTGCCGCGATGATCAGGTCCTGGCGGCTCATGAATTGTTCGCGCTGACGTGCGACAGACTCGACTCGCTTGAGGCCGTCCATCAGCGCCTTCATGCCGTCCATGGCCTCGGCTTCCGTGATCGGCCTGCTGCCCATCTCCTCAGCGGAGGCGCGGATCGCAGTCATGAGTTCCAGTGTGGTCGTTCGTTGCCAGATGGCATCCGACGCCACGATGGTCGGCAGGGCTTGTGATGCGCGATCGATGCACACCACCACGCTTGGAGACTTACCGCCCCAGGCCTTCAGCAGGCTGCGGGCGCGGTCGTTCGCGTTGTCTGGCAGTTCGATGTAGGTGTTGGTGTCGATGAATAGTCGGAACCCTGTGTCTTTGCGAAACTCCTCCATCTGAACCGAGAGCACGCGACGCGATTCGTCACCAAAGATGCGTGCATCGTCGTGCACATCATCAACGGGTGCTGGTGGCAGTGCCGCTGCTGCCATGCTGATCCATGTGACTATCCAGCTCATGTGGATGAGAGCGATGATGATGACTCCCAATCGTCCCGGCAACGAGAATCGTCGGGGGCTAGCCATTGCTTTTCTTGGCGCGGCATTCGTGACAGACGTCGTCGCCATCGGCATTCACACGGAAGTCCAGCTGAGGATTCTGTCTTTCTGTGCGGCCGCACTTCACGCAGTGGTGCATACTTTCCTCCTCTGAGATCTGCGCTTTTTCGTAGCGCTGACGTCGCTCAACGACACGCGCTCCATGTTTCAGATCACGCAACCATCCGGGCACAAACACAGCGATGAAAGGAAGCAGCGAAAAAACAATCTCAGCGCGGCGGCTCTCATCCCCGATGAATGCGAAAACCAGTCCTGCTGCGGTGATCCAGGCGATCCACTTGATCTTCACAGGGATGACGAAGTAGAGCATCACTTCCTGATTCGGGAAGTAGATGGCAAAGGCCAGCAGCACGCCTGCCCAGAGCACCGCCCCGGTGCTTTCGAAGCCGAAGATCAGCCCCCCCGCCGAGATCGAAACCACACTGGCCAGCATGAAGAGATTTACCCGGAAGGAACCCCAGGCCTCCTCCAGCCCATCATTGAGCATGAAAATGAAGCCGATGAAGAGGAGCCAGAGAAGGCTCGTGCTGCCAGGAAGCAAAACGTAGCTCACCAACCTCCACCATTCGCCGCCCCAGATCTCATCCGGCACGAAGACGAGCTTGTCCATGAAACCGGGCACCGCTTTGATCAGCACCCAGTTTAGCGCCTGAAGTCCGGCGAGCGCCGTGATGAGGTTTGGAATCGCGAAGCGACCAAGTTTCTGTTCGAGCGTGGAGATGAAAGACATGAGGAAATCGAGGTGCTGCTGACAGTTCCCGCCGGAAGCGACCGGCACTCATAACAGAGAACCGCCGCGTGAGAACATGGAACTGAACGCTTGCCATCGTCCGTCGGCGCTTCAACCTCAACCGCGTGTCTGAAGAAACTCTCCGCCGCTCGCCGCTTCACGAAGTTCATCTGGAACTTGGGGCTCGCATGGTCCCTTTCGCCGGATGGGAAATGCCAGTCCAATACTCGAGCATCACAGATGAACACAAAGCCGTGCGCGAGCATGTGGGCGTCTTTGATATCTCGCACATGGGGCAGTTCATCGTCAGCGGGCACGGCGCGGAGGCGTTTCTCAATCGCGCACTGACCAACGATGTCTCCAAGCTCACACCAGGGCACGGCCACTACACCTTGCTCCTCAATGAAGCGGGGGGCGTCATCGATGACCTGATTGCTTATCGCACCAGCGACCGTGAGTTTTACCTCGTCGTCAACGCTTCCAAGATCGACGAAGATCTTGCGCAGTTTCGGAGTCTCCTCACCGATGAGGACGATGTGCAGCTGGCCAATGCAAGCAGCATGACGGGAGGCATTGCTGTGCAGGGACCGAAGAGCCACGAGGTGTTTCGCACCTTGTTCGGCGAGGCAGCGACGTTCCCACCACGCAACACGATCTTCGTCTCCTTCACCAATGAAGGCATTCTCTGGCTCTGTGGCACTGGCTACACGGGGGAGGAAGGTTTTGAGCTTTTCACTCCCGACAGCCATATCGAGCACTGGTTCCGCAAGGCAGTCGAAGCTGCGCGCGCTTCGGGCGGCAATGTCTGCGGCTTGGGTGCTCGTGACACCTTGCGTCTCGAGATGGGCTATCCGCTCAATGGCAACGATTTGTCACAACTGCGCAGCCCCCTGCAGGCAGGGCTCGGCTTTTTTGTGGATCTGGACAAGCCTGCATTCGTGGGGCGCGACCTACTCGTGAAGCAGAAGACCGAGGGAGTCCCCGATAAGCTCGTGGCCTTTCGAATGACTGGCACCGCACCACCTCCGCGTCCGCACTATCCTATCGTGTGGAAGGGTGAGCAGGTCTCCGAAGTGGCCAGCGGCACCCAGAGCCCCAGCCTTGGGTGCGGCATTGGCATGGCTTACCTCCCAGTCGAGGCAGCCGCTCCCGGCACATCGATCGAGATCGAGATTCGTGGCAAACGATTCCCCGCCGAAGTGGTGAAGAAGCCGTTGTATCGTCGGGTATCCTGATCGCGCACGAGGTTCGGATTGCGCGAAAGCTGTGTGCTGCCATGGGCGCGTCCTAGTGATCGGTGCCTTTGAGTTCGGAACACCAGAATGATGTGTTCTGATTTCTTCGAATAGGCTTTGAGCCTCTTCGTCTGTGGTGGCGAGAAGCAACTCTTCTCAGCAACCATGAAAACAACAGTCCTGTCTTTTGTCGTCGCGCTTAGCGCTTTCACCAACACCAGCCATGCTGGATGCAATACGGAACTCCTTCGGGCTGCCGAGTCGATGCGATGCACGGCGGACAGCCTTGTGCATGAGTTTCGAGAGGAGATCGAAGATCGTCGCATTTGTTCCGACAAACGTCGGTTCATGGAATCGCTCTGTGTTCTCGAGAACCAAACCGACCGGTTCTATAACGATGTCCGCAGTGGCGATGACCTGGCTTGCCTGCAACGAAGCTTCTGCAGCATCAAGCAGACTTTCGAATGCACGCGGAGAACTGCGTCTGAAATTCGCCTGTGTGGCTGCGTCAGGGATTTGATGGGCAGGTTTAGCCGCACACTGTGCAGTGTGGAGTCACAGCGTCTTCTGGTGCCCTACGAAGTGCATCATCACGCAGATTCCCACTACTCTGATAGACCGGAGTTTTCTCGCCCGTCAGCCGTGCGTCCTGAAGCTGTTCTCCTTCAGGGATTGATTCAGATTCTACAGAACCGCTAACACGCGCGAGACTTCACCAGGAAAGGAAAAGGCCGAAGGCGTTCATGCCTTCGGCCTTTTGATTTAAATGATCGAGATGCTGAATCGACTAGCGAGACTGAGGCATCATGCCACCGAATCGGGCATTGGTTTCCCAGCTGTGAGGCCGGTTCCAAGGCTTGCCATCAACGCCAGCCGAAGGTGGCACGGGCTTGGGCTTGCGAGGGCCGGTAGTTTCACAGGCCGTTTGAGCCATCAGAAGGACGGCTGCACAAATAAGACGGAGCAAGGAATGGGCTGACATGGCTTTGATCAGACTCTAGAGCCAGAATAAGAGCAACTTACTGGAACAGGTTTTCGAGGATCACCGTGTCACCAGGAGAAGGCTGGAACCCAGGCGCGAGAGTGTCGGTAAGGATATTGGCGACGGTGCGGGAACCCTGAACCGCGAGGATGCTGACCTTGCCGATGGTCTGCGTGCCACGGGTCACGATGAGCTTGGTGTCAGGGGTGATGCCAGCTGACTCGCCAGCATCCACGACGAGGAATCCCCAGTCGCTGTTAACGGCCACCACGCGAGCACGAAGAGAATTGCGCTCGAAGGACTTCTTGCGGGCCTCGATCTTGGCCAGGATGTCCTCAAGAACCTTCTTGGATTCGCCCACTTTCTTTTCAACACCCACCACTTCCTGCTTCTTGGATTCGGCCTGGGTCTGAAGCTCAGCGATTTCCTGCTTAATCTTGTTCAAGTCTTCAGCGATCGTTTGTGGGTTGAAGCCAGCAGGGAGCTTTTTGAGCTGATCCTGGAGCATCGCCATCTTGTCGTTCTTCGTCTTCAGTTCGTCTTCAACGCGCTTCAACTCACTGTCGGTTTGGGCGACTTTCAGCTTGTTGGATTTGAGCTTTTCGGTCTGACCTTCAACGTCGGTCTGAACCTTGGCGACTTCGCTGTTCTTCTGGTTGATGCTGGCCACCACATTGAGGCGCTCTTTGAGAGCGGTGGTGATCTGGCCATGAACGATGGCTTTGGACTCACGCACTTCCTTGAACGTGCGACCGTTCTGGTAGGCGAGCATGCTGGCACCCAGCATGACGAGCGCACTGATAATGAGGAGAACCTTGGTCATAAAATGGTCGGGGAGAAAAAGGGATAAACAAAGGGAAAACAGAGCCTGCCTGAGAATTACTTGGCAAAGGGATCGGCTGTGGAAGGAGATTCCTTGGTTCCTGCACCCGCGCCAGCAGCAGGAGGTGTGGCAGGAGCCGCACCGAATGGATCAGCGGCGGCAGGTGCTGCAGGAGCCGCAGGGGCGGGGGCGGCAGGTGCACCAAAGGGATCAGCGTTCATGGCGGGAGCACCACCAGCGGGAGCGGCAGGAGCACCGAATGGATCTGCGCCAGCCGGAGCAGGTGCTGTAGCGGGAGCGGCTCCCGGAGCCGGAGCTGCACCAGGGGCCGGTGCAGGAGGCGGCGCTTCTTTCTTCACCACCGGACCAGGAACGACCACATCACCAGAGCGAAGCGCGTCGCCCTGCTTCAGGCTGCCAGGGACGATATCGGCCACCGAGATGCCTTGTTCAACATTGCGGACCTTGAGCTTGGCCACCACGTTGTTGCCGCGCTTCACATCCAGGTCTGCGTTGGCAACCACACCACCAGCGTTGCCCTTATTCAGAACAGCAAAACCCCAGTCTGAGAAAGACTGGGCGATGCGTGCCGAGAAGGCGGGGTCCAGTTCGCCTTTGCGTGAACGGGCTTCCACGTCGCGGCTGCGTTCGATTTCCGACTGGAGCTTGGAAAGCTGCTCTTGAGCGGCGGCGAGGGCGTTGGCTTCTGTTGCGACAGCACCTGCGGCTGCATCCTTGTCTCCTTGGAGTGCTTTGACTTGGGCGAGCAGTTTTTCAATGTCGCCAGCTTCTTCAATTTTCTTCTCGATCGCAGCGAGTTGCTGGGCAGTTTGCTCCAGGTTCTTTTTGGCAAGCTCCAGCGCGGCTGCCTTCTCCTGACCTTCAGCCTCAGCGGCAGACACGTCCACCTTGAGCTTTTCGAGGTCTTTCACCAGCGTGGCATACTGGGTCTCCTTCTGTTTGAGACTTTCAGCACCGTCGGCATTGCCTTTTTTGACTTCTGCGAGGTTTTTGTCTGCCGTTTCCTTCGCCTCCCGCTCCATGCGGATATCATTTTTGCTGATATAGGAGAAGTAGGCCGCGACAGCCAGACAGGCGGCGGAGATGCCAGTGAGTAGTTTCCAGACCATGGGGAGAGAAGCGAAGATTGCTTTTAACGCGAGGGCCAGTTCTATCGGAAACGCGGAATTTCGACAACACAAATTTTGTTTCTGGCACAGGTTCCCCAATCTCGGCAGTCTTGAGGCATTATGACTCACCGTGATTATTCCGATTCCTGCGTCTGGATCATAGGCGGCGCAGGCTACCTGGGACAGGCTTGCACCGACCTTTTTGAAAAAAATCATGCCCGCGTGCTTTGCGCCGATTTGCCGGGGAAAGCCGCGGCCTGGGTGGCGCAGTCGGGTTCCAAAGCCATCCCGCGTGACCTCGATGCCAGCGCTGTGGCCACTCTGCCTCGCTGGGTCGAAGACCAAGTCCAGGCCCACGGTGTGCCGAAGGGGCTCGTCGTCATGACCTACGCCTCGACCGCCAAGCGCTTCGACGATCTCACGGCGGCCGACTTCGACCACGCGAACCACGGCAACCTCACGGCCACGTTCGTCCTGGCGCGGGAGGTCGCGAGCCGCATGGCCGCAGCCGGTGGCGGCAGCATCGTCCTGTTTTCCAGCATGTATGGCAGCGTCTCGCCCGATCCTGGCATCTACCTCGACCCGATGACGCCCAACCCCATCGAATACGGCGTGGGCAAGGCCGGCATCCAGCAGATGGCGCGCTACTTCGCCGTCCATTTCGGCAAGGCGGGCGTCCGCTGCAATGCCATCTCCCCCGGCCCGTTCCCGAATCCCACGATCCAGGCCGAGAAGCCCGACTTCGTCCAACGCCTCAGCGCCAAGGTCCCGCTCGGGCGCGTCGGCCAGGCCTCCGAGATCGCCGGTGCGGTTGCCTTCCTGGTCAGCGACGCATCGACCTATGTGACAGGCATCAATCTCCCCGTCGATGGCGGCTGGACCGCCTGGTGATCAGGCCGTCCGCTGCGCAAAAAGTCGCAGCCCATGCAGCGTGAGATCCGCGTCCACCGCCTGCACCTCGCTCATGCCTTGCACGATCCATTCGCCATCGCCGCCCGTGGCCACGACGGCTGGTGCCTCGCCCGGCAGCTCATTCTTCAAGGCGTCCAAAATCCCCCGCACCATCCCGCGATACCCGATCGCCGCGCCGGCCAGGATCGCGCCCTCCGTGCTCTGACCGATCGCCGTCTCCGGCTCGCGCAGTTCCACATGCGGCAGCAGCGCCGTGCGCTCGTGCAGGTAATCAGTCATCAGCCGCAAGCCCGGCGCGATCACGCCGCCGATGTAGTGATGATCCGCGCTCAACACGTCAAAGGTCACCGCCGTGCCGAAGTCGATCACGATCCCCGGTTGCCCCGGCTTCGCATACAAGCCCGCCAGCGCCACCGCGTTCGCCAGCCGGTCGGGCCCGATGGACGACGGCTTCGGATACCGAATTCCAATGCCCAGGTCCGCGTCGTGTCGCAGCTCGGTCAGCTTCGAGCCAAACACATCCCGCACCACCTCCGACGCACGCGGCACCACGCTGCACATCACCACACGATCAAACGCCCAGCCCTCGAGTGCTTGCGTCAGCGACGCGACCGAGAGTTCACGCGTCGAAGTCTCTCGCCGCTCGTGCAGCGCCTCCGCTGTGGAAAGCGCCAGCTTGGTGCGGCCATTGCCGATGTCGATGAGGAGAAAGGGAACCACGGAAGGGACGGAATACACAGAATGGTTCAGATCACACAAGCATTCCTTTCGTTGTCGCCCGTGGTTTAAGGCCTGCGCCTCCAGCATCACCTTCAACTTCTCAAACTATGAGCCTTGGTGTCATGCCGCTGACTTCAGACTCTCAATGAACTCCGCAAAGCCAACCTTCAGATCGTAGATTCTCGTGTAATCGAGAGTGAAGGCTTGATCGAGGCACAACCACTCAACCATGCCAGTTTCGCAATCCAAGCAGATCAGGTTCCCAAGCTCATCGTGCCCAATCGGAATCGACGTGTGACCGATCCATCCCAGGTTGTTCTCAAGCGCTTCCCCCAAGTTGAGGAGGGGTTCGTGATCGGTGAGCAGCGAGTAGAACTGAGAGACCTCGAACTCATGCCCAACGGCCAATTCGACAGCTGTCGCAAAGACACAGGTTTCGGGCGCCGGAATGCCGCCACCGAACAACGCCAGGAACTGGCGATACTCGGTTGGCAGCTTCGCTTGAATGAAGTCTTCGAACTCAGCAATTGCCTCGCTGGTTGCACCACCAACTGCTTTGCCTGCGAAGACGTCTTTCATGGCATCGCGTCGGTTACCCCAGCGCCTCCAGCATCACCTTCAACTTCTCAAACTGCGCGCTCCAGTCGGCTTCGCGTTGCTTGTGTTCGTCGAGGACCTTTTGCGGGACTTTGCTGGTGAAGTTCTCGTCCGCGAGCTTGGCTTTCACCTTGGCGAGTTCGGCTTCGACCTTGGCGATCTCTTTGGTCACGCGGGCGCGTTCGGCGTCCACGTCGATGATGCCGTCGAGGGGGAGGAAGAGTTCGCCGAGGGGCGTGAGTGAGGCGGGGGTGCCTTTCTTCGGGGTGAAGGCGGCGTCCACGTCGAGCGGTTCTGCGTTGAGCAGGATGCGCAGAACTTCGATCTCGTGCGCGGGGAGTTCGCTCGCGGGCTTGAGCACGAAGCGGACTTTCTTGCTGATGTTGAAGGTGCTCTTCAGGCCGCGGCCGAGTTCGACGGTCTTGTATTTGTCGTTCGCGGCTTGCTCGTCTTCCGGCAGGATGCCGAAGTGCGCGAGTTCGTCCTTGTCCAAGGGCTTGGGCCAGGGGGCGAACATGATGCTCTTGCCGCCCTGGTTCTCGGGCATGTCGGCATTGAATCCCATGCCGTGCCACAGCTCTTCGGTGATGAAAGGCAGGAAGGGATGGAAAAGGCGCAGCGTGTGGCCGAGCACGAAGTCGATGACGGCGAGGGTGTTGGCCTTGCGCTTGTCATCGGTTCCCTGCAGCACGGCCTTCGAGGCCTCGACATACCAGTCGCAATACTCTGTCCAGAAGAAGCGATACAAGGTCTGCGTGGCATCGCTGAAACGATACTCATCGAGCGCGGTGCTGACTTCAGTGATGGCGTTGTTGAGGCGCAGGAGAATCCACTTGTCGTCGGAAGACAGGAGCGCGGGATTGATTTCCTGCTCCATGCCCCCTGCTCCCTGCTCCGTGCTCGATTGCATCTGGCGGAAGCGCGCGGCGTTCCAGAGCTTGGTGCAGAAGTTGCGGCCCAGCTCGACGTTCTTCTCGTCGAAGAGGATGTCCTGACCCAGCGGTGCGCTGCGCATGATGCCGAAGCGGAGGGCGTCGGCGGAATACTTGGCGATGATCTCCAGCGGGTCGGGCGAATTGCCGAGCGACTTGCTCATCTTGCGGCCCTGCTTGTCGCGGATGATGCCGGTGAAATACACGTTCTTGAACGGCATCTCGCCCATGTATTCGTAGCCCGCCATGATCATGCGCGCGACCCAGAAGAAGATGATGTCCGGCCCAGTGACGAGATCGGTCGTCGGGTAGAAGGCCTTCAAGTCGCCGGTCTGCTCCGGCCATCCCATCGTGGCGAACGGCCACAGCCAGGAGCTGAACCAGGTGTCGAGCACGTCGGGGTCTTGGGTGAAGCCTGCGGCTTCGAGTATGGCACTCTCTTCTGGACTGTCGGTGGCTGCATATATCTCCCAGTGGAAATTGGACGGGTAGCCTTCATTGGCGTCAACAGCCATCATCAGCCGGAAGAAGGTGCTGCATCCTTCCTTGGTCGAAAGAGAGACTGACAATTCGTTCTCACCTCCGTCATTCGTTGCATGGTTGGCAACGACACTGAGCTTAGTAGCGACCTCATTCGGCAAGCCGAGATTTGCCACTTCATTACAGTGGATGGTCTTTACCCAGATTGGAACACGATGCCCCCACCACAGCTGTCGACTAACGCACCAATCTTGCAACCCTCCCATCCAGTGATCATAAACTTTGGACCAACGTTCGGGGAAGAATCGCATGTCGCCCTTGGCCACCACGTCTTGCGAGGGCTGCGTGCTCGGATACTTCAGGAACCACTGCTCGCTGAGGCGTGACTCGATAGGCACGTCGGCGCGTTCGGAGTAGCCAACGTTGTTCTGATACGGCTCTTCTTTGACGAGTGAACCGATCTCCGCAAGCAACTCGGCGGCACGCTTGCGAGCAGCAAACCGATCCAGTCCAACCAAGTCCTTGCCGGCAAGTTCGTTCATGGTCCCGTTTGGATTCATCACGTCCACCGGCTTCATGGACTGCAAGTCTCTGAGTGTGAACGAGTCTAGAGTTCTAGCCCATTCTGTTCCAAGCCTGCGGTAGAGAATCTCAAGGTCGGCTTTGTCGTGTGCCGGTGTGACCTTCAATACACCGGTGCCGAATGTCACATCAACGTGCTCGTCAGGGATGATCAGGAGTTTCTCTTGATTCTCCACCGGCAGCGGACGACGCACGTGCTTGCCAATGAGATGCGCGTAGCGCGGGTCCTTCGGATTGACCGCGATGGCCTGGTCGCCGGGGATCACTTCGGGGCGTGTGGTGCCGATGGTCAGCCAGGTGTCGGGTTCCTCGATGACCTGCACTTTGAAATAATACATGGACGAGTTCTGCGCCTTCGGAATGACTTCTTCATCGCTGATCGCGCTGAGTGCCACGGGGCACCAGTTCACCATGCGCTTGCCGCGATAGATGAGCCCCTTCTTGTAGAGGTCCACGAACACACGCTGCACGCAGCGCGAGTAGTCGGGGTCCATGGTGAAGCGCGTGCGGCTCCAGTCGCAGCTCGCGCCGAGCTTCTTCAACTGCTGGAGGATGATGCCGCCGTATTTGTCCTTCCACTCCCAGATCTTCTCCACGAGCTTCTCGCGACCGAGGTCGTCGCGATGCTTGATCGCGCCTTCCTTGCGCAGCGCCTTCTCCACCGCGTTCTGCGTGGCGATGCCCGCGTGGTCGGTGCCAGGGAGCCAGAGCACTTCCTTGCCAAGCATTCGCGCGCGGCGGGCGAGGATGTCCTGGATGGTGTTGTTCAGCACATGGCCTAGCGTGAGGATGCCCGTGACGTTCGGCGGCGGGATGACGATGGAATATGCCGGGCGCGTGGCGCTCACACGAGAAGGATCGGCGGTGAAGGCACCGTCGGCGATCCATTGGGCATACCAGCGTTCTTCGACTTCGGCCGGCGTGTAGGTCTTGCTGAGTTCGGACATGATGAAAAAAGGGCGCGCAATGTGTGAGCGAATCCGGGAAAGGCAATGATCGGTTCTCAGTTCGGAGGCGTTCGGGCGTCGCTCTGCGACGCATTGTGACGGGGGCCGCCATGTCCCGGCCTTGAAAGGCCGGGCTACCCAACGGTCGCCGCTCTGCGGCTGGCCTCTTTCCGTTTGTCCTGCGCTCGTCGGTTCACCGTTCTCGGCGGCCTATCAGTCTTATTCGTCTCATCCGTTCCATGGCACAGGCGCTCGCCTTCCCCGAAGCCAAAAACCCTGAACAAAGAACCGCGAACGGGGAACGACTTCGAGACTACTTCGCGCCACTCCCCGAATCTCTAGAATGACTCGAAATTAAGGCAACTACACTTCTCGACGGCTAGAGAGGTTTTACTCATTCTTGCGGCGCTAACTACCACAAGCGCCATGAAACTCTGTTGCACTGCCCTGCTGACTGTTTGTCTCCTTTCCTTCGGAACGCTTTCTGCCCGTGCTGAGGTCTATGACCTCACGACCACCGCAGGCAAGACCTACCAGCAGTGCCGGGTGCTGAAGATTGAACTCGATGGCGTCTCGTTTCGGCACTCCAAAGGGATCGCCAAGGTGCTGTTCCGGGATCTAACTGCGGAATGGCGGAAGCACTTCGGCTACGATGCTGAAAAGGCGAAGGCCCATGAAGTGAAGCAGAAGGAAGAAAAGGCCAAGGCGCGCGAGGAGGCTGCGAAGAAGGCTTTCGAAGTGGCCAAGGCCCAGCAGGAGGCCGCGACCGTGGCGATGGAAAACCAGGCATTGCAGGCCTTGTTCGCTGCCGCTCAGCGCAACACGGGTGGCTACGGTTTCAATGGGTTCATCGGCATGACGGGCTCGGTGCCCACCCAGTTCTTCCCTGAGCATCAGATCGTCGATGGCCGTCGTTACTACTGTCAGCGGCCCGTCCGTGGCAGTGCCGATCTGGCCGCAGGCTGCGGACTGCGCGGGGCCTTGATTCAAAGCGCCTCGCGCGTCTGGACTCCACGGTCATTCAACACAGGCTGCAACGTCAACGGATTCACTCCCACGCCCTTTTTTGCCGTGCCTGGGATCGGACCGCACGCGGCACCTGTGGTCGCTCCGCCTTGTGTGATTCGCGGTGGTGGGATGGTGATGGGACGATGAAGAACGGCGTGCTGGCTACCACACTTTGAGCGTGCTCTTGCCTTCGTCGATGAGCTTCCAGAAGTTCTTCGACTTCGACAGCTCATCGTCCTCGCTCGTCTTCAGATTCGAGCGGAACAGGAAGTCCGCGAGCGTGTTCGCATGCAGCACGCGATGAACGCGGATGTTGCCTTCGTTCACGCTGAAGTAGATGCGATGCTCGCCTGCGCGGCAGCGATAGAGATTGCCCTGGCCCCGTGTGAGCACGCCGTAGCGCTTGCTCAGCGTGTCGCCTTCCAGATCAGCAGGCTGGATATTCATGGCTTCGAGCAGCTGAAACTGCACCTGCGTGGGCAGACGCGAAAGCTCGGCGGCACTGATTTCATTGAAGACGATCTGCATGGAATCGAAGGATGAAGTATGAATGATGAAGTATGAAGCCTACTTGCGGGAGACCTAGCGTGATCGCAAGCATCTAGTTTCATACTTCATACTTCATCATTCATACTTCCCCCTTCCATGCCTGAATTACCGGAAGTCGAAACCACGCTGCGTGGCGTGTCACCGCATCTCGTCGGTCGCGCGATTCGCGAGGTGATCGTGCGGCACAAGGGGCTGCGCTGGCCGGTGCCGGACACGATTCATGAACTCGAAGGCCAGCGCGTGCTCGATGGCACGCGACGCGGGAAGTATCTGCTCTTCAAGACCAAGCCCGGCACGCTCATGATCCACCTCGGCATGTCCGGTGCGCTGCGTGTGAGCGATCCCGAGATGCCGTGGCGCAAGCACGACCACGTCGCGCTCCAGCTTGATAGCGGGAAGCAGTTGCGCTTCCACGATCCGCGACGCTTCGGCTGCGTGCTGCTGATTGACGATCCTGCCACGCATCCGCTGCTGGCCGAACTGGGGCCGGAGCCGCTGAGCGACAACTTCGATGCCGCGTATCTGCAGCACGAACTCAAGGGCAAGACCGTGAACATCAAGCAGGCGATCATGGACTCGCACCTCGTCGTCGGTGTGGGCAACATCTACGCGTGCGAGGCGCTGTTCATGGCCGGCATCTCGCCAAAGAAACCCGCAGGCAAGGTCACGCGCGCCGCGCTGGAGAAACTCGTTTCGGCGATCAAGAAAGTGCTGGCTGCGAGTATCGAGATGGGCGGCACCACCTTGCGGGACTTCCTCCGCGAGAACGGCGAGCCCGGATACTTCAAGCAAACGCTGCGCGTCTATGATCGCGAAGGCGAGCCGTGTCGCGTGTGCGGTGCTGCAGTGAAGCGCATCGTGCAGAGCAATCGCTCGACGTTTTTCTGCGCCAAGTGCCAGCGCTGACGAATGCCTCAGCCGCGCTCGATTTGATTTGGCAGCTCATTGCGATCGCTTTCGTGACGAGGGAAGTGCTCGGCCAGCAGAGTGCCCGCACGTTCGATGCTCTGGGCTAGGCCTTGGGTGAGTTTTCCTTCGCGGAAAGCGGCGCTCATGAGGGCGGCAAGTTCGCTCCAGAAGGCATCACCACACTTCGCATGAATGCCCTCGTCTCCGATGATGGCGAAGTTGCGGGAGCGCGGCGCGATGAAGAAGAGGATACCGTTGCGCTCCTGGGTGGCGCGCATGTTGAGCAGATCAAACTGCTCGTGCGCAGCGGTTACAGGGTCGGGGCATTTGCGATGCGAGATGAACACCCGGACCTCGCCCGAGGTGCGCTGCTCCGCTGCCTCAATGGCGCTGAGGATGGCTTTGTGCCGGAGTTTGAAAAGGAACCACCAGTGATTCATCGCAGTCGCAGAGTTCGTTGTTTACCAGTCGCCGCTTGCGCCCCCGCCGCCGAAGGACCCGCCTCCACCACTGAAGCCGCCAGATGAACTGCTCCATCCGCCCCCGCCTCCACCACTGCTGCCACCAGAAGAAGAGAGGACGATGCGCAGGAGATCGAGACCTGTGTGAACGACCACTCGTCCGCCTCTTTGAAACATGGTGTCGCCCGTGTGAATCCAGATGAGGAAGAGGATGATGAGACATAACGCGAGCCAACCGGGAATGACGATCCCTTCGTTCTTTTCCTCATGAGTTGTCTTGCCCGTGCCTTGATATTCTCCGCGAGTTGCGGCGATGAGGGAATCGATCGCACGCTCCACGCCGAGGGTATAGTTGCCTGCCTTGAAGGCGGGGCGGATTTCATTGCGGATGATTGAGTCAGCCACGCTGTCAGGCACACGACCTTCCAATCCGTAGCCGACTTCGATTCGCATCTTGCGATCGGTAACGAAGGCGAAGAAGACAATGCCATTGTCCTGTTGCTTGCGTCCGACAGCCCACGCTTGCGCCGTCTTCACCGTGAAGTCTTCGAGATAGGTATTGTCCGGAAGCTTCGGGAACAGCGCGACCACGATCTGATTCGAACTCTCTCGTTCGAACGACTCCAGCTTGGAATTCAGCCGCTGAACTGACACTGAGTCCATGACCGAAGCGTAGTCATTGATGTAAGCGGCTGGTTTCGGCGGCAGTGCGTCTGCGGCATTTGCCCACCAGGAGGCAAGCACTGCCAGGCAGATCGCAATGCCGCGGATGCTCGGGGCCATGAATGATTACTTCGCTGGCTGCGGTGCAGCAAGTGGGGAAGCAGGAGACGCGGGTGCTGGTGCTGGCTTCTTCCCGAAATCGAACTCCACCTTCGGAGGCTCGCTTGCACCTGCGGCGGCTTTAAAGTAGGCCTTCTTCTCGAAGCCCATCAGGCTGGCGAAAAGAACCGTTGGGAATCGCTTTACCGCCGTGTTGAAATCTTGAGCGGCATTATTGAAACGACCACGCTCGACGCTGATGCGGTTCTCGGTGCCAGCCAGTTCGGCCTGAAGGCTCTGAAATCCCTGGTTCGCCTTGAGATCAGGATAGCTCTCCGAGACTGCCATCAGGCGACCCAAGGCACCACCAAGTCGCATCTGCGCATTCTCCCATTGTTGAAGTGTGGCCTCATCGGGCACTGTGTCTGCCTTGAGTTGAATCTTGCCAATCGAAGCACGTGCTTCAGCGATGTCTGTCAGCGTGCCCTTCTCGAAGTTGGCTTGTCCTTCCACCGTTCGCACGAGGTTGGGAATGAGATCGATGCGGCGCTGATAAACATTTTCCACCTGTGCCCAGCTGGCATCCACAGCCTCATTGAGCGTGACGAGTTTGTTGTAACTGGAGCATCCGCCAAGTCCAAGCACCAGCACGCTGGCGGCAATTAGAACAAGGCATCCGAGACCAATCGATTTGTTCATGACCGCAGATTCTGTCGATCATGTGAAGGCGCAGCAAGGATAAAGTCGGGCATGAAATGGAACGTCATGTTCAATGATAGCCACCCATCACTGCGGCGTTGAATGCATCGCGTTGCTAGACGCAAGGCGGTCATACACAAGCATGTTGACACGCCAGACACACAACATACTCTTGCGCTTTAATATTGCCGCACGGTAAAACATTAACACACTACAACAGCGATAGAACATCATTCATCGCTTCTACTCCAAATCATGGCGAAAGCAGCATCCAAGGCGGGCGCATCCAGCGCAGGTAAAGTTAAATACGTTTATACATGGGGTGCCGGTAAAGCAGACGGCGACGGATCCATGAAGGCATTGCTCGGTGGCAAGGGAGCTAACCTCGCCGAAATGAGCCGCATTGGTCTTCCTGTGCCTCCAGGGTTCACTATCACGACAGAAGTCTGCACTTACTACTACGCCAACAAGAGAACCTACCCCGCCGATCTCCAGAAGCAGATGGAGGCGGGTGTCGCCGCCATGGAGAAGATCATGGGCTACAAGTTTGGCGACTCCAAGGGATTCCCTCTTCTCGTGGCGGTGCGCTCCGGTGCTCGCGATTCGATGCCCGGCATGATGGACACCATTCTCAACCTGGGCCTCAATGATCAGACGGTGATTTCCTTGGTGAATGCCACGAACAACGAACGCTTCGCCTGGGACTGCTATCGCCGTTTCATCCAGATGTATGGTGACGTCGTCCTTGGTGTGCAGAAGCGCGAAGGCGAAGATCATGAACCATTCGAAGTCGTGATCGAGAGCTACAAGCACGAGAAGTATCACAAGGACATCCTTGATTCCGACCTGACCGCTGACGACCAGAAGGAACTGGTGAAGCGCTTCAAGGCTCTCGTCAAAGAGCGCACCGGCAAAGTGTTCCCCAGCGATCCGTGGGATCAGCTTCGCGGTGCCGCTGGCGCTGTGTTTGGCTCCTGGATGAACGACCGCGCGATCGTGTATCGCCGCAAGTATAATATCCCCTCCGAGTGGGGCACTGCCGTCAACGTGCAGGCCATGGTGTTCGGTAACACGGGCCCCACCTCCGGTTCCGGCGTTGCCTTCACCCGCAACCCTGCGAACGGAAACAACGAATTCTACGGTGAGTTCCTCATCAACGCCCAGGGCGAAGACGTTGTGGCCGGCGTGCGCACTCCTGAGCCTGTGCTTCAGTTGCAGAAGGAAATGCCGAAGCCCTACGCCGAACTCCTCAAGGTTCGTCAGACGCTCGAGAAGCACTTCAAGGATGTGCAGGACGTGGAGTTCACCATCCAGGAAGGCAAGTTGTTCATGCTTCAGACTCGCAATGGCAAGCGCACCGCTGCCGCCGCTTTGAAGTTCTCCATGGATATGGTGAAGGAAAAGCTCATTGACTGGGAAACCGCTGTCCTGCGTAATCCTGCTGATCAGCTTGAGCAGTTGCTCGCTCCTGATTTTGATCTCACCGAACTGAAGAAGGCCAAGGTCCTTGCTTCCGGTTTGCCTGCGGGTCCCGGTGCCGCTTCCGGCATCATCTATCTCAATGCCGACCGCGCTGCTGCCGCTGCTGAAAAGGGCGAAGAAGTGCTCCTCGTTCGCAATGAGACCAGCCCAGAAGATCTTCGCGGCATGATTGCTGCCGTTGGTATTCTCACCGCGAAAGGTGGTGTGTCATCGCACGCCGCTCTCGTTGCCCGTCAGATGGGCAAGGTCTGCATCTGCGGTGCCAGCGCAGTGGACATCGACTATGACAAGAAGACGGTGACCATTGCAGGTCAGGTCTTCCTCGAAGGCAAAGACAGCCTCAGCATCGACGGCACCGCTGGCACGATCTACGGTGGCAAGCTCAAGACGGGTCCTTCCTCGATCGTCACGGGCATGCTTCATGGCGACAAGGCCGCTCAGGCCACCGAGAAGTTCAAGAGCTTCCAGCAGTTGATGAAGTGGTGCGGTCAGGCTACCCGCCTCCAGGTTCGCACCAACGCTGACAACCCAGAGCAGACACAAAACGCGATCGCGTTCGGTGCTCAGGGTATCGGTCTCACCCGCACGGAACACATGTTCTTCGAAGGCGATCGCATTGATGCGATGCGTGAGATGATCCTTGCCGACAATCTTGACGATCGTAAGAAGGCGCTGGCCAAGCTTCTGCCTTATCAGCGTGATGACTTCGCTGGCATCTTCGAAGCCCTCAAGGGTCTGCCAGCTACCATCCGTCTCCTCGATCCTCCTCTTCATGAGTTCCTTCCTCACTCCGAAGAGCAGCAGAAGGATCTCGGCAAGAAGATCGGAATGAGCGTGGAAAAGATTCAGGCACGTGTGAATGCGCTGCATGAGTTCAATCCGATGCTTGGCCATCGCGGTTGCCGCCTCGGCATTGCCTATCCTGAGATCACTGCCATGCAGGCACGCGCTATCTTCGAAGCTGCGGCGATCGTTGCGAAGAAGAAGATCAAGGTGAAGCCTGAAGTGATGATCCCTCTCGTCGGCTTCAAAAAAGAACTCGACCTCCAGACTGAAATTGTTCATCGTGTGGCAAAAGAAGTTATGGCCGAACACAAGGTGAAGCTCGACTACCTCGTGGGCACGATGATTGAAGTCCCGCGTGGAGCACTGACCGCTGATGAGATCGCGCAGACTGCGCAGTTCTTCAGCTTCGGCACCAATGACCTTACTCAGACCGCTCTCGGCATCAGCCGTGATGACATGGGCAACTTCCTGATGCCCTACACTGAGAACGAGATCTTCAAGAAGAACCCCTTTGCCACGCTGGACACCACCGGCGTCGGTCAGTTGATCCAGACCGCCATCACCAAGGGCCGCAGCGTGAACCCAGAGATCAAGCTGGGCATCTGCGGTGAGCACGGTGGCGATCCAGATTCCGTCAAATTCTGCCACAAGGTGGGCCTCACTTATGTGAGTTGCAGTCCTTTCCGCGTTCCCGTCGCACGCCTTGCCGCCGCGCAAGCCGCGATCGAAGAAAAGCGAGCCGCAGCTAAAGCCGCTGCAGCGAAGAATGTCCGTAGCGGATCAGCGCCTGCAAAGGCGGCTGCCTCTGCGGGTAAACCAAAACAAGCAACCAACAAACAGAAGACAAACACCATGGCTAAGAAAGCTGCTAAGAAAGCCGCCAAGAAGGCTGCACCTGCCAAGAAGGCCGCCAAGAAGGCCGCACCTGCTAAGAAGGCCGCCAAGAAGGCCGCTAAGAAGGCTGCAAAGAAGTAAGGCTGCTCAGGTCCTTGTGACCTGATCCGGACGAAATAACCTTTCGTCTTTCAAAAAGCCCTGTGGGGATCACTCCTCACAGGGCTTTTACTTTTGAAGGGCGCATAGTTTTGCCGTCCTTCAAAAATCTCGGGCATCAGTTCAGAATCGGCAGCCCTGCACTGGACGTCCCCTTCCGTTCACCAGACTGGAACTGCGTCTTGTCAGTTCGCTCGCCTTGGTAGCGGGTTAATGTCTCGTCGTAGGTCAAGTCGAATCCAATATTGCGATCGAAGGTGCTGGGATCGGCACCGGTTTGCACATGAATGGTGCGTGGTCCTGTGATCCACCAATGCCAGGTGCGAAGGTAACCATTCTTGTCATGAGTCTTCGCGACGTTATTGGCGAAGAAGGTGATGTCCCAGTGCCATTGTCCCCCGGAGGTCGCCCGGTTGTGAAACGTCCAGTCGGATGACAGCAGTGCGCTCTCGAGTGCTGAAGTGTCGGTCTTGCTTGCAGGACGAAGTTCGGTGAACCAAAGGTCTCTAAACTGCACCGTCATGATGGACTCGTAGTAGATGCTGAGGCCGAGCAGGCCTGAGCGTGCGCCTTCCTTGCTTTCGTCGATCACGTGGCACATGGGCATTCCATTGACGAAAATCTGGATCTGATTTCCGGCAGCGACGATCTGGTAGTCATTCCAATCGCCCACTTTAATCAAGCGACGCAACTCGTCACCGGCTGCGATAGTGCCCGTCTCGGCGCAGTCTGGCTGGTTCTGATTGGCGGCGGAACGAATCGTTACCTTCTTGCCCCGTGGCGCGGTGATGTTCCTCGCTGACTTCTCGCACAGGCCGCCGGTCCAGCGATGATCAAAGTCCAGTTCCGCGTTGTAACCCTTGAGCGAGAAGTTCTTGGGATTGTCCATTCGCGCGCGGAACTGAATGCCAGGAATCCGCCAAGCGGTGGAGTCGCCGCCGCTGATTTTGAATCGGAGCGACAGTTCGAAGTCTGCCACACCACCTTTCCAGATCAGGGAGGTAAAACCTTGTGGCCGGACCGTCGCCGTGGTGCGAGCCGTGATCGTTTCATTCTCTGCAGACCAGAACTGAGGTAAGCCTGCCCAGCCTGTTAAGTCCTTGCCGTTGAACATGGGGTAAGTTTGCACGCGAGTGTAACCTGGAGGCGGCGCGGTCTTTGGGATGGGTGCCGCTACTTCGGTGGGAACTACGCCTTCGGTAGTCGCGGAAGCAGGGCTCGCACTCGAGATGGGTGTGGGTGAAATAGATGACTTCGCTGGAGCAATCGTCAGTGCCTGAAGTGATTGTTTGAGCTGCCTGATAATGTTCAAGCACTGTCGAGAGTGACTCCATTGCCGAGTCGAATCGTAGGCCAAGCCTAAGGCGACGAGGCAGGAAGTGCCTAACAGAAGGCGTGCGGTTAAGCTGCGCCTGACCCGAGGCCTCGCAGGACGTTGTGGAGATGCGTTGGTTGCCGGCGGTCTGAAAATGACCTGAGCTGGAGCGGGCGTTCTTTGGATGGATGGCGCAGCTGGAGCGAGCGGTGGTTGTTGGCGGAGAGGCGTGGTTGCTTGTTGGGCAGCCAGCTTCATTTCATTGGCTTGCTGAAAACGCGCCGATGGATCGGGCTCGAGAGCCTTGATCACCAAGTCGTCCACCCGGTGATCGACGGATGCCTTGGTGGAGGGAAGTTGGTAATATCCGCGAGGCGGAGCGCCCGTGAGCATTTCATAGAGCATGATGCCCAGGGCATAAATGTCCGAGCGTTGATCCGCCTTGCCCTCATAGACTTCGGGGGCCGCGTAATCGGGAGTCCCCATAGCATCGCCGGGCTTGGTCAGCCTCAGGGCTGCCACACCCAAAGGATCAGTGGGATCGAAATTCGACGCGGGAGTCGATTCGGGAACATCAAGGCTCTGATCGGAAGGCTTCAGCGCGAGACCGAAGTCTGCGAGCTTGGGACGATGATCCTTTGTGATAAGCACGTTGGCTGGCTTTACGTCCCGATGCACCACGCCTTTGTCGTGTGCATACTGCATGGCCTCACAAATCTGGATCGTGAGGTGGAGTGCGGTGGCTGGCGAGATCTTGGTCTCCGACTTGTGGATCAGTTTGTGAAGATCAGTTCCATTCACATACTCCATCACGAAGTAGAGATGGCCTTCGCTGGTCTGGCCGAAGTCATAAATCATAACAATGCCGGGATGACTCAGACTGGCCAGCACCTGGGCTTCGCGATGGAAGCGTGCGACAAACTCTGTGTTCTTCGCGAGCTCGGCCGGAAGCACCTTGATCGCGACGGGCCGGTTGAGCGTGATCTGCCGACCTTTGTAAACGGCACCCATGCCACCGCGGCCGATGAGGTGCTCGATTTCATACTGGGGCAGCAACAAAGCAATGTGCGCGGGTGAGGGTGGCTCCCAGTGATCAGGCACTTGGGCTTCGCTGTGGGCGAGAGCGGTGCCCATGGCGACATCGAGCAAGCCCGTGAAACGATTGCCCAGGAGCGGGTCATTCTCAGTGGTATCAGGCTTGTCCATGATGGTGAGAGAGGCGGGTTTGCATGGGGAATGCGATGGTCACCAATCTCTTCGAAGTCCGGTCCTGTGGGTTGCAACCTTTTGGCAAGTCACTGCCTCGACGCGATTGGTTCCGGCAGCTCTGGTTCATTTGCGCCACTCGCTTTGGGATGATGCATGGTTCATGGCGAGACGGCGAAACGCGCTCTCAGGCGTTCTACGTCCTGGAGATCGCTGGCACTTAGCCTTTCCTGGGGCAGCGGATAGAGTTTCTGATCGCGTTTCGCTCGCAAGGTAACTTCTTTTGGACCGATGGCGATCAACTCGGCTTCGAGTTTCGCACCCTTGTTGTCTGTGAAGATTCGGTAGCCATCACGAGGCAGGGCCAGGATTTGAGCTTCAGCCAGACCGGTCAAGGCGGCGATGCGTGAGGGAGCCTTGGAGAGTTGCTTTGCCCACGAATAGGCTTTCTGAGAGCCTTCCTTTTCAATGATCAATGCGGCAGTCGCAAACATCGCTCGAGAATGAATGCCGGTTTGCAGCGAATCCATGGTCATCTCGGTCGTGGTGAAAATCCCGTCAGCGCGCATCCTTGCTTCCGCGACGTTGCCTGCTTTGACCTCGATGTGGCAAAAGGCCAGATTCTTGTGATCACCGTAGGGGATGCCATTCGCGGTGCTCCTTGCTTGATTGAATTTGCCAGCTGCAGCTTCTGCTTCGGACACGCGGGCCAGGGCAACAGCTTGGGGATACGCCGACAGTCTTGCCTCACCTAGCGAGGCGTGGGCGGCGATGAAGTCTCCCATCTCCGCCTGCGTGCGGATGATGTGGCCCCAAGGTGTAGCGAAGGGATGGCCTCGAAAAATCGGGATCAGTGATTTCGCACTCGCCAGATCACCGCCTTTCACGAGGGCTGATGTGACAGCGTTGAAGGCTGGCTGGGAATCCTTTGCGGCTGTTATGACCAAGTTCTTCGCCTCGTCGATTTGCTTGCGGTAGCTTGCCTTATCCCCCTTGCGAAGGGCCTGCAATGCCAACGCAGAGAGGTAGCGAGACCTGCCATCCACCGACTTCAATTCACGCCCGACACGTTCGGCCTGGCTCAGCAAATCACGCTCAATCAACGCGGTGGCTAGATGAACGAGGCCAGAATCCCGTGCCTGCCCAGTCTTGGTGAGCTTCACAGCCGTGTCGAAAGCTTCGGTAAACTCACCTCTCCCGGCCAGCTGTTCAGCGATGGTTGCGAACGTGGAGTCTCTGACCGTGTCATCCTGGATGGATCGCGCCGTCTTGAGAGCTTCGTCCAGAGTCCCTGCTGTCGCGAAGGTGCGGGCGACCTGCTTCAGCAGTTGGGCTTTCTGCGCAGCGTTGGTGACGGCTGCTGCTTCAGTGCGTGCCTCCGCCAGCCAGGTCAGGCTATCGCGACGCAGCTGTGCAAGATCGATCGTTTTTCCGGGGCGAAGCGGCTGGGCTGTGGAGGGTGAGGGTTTGGCGCTTTCGCCGAGGTCTTTGATGCGCACGCGACGGAAGAATGCCGAGCCCGTATTGCCCAGGTTCTGAAGGGCAATGTAGCCAGAGCGATTGCGGTTTCCGGTGAACTTCGCGGTCGATTGTCCGTTCAAAGTCACCGTGTATTCCTGATCCACGACTCTGATCTCCAGTTCATTCCAGGTTCGCAGTGGCAGAGGGAAGCTGACATCACTCGGCAAGGGAACCTTGGTGATCCGGCCCGTCTCGGTGCCTCTGATCTCCACTTCGTAGGCACCCTCCATGAAGAGATCGGGTTTACGATCATCCAGCAGGGGCGTGCGGAGAAAGATGCCAGAATTGGTGTCCATCGAGTCCACGGCGAACTCCACGCGAAGAATGAAATTCTGAAACGTGCGGCCTGGATACCAAAGTAATCCCCAGGGCTCTGAGATTCCTGCCGGCGTCGATGTGGTGAGCACACCACCTTCGGCTGTGACATTACCGGCTCCCACGTGCTTCCATCCCGAGGTGTGCTCGCTGTCGAATAGCGGGATGAATCCAGCTTCGGCGGAGGTCGGTGAGTTGCTTGGTGGAGGACCTTCAGTGCCCGGCATCCGATATGCTGAAACCGCAGGAGCACCGCTCGATACGAAGCCCTCCAGAATCGCTCCGCTTTGCTTGAGCTGAAGATGGTCGGTGGTCACGTTCTGCCAGCTTACCGAGTAATTCTGCGCACCGGCCTGGCTCCAGCTGCCGCGAAATCCGTAGCTGGTCTGGAAGGAACCGTCAGCACGGAAGGCGACGATGAAATTCCCCGGCCACCACCATCGACCCAAGATCGGATCGTTGATCGAAGGCGAAGAACTGACCGCTGGCATTGGAGGAGCCGGGATGTTCGGTTTAGGTGATTCCGTGGTCGTCACTTCAGCAGGTGTCGGAGAGATTTTGAGGGAGCCCAGCATCGCCAGCGCATCCCATGCCCACCAGCCCAGGCCACCGAGCACCATGAGCGAGGTCACGAGATAGAACCAAATGGATGCCTTGCGTCGCTGGGCAGCAGGCGGGGCCGAAGCCAAACGTGCGGGTGGACGAAACGGCTGAGTGACAGGAGCGGCAGCGGCCTTCGGCGGAGCGGGTGCCTTCGGCGGCAGCGGCTGACTCGCGGCTTCCACGGCCAGCTTCATCTCGCTCGCTTGCTGGAACCGGGCATTAGGCTCGGCGTCGAGCGCCTTCATCACCACTTCATCCAGGCGTCGATCCACACCCACTTTTTGCGATGGCAGGATGTAACGCTCCTCGGGCACCTGGCCGGTGAGCATCTCATAGAACATGATGCCGAGCGCAAAGATGTCCGAGCGCTCATCGGCCTGGCCGTAATACACTTCGGGGGCCGCATACGGCGGTGTGCCCATCACATTGCCCGTGCGCGTGAAGCGCAGTCCTGCGAGCGCTGGATCAGCAGGCGAAAGAGGGGAGAACCCCTGGGGCATGGGCACGTGGGGAGCGGGCTGGTCCGTGCCGTCGCTGGGCTTCATCGCGAGGCCGAAGTCCGCGAGCTTGGCCCGGAAGTCCTTGGTCACGAGAACGTTTGCTGGCTTGATGTCGCGATGCACCACGCCTTGGTCATGAGCGAATTGGAGCGCCTCACAAATCTGCGTGGTGAGGCTGAGTGCCTGAGCCGGAGTGAGCTTGGTCTCCGAGCGGTGGATCAACCGGTGCAGGTCCGTGCCATCCACATACTCCATCACGAAGTAGAGGTGACCTTCATCGGTCTGGCCGAAGTCAAAAATGGCCACGATGCCTGGATGGTTCAGGCTGGCCAGGAGCTGCGCCTCGCGCTGGAATCGTCCGATGAATTCGGTGCTCCTCGCCAGCTCCGCCGGAAGCACCTTGATGGCCACCGGCCGGTTCAGCTTCGTTTGTCGTCCTTTGTAAACAGCGCCCATGCCCCCACGACCAATGAGATGCTCGATCTGATACTGCGGCAGCAGTCGGGCGATGTGCTCGGGCTCGGGAGGTGTCCAGTGATCTGGAATCCGCACCTCGCTCATCGGCAAAGGAGTGCCGAGGGCAACACCAAGCAATCCGGACATGCGATTGCCCAGCAGCGGATCGTTAGGTGAGTGCTGGTCGTCGGCCATGTGAGAGGTTGCCGGGATCGCGACTATCGTGCCAAGAGCTTCACAGCGCCGCTGGTGCCGGTGCCGTCCGTGACGCGGGGAGCGACGGTCATGAAGTAACCGTAGCCTGCCTTGTTGGATCCCTTCTGGAACAGCACGCCCTGCCAGGCGGGCTTGGTCAGGTCGGTGTGGGTGAAGGAGGTGCCGCCGATGAGGCCGGTGGTGGGCGTGAGAGTGAAGACGTAACTGGCGTCTGTGGTGGGTGCCTTGGTGGCGACGTTGGTGGGGCTGATGTTGATGGCCTTCACCACCGATGGACTGAGCCCGCCGTCGCTGAAGGTGAGAGTGGCATTGCCATTGAGCGCATCGACAGGCAGGGGCACGGGGAACACGCTGGCGGGTGACGGACTGTAGTGCGCTCCGATGATGTCCACATCAATGCCTTCATCCCAGCCCCAGGGATACCATTGCGTAGCCTGATAGGGGCGGAACCAATGCACCGAGCTGCCAGTCATGTCGGTGTCTGCGGGGGCTTCGTCCACGTTGATCCAAGCGCTGAAGCATCCCTTCAACG
>JAEUHN010000016.1 GCA_016795365.1 Verrucomicrobiaceae bacterium
GAGCACAGTTACACGATCCGCAGGTGCAGGAAGCATGGATCCCCAGAGTATCTCCATCTGATCGCCATAGATTCGAGTGGCGCTATCGATGAGCTTGGAGGGATCAATCAGATGTGGTGCTCCTCGCGAATGCACGAAGACCTGTGAACCTTGCTGAGACCACCAGCCTGCGCCACCCGCATGATCCAGGTGAATATGGGTCACCAGCACCTTGTGGACATCCGCTGGCGTTACCCCATGAGCTGCTAGTCCGTTGACGAGCGCTGCATGACACGAGCCTGGGCCTGTCTCGATGAGCGCACATTCCGTCGCACCTTTGAGCAGCCACGCTGCGATAAGGCCCGGCGTGTTTCGGAATCGAAGATCAATGGGATGGATGGTCATGAGAGCAAGATCGCGTTCATGCCACGGACGTCCTTGAAGCTCAACCATTCCCCTGCTCCGAAAGATTTGTTTGAAACAAATGCAATGAAGAGTTGCACAGTCCTGTAGCCGTGTATAATCGCCGCCGTCTCACCAACAACGCGCGAGTGGCGGAATTGGTATACGCGCAAGATTAAGGATCTTGTGCCGAAAGGCTTATGGGTTCGAGTCCCTTCTCGCGCATGTTCTCCGCTGCTTAGCACGTCGGAGAATCATATCCATTTATGGCAGCCCCCACAGCTACCCTGCTCATTCACTGTCCCGATCAGCCCGGGCTCGTTCACAGTGTTACCGGCTTCATCTTCAATTATCAGGGTAATGTGCTGCATCTTGATCAGCATGTGGATCGTGAGTCGAATGTGTTTTTCATGCGCGTCGAGTGGTCGCTCGAAGGCTTCGGATTGCCCAAGGACATCATCGCAGCCGCGTTCAAGCCCCTGGCCGATCAGCGCCAAATGACGTGGTCTCTGCACTTCGACAACGAACAGCGACGCGTGGCTCTCTTTGTTACCAAGGAAGGCCATTGCCTTTATGATCTGTTGTCACGTCATGAGGCTGGTGAGCTGCCGATCGACATCCCACTCATCGTCAGCAACCATGAAGTCCTGCGCCCGGCTGCCGATCGGTTTGGCATCCCCTTCGTTCATCTTCCCGTGACTGCTCAGAACAAGGCCGAGCAGGAGCAAAGGCAACTCGATCTCCTCGCCGAGCACGGCGTCGATACGATCGTGCTCGCCCGCTACATGCAGATCGTCAGCCCGAAGGTGATTGATCGCTACACGAATCGCATCCTCAACATTCATCACAGCTTTCTGCCCGCTTTCGCAGGAGCGCGTCCTTATCATCAGGCCCACGAGCGAGGTGTGAAACTCATCGGTGCCACGAGTCACTACGTCACTGCCGATCTCGATCAGGGCCCCATCATTCATCAAGACGTGGCCCGTGTGTCTCACAAGGACAGCGCCGCCGACATGGTGCGCATGGGCAAGGACCTGGAAAAGATTGTCCTCGCCAAAGCCCTCTGGTGGCACGCCCGTCACAAGGTGCTGGTGTATGCGAACAAGACCGTGGTCTTCGATTGATGCCCGATCCTCAGGCTTGCACGCCTGACAAGATCGCCTCGGTCATTCGCATCGCGTCGACGTTTGCCTTCACCTCGTGCACTCGCACGATGCGCACCTCGTGTTCGCGAGCGTAGCTCGTCAGTGCCACGGTCGGCCACGCCCGATCCTCCATGCGATCACTGCCCACGAGCTTGCCAATCATCGACTTGCGTGACACGCCAAGGAGCACCGGACGATCATCGACCGCCAGTTCACGTAGCGATCTCATGAGAGCAAGGTTGTGGTCGAGAGCCTTGCCAAAGCCGATGCCCGGATCGAGCACCACGCGCTCTGGCGCGATGCCTGCATTGGCCAATGCGGCCAGTCGCTCGCGAAAGAACTGCTGCACCTCTGCCACCACATCCTTGTAGTGTGGGTTCAGTTGCATGGTGCGCGGCTCCCCCTTCATGTGCATCAGCACAATGCCTGCCGATGAACGTGCAGCCAAGGCCACCATCTGCGGATCGTGAGTGAGTCCTGACACATCATTGATGATGTCCGCCCCCGCTTCGAGAGCCGCCGCCGCCACCGTCGCCTTGAAGGTATCAATCGAGATCAGCACCTCGCTCTCGGCTCTGAGCGCACGGATCACCGGCGGCACGCGCCGGAGTTCCTCTACCTCGCTGACAGGCTCCGCACCTGGACGAGTGGACTCTCCGCCCACGTCCAGAATGTCGGCCCCTTCTCGAATGAGTTCACGCCCATGCTCCACCGCACGATCCACATCAAAGTAGCGTCCGCCGTCCGAGAACGAGTCCGGTGTCACATTGACGATGCCCATCACCATGCCACGACGGGTCAAGTCGTGTGCCCGGCCTGCCACCTTCCAAATCATCTCTGAACCTCCCTTTGAATCACCGTCAGCACTCCCAGGCGATCACGCTCCAGCGTAAACACCTCGCGCGTGGCCTCACCCTTCTTGACACTGCCATGGTCGATGGTGACCAGCAGCATGAAAGGAGCCGACACAATTTTCACCACCTGAAACAATGGCTCGCGTCGCGAACGAAGGAAGCAGTGCAAGGGCACGTCCTCATGATCCGCGTTCCAGAGAAACTGCGCTGGGGGGAAGTTGGGCAACTCCGAAAGCGCCAGGAAGATCTCCCTCACCTTCGGCTCGCCATGCTGCCGGGCGAGACGGCCTGCACGATGCTTGCTGATCATCGACTCCAGCCACGATGCCTGCGGGTTCGCATGCACGTCCTCCATCTCGTCGATCAACTCGCGCGCATGGGTTTGCAACGCCTCCCGCAGTTGCTCGCGTGAGAGCGCGCCGCTGTCGAACAAGCGAAAGAGCTGGCGAGGAGTGAGTTGAGAGTCAGGCGGCACGGGCCGCTATGATGAAGACTTCATCTCCTCGTGCCAGCGATTCGTGAACCGGAAGTGCTCACGCCTTCTTCGGCTCGCGAAAGGCGAGCAGGAAGATCACGAGCACGGCAACCGCGCCCCAGGCAGGCAAATTCCAGATCGCCTTCCAATCGTGAGCGAAACCATCCGTTGGAGTCGCCAGCGTGTGCGCCGCCAGCACCTTGCCCGCGAGCTTGGTCCCCACAAAGGCACCGACACCCCACAAGATGAACGCGATGAATCCCTGCGCCGCCCCGCGAATGCGCTCATCGGACTCGTCATCCACGTAGAGCTGGCCAGCGATGAAGAGGAAGTCATAGCACACGCCGTGCAGCAAGATGGCTGCGATGATGAAAGCGGTTCCCATGCCTGGACTGCCCACGCTCGCACCCAGCAGGAAGTAACGCGCCGCCCAGCAGACGATGCCGAGGAAGATCGTTTTCTTGTAACCCCAGCGCTTGAGGAAGATCGGCAGCATGAACATGAAGATCACGTCCGACACCTGGGCTAGCGACATCTTGGCGGTCATGCCTTCCCACTTCAGTTCACTGAGGTAGATGCCCAGCATCACAAAGTAAAAATACAGCGGGATGCAGATGAGGAACATGCAGACAATGAAGATCGCAAACGAGGGCTTCTTCATCAGCGCCAGCGCATCAAGCCCGAGGAGTTCACCAATGCTCACATTCTGCCCCGTCTTCTTCGGTGGCGTGTGTGGCAGGGTGAAACTGAAAAGCCCAAATACAATCGAGACCGCACCCGCGAGATAGAACTGCACGGCTGAGGTTTCCCCCTTCATCAGGCTGAGCGTCACCCCGCCCGCGATCCAGCCCACGGCGGAAAACAACTTCACGCGCGGGAAGCCCGTCTTGGCGTCTTCGAGGTGCGTGAGTGACAGCGAATTGCCCAACGCCAAGGTGGGCGTGAACAGAGCGCAGTAAGCAATCAGCATCGGGTAGAAGTTGCTGAACGCGGTAAGCTTCGGCAGCAGACACAGAACCACTCCACCCAGGATGCCCAGCACCGCGAGGAGCTTCTCCGAAGCAAAGAATCGATCGGCAATCAGGCCCACAAAGAATGGCGAGATCATCGACCCAACCGCGAAGGCTCCATAGGCTGCACCGATCTCGTCACCTCCGAACTTCAGCTGTGTTGCGAGGTAGGCACCCATGCTCGCATACCACGCACCCCAGATGAAGTATTGCAGGAACATGAAGATGGAGAGCTTGAGCTTGAGCGTGGATTGGTTCATGGCTTGATCAGGTTTGAGGCACATGCCAGCGGGGGCTTCCGGCAATGACGGGGACACCTCAAAAGCGTTCGATCCGCATCTGCCCTTGCGCCGATTTCATCCCCTCGCCTTTTTCCACTCATGCAACCTGTCATCGGCATCGGCGCTGCCACCTGGGACCACTTCTATGTGGTGGATGACTTCCCCCATGGCGAGGGCGTCGTCCAGGCTCGTGCCAGCGTCTTTACTGGTGGCGGTCCTGTGGCCACCGCTTTGAGTGTGATCGCAGCGCATCAGGTGCCCACGCAATTGCTCGATGTCCAAGGCGATGACCTGATCGGTCGCGCGATTCGCCAGGAACTCATCGCCCAAGGGGTCGGCCTCGACGCTCTCGACGTGCATGTCGGCGCATCGTCAGCCCATGCCGTGGTGCTGGTGCGTGCCAGCGATGCCGCGCGCCACATCACCTACTTTCCATCATCGGCTCCAGCATTGATCTTGACTGAGGCTCAGCGATCGCTCATCGCCCACAGCCTCGCTGTTGCACCTCAATGGCCGCCACGAGGAAGCCGCCCGCGAGGCCGTCGCTATCGCTCGTCAGAACGCGGTGCCCATCTCCTTCGACGGCGGCGCAAGACGTTATCGCGAGTCGATTCGCGACCTCGTCGAGGCCAGTGCTCTGCGAATCGTCGCCCTTGATTTCGCACAGCAGTTCACGGGCGAAAACGACCTTGCTTCGATAGCCAAAGCCTTGCTGCAAGGACCCGCGCAAGTGGTCGTGATCACCGATGGCGTGCGCGGCAGCCATGTCTGGTCCAGTGCTGGCGAAGCCTTCCACCAGCCGGCATTCACCGCCTCACAGGTCATCGACACCACAGGCTGCGGGGATGTGTTTCACGGAGCCTTCATCGCTGCATGGTCACAGCAACATTCGTTACGCGAATGCGTCGAACACGCCAGCCGACTGGCTGCACGCAATGCCGAAGGTCTGGGCGGACGCTTTGTCCTCCGTCAAACCTTGGGCTTCTCAGGATAGAGCCCCAGCATCTGGCGCACCACCGCCAGCATGTCGCCCACCTTCGATTCATACGGACGCCGCGGATGCATCAAGGTCCATTCATTGCGAATGCCAATCGTCGCCAGCATCGACGATGGATGCACCAGCACACCATTGCGCCCGAACTCCAGCAAAGGCAGGTCCGCAGCACTATCCGAGTAGGCATAACAGTGATCGTTGCGGTCCTCTTCCGACAGCTCAGCCACCCCCGGCACCTGATCCAGCATCGCATCGATCTTCGCCTCGTGCTTGTTGTTTACCCGGATGCGCGGATGAAATGACAACGGGTCCGTCAGCTGCACCTTGGTGGCCACGCAGTGATCAAACCCCAGCGCTTCAGCAATCGACTCTGCGTAGAAATTCGGACTCGCTGTATTGAGCACCAGCACGCGACCTTCTGCCCGATGCTCCTCGATGGCATCCATGATCTCCGGGTAGCACCAGGGCAGCACCGAATGATGCGCAAACTCCCGTGCATAGCGCCGCAGCTTCCCCTGCTCCATGCCCCAGAGGTAACCCATGAACGCCCGCTTGGCCCGGAGCGTGGGGATCAAACGAAAGGCCTTCGCCAGGGCAAACGGCACAAACAACAGGTGAAGCAACGTCCGCCATCGCTCGCGCCGCAGCACGAAGTTGCAAAACAGCGCCTGCGTGTCGTGCGGCAGAATCGTGTGATCGAGATCGAAGAAGGCGAAGCCTCTCATGAGTAAGGATGATCGGAGCAAAGAGCAGGCATGAACGCAAGCGCTACGAGGCCGTCGATTCGACTTCACTCACCTCGAAGTAATCATCCTCCGCGATGTCTGGAACGCCAACGACGAGCACGCGCATCTTGCCTTTGGCACCGTGGACGACACCGGGAGGGATGTGAACCAGCGAGCCTTTGTGAACAGGCTGCTCTTCGCCATCGAGGATGACGGAGCCGCTACCTTCGAGAACGTAATACAGCTCGGTGGAGCGCTGGTGGTAGTGAAGCTTCGCTCCGTCAATGTCCACGGCATGAGCCCAGGCAGCTGGATGAAGTTCGACATCTTCGCGACTGATGAGGCGATCCCGCCAGCCGCAGGCGCTGCGCTCGCGGGGTGTGTGACCTTCGTGCCGGACCAGGGGTGGATGAGTGGGAGTCATGCCCTAGCAATGCACAGCCATCAAAAAAGGCGAGCCTCGCGGCCCGCCTTCTTCGCTAATTCAATCTGCTGAGAGCGATCACTCGTAGCTGGCCTGAGCCGCCTTGATGTCGCGCTTCTTGATCCAGGGCATGAGGGAGCGGAGCTTGGCTCCGGTCTTTTCGATTGGATGCTTCTCGCCGTCCTTGAGGAGCTTGTTGTATTCCTTGTAGCCGCCTTTGTATTCGGCCACCCATTCCTTGGCGAACTTGCCGGTCTGGATGTCCTTGAGGGCCTTGGCCATGCGCTTCTTGACGCTGGCGTCGATGATCTTGGGTCCCACCTTCACGTCGCCCCACTTGGCGGTTTCGGAGATGGAGAAACGCATGCCAGCGATGCCGGACTCGTTCATGAGGTCCACGATGAGCTTCAGTTCATGCAAGCACTCGAAGTAAGCCATCTCGGGGCTGTAGCCAGCCTCGACGAGGACTTCGAAACCAGCCTGCACCAGGGCGCTCGTGCCACCGCAAAGAACGGTCTGCTCGCCGAAGAGATCGGTTTCGGTTTCTTCCTTGAAGGTGGTCTGAATCACGCCGCCGCGGGTGCCGCCGACGCCATGTGCCCAGGCCAGTGCGACCTGCTTGGACTTCTTGGAAGGATCCTGGAAGACGGCGATCAGAGCTGGCACGCCTTTGCCTTCGAGGAACTGGCGACGAACGATGTGACCAGGTCCCTTCGGAGCGACCATGATGACGTTGACGTCTTTCTGCACGACGATCGTCTTGAAGTGAACGGCGAAGCCGTGGGAGAAGAGGAGAGTCTTGCCCTTGGTAAGGTTAGGAGCGATGTCCTTCTCGAAGCAGGCAGGAATCTTGGTGTCAGGAACGGCGACGAAGATCACGTCGGCGAGCTTCACTGCCTCAGCGGTGTCATACACCTTGAGACCCTTTTCAGCTGCCACCTTGCGGCTGGGGCTGCCCGGATAGAGACCGATGATGACGTTCACACCGCTGTCCTTGAGGTTCAGGGCATGGGCGTGGCCTTGCGAGCCGAAGCCGATCACGGCGCAGGTCTTGCCTTTCAGGGGTGCGAGGCTGGCGTCTTTTTCAGTGTAGATTTTAGCGGGCATGTGTTGTGGGTTGCGGGTTGAGCAAAAGGGCCGCGATAGTGCTGCAAGGGCGGGGATGGGTCAAATGCCAATTTAAGGCGGTTCCAACGTTGCCCAGCCTCCCCCATCGATATTCGTCGCGAGTAAGCTCTTTCGGACGCGGGACAAACGAAGCCACTTCCTTCTTATCGCGAATGAAAACGAATGACACGCGAATACCCGACCACACTGCGACATCCCCAGATTCGTGTTCATTCGCGGCCCATTCGGTTTGGCACTCGTGCTAAAGCCAATGCCGCTTGCTCCACCGATTCGGGACGCCACGTCACGGTCTCCATTTTACCTGGAATGAAAACAAAGGTTGTCTCCCGTCCGTCGTTGATGGTTTCTCTCTTTTCATCTCGACCTTCCCTCTCATGACCCGACTTCCTGTAACTAAGACTCCCAAGTGCTACGTTGGCGGCGCTTTCATCCGCAGTGAGAGCGGACGCGTGTATCCGATCCAGGACTCGAAGGGCGAGTTCTTCGCCAACATCCCACAGTGCACACGCAAGGATCTGCGCAATGCCGTTGAGGCGGCAGCCAAGGCGGGTCCAGGTTGGGCCAGGCGGACCGCCTACAATCGCGGGCAGATCCTTTACCGGCTCGCGGAGATGCTGGAGGCCCGGGCATCCGAGATGTGCGACGCCCTCAGGGTTCATGGGGCCTCATCCGCTGCTGGGAAACGCGAAGTCGCGACCACCGTGAACCGCCTCATCCACTACGCGGGCTGGGCCGACAAGTATGAGCAGTTGCTCGGCAACGTGAATCCGGTCGCGTCGCCGCATTTCAATTTCACGGTGACAGAGCCCATGGGCATCATCGGCGTGCTTGCTCCCGAGGAGGCCCCGCTGCTCGCGCTCGTCTCCCTCATCGCTCCTGCAATCACGAGTGGGAACACCGTTGTCGCCCTTGCCTCCTCATCGCGCCCCTACCCCTCCATCTTGCTCGGTGAAATGCTCGCGACGAGCGATCTGCCGGGCGGTGTGGTCAATCTCCTTACCGGTCATCGCAGCGAAATTCTGCCCACCATGGCCACCCACGCTCATCTGCGCGCGATTGCGGGGACGGCTTCACCTGAAGAACGTAAGACCCTTCAAATCGGTGCCGCCGACAGCATGAAGCGACTTGCCCTCCGCAAGGCCGAAGAACGCACCGATTGGTTCGCCGACGAAGCCGCCGGACTCTACGAGATCAGGAACCTTATCGAGTTCAAAACCACCTGGCACCCGATTGGTGCCTAGCGAAATACTGCCAGCCACCCTGCACCAAATTCACATGTGCGCACGTTTGACCGGCACTTTGAATTGCCTAACCTCGGCGCTCAATTTCCCTCACCCGTCATCATGGCCGACATCTCCTTTGAGGAAGCCGTAGCCCGCTCATTCAAGCTCGATCCCCGCTATCAACCGGGTGCCTATGATTTTGTTCGCGAAGCTCTGCACATCGCGGTGAAGAAATTCCGCGGAGGTGATGAAGCCCAGCACGTCAGCGGACGCGAACTGCTCGAAGGTGTGCGCGAGCATGCGCTCAAGGAGTATGGACCGATGGCCCTCACCATCCTCAATCAATGGGGCATCTACCGTGGCATCGATGTGGGCACCATCGTCTATAACCTGATCACCGTCGGCTACTTCGGGAAGAGCGACGGCGACTCCCTGGAGGATTTCGATGACGGCTACGACTTCGAAGAGGCCTTCACCAAGCCCTTCCTTCCCAAGAGCCGTCGAGCTCCCGGTGCATGAGCCCCCGGGCTCGTGCCTTCGATGCCACGCTCCACTTCGTAAATCACTGGTTGTCGCCGTAGCCAGCCCACGGTCCATTTCCTTTTCCCCTCATGCCCAAGCCCTCTGCTCCACCCTCGCCTCCCGCCTCCAGCGCCACCGTCACATCATTGCCGAATGGTTTTGAAATCATCGTTCAAGAGGATCACGCCCATCCCCTGGCCAGCGTGCAGCTCTGGGTTCGCGCAGGCAGCATTCATGAGGAGGCATGGACCGGTGCAGGGCTTGCGCATCTGACTGAGCACATGCTTTTCAAGGGCACCGCCACGCGCTCGGCCCAGCAGCTCTCGCAGAGCATCCAGGCCCTCGGCGGCTACGTGAACGCCTACACCTCCTTCAACCGCACCGTGTATTGGATCGATGGCCTGAGCGACAAGGTGGGCGGCTACATGGAGATCCTGGCGGACATGGCCATGCGATCGAAGTTCGATCCCGAGGAGCTCACTCGCGAGAAGGATGTGATTCGTCGCGAGATGGCGATGGACAATGATGATGCCGGCAGCGCGGGTCAGCATCTGATGCAGGCCACCGCCTTCCGCAAACATCCCCTGCGCCAGCCCATCATCGGGCATCGCGAAGTCTTCGATCAGGTCTCGCACGCCGACCTCGTCGCCTTCGTGAAGCGGCACTACTCACCGAACAATTGCTTCCTCGTCGTCGCAGGCGCAGTGCATACGGAGGAAGTCGTGGCCGCCGCGAAGGAGCACTTCGGAGCTTGGCTTCGCCAGCCGTATGCTCCGGTGCTCCTCCCCATCGAGTCCCCCCAGCACGGCGCTCGCAAGAACCGCCTCAGCTTTGCCACCGAACTCACGCGCATCAGCCTCGGCTGGCCGATTCCCGGCGATGCTCACGAGGACAAACCAGCACTCGATGTGCTCGCCTTCCTGCTCGGCAGCGGACGGAGTTCACGTCTCTACCAGGAGCTGCGCGAGAAGCGTGGGCTCGCCCATTACGTGTGGGCCGGTGCGTGGTCGTCGGCGGAATGCGGGCTCTTCAGCACCGATGTGGAATGCGATCCGTCAGATGCCGACGCCGCTCTCTCAGCGATGAAGGAAGTCATCGAAAAGTTCAAGCAGCAAGGCCCCACCGCCGCCGAGCTGGACAAGGCCGTCCGCAGCACCATTGCGGGACAGCTTCGCTCCATGGCCACCACTCGCGGGCAGGCCAGCACCCTTGGCCACGGCTGGCTCACGTCCAGCAGTCTCGAATACTCTAGGCTCTTTCTCGACGCGATCCGCAGCCTCACACGCCAACGCGTGCAAGACGCCGCACGACGTTACCTGAATGAGGCCACCAGCAACGAGGTGATCGTGGAACCCGAAGGCACAGTCGCCACCGCCAAGACCAGCGCGTCGCAGGCCTCGGGTCGCCCCGCCATCGAGCGCATCGTCCTGCCCAATGGGCTCACCCTTCTCCTCGGCAAGAACCCACGCCTGCCCCTGGTCTCCATCCGAGCCGGATTCTTCGCCGGTGTGCTGGCCGAGTCCGACACAAATGGCGGCGTCACCCAGGTCACCGCTCAGATGCTGCTCAAAGGCACCAAGACGCGCACCGCGGATGAGATTGCCAGCGTGCTGGAGAAACGCGGCGGCGGCATCAATGCCAGCGGCGATGCGCATCGTCTCGTCTTCGCCAGCGATGTAGTGAAGGGCGATGAAACCCTCGCCCTCGACCTCGTGGCCGACCTGATTCGGAACGCCTCGCTGCCCGCCAAACAGCTGGCGCTCGTCCAGAAGCGCCAGATCGCCAGCATCCGCGAGGAGCAGGAAGATCCCCTCACCGTCGCCATGCGTCGGGCTCGCAAGGAGATCTTCGCCGGCACCCCCTTCCATCGCACCGCACTCGGCACCGAGGCCAGCGTGACGGGACTCAAGATCACCGATTGCAAGACCCTCCTCCGCGACCACCTCACCGGAGCCAATGGTGTCGTCACCGTCATCGGCGACATCGATCCTGCCGCCATTCGCAAGCAGGTGCAGGCCAGTCTTGGCAAGCTGCCCAAAGGCACCCGCCACTTCAGCCAGCTGCGCGATCTTCCCCGGCAGAGCAAGCCCGGCACCTGGGACCTCAAGCTCGACAAGGAGCAGGCCGTGCTGGTCATCGGCTTCCGCACCGTCGGTCTGCACAGCCCCGACAGCTACGTGCTCAGCATGATCGACGAAGCCTGCAGCGACATGGGCTCACGCCTCTTCAATCGCATTCGTGAAGAACTCGGCCTCGCCTACTACGTCGGTGCTCAGAGCTTCATGGCCTACGGCGCAGGCGCGTTCTACTTCTACGTCGGCACCGATCCCGCCAAGCTCGATCTCGCTCAGAAGGAGATGCAGCTCCAGATCGCTGACCTCGCTAAGAACGGCCTGCGTGCCGATGAACTCGAACGCGCCAAGATCACCTGGAAGTCCAACTGGCTCAAGACCCAGCAAGGCAACGGCGGTCTCGCCGATGCGATCTCCTGGGATGAACTCAACGGCCTCGGCCACTCCCACCTCGAACGCCTGCCCGGCATCATCGACGCCATCTCCGTCAAGGATGTAAAACGCGTAGCCAAGCAGTTCTTCCAGAGCGCCCACATCGTCCGCGTCGTGCCGAAGGGCTGACCGCCAGTCTGGCATTTCTTTCGAGCCTCAAAGACCTGACAACGGCGAGCGCAAGACTCCGCTGACACGACAGATGGCTACGAGCCGTTGCCTGCATCCGTTTTGTTCGCCCTGTTGTGTGGTGGTCATGCTGATGGGTTTTCTGACGCTTTCCGTTTCTGGCACCAGCGATAGACAACCGCAAACCGGACCGCAAGCAGACCGCCAACGCCAGTCAGAGCAACGGCGATAAAGAAGTTCAACTGGTCAGCGAGATTAAGCTCGTGATGAAGGTTGCGTGAGCCGGACTGTAAAATGGGCATGACTCCATCGCCAAGCCGACTGATGCCCCAGCCGGCAAGCAGAATGCCAGTGAGGAAAATCATAATCTCACCCCAGTTCAAGTCGTGTGCGGAGGCTGCATCAAGCGGCTCCGTCGTCCCCGAGCGAAGTGCCAAGCGACAAACGAACGGTGCAAGGAACCAAGTGGCAATGACGAGTGTGAGATAAACTAGCAACGTCGGAACGTAGATGGCCCAAACACTCGGAAACTGGTTCGCAACTTCGGGTGAAACTGAAGCTTGCAAGCCAAAAGTCATCACTGCACCGCCTACGGAGTCCATGCTACGAAGCCCAAAGTAAATCGAGATCAGTCGTGTGATGCCAACAAGAAACTGAAGAGGAACATGCGTTGTCATGATTGGGCTTGCGAGTGGCTGGAGCAATGGACTCCGCTTTTTTGGCCGAACGTCTCGGATCAGGCGACGGCGAGCGCAAGACGTTGCTGACACGACAGATAGCCTTCGAGCCGTTGCCTGCATCCGCTTTGTTCGGCCTTGTTGAGGTCCAGTTGTCTCACAATCCTGGGGTTTTGGTGGGTGGTAAACTCGGCTCTAGTGGCAAGTGACAGTGGAGGCACTTGCTGGTCCAGGGGCTCGAAAACCAGGTTGTAGCGTGAAACTGATCTCCACATCGTGGGCATCTGCTCCTCCAAACACGTAGTCCAGTGAGTGCACATACGCCCATCCAGAAGAAGGCGACATATGGTCCCACCGCATCACCAAAAATCAGAACAGAAATCCCCACAACCGGGAGATAGAGAAAGAATACAATCCACACCATGCGCCTCCGGCTGCGGATGATATCAAGCGCTGAAACGAAGCTCGCATCTGGCTTGATCCCAGGCTCCTCTTGTTCTGCTTTAGTTTCGAGGGTCATGGCACACTATTTCTTGGCCGAACGACCCGGATCAGGCGACGGCGAGCGGAAGACGTTGCTGACACGACAGATAGCCTTCGATCCGTTGCCTGCATCCGTCTTGTTCGCCCTTGTTTTCATGATGTCTTGCGGCGGGTCTTAATAGTGGAGATGCCCGTGAGACGCTCAATACTACAGGAATATATTGTCCCTCGTTCGTCACGAAAGACTGCGGACACTGAATCAGTAGTCGCTTCGTGGGACGTGAGCTGAACCTGTCCACTGGATCGGTATCGACACTGGATAAGATCAGTGAGGGATCGCAAACAATCCTCAATACTGCTCGGCTCCTTTGCATGCTGCGAACTGGCAATCCACGTTCGAAGGCGGTGAAGCGCATACAAGACGAATGGTGTCGCCACCCCACCAATGACCTCAACTGAGATGTCTTGCAGCATCCCACTCGCACCACACTCATGAATAGATAGGCGCTGATCTATGGCGTAGCCATCCTTGCCGTATAGGTGTTCTAAAAAGCTCTTGGTAATGCCGTCCCGGTCCAGTGGAGTGTCTCCCGGCACGGAAGCGTGATAGACCTCATAAGGCTCCTCCCCCCCACCAAACACTTCAAGCACCGAAATCGTGACTCTGCGCTCATCGGCGTAGTTCAGATAGTTTTCGATTTCTGGTGCTCTGTCGCTCATGGAATCAAGTGCTTTGGAGTTAGGGCGAACGTTGTTTAGCCACACTTAATTGTGGGCGAATCGGATTCGGCCACAGTTTTTTATGGAATAACAGATCAAATGCAGGGTGAGCGCGAATTCGTGGTGGGGCGGGAAGGGCGGGGGTGAAACCGTCAGTGGACAGGGGTGATCGCGGCGGGTTCGGTGTTTGGCGGGCAGAGGGCGTCGGGGCTTGCCACGCTCGGAAAAGGCCAACGCATGGGCGTGACTCCTCGGAGTTACCGTTCATGATCTTGGGATCAGCCGCCGATGAGGAGTCCTACCTCGGCGCTCTCCTGGCCGATGCGGACAGTCGAGGGCACCCCCGTTGACTCCCGGCAGTGAACCACCCTCCGTTCCCAAGGCTCCCGCTGGTCACTTCGCCGGGGCGTCCTCGGGATGCGCGGGTTGACTTCACACGATGCCACCCTCGCACTACAAACCCCTGAGTTCCGGCCTTGGCGACTGAGCGGCTGGGTCTGGAGGCTCTTCTTTGTCGCTTCCTGAATGGTGCGGACGGTTGGCGAGACAGGTCCTCACAGCCGGACCAGGCAGCAGCCAAACTCGATCTCGGTCTGCCCGGCTTCGTTTTTGCGCACGGGGAGGTGGGAGGCGAGGGTGTAGAGTTGGCGACGGGAATCGGCGGGGTCGGGCCGGGTGGTGACCAGGCCGGCATCGCGGAGAGCGATGAGGTGCTTCAGCACGGCATCCAGACGTCGGCCCACGTGCCGGGCGCTGCTGGTGGCCGTGTGCGGCTGACCGTCCGCCAGCATCTCCAGCACCCGACGCCTCACCGGATCAGCCAGCAGCGCGAAGATGAGGTCCCGGTTCCTCTGAACGGGATCGGACGCGACAGCGGGGGAGCGACTGCGCCTGGGCATGAAACGGAGTTTGCCAGACCCGCGCCTCAGTTGGCAAGCCTGGAAATCTCGCCCCTGGGCGTGCTCGCTCCGCCGTGTCTGGCGACGGTTTCATTCCAAGCGGAGTCGTCTCCCGAAGCCCGCACCGAATCTCCGGCCGAGGAGCCGGAGTCTCCCAGGTGGCGTATGAAATCAGCAATCGGCACCCCCGAGTCTCCCAGGTGGCGCATGAAATCAGCAATCGGCACCCCCGAGTCTCTCAGGTGGCGTATGGAATCAGCAATCGGCACTCCCGAGTCTCCCAAGTGGCGTATGAAATCAGCAATCGACACTCCCGAGTCTCCCAGGTAGCGCATGAAATCAGCAATCGACGCGCCGGAGTCTCCCAGGTGGCGTATGAAATCAGCAATCGACGCGCCGGAGACTGTTCGCCGCCATTTGGAAATGTCGGCCAGAGTCGCAGGGCAAGGACTTCTCCCAGCGCGATCACCGGAACGCCAGCAAATGCCGAAAGCTGATCGCAGCCAATGCTCGGCGTGAAACACCCGGCTGGGTCCGCGGCGTCCGACTTCGCAGGCGCGGTGCACCTTGGTCACCCCCTCACGAATCGCGTGATCATGGACCGAAACGCAACGGTGCCTCCCTTCGCCATCTTCAGAGGGGGCCGACGCCCGGTTTTGCCTTGGCCCGCCCGAGAAGTGCGTGGTCATCTCGCCTCAGCGGGGAGCCTTGGTCCCCTTCCCCATCAGACGATGGCCGATCAAGGCGAGGGCAAAGGTGCCGACGATGAGGAGGGTGGAGAGGGCATTGATCACCGGGAGATTGCGACTCGTCTTGGCCATCGAATAGACCCGCGAGGGCAAGGTGGCGGCACCGGGGCCGGAGACGAAGAAGGTGATGACGAAGTCGTCGAGCGAGAGGATGAAGGCGAGCAGCGCACTGGCCACCATGCCGGGCCAGAGCACGGGCAGAACGACGCGCCAGGCGACCTGCCAATGCGAGGCTCCGAGGTCGCGAGCGGCGTCGATGAGATGGAAGTCGAAGCTTTGCAGACGCCCCATCATCACCGCCGTGACGTAGCAGAGGCAGAAGGTGATGTGAGCCGCGATGACGGAGCTGTAGCCCAGCTCCCAGCTGACGCTGACGAAGAACAACTGCATCGCAACACCGATCCAGATGTCCGGCACGGCGAGCGGCAGCTCCGTGAGCATGAGGTGCAGACGCTGCAGGGGCGAGCGATACACATGCAGGCACCACGCGGCGAGGGTGCCGAGCAGCGTAGCTCCCACGGTGGCGCAGAGGCCGATCTTGAGCGTGTTGGCCAGGGCTTCCATGGTGGAGCGATCCTTCCAGAGCTTGTCATACCACTGCCAGGTGAAGCCGGTCCACTGGCCGCCATACTTGGAGACGTTGAAGGAGTTCGCCATCAGCACCAGCAAGGGCGCATACAGGAACAGGATGACTGCGATGAAGCAGAGCGTGGAGAGGCGCGAGAGCTTCATTCGACGTCCTCCGGCTTGCGTCTCAGGGCGATCACGACGGCGGGTAAGGCAAGCATGGCGAGCGCGGTCGCCAGCGCAGCGGCCTGAGGCAGATTGCGATCCGAGAAGAGCCGCTGCCCGATCTTGTTCCCCAGCATCTCGGCATCGATGCCACCAATCATGTCGGGCACCACATACGATCCCAGGCATGGAATCCCCACGAGCAAGGCGGCGGCGATCAGGCCCTTGCGAATGCCCGGCAGCACCACCTTCACAAAGGCCTGCCAGGGCCGGGCTCCGAGATCCGCCGCGGCATCGAGGAGCGCGGGATCAAACTTTTCCATCGCGGCGTAAATCGGCAGCACGGCCATCGGCAGGTAGGTGTAAATCATCACCATGACCACGGCCGTCGGATTGTAGAGCAGCATCGCATCCTCACGGATGCATCCCATCGACTTCAGCAACGTCGCCAGCGGACCATTGGCCTGAAGCAGCACCCGCCATGCATAGACACGAATGAGGAACGATGTCCAAAACGGCAGCACCACCAGCAATAGCATCCACGACCGCCATTGGACAGACGTCCGACTGATGCGCCACGCGACCGGCACCGCGAGCAACAGGCAACCCAGCGTGGTGACGAGCGAGACCCAGAGGGTGCGCCACAGGACTTCGAGATAGCCTGGCTCTGCAAAGACCGTCCACGCCTCCCAGGTCCAGCCCGCACCGACACCGCCCGTGACATCGGCCGGGCGGAAGGCCATCACCAGCAGGTGCAAGGCGGGCCACGCGAAGAGCACGAGCATCCAGAGGAAGGACGGGGCGGTCAGGACGGTCTGCCGGGAGTTCACACGCATGGGACAGGATGGCGAATCATGAATGGCAGATGATGAAATCCAAGCACCGAATCAACTCCCTCTTCACGCCCGTGGATGCGCCTTGTCATAGACTTCCTTCATGCGCTGGGTGGAGACATGTGTGTAGATCTGCGTGGTGCTGAGACTCGCGTGGCCCAGGAGCGTCTGCACCGCGCGAAGATCCGCGCCATTGTTGAGCAGATGGGTGGCAAAGCTGTGCCTGAGCTTGTGCGGTGTGATGTGAACCGGGATGCCGCTGAGCTTCCAATACTTGTCCACGATGTCCGCCACGGCCTGGCTCGTGATGCGGCGGCGCAGCTTGCTGATGAACAAGGGACCTTCGTGGACCTTCGCCTTGGCGCGGTAGCGCTGGATCGCATTCAGGGCGAGGGGTCCGAGCGGACACATGCGTTCCTTGCGCCCCTTGCCCATCACGCGAGCGCACTCGGTGATGATGTCGATGTCCTCCACATTGAGGGAGACGAGTTCGGCTAAACGAAGACCGCTGCTGTAAAACGTTTCCAGGACGGCCGCGTCACGCTCGCCCGCCCAGTCCGGCGCCTGCTTGGGATGCTCCACCTTCATGGGCAGCTCCAGCATCTCCACCACCTGGGTGATGGTGAGCACCACGGGCAGCTTTTTCTCACGCTTGGGCAACTGCACTTCCAGCAAGGGATTGTGCTTCCAGCCATGCCGCCGACCGAGGTATTTGTGGAAGCTGCGCAACGCCGCAAAATGCAGCCGGATGGTGGAGCGTCCCACCTCACGCTTCATCAGATCGAAGAGATACTTGCGGTAGTCCGCGGCATCGCATTGATCCCAGGCCACAAATGCAGCGTGTGTCTCACGGAACTGTCGCAAGGCCTGCTCGTAGTTCCGCAACGTCATCGGCGAGCTGTGCCGCTCAAACTCCATGAACTGGAGAAAGCTGGCGACGAGATCGTCGGGAGGCGGAGGCTTGGGCGGACGCGGCATGGAGCGCCGACAGCATCCGTGGAATCGCGCATTTGGAAACGTGAAATCATGCCCACCTGCTCAGCGCCGGACATGCATGTGAGAAGCCGCACCAGCGCCCGGCCCAGACCGTTCGTCCCCAACCCACGACTCCCCTCTTCGCTTCGGTGGACCCACCAAACTCCACCACCGCACGCAGGACCTTTTGTCACTTCAGAAATCCCACGCTAGCATCGCCTCATGATTCGCCTGCTTCTGCCACTCACTGCCCTGCTGCTCCTCGGTTCGGGATGCTCACCGAAGTCATCAGGCCCCACGAAGAAACTCCTCGTCGTGACCGTGACTACCGGCTTCCGCCACTCCTCGATCGAGACTGCCGAGAAGGTGCTCACCGAGCTCGCAGCCAAGAGCGGTGCCTTCACCGTGGACTTCGTGAGGCAACCCGCAGGCATGCCCGTCAACCCTGGCAAGGCACCCGAACGCCAGCCCAAGGAGACAGACGAAGCTTTTGCCAAACGCTCCGTCGACTACAGCGCTGCGCTCGCCGCCTTCAACGAGGCGAGCAAAACCTGGAACGACAAGGTGGCCGCCCACCTGGCCGCCACGATGTCACCCGCACAGCTCAAGGCGTATGATGGTTTCATCTTTGCCAACACTACCGGTGATCTCCCGCTGCCCGATCGCGAGGCGCTCATCAATGAAGTGGCGTCTGGCAAGGCCTTCATCGCCATGCACAGCGGTGGCGACACGTATCACGGCTTCCGTCGTTACGTCGATCTCGTGGGCGGTGAGTTCGATGGTCATCCCTGGCACGAGATGGTGACGATCCGCATTGAGGATCTCCAGCACCCCGCCGGGTCCGTGTGGACCAAGGCCACTGACACCAACCCCGACAGGTTCGACATCGCCGACGAGATCTACCAGTTCAAAAGTTACAACCGCGCCGACAAACAAGTCATTCTCAGCCTCGACCCCAGCAACGAGGAAACTCGCCCCAAGAAGAAGGACAAGGACGGCAGCGAAAAGACCTTCTTCCAGCGCGGCAATCGCGAGGACAGGGACTACGCCGTGGCCTGGACCCGCACCCAGGGCCAGGGCAAGGTCTTCTACACCTCCCTCGGCCACCGCGAAGAAGTCTGGCTCAACCCCAAGTATCAGGCCCACATCCTCGCAGGGATCAAAGGGGCGCTTGGGTTGCCTAATTGATCATCAACGGCTCAGGCGTGCCGGCGGAGCAACTGCTCGACCACCTTCATGCCATCGACGGCGGCGGAGATGATGCCACCTGCGTAGCCAGCGCCTTCACCGGCGGGATAGAAGTGCTGCACGCCTTCGCATTCGAGGGTCTCGGGATTGCGCGGAATGCGGACGGGCGATGAACTGCGGGTTTCCACGCCGGTCATCACGGCGTCGGGATTGCCGAAGCCGGGGATCTGGCGCTCGACGATGGTCACGGCTTCGCGGAGGGTGCTGACGACAAAGTCGGGCAGGCAGAGGCTGAGGTCGGTCCACTTCACACCGGGCAGGTAGGAAGGGACCACGGAGCCAGGGCCGGTGGAGGGCACGCCGCGCATGAAGTCGCCCAGTTTCTGAGCGGGGGCGGAGTAGTCGCTGCCGCCGAGTTCGAAGGCTTTGCGCTCGAGTTCGCGCTGCAGCTCGATGCCGGAGAGCGGATGGTCCCCGGGAAAGTCATCCTCTTTGATTTCGACCATGAAGCCGCTGTTGGCGTTGGCTTCCGCGCGAGCATAGCTGCTCATGCCATTGGTCACGACCTGCCCGGCTTCGGACGTGGCCGCGACAACCAAGCCGCCGGGGCACATGCAGAAGCTGAACGCAGCGCGACCATTGCCGCAATGCGCGACGAACCGGTAAGCGGCGGCACCCAAGCGTGGATGTCCGGCGAGGCGAGAATACTGGGAGCGGTCGATGGCGTCCTGCGGGTGCTCGATGCGGACCCCGATGGCGAAGGGCTTCCGCTCGAAGGGGATGCCGCGTTTGTGCAGACTTTCAAAGGTGTCGCGGGCGCTGTGACCGATGGCGAAGATGAAAGCATCGGCTTCGATCACGTCTCCCGATGCGAGCGTCACCGACTTCATGATGCCGTTCTCGACGGTCACGTCATTCACGTGAGATTCGAATCGCACCTCACCACCGAGCGAGATGATCTCCTCGCGGATCGTGCGGACCACTTTGATGAGCCGATCGGTGCCGATGTGGGGACGGTTGTTTACCAGGATTTCTTCAGGGGCTCCAGCCTTGACCAGTTCCTTCAGGACCCAGGGGATACGGTTCTCGCGATCCCGGATCTGGGTGTAGAGTTTTCCATCCGAGAAGGTGCCCGCGCCACCTTCGCCGAACTGGACGTTTGAATTGGGATTGAACTCCCAGTTGCGCCGCCAGAATCCCGTCACGTCGCGAGCACGATCCCCCGCCGCCTTGCCCCGTTCCAGGAGGATCGGTTTCCAACCATACCGCGCGAGCAAAAGAGCTGCCATGAGACCGCAGGGGCCTGCGCCGACAATGACCACACGCGGTGACTTGCCCGTGGCGACGCTGATCCCTTCCAGCTCGCGATACGAGTCATCGGGAGCCACACGCACGCGTTTGGGATCGGCTTTGCGCAGCACAGCCTCCTCATCTTTCACCTTGGCCAACGCGGAATAACTGAACTCCACACAGCCGCGGCGTGCATCAATGGCACGCTGATCGATCTGGAGCGAAAGCAGCTCGCCATCGCGAATCTGGAGCGCGCGCAGCACTGCGAAACGCAGAGCATCTTCGGCGTGATCGATGGGCAATCTGAGCTGACTAATGAGCAACATACGGGTAGCGCGGCAGCTTGCACAAACTCACGACACGAGCAAGCACAGAGCGTATTCACATGGTCAAAAACCAATAAAATGCAACCTGTAGATAATGCACCTAGCAATTAACGCGCTATGGGAGCCAAGATTGGTGCTCCCCCCCCAACAATCGAACTGATCAAGCTGCGGGAGGCTGCGAAGAAGAGGACGAGCCCTCGGCGGACTTGGATGCGGCATCGGCAGGCAGAGCGACGACCGCGCCCTGGCCTCCGGTGCCCATCAGTTTGCGGAAGATCTTCTGGGGGAAGGACTGGCCTGACTCCTCGCTCTGAATCTGGGTGAGGGCATTCGCTTTGGCCAATTCCCAGGCGGGAGCGAAGCCGGGGGCATTGATCAGCATGTGCTTTTCAGCGCGTGCCATGATCTCAAGCTCTCGTTGCAACTTGTTGTCATTGCGCTCGCTGAGCCTGGCCACCTGAAGGCGCATGTGCTCATTCTCCTGGGAAAGGCGGGTGCGTTCCTTGTTGGAGTCTTGAAGCTGACGGGCGTCAAGTTCCAGCTTGTCGCTGAGATGAAGCTTGTAGCGTTTGAATTCACGCTTGGTCTTCCAATGACTGTAAAGCGACATCACCAAGAACACCGCGCCAAGGAGGAATCCGTAAACGAAGGTGTTGATGGGCGAGAACAGGGTCTGAGTGAAGGACTGGTCCATGGCAATCCGCAATTTTAGCCCCAGACGGGGACGGTGTCACATAGCAATTGATCCTTATCGCAGCTAAGCCAGCGCACGCTGGGCCTGCACCCGGCGATAGATGATGCCACCCGCGCCCAGCAGTGCTCCCGAGATAAACAACCAGAACCACAGGGGCATCTCGAAGGGCGGCAGGGTGCGCACTCGAATAATGTCCGAAGACTGCGAAAACTTGCCTTCATGGTCCACGCCCAGGACTCGCCATTCATATTCGTGCCCGGCAGACAGGCCCTCGATTCGTCCGGCCATCTGACCTCCCGAACCAACGACGGGTTTCCAACCCGGCACATTGCTCCAGCTCTTGAGCAGAAGTCCGGTGGCTTTGTTGGGCACCAGGGAGGAGGTCTGCACCAGATACTCCTTGGGCTCCACCTTGGGCGGGCTCCAGGTAAGGACCAAGTAATCGCGTCCGGCTTCGCTGACACCAATCGCGGTCACCGGATCAAGGATCTTGCTCTGGAACTGTGGCAGCGACTCTACGCCGAATCCGAACGAGGCGAGACGGCCAAACATGGTGACATCGCTTTTGCTCATCGACGAGAAGGCGACCCTTGGTGTGCTGCCCTCGGGGGCAACGTCGGATGGCTTGGGCGCTGGAGTTGCTTCGTTGGTCTCCGCCCGTTTGCTAGGCACGATGGCCAGACTTGCGGGCAAGGCTGGCGGAGGGGTCTTGGGCTTAGCCTTGGCAGCAGCCGCCTTGGAGCGGGGATCGGTTGGGGCCGCAGCCGAAGTCTTGGTGGGAACCAAATTGGGATTCGTGATCGTTGGCCCTGTGGTGCCGGCGTTCGGCCGCTTGGGATCAAACATGCTGCCCGAGAGCGGCACCTCCACCTTGCCCGCGTTGCCGCCGACCACGAAGTTCGCCGAGTAGCTGCCGGGTTGCTCGGGAACGAAGCCGATGACGATGGACTGCGACTTGCCCGGCTCGATGATCACGGATGAGGCTGCAGCCGTGGCGATGAAGGGCGGGGCGTTGTTGAGCTTCAAGATCGCAGTGGCACCTCCCACATTGAGCAGACTGATGCGAGCCTCACCGGACTTGCCTTTCTCGATCTTGCCGAAGTCGATCTTCCCGTTGGCGGGGCTTTCGAGTTTGATCTGCGGGGGCTCGGGCTCGGCATGGACCACAATCTTTTCACGATGAGGCTCCTGCACAAACCAGACCTCACCACGGAAGGAACCCACATCCGCAGCATCGAGTGCGAGGGGCACATCCTGTGTGGTCTTGGGCGGGATGGTGAGTTTGCGCTCCACCTTGATGCGCTGCGGGCAGTCCACTGTGAGTTCGAGCGGAGCATCGCTGGCGTTCGTCACGCGAGCGACTCCGGAGCGATTGCCGACGCTCGCATTGTAAAGCAGCGCGACGGACGAGGGCTGAGCTACGAAGGGCTGAACGCATTCGACGTAAGCCTGAATCTTGCTGGTGGCGACTCCGGGCTGAAGCTCCTGGCTCACGCGGTAGGCACCTGGTTTCATCGGCTTGATGCTCAGGAGGAAGGTCTGTTTCTCATTGATGGCCAGCTCGATGTGCGGAGGTCCGATGAAGGGCTCGGGCCAGCGGATCTCACCTTTGAAGGGAGCTGTGCCGCTGTTGAGCAGGACGATCCGTCCAGCATCCTGCTCCCCTGGCTGGAGGCGGCGGAACTGCGGTGCCTCCATGACCTCGAGCTTGGGCTCCGAACGCTTGCCCAGGAGCGTGATGGTGCCCGGGGACGACGTGTTGCCATCGCCCACCTTGCCTTGGAAAGTGAAACGGTCGGTGAGCTGGTCAGCGGCGCCACCATGGGTGTAGGTGATCATCGCCTTATTCCCCTCGCCACTGGGATGCGGACGTATTTCCGACAGGCGGCCGAACTGCGGCAGGTCGCGGATGGTGAATTTCACGGCACCGAGGAAGGACGTGGCGACCTCAAGCTCGATGTCCACGCTGAGTCCTTCGGTAAACGTGAAGGTGCGGTCGCGGGGCTCGGGCGTGGGATAGCCATTCTTCTTGGCATCCTTGATGAAGTCCTTGGTGCTCTCCTTCGGCTTGTCGCCGGGGCGGATCTTGACGTCGGCATGGACCAACGAGGCTCCGAGCGCAAGGCACAGGATCAATGGGAACAAACGGGCATTCATAAATCGGGAACTAACCTGGGATCGCCAGCCCCGCGAGGCGGCGACGGAGCATCTCGAGGGCAGCTTGGGTGGTCAGGACCTTAAAACGATCGCGAGCGCCTGGGAAGAAAAGCTTTCTTACTTCTGTGCAATCTTTTCGCGACGCCAGCGCCACGAATACCGTGCCCACCGGCTTCTCCTCAGTCCCGCCAGTAGGCCCGGCGATGCCTGTGCAGGCTAGGGCATGGTCCGCGCCGGAGGCCTGGAGACAACCCTCAGCCATGGCTCGCGCGACCTCTTCACTGACAGCGCCGTGAGCCTGAATCAAAGCCATGTCCACACCCAGGTGCTTCGCCTTGGCCTCATTCGCATACGTGACGAACCCGTGGCCAAAGACTGCCGAAGCGCCGCTCACATTGGTGAGGCGCGATGCCAGCTCGCCGCCTGTGCAGCTCTCAGCTGTAGCGATGGTCTGGCCCGCAGCCTTGAGCTGATCGACGACGACTTCTTCGATGATGCGTCGATCTTCACTGACGATGAAGTCACCGATGCGCTCGCGCACGAGACGGGCCCCGGCCTCCACCACGTCACGCTGGCCCGACAAACGCACGTCCACGTCACCGCGCCCCAGGCAATAGCCGAGTTCAAGTCCACCTGCGGCCATGGCTTCGAGGTCTTTTTCAATGTGAACCACGATGTCCGATTCGCCCATGCCGGTGACCTTTTGATACAAGGTGAACCGGTTCGCGAGGTCGGGCATCAGCTGCTTCAACCGCGGCTCTACGTGCGCCTCGACCATGGGTTTCAGCTCCCTCGGAGGGCCAGGCAGGAGGAACATCGCGCAGTTCAGTCCCCTGCCCTTCCCGCAGGCCGCCGGGATGTAAAGACCAGGGGCGGTGCCGAAAGGATTGTCCAGCACCTCGGCGCCCTCAGGCACCATCGCCTGGCGCTTGTTCACGTCACTCATCACCTTGTTGCGCTTGGCGAAGTAGGCGAGCAGATGCTCCACCACAGACTCGTCCAGGTGCATCGTCAGTCCGAGCACGGCGCTCGCGGACTCGCGGGACACATCATCATTGGTAGGCCCCAGTCCGCCCGTAATGAGCAGCACGTCTGCCCGGCGCGCACCTTCGGCGATGGCATCTTTGATCACCTCGCCATCGGGCACGATGGTCTGCCGAGCGACATTCAATCCGAGAGCTGCCATTCGCTGACCAATCCAGGCGGCATTGGTGTTGATCGTGTCGCCAAGCAGCAGCTCGGTGCCAGTGTTGATGAGTTCGATAGTCATGAGCGAGATGAGAGAACGACGCAGTCCCGATTCGGGAGGCCGTCCTTAACGCACAACGCTGGATGATAAAGAGAGAACTTCGGCTTCCCCATCCGTGGGCTGAGGGGATTGCAAGATGAAGGTGGTGGGGCTTGCGCGAGGCTCCCAGCCGCCGCAAGTTTCCGTTCACCTTATCGTTTTGGTGCCCCACTCCATGAATCGACTCATCACTGCTGTCATCCTCGCCTCTGTTCCCGCCCTAGCTCAGGAAGAAGCCAAAAAGGCCATTCCCGCAGCTCCCCCCATTGAGGTTAAGCGCGCTGCCGCTCCTGCCACGGAAGTCATGAAACCCGCCGAGGTGGTGAAAAAGCCCGAGGTCAAGAAGGCGGCCGAAGTAGTCAAGAAACCCGAAGTCCCCGCAGTGAATCCAAAGGGCGGCGACCAAGGCAAAGCCAAGGGCAAGGGCAAAGGAAAAGCCAAGGAGGAGAAGCCCCAGGAAGTGGTGGCAGATCCCTCGCCCATGGCTTCCGAAGCAACGCCCATCTCGGCCATCAAGATCGCCAAGGGCTTTAAAGTGGAACTGCTCTACTCCGTTCCCAAGGAAGTAGAAGGCTCGTGGGTGGCGATGACCCAGGATGACGAAGGCCGCATGATCGTCAGCGACCAATACGGCTCCCTGTATCGTGTGACCCCACCCGGACTTGGAGGCAGCCAGGGCGAGACAAAGGTGGAGAAGATCGACATCGATCTCGGCCATTGCCAGGGCTTGCTCTACGCCTTCGATGCCCTCTACGGCATCGTGAATGACGACGCCTACACCGGTCGTGGACTCTACCGGTCCAAGGTGGTCGATGGCAAGTTCCAGAAGGTCGAGATGCTCAAGGAGTTCCCCGGCAAGGCTGGCGAGCACGGACCTCATGGCCTGGTGCTCAGCCCCGATGGCCAGTCCATCTACTGCGTGAGCGGCAATCAGACACCCGTCCCGCCCATGGACTCGTCCCGCGTGCCTCAACATTGGGAAGAAGACCAGCTCTTCCCCATGCTCCTCGGTCGCGGTTTCATGCGCGATGTGAATGCTCCGGGCGGATGGGTGGCCAAGACGGACCCTGATGGCAAAACGTGGGAACTCATCAACACCGGCACCCGCAACACCTACGACATCGCATTTCATAAAGATGGTGCCTTGTTCGGCTTCGATGCTGACATGGAGTGGGACACCGGCATGCCCTGGTATCGCCCCACCCGCGTGTGCATGATGCAGAGCGGCGGTGAATTCGGCTGGCGCACCTGCTCGAAGAAGTGGCCTGTGCGCTGGGAAGACAGCCTGCCTCCCGTGGTGGACATCGGTCCCGGATCGCCCACTGGAGTCGTCTTCGGCTACGGAGCCAAGTTCCCCAAGAAGTATCAGGATGCGCTTTTCATCTGTGACTGGAGCTACGGCAAGGTCCACGCCGTTCACCTTGAACCCAAGGGCGCAGGCTACACGGGCACCTTCGAGGAGTTCATGTCCGCCTCGCCCCTGCCTGTCACCGACATGGTCGTCGGAAAGAAAGATGGCGCTCTCTATGTCAGCGTCGGCGGTCGCAAAACCCAGTCTGGTCTGTATCGCGTGACCTTCGATGGCAAGGACGAATCCAAGGCCAAGGACTCCAAGCCAAGCGACTTGCACCTACTGCGCGAGCGCCTCGAGTCCTACCATCGGAAAGATCCCAAGGCCCTCGACGAAGCCTGGGCCTACCTCGGTCACGAGGATCGCCTCATTCGATTCGCCGCTCGTATCGCGGTCGAGCATCAGCCCGTGAAGGGCTGGCAGGAAAAGGCCCTGCAGGAGCGCAATCCTCGTGCCTCGCTCACAGCGCTGATGGCGCTCATCCGCAGCGCCAAGGGAGACAAGGCTCTTCAGCCCAAGGTGCTCGATTCTCTCAACCGCATCGAACTCGCCAACCTCACCGGCATTGATCGCGTGACGTTGATCCGCAACTACATGCTCTGCTTCACCCGACTCGGTGAGCCCGATGAAAAGACCAAGAAGGCTCTGACTGGCCGCCTGGGCAGCTACTTTCCCGCAGCCGACACCGGACTCAGCCGCGACCTCGCCGAGGTGCTCGTTTACCTGGGCGACAGCACCATCGTGCCGAAGGCGGTGCCGTATGTTTCTTCATCGCCCACCCAGGAAGAGCAGATCGATTACGCCCGCATCCTCCGCTTTGCCAAAGGTGGCTGGACCAAGGCGCTCCGCGAGGACTACTTCCGCTGGTTCCTGCACGCGGCCAACTACAAGGGCGGTGCCTCGTTCCAGCTTTTCATTGATGAGATCAAGACAAACGCCTTGTCCACCATGACCGATGCCGAGAAAGCCGAGATCAAGGAAGTCCTGGACGCGAAGCCCGAGGTGAAGGCCCCGAGCTTCACCCTGCGGCCCATGCAGTTTGTGAAGGCCTGGACGCTGGAGGAATTGAGCAAGTCCCTCGGTGTGGGACTCGAAGGCAACCGCAACTTCACCAACGGTCGCAACATGTTCGGAGCTGCCACCTGCTTTGCCTGTCATCGCTTCAATGGCGAAGGCGGAGCCGTCGGCCCGGACCTCACCAGCGTGGCTGGCAAGTTCAGCCCCCGAGACCTGCTGGAGTCCATCGTCAACCCGAGCAAGGAGATCAGCGACCAATACGGCAGCACCGTTTTCACCATGAAAGACGGCAGCATTGTCAGTGGTCGCATTGCCAACATGAAGGAGAACATCATGATGGTCTGCACCAACATGATGGACCCCAACAACTTCACCAACGTGGACGCCCGCAAGGTGGTGAAGACGGAGGAAAGCAAGGTCTCCATGATGCCTCCCGGACTGCTCTACACGCTGAAGGAGGACGACATCCTCGACCTCCTGGCCTACCTGCTGAGCAAGGGCAATCCTGACGACCCGATGTTCCACAAGTAAACTCGGACAACATCCCCTTCCCTCGAGAGCGTCGTGCGCCAAGCACGGCGCTCTTTTGTTTTGAACCTCACAACGATGGCGTCACCGGAATCGCCTTTGGCGGCTGATACTCCGGCCATGCATTCCGTTCGCCGAACTCGATATAGCGATCATCTGCCACCTTGAGGAACAGCCTCTTGGGCTCACGGGGATCTGCATAAACAAACACCCGGTCAGACGCATCCCGTGTCACCTTGATCATTCGCTCATCCTGCCGTGACACTGGTTTCTCCATCCTGCGGAATAACCCTTCGCCACGATCAGGCAATACGAGCGCACCGTTGTAAAAGTCATTGTCCGAAAGCTTTGTATAGTAGTCGTGGTCGCCCAAAGCCGTGGGGTATTCATTCCACAAATACTCGCTCCGATGCAGGTGAACCCGCCACGCAAATAAAAGCAAGGCGGTCATGAGAATCGCCCAGATGAGCAAAAACCGCCCTGGAGTGCTGCGTTGAACATTGCCTGCCACAAGGCCGACCGTGCATGGAAGGCTGGTAGAATCAAGCTTTGAGACGCTTGGGACCAAATCGAAAGAAGGATTAAAACGAAGGGAATTTTAGTTTGACAGTTATTAACACTCCCCTAGTTTCGCGCTCCCCTTCCGCCGGCGTGTTCAGACAGATGAGTGCGCCCGCATTTTTCGTTGCCTGACAGAACATGAACAAAACTACTATCTCCGCAAAAGCCCAGGACATCACCCGCAAGTGGTATGTCATCGATGCCAAAGATCAGGTCCTTGGCGATGTGGCTGTGCATGCCGCCAACCTTCTTCGTGGAAAGACCAAACCCATCTTCACCCCACACGTCGATACGGGTGACTACGTTGTGATCATCAACGCCAAGGATGTGATCGTGACCGGCAACAAGGAAAGCCAGAAGACATACGTTAGCGTGTCCGGCTACATCGGCAGCAAGAGAGTTCGCACCATCAAGGAAGTTCGCTCCAAGCACCCTGAGCGCATCATTGAGCACGCAGTGAAGGGCATGATTCCTCACAATACGCTGGGTCGCTATATCTACAAGAAGCTTCGCGTTTATCCTGGAGCCGAGCACCCGCATGCCGACATGCAGCCCCAGCCTTACACCATCGCCTAATTTCGCAGTTCTAGTCATTAGTTCATGAGCACGCTCCAGAAACCAGCCACCGGTCGTCGTAAAACAGCCATCGCACGTGTCCACCTTCGCGAAGGCAGCGGTGAGATCGTCATCAACGAACGTCCGTTCGAAGAATACTTCCCCACCCTGGCCCTCCAGAACCAGGTGGTGCTCCCTCTGACACTGACCAACAACCGTCAGTCATTCAACTTCTTCGTCCGCACCAATGGCGGTGGCATCAGCGGTCAGGCTGGAGCTGTCCGCCTGGGAATCGCCCGCGCGCTTATTGCTCAGAACCCTGAAGCACGCCCTGTGCTCAAGGCTGCTGGTATGCTCACCCGCGACGCTCGCAAGAAGGAACGTAACAAGCCCGGTCGCCCAGGTGCTCGTAAGCGCTTCCAATTCTCCAAGCGCTAGTCTTCCAAAATTCCGAAACAGCGGAGAGGGAAACCTCTCCGCTTTTTTGTTGTCCAAAATCTAGTGTTTCAGCTGGCTGAAGACGGCCTACGAAGCGACTCCAGCCACTCGAAGCACGTTCTTGGTTTTCCGATCTGCCTCGCGCTCCGCGTAGCGAACCTCTTCCATCATGTGCTGATCAGGATGGATGTCGTGCTCGATCATCAGGCTGGCGAGGAACTGATCAATACGCCGCCCCACCTCCATCACCTGTCCACCGTGCTCCAGAGCTCGATAAACGCGCTTGATGGAAGCCACGTTGCGAGCAAGCGAAAGTTGACTGGCCAGCTCCAGCATGCGCTGGCGCATCACATCATCACCCTGAAGCACGTGATGCGGAATCTCATCCCTCACCCGGGTAAACGTGGCCAAGGTCCAGGGATTCCCAGTAAGATCGTAGGGCTCCTCATCCAGCCGGCTTTCCAGCAGCCACCGCGGACTTACTCCCGTGATCTTGGAGATTTGCCCTGCCAGCTCCATCGAAAGCTTCAAGCGCCCCATCTCCAGACTCTGGATGCATGCGGTGGATCGACGAATGAAGAGTGCAAACTCGGGCTGACTCTTTCCCAGTTTGAGTCTCAGTCTAGCAACGTTGGTTCGAACTTGAGAGGGGCGCGCCATCAATCCCAGATACGTATGCAGATACAATAAGCAAGTATTTATCATCAATCCAAAACACATGCCTGTCAGCCCTGGAAGTGTCGGGTATCCAGCCAAGTCTCCCGCTCGTTCTATTGCCCATGCCTTCAGCTATCCACTGGTTTCGCCGCGATCTCCGCATTACGGACAACACTGCCCTTCACGCCGCTGCGACTGCGTTCTCGACGGTCGTCCCCTGCTATGTCCTCTCGACTTGGAGAGCCTCGCACGGCTGGACCGGATCCAAGCGACAACAATTCCTTTGCGACTCCCTTCGATCCCTCAGCGCCAATCTGGAAGCCCTGTGCTCGCGATTGATCATCCGTGCTGGAGACGCGGTTGAGGAACTCATCACCCTCGCCCGCGAGACGGGCGCCGAGGCGATCTATTTCAATCGCGACCCTGATCTTTTTGGCAAAGCTGTGGAGGCACGATTGCGTGCTCGGTGCCAGGAGACAGGAATTCAGTGCCTTGGTTTCAAAGACGCCGTGCTTCACGAAGCGTCGGAGGCACTCACGGGCAGTGGCCAGCCTTATCGGGTGTTCACGCCTTACTCGAAGAACTGGTTGGCTCTTCCCAAAGCACGGCCTTTAGGAAAGATCACCTCACTGGGATCGGTGGCGAACGCCACGAGTCTCCCCCTGCCTACGCTGGAGCACTGGGGCCTCTCGTTGCCCTCAGACGCCCAAATCCCTCCGGCGGGTGAACGAGCTGCACGGGATCGAATGAAAGCCTTCATCGAGACCGGCATTCTTGATCGCTATGGCGTGGACCGCAATCTGCCTGCAGGCCAGACCACTTCGTGCCTCAGCCAGGACCTTCGGTTTGGACTGATCTCCATTCGTGAACTCTATGCCCGATGTCAGGAGCGAGCCGCCCAGCATCCTGCAGCCGCGGGATCGATTCTCACTTACACCAAGGAACTCGCGTGGCGTGAGTTCTACATGGCGATTCTTCATCATTACCCGGAGGTCTTGGATCGCGAGTTCAATCCCGACCTCCGCAACATCGAATGGCCTGGTACCGAAGAGAATTTCCAGGCTTGGGCCACAGCACGCACCGGATTTCCCATCGTCGATGCAGGGATGCGCCAGCTGCTAACGACCGGACTCATGCACAATCGAGTTCGCATGATCGTGGCCATGTTTCTCACCAAGGATCTCCACCTCGACTGGCGACTGGGAGAGCAGTTCTTCCATCAGCATCTCGTCGATGCGGAGATCGCGAGCAACAACGGCGGGTGGCAATGGAGTGCCGGCACGGGTGCCGATGCGGCTCCCTACTTCCGGATCCAAAACCCGTGGACACAAACCTTGCGCTACGATCCCGAAGGTCGATACATCAAGCACTGGCTGCCTGAACTCGCGAACGTTCCGCCGGAACGCTTTTGCGAACCACCGAAGGACAATCGCCCGCTGGTCCCAGGCTATCCCCTCCCCATGGTCGATCACAGTGTCGAGCGCGATCGCACGCTAGCTCGTTTCAAAGCCGGCAAAGGCTAAGCCGCGATTGGTTTGCTTTAGCGCGCCAGATGTCGCTTCAGAAACGTGGCGACCTGACGAGTGCGCTCCTCGTCGTAAAACTCAGCGCCACCGTGCTTGCTATGGATCATCGGGACCAGTGAGACGTCGAGCTTCAACTCACGATAAGCCTTGGCAAATTCCTCCGACTGCTCCGGCGGCATTTGCGGATCATCAGTGCCGTGGAGCAGAAGCAGCGGTGGGTCCTCCTTGTCCAGATGTGCCACCGGGCTCGCGAGCTTCGCCAGCGCTGGCTTCTCATCCGGCGTGCCGCCCAGGAGCAGTTTCAGAGCCGTGACTCTTGTGCGCAGGCCAAACTCCGTGCTCTGTGACAGGATCGTTTGCAGATTCGACGCACCGTAGAGGCTAACGATGCACTGCACGTCGCTGCTTTGCGTGAGATGCTCGCCTTCGTTGCCCTCGAGTTCCTTCTCGCCATTCGTCACGCCGACAAGCGCAGCCAAGTGACCACCTGCGGACGAGCCGATGATCGCAATGCGTTGGGCGTTGATGTGAAACAGATCCGCCTTCGCACGCAGGAAGCGGATCGCTGCCTTGAGGTCATGCACCTGCGCAGGGAATGGTGCTTCGGTGGACAGTCGATAGTCCACGCTGGCAATCGCGAAGCCGTGTTCCAGCAGCGGTGCGATGGGCACATCCGACTTCGATCCCGCACGCCACGCTCCGCCATGCACATAGACGATCAGAGGCGGGTTGGTCTGCTTCGGCAGGTGCAGGTCCAGCCTCAGCGAATGATCACCGACACGCGCATACTCAATGTCGGTCGTGCTGCTCTGCGCTTGCACAAACGTTATCAGCGTGAGCGCGGAGAGTGTGAGGTGAATGAGTGATCGCGTCATACGTCTGCAACGCGTCCTCCACCCGCAGGCTGTCGGCTTAAATCACTGTCATACGCTACGCCACATTACCCCTGGCACCTTCCCTCTGATGCGATCCCGACCGCGTTCTTGATCAAACTCGGTGCCCCTCCCTTGCTCGGCACACTAAATCTTCCTCTGTTTGCCGACATCCGTGAAGGCAACCAAAGTGAAACCACTGGATTCGTCTCCATCGCGCTCACAGAAGTGAAGTGAGCCTCACGCAAACCGGTCGGGCGATACCAAATCGAGAGCGATCGATGGCTTCTCACCCGCGAGCAACTCGCTCACGATCCTGCCCGTCGCAGGCGCGAGGCTCAGGCCCATCATCGCATGACCGGTGGCCACGGTGAGGTTCTTCCAACGGTTCGTTCGGCCGATGTAAGGCATGCCATCGGGCGAAACAGGCCGCAGACCGCTCCACGGCTTCACTTCGGCAAAGTCCGTCTCGTCAAACGCCGGGAAATACTGTGGAAAGGCCCGCGTGATGCCGCGCACGCGGCGCTGCGTGATCGATTCATCAATGCCCGCCATTTCCATCGTGCCACCAACGCGCAACGCTCCCTCCATCGGCGTCACCGCGAGCCGCGCCTCGGTGCAGATGCTGCACAGCTCGGGAAGCTGCTTCGGATTCGCGAGCGTGAGGCTGTAGCCTTTGCCCGCCTGCATCGGCAGCTTCAAATCGAGCTCCTTCGCGAGCTGCGCCGACCAGACGCCACCGCTCAGCACCACCTCATCACTTTCGATTTCACCGCGTGAGGTTTTCAGCGCACGCAGGGCTCCGCTTTCTGTTTTGAAGCCGCTCACCTCCGTCTGCCACAAGAACGTCACACCGAGTCGCACGAGCTCCGACTCCACTGCGGCGATGAAGCTTCCGGGCGCGAGATGGCAGTCTTTTGGAAAAAACACGCTGCCGCAGATGTCCATCGTCACCGCGGGATCGAGCGCGGCAGTCGCCTTCGCGTCCAGCACCTCGGCGGGGATGCCGAGCGAATTCGCCTTCTCCGCCATGCGCGCTTCCTCATCGAGCGTCTGCTGTTTTTTGCACAGCATGAGCAAACCACGCTTCACGAGTCCGAAATCGAGCCCCAGCGTCTCAAAGCACTCCCGGCTCAGCAGGCTCAAATCGCGCAAAAGAGGCGCGGCGGCCTCGACACGCGCCTTCGTGGCCGCTTTCCAGAAATGCAGGCCCCAGCTCATCAAATCGGCATCCAGCCGCGGTTTGATGTAAAACGGCGATTCCGGGTTCCACATCCATTTCAGGCCCAGAGCGACCATTCCCGGCGCTGCGAGCGGGATGAAGTGACTCGGCACGATCATCCCCGCATTCCCAAACGAGCATCCATCGCGTTGGCGCGGCTTTTGGTCGATGATCGTCACCCGCATGCCGCGCCGGGCGCAGTAAAGCGCCGTGCTGAGGCCGATGACGCCCGCGCCGAGGATGGTGACTGATTTGCTCATGCTTGCGCACATCATGGCGCGTCGCCGCCGGTCATCTTGGATGCTTTGGCGGCCGGTGCCGCGATTTTTGCCAATCGCCACCGCTGGACGCCTCGCGCACGCTCGCTAAGCCTCCGCGCATGGATCCAACTTGGACAGACAAAATCGTGATCGTCACCGGCGGTGGCGGCGGCATGGGACAGGCAGCAGCGAAACGTTTCGCCGACGCTGGCGCGAAGACTTTCATCTTCGGCCGCACGCTCGAATCGCTCCAAGAAACAGCCGCGCTGTCGAAAAACATCATCCCGTTCGTCTGCGACGTGGCCGACACCACCAGCGTGGCCACCGCACTCGATGAAGTGCTCAAACACGGCGTTCCCTTTGCCCTCATCCACACCGCTGGCATCAACACGCCGGATCGTTTCATGGCCCATGCCGATCCAGCCCGCATCGCCAGCGAGGAGAGCTGGCGCAAGGTCATGGACATCAACGTCCTCGGCGTGGTGAACATGATCCAGGCCGTCGCCAAGCCCATGGCCGCGAACGGAGGCGGACGAATCGTCGTCGTCTCGTCCACCGCCGGTCACGGCTACGATTCGTATGCCGGCGTGCCTTACACCGCCAGCAAGTGGGCCGTGCATGGCCTGCTCTTCACCGCGCGCATGCAGCTCAACGCCCACGGCGTCATCCTCAGCGAATACGCCCCCGGCGAAGCGCTCACTCCGCTCGTCAAACTGCGCCCCGTCCAGCCCACGGAGGAGCACAAAGCCAAAATGATCACCACCACCGACTGCGGCGACACCTTGTTCTTCATCGCCAGCCAGCCGCACAGCATGAGCGTCATCCAGCTCCCAGGTTACCAACCCTTCGGCGGCATGCCGCCTGCGATCACTGCGCCGTGGCTGAGCGGTTTGGAGATCAAGCCGAAGTAAGCCAGATCTTCACGGCTTTGGCTTGAAGCTCTGCACCGCGGCCTCTACGTCTGGCAGAATCACCCTCTCGTTCTTTTCGTCGATCACACTGACGATCACGAACGTCTGGCCGGACTCAGTGATCACCCATTGGCGCCAGGTGGCTCCCGGGCGCGGCGTCGGCGTCTTGAAATGCAACGCCTCAAGGTTGCCCACCTTAACGAGACTCATCTCATTCAGCGAGACATCCTTCTTGAACCTCGTTGCGAACATCATCGCAGTCGCCTCACGCATCTTGGTCGGCAGTTCCTGGTCGGCCGGATCGCTCGAAAACTCGGCCATTACATACACGTCCATGCCCACAGGCGCATCGGGCGGCTTGCAATACAGATAGTTTCCGCGTTCTTCGCTCTGCCAGCCTTTCGCCAGTGTCACCGTGAATGGCATGGGTAGCGCAGGCTTCGCAAACACCCAAAAGGCGCGCTTCTCATCGTAGGACCACGATGTGGCCGTCTGCCATGCGATGGCGTTAAATAGCTCCCTGTGGGTTGGTTTGTAGAATTTCGGAAATGGGCTGAGGAGCACCTTTTTGCCGGTCTCAGCTTCGTCGGTATGCAGGATAACCTCACTTAAGGCATACATCAGGCTCGCGTAACTGTTGAAGGAACCGATCATGCTGCCACCAGTTCTCTTGTCCAGCAGGGCCTTCTGCTGTTCGTCGGTGAGTGGTCTGGGCTTCACCGGCTTGCCCGTGCTTTTGGATGGATCAGGAGCCTCGGCGGCGTGCGCAGCACACATCCAGAAACAAACGACTGATGTGGACAGCAGAATGAAGAACTTCATTAACGCATCCTGCCGGAAGGACGGAAATTTGGCAATAAAGAACACCTAACGGCGGCTACTTCAGCTCATGAATCGTCCCGTGCAGCACACGGTCACCGATTTTGAGTTCGTAGCACCAAGTCGGAGCCAAGTCGGGGATGTCGAGCGTGATGGTCTTCTTGTCCTCGCTCAGTTTCACTCCCTGAATCTTCAGTTCGCGTTCGTCGTAGTGCTTGGAGCCATAGTTCTTCGTCCGCTTTAACGACCAAACTCTCATCGCACAGTCAATCCGGTCAATCGGGTCACTAAATGTGACCTTCATCTCACCTTTCGCCGCCTTCACCGCCAGCGGCACCTGTGCTGGTTGTGAACCACGGCGGATGCGGTGAAATCCACCCGGTGAAGTTGCATTACCGGCCCAGGCAAACATGCCGCAGATGTAGAGGGCGCCATCACTGCCAAAACGGCCGCGCATGATGCCGGTGGCGAAGGCGGGCATGGGGAGTTCGCACACGGCGCCTTGCCATTTTCCGTTCACTTCCTCGTGCGGGATGATGAAGGCGCGACCGGTGCCGTAGCTGAGGTTGAGCAAACTGCCGCCGAGATTGCCCCACGCGTTTTTCGGCACCCAGATGAGTTCGGCGGGACTGCGGTCTTTGTCGTTGGTCACCCACACGAGTGGTTGCTCCATCGCGGAGTCGGATTCGTCGGTGACGCTGGTGTAGCCATACATGTTTCCGTAGAAGCCGCCGACTTTGACGCGGTTGATGCGGTTCTTCGGTGTCCAGAAGCCTTCCTGGTCGGTGACGAAGAAAGTGCCGTCGTCGTTGAGGCACACGCCGTTCGCGGCGCGGAAGCCGGTGGCGAGGATGTCGGTCTTTGCGCCATCGGCACTGACCTTGAGCAGCGTGCCGTGCTGCGGAATGACGCTGTCGAGCGCGTGGCGGCCGGATTTGGCATAGTAGAAATTGCCCGCGTCATCGGTTTGCAGGCCCATGGCGAACTCGTGGAAGTGTTCGGTGACCTGCGCGTCGTCGTTGAAGCACTGGATGAAGTCAGTTTCGCCGTCCGCGTTCAAATCGACGAGCTTGGCGAGTTGATCGCGGCAAAGGACGAAGAGTTCGCCATCGCGAAACTTTACCCCCAGCGGCTGAAACAGCCCGCTGGCGATGCGTCGCCACGTCAGTGTGGCAGGCGCTTTCGCCATCAAGCCATCCACGCGCCACACATCGCCATTCCACATCGCGACGATGGCCGCTTTGCCATCGGGCGTGAAATCGAAGCCGCCGGGGCGCATCCAGCTTTGGAAGGGATTCTCGATGGGCAGAGAAAAGTCATCGGCGATGAACGCGGCATCGTCTTTGCCTGCCACGGAGGTCGTGGTGACGGTTTGCGGCCATTGCGCCGGAGCGCCTTTCGTCAGCGGAGCTAGATCGAGCGGCGCGGCGAAGTTTCTCGCCATCGTGTCGAGCGAGGCTGGATCGACGCGGGAGATGAAAATTCGCGTTTGAGCTCCCGAAGCCAGTTTGGCGACCCAAAAGCCGTTTTCGCGCTTCAACTCGCCTTCGCCCTTCAAAACGACATTCATGCTGTCGGGTGCTACACGAAGGAAAAGAGGCTGTCTGGCCTCGGCGACGTTCAATGTGCGCACGAGGATCGGCGTGGAGCCGTAATCCATCCACGCGGGCGATTCGAGCACGCGTGTCCCGTGGATGCTCGCCGCGATCACGCTTTGGTTTTGATGCTTGTAGAGGCCGAGAAAGCGCAAACCAGCCACAGGGCCGTATTTTTTGCCGTCTTTGGCCGCAGCGCGTGTGTCTTCAAAATCACCGCTGAGACTCCAGCCGGGCTCGACGGGCAACACGAACTGTTTTTCGCCGATGAGGCTCGTGTGCGTGCCGTGGCTGCCATCGAAGGCGATGCCTTTCCAGTCCACAAACGCGCCGGTGCTCGCGGCGGCCACGCGCATCGTGTCGTGATCGTAAACCATCCACGC
>JAEUHN010000037.1 GCA_016795365.1 Verrucomicrobiaceae bacterium
CAGTAGTCGTAGGCGGCGATGATGGAGTTGGTGGCTTCGACAAACACGTCGCACTCGATCTTCTCATCGCGCAGGGCGGCGAGGCCGTCGGTGAGCACTCGAGTGGGCTTGCCATAGACGTCGGCGCCTTTCTGGGCGGCCCGCTGGTTCCAGTCGGCGACGAACGAAAGTCGCATCCCGGGCGTCTTGCCAATCTGGTAGGCGATCCCCAGGCCCATCGCACCACAGCCGATGAGTCCCACGTTGATCGGGCGTCCTTCTTTTTCGCGTTGCTTGAGTTCCTGGAGCATGTTGGGAGAGAGATGAACTGCCATTAACGAGAGGAATGTGCGCAGTGTCAATTTTCGCACCCATGCTGCGATTGCTCATCACTGAGCGCGCATTTGGAATTTGACCATTGGTCAAAAATGGCTAAAACCCTTCACCATGCCCGTTTCGATCACCACAGCCCGACGTGCCCGCGAGTTCGCGGCGCGTGAGGAGTTGATCATCCGTGAGGCGCGGAAGTTCCTTCTGGAGCGAGGCTTCCAGGGCTGGAACATGGAGGACCTAGCGCAGGCGGTCGAGTATTCCAAGGGCACGCTGTATCAGCATTTCGACTCCAAGGAAGACCTCGCCCTCGCCGTCTGCACGGGCTCACTTCAGCAGCGGGCGGACCTTTTTGAACGGGCGTCAAACTTCAAAGGCGGCACTCGCGAGCGCATCCGCGCGATCTGCTGCGCCTGCTGCGAGTTCGCCACGGCGCATCCCGAATACTTCCACGCCGACATGATGCTGAAGTCCGCGTCCTTCTGGGACAAGGCCAGCGAGGAGCGCCGCGAAGACCATCGCATCCAGGCCGGGCGCTGCTGGCGCACGATTCAACAGATCATCATCGAAGCTCAGGCCGTGGGCGATCTGCCACGCGATCGGTTCAAGCCAGAGGAAGCCACCTTCGCCCTCGTCTCGGTAACCGTCGGCAGCCACATCATGGCCATGGAAGGCGACATGCGCGTCATGGCCGGGATCACCGACCCGCTCATCGCGGTGCGCCGCAATGGCGACCTGATGTGCGACGGACTCGGCTGGAAGCCGCTCAGCTTCGAGGCTGATTACGCCGAGACGGATCGCCGCATCGTGCGCGAAGTCTTCCCGGGAGCCACCTGGCTCAAGTCCGCCTGAACCGCCACCTTCCCGCCGCGTCCCTTTTTTGCCCTTGAATTGACCGATAGTCAAAAAACGACCACTCAATGAATTTCGTCGCTCTCAGAATGCTCATGTCAGACAAGGCCAAGTATTTCGGCCTCGTCTTCGCCTTTGCCTTCTCAACGTTCCTGCTGCTCAACCAGATGTCCATCTTTGCCGGCATCATGAAGCGCACCGGTAGCCAGGTGCTCGATGTGACCGATGCGGACATCTGGGTGATGGACCCCTACACGGAGTATTTCGAGCAGACCAAGGCGCTGAAGGACACCGACCTCGCCCGCGTGCGCGGCGTCGAGGGCGTGGACTTCGCGGTGCGTCTCTTCAAAGGCAATCCGACGGCCAAGACGCTGGAGGGCAAGTTCGCCAGCACCTTCACGCTGGGTGTCGATGACAGCACGCTGACTGGTGTGCCGCGCAAGATGCTCATGGGCTCGTGGGAGCGCCTTCGCGAGGCGAAGTCCATCGTCATCGACAAGGCGGGCTACCTGCTGCTTTACCCCGGCGAGCCGCTGGAACTCGGTCGCACGCTGGAACTCAACGACCACAAGGCGACCATCGTCGGTATCTCGGATGCGAGCGCGCCGTTCGTCAGCTTTCCCGTGATCCACGCGCGCTACAGCGAGGCGGTGAACTTCCAGGGTCGCGAGCGCAACCAACTCGCCTACGTGCTCGTCCGCGCTCGCGAAGGCGTGAACGCCACCGACCTCGCGCGGCGCATCGAGCAGTCCACCGGACTCAAGGCGCGCACCACGAACGAGTTCGTCTGGGACTGCATCGGCTACTACCTGCGCAACACCGGCATCCCGGTGAACTTCGGCATCACGATCGCCATCGCGCTCATCGTCGGGCTCGCCGTCGCGGGACAGACGTTTTACATGTTCACCATCGAGAACCTGCGGCAGTTCGGCGCGCTCAAAGCGATCGGCGTCACCAATGGGCGGCTCATCGGCATGGTGCTGCTGCAAGCCCTCACCGCTGGGGCCATCGGCTATGCCTTGGGCAGTGGCATGGCGGCCACGTTCTTCGCTGTGATGAGTCAGCAAATCGCCACGCGCGGCATCATCATGCCGTGGCAAATCCTCGCCATCGTCGGCGCGCTGATGGCCGCAGTCACCTTCGTCGTGAGCCTCATCAGCGTGCGCCGTGTGCTCGTGCTGGAACCCGCTTCTGTCTTCCGCTGAAACCCCGACCCAAGCTGAGAGAATCGAGTTGAGAGATGAGAGCCAGACAACCCCGACCTTCGATCCTCCTCAATGCCTGTCATCCCCCTGCTCTCAACTCTCAGCCATTGACCCTCAACTCCGGTATGAAAACCAATGACCACGCCGTCCGCTGCGACGGCATCCTCAAACACTTCGGCGACGGCGAGGCACGCGTGGATGTGCTGCGCGGTGTGCATTTCGAAGCACGACTGGGCGAGATGAGCTTCCTCGTCGGCCCCAGCGGCTGCGGCAAGACCACGCTCATCTCCGTCATCGCCGGTCTGCTCGATCCGAACGGTGGCACGATGCAAGTGCTCAGCCACGAGCCCGCGCAGATGAAGTCCGCTGACCGCATCGTGTTCCGTCGTCGCAACCTCGGCTTCGTCTTCCAGCAATACAACCTGCTGCCCGCACTCACTGCCGCCGAGAATGCTGCCGTGCCCTTGCTCGCCGATGGTGTGTCGCGCGATGTCGCCGTGAAGAAAGCGACCGCAATGCTCGATCGTCTCGGCCTCGGCCATCGCGCCAAAGCCATGCCCCGTCAGCTCTCGGGCGGCCAGCAGCAGCGCGTGGCGCTGGCCCGCGCGCTGGTGCATGAGCCACGCCTCATCATCTGCGACGAGCCCACTGCTGCGCTCGATCATCAGTCTGGCGAAGCCGTGATGGGCCTGCTCGCCAGCGCCGCCGTCGCTCCTGATCGCGCCGTCGTCGTCGTCACCCACGACAACCGCGTCTTCCACTACGCCGACACCATCGCCCACATGAACGATGGCCTCATCGATCGCATCGACCGGAACTGAACCCCTTCATCCTTCAGACTTCATCATTCATCCATTCTCATGAAAATCCCCGTCCTCCCCATCCTCGCCGTCGCCGCCTTTGTCTGGGCGGGATACAACGTCGTGCACAGCCAGACCACACGTGTGCCCACCGCACCACCGGTCGCACCACCGCGCTCAGCCTTTGATCAAACCGTCGCCGCCATCGGTCTCATCGAACCGAGTTCCGAAGCGATCAGCATCGGCTCGCCTCGTTCGGGTGTGGTCGATGTGGTGCATGTGAAAGTCGGTGACGAGGTGAAGAGGGACCAGCCCTTGCTCAAACTGCGCACCCGCGAACTCGAAGCCGAACGTGCCGTCGCCGTCGCTGCGCTCGCACAAGCCGAGACGCAGATCGAAGTGAGCGAGCAGCAGGTCAAAGTCGCCGAAGCTCAGGTGCAGATCGCCGATGCTGAACTCGCTCAATCGCAGCGCCTGCTCACCTTTGCCGAGAGCGTGAAGGACAGTCGTGTGCTCTCCGATGAAGAGCGCACGCAACGCGCGATGACCGTGGCCACACATCAAGCACGACTGCAATCCGCCAAAGCATCGGTTACCGCCGCGCAGAGCAACGTCGCTGCCGCGAAAGCTGCGGTCGCATCGGCCAAGGCGAAGATCGAAGTCACCGATGTGGAGATTGACCGCAGCACGATCAAAGCACCCAGCGATGCCACCGTGCTGCAGGTGAAGATTCGCGCGGGCGAGTATGCGACATCGACCAACACCACGCCGTGGCTCGTTATTGGCCAGACGCACCCCTTACATCTGCGTGCGGACGTCGATGAGCACGAGGCCTGGCGTGTGAAATCCACCGCTCGTGCCGAAGCCATGGTGCGCGGCAATCCTTCGCTCAAGGTGCCGCTCACCTTCGTGCGCTTCGAGCCGCTGGTGATTCCCAAGAAGAACCTCAGCGGCGATGCGACCGAGCGCGTGGACACTCGCGTGCTGCAAGTCATCTATCGCCTTGATCCCACCGCGAATGTGCCGCTCTTCGTCGGTCAGCAGATGGACGTGTTCATTGATGATGCGTCAGCCCCCCACACTGCCAGCGTAACGCCTTGACTCTCATGACCGCCACCTCGCCCAAGCATCGCTTCTGGATCCCGATCACCACCACCGCGTTGTTCGCCGCGACGTTCGTGTGGCTGTGCCTGAAGCCTGATCTCGACAACAACATCTTCCGCTGGTCGCAGTGGTTCCTGCCCATGCTCGCGGTGACCTTCATCGCGCTGTGGTTCGTCTTCCTCAGCGGCTATCGCTGGGCACTGCGACTGAAGGTGCTCAGCGTGCTCGTGCTGTTGTTCGTGGCCTTCAAGATGACCACACGCATCGACGGTGCGGTCAGCGGCACCGGCTTGCCGAACTATGTCTGGCGCTGGTCGCAGGCACCTGAGCGAACCTTTGCTAAGGAAGTGCAAGCCAATGCACCCACGCTCACCGATGCGCCGGATGTGCCCGAGTTTCGTGGTGCAGGACGCACGGGCATCCTTGCGAACCCAGGTATCGAGACCGACTGGAAAGCGCATCCGCCGCGCGAGATGTGGCGCATCAGTGTGGGCGAAGGCTGGGGCGCGTTCTGTGTGGTCGGAGGTCGTGCCATCACGCAAGAGCAGCGTGGCGAAGAAGAATGGGTGACGTGCTACGACCTCGGCACCGGCAAGGTGCTGTGGCATCACGCAGACAAAGCGCGCTTCACCGAATGGCAAGGCGGCGACGGCCCGCGCGCCACGCCCACGCATGAAGCCGGACGCCTCTACAGCATCGGCGGCACCGGCATTCTGAACTGTCTCGACATCGTCACCGGCAAGCTGCTCTGGACGCGCAACACACTGCAAGAGCACAACCAAAAGAACCTCACCTGGGCCATCGCGAGTTCGCCCTTGCTCGTGGACAATCTCGTCATCGTGAACGGCGGCGACAAGCCCGGCCCCACGCTCGTGGCTTATGACAAGATGACGGGCGAACCGAAGTGGAACGTGGGCGACATGGCCGCATCGTATGCGTCGCCGTTCATCGCCACCATCGCAGGCAAGCGTGTGATCGTGAACAACACCGCGCCTGCGCTCCTGCTTCATGATGTCGCCACGGGCGCGATCGTGCTGAATCAGAAGTGGGGCTTCGAGGGACCGCCGAAGTGCTCGCAACCGGTCGTGCTGCCCGGCGATCAGATCTTCATCAGTGCGGGCTACATGATGGGCTGCACCGTCTTCCAAATCAAAGCCGAGGGCGACAAGCTCAGTGCCACGGAAGTCTGGTCGAACAGCAAGATGAAGACGCAGTTCAACAGCGTGACACCAATGGGCGAGACGCTGATCGGTCTCGATGACGGACCGCTCGCTTGCATCGACATGACCGGCAAACGCTTGTGGAAGGAAGGCAAGTTCGGCAACGGCCAGCACTTGCTCGTCGGTGATCTCGCACTTATCCAAAGCGAGCCCGGCCCTGTGTATCTCGCCAAGGTGTCGCGCGAAGGCTGCCAACAGCTTGCCACGCTCAACGCCTTGTCCGCCAAGACCTGGAACTATCCTACGCTCGCTGGCCGCTACCTCATCGTCCGCAATGATCGCGAAGCGGCTTGTTATGAGTTGCCGGTGCAGAAGCCCTAGCCATCAATGAATCAGCCCATGAAACGCCTTCTCCTTCTCTGCCTCGCGCTGCCTGCCTGTGTCAAAGGCCCGAACTACGAGCGCCCTTCGCTAACAGGCTTGCTTGGTGGCAAGTGGAAGCACTCCGACAAAGCGAACACGAAAGCGCAGCCTCTGCCCGATGAATGGTGGAAGGTCTTCGGCTCCAGCACGCTGAATGGCCTGGTGAGCAAGGCGCTGTCGTCCAATCTGGAACTCGCGGGTGCTCAGGCACGCGTGGAGACCGCGCGAGCGCTCGTCGGCGCCAAGCGCTCCGAGTGGTTCCCGCAAATCGGCAGCACCAGCAACATCAATACGCAGCGTCTCTCGGAAGCGGGCTTCGGTGCGAACCTGCCACCGCAGTTCGGCAGTGTGACGGACATGCTGCGCCGCGACAACTACAAGTCATCGCTCGACATGAGCTACGAACTCGATCTGTGGGGTCGTGTGAAGCGCAGCGTCGAATCCGCCAGCGCCAGCGCACGCGCGGCTGACGAAGGCTTGCTCACGCAGCGACTCATGGTCGCCTCCGAGGTCGCGCGGAACTACTTCCTGCTGCGCTCGTTGGACGCTCAAGTGAAGGTCTTGAACGACACGATCGCGCTGCGTGAGGAAGCGCTGAAGCTTCAGAAGTCACGCTTCGATGGCGGCATGGCGAACGAGATGGATGTCACTCGCGCGCGTGCCGAGCATGAACTCGCACGCGCTGATCTCGCGGCGATGGAACGTCAGCGCGGCAGCGTGGAGCATGCACTCGCGGTGCTGTGCGGTCAGTCGCCATCGAGCTTCAGTGTGGCTGTCGAAGCGACCCTCAACTCACCGCCTTCGCTGTCGATGGCTGTGCCGTCAACACTGCTGCAATCGCGTCCCGACATCCGCGCAGCGGAAGCCGAACTGCAAGCCGCGAGCGCCGAGATCGGTGTCGCCGAAGCCTCGTTCTTTCCCACGTTCAAACTCACCGGCAGCGCCGGACTCGAAAGCGTGAAGGGCACCGACTTCCTCAACTGGGAGAACCGCGTGCTCAGCATCGGTCCCAGCGTCACGGTGCCTGTCCTCACCGGCGGCAAACTGAAAGCCAACCTGCGTGCCTCGAAGAGTCGTTACGATGAAGCGCTCGCCAAATACAAGCAGACCATCCTCGTCGCGCTCCGCGAGGTTGAGGACTCGCTGCTCGATCTGCAAAGCTTCGCCCAGCAACGCAGTGCCATCGAAGCCGCGCTGAAGGCCGCTGATGAAACGAGTCGTCTCGCTCGCGTGCGCTACGACAAGGGCCTCGCGAGTTACTTCGAAGTCGTCGAAGCCGATCGCACCGTGCTGGCGACGAAGCTTTCTCTCTCGCAGCTCGATGGTCAGCGTCTCGTGTCGAGCGTGCTGCTCGCGAAGGCGATGGGTGGTGGCTGGAAGCGCTGAGGCTTGCGTTCAGGTTTGACACACCCGCCCCTGTCGCCAGCATGGCGGCCACATGAGCGACAAGGCATTCAGAGTAGGCGTAGCGGGCGTGGGCGCGATCGGGCGCAATCACGCGCGAGTCATGGCAGAGATCGCAGCGGCGAGCGAGGGACGCATTGAGTTCAGTGCGATCTTCGACGTCGATCAGGCACGCGCCGAGGAACTCGCTGCGCAGTTCAAGACGACCGCCGTCAGCGACCTCGCAGCCTTTGCCTCCAATGTGGATGCGGCGACGGTCGCGGTGCCCACGATCTTCCACAAGCAAGTCGGCGGCACCTTGCTGGAACAAGGCAAGCATGTGCTCATCGAGAAGCCGATCTCGGACTCACTCGACGAAGCACAGTGGCTGGTGAACAAGGCCAACGACGCTGGGCTCATCCTGCAAGTCGGGCACATCGAGCGCTTCAACCCCGTCATGCGCCAGCTCGAGGAGCGCATGAACAACCCGCGATTCATCGAAGCTCACCGCCTCTCGCCTTTCCCCAATCGCAGCATGGACATCGGCGTCGTGCTCGACGTGATGATCCACGACATCGAGATTGTGCTCCACCTCGTGAAGTCGCCGCTCATTGATGTGGATGCGGTCGGCATTCCGGTTCTGACGCGCCGCGAAGACATCGCCAATGCGCGCCTGAAGTTTGAGAATGGATGCATCGCCAACATCACTGCCAGCCGTGTGAGCCCCGAGAAGCTGCGCAAGATTCGCGTCTTCCAAAGTGAGAGCTACCTCAGCCTCGACTACCAGGAACAGTCCGGCTGGATCTATCGCAAGGATGGCATGGCCATCGTGCGCGAGGAAGTGCAGGTGGAGAAGGATGAACCGCTCAAATGCGAACTCGCCGCCTTCGTCGAGTGTGCCCGCCTCGGCAAGCGCCCCGTTGTCACCGGCCAGGAAGGCACCGAAGCCCTGCGCATTGCCTTGCAGATCACCGAACAGATTGAGCGTGGCAACGCGAAGCCATGAAGCGCATAGTCATCATCTCCGGCGAACTCAGCGGTGACACTCATGCCGCCGGGTTGATGACCGAGATGCTCAAGCTCGCCCCTGACACGAAGTTCCTAGGCCTCGGAGGCCCAGCGATGCGCCAGCTTTCATCTGGCATCGAGGACTGGGTAGCCACAGCGGCAGTCGTTGGTCTCAGCGAAGTGCTCAAACGCTACGGCTACTTCAAGCAACGCCTGGAGGCCTGCCTGGAAGCCGTCGCGGTCGAGAAGCCAGATGCGGTCATCCTTGTCGATTACCCAGGGTTCAACCTCAGGCTGGCCAAGCAGATTCGCGATCAGAAGATCGACACGAGGATTCTCTACTACATCAGCCCGCAAGTATGGGCTTGGAAGAAAGGCCGGATCAAAGAAATGGCGCGCACGCTGGATCTCATGATCTGCATCTTTCCCTTCGAGAAGCCGCTCTATGAGAAAAGCGGACTTCGCACCGAGTTCCCAGGGCATCCCATGGTCGATCGCGTGAAGACTCTGCGCCGTGGATGGCAGCGCGAGCCGGGTCTGGTCGGATGGTTTCCTGGCAGCCGGACGAACGAGGTGAAGAGCTTGTTTCCGGTCATGATGAAAGCCGCGAAGGAGATCGAGAAGCGAGTGCCCAATGTCCGCTTCGCGGTGAGCGCCGCCAATGAAGGCCTTGCTGCCGAAATGCGATCGATGGCCGATGCCGCTGGCGTGCCCGAGGCCAAACGCTGGATCGAAACCGGCACCGTCTATGATTTGATGCAGCGCGCTCAAGTCGGAGCCGTTGCGTCTGGCACCGCCACGCTCGAAGCCGCATGCTTCGGCCTGCCGTATGCCCTCATCTACAAGGTCGCCTGGCCCACCTACATCGCCGCCAAGGTGCTCGTCCGTATCAAGTTCATCGGCATCATCAACGTGCTGGCCGGACGCGAGGTTGTGAGCGAACTCATTCAGCATCGCTGCAGTCCAAAGCACATCGCAAACGCCTTGAGCGATCTCCTACTCTCCGCCGACAAGCGAACAGCTCTCGAGCGCGATCTGGCCGCTGTCGTTGCCACCCTGGGAGAAGGCGGCGCGTATGAACGAGCTGCACATCTCGTGCTCAATGCCCTAGCCTGACCATGAGCGAATCCCCTCCCAACGTCGGACGCGTGATCCGCACCGCCCTAATCGTCCTGCCGTTCGGCACGATCTTGCTCGGTGCTTTGTCGTTTGTCTTCTATTTCAACAAGCAGGAGAAGGTGCTGCAACGGAGCATCAAATATGCAGCGGGTCTGCGGAAGGACCTCAATGAGGCAGATCTGAAGCACTACGAATCCATCGTAACCGAGGCATCGAGCAAGCCAGGAGACGAGCGCACCAAATCTCTGGCCGCCTTCGTCGAGTCCACGCTGGGTCCCGAAAACATGGGCTACGAAGTGCGCACCCTCGCCGATCCCGCCAATCCTCAGAGCGCGGCACTCGCCCTCGACGTTGAGCTGACGGGGACCAAGCGCCCCAATGATGTAGTCCTCGTGTTATGCGACTACCTCGGGGCAGACACGGCTCGCGCTACCGCCTGCCTGCTGGGCTGCGCGCATTCGTTGACCGGCACGCCATTGATCCGTTCGATCCGATTCACAGCAGTTCAGAATGTCAGCGCCCTGAAGCACTACCAGACCTTCGCGGTCTCGCCGCAGGATCGCTTCACCCACGTCGTTCTGCTTGGCAATGCAGCGAGCGCGACAGATGCGGAGATCACTGGACCGTTGCATCTGCAACAACGCGGAACCGTGATCCTCCGCCCTGAATTGAAAGGTGACCTGCTGACTGCCGCCCAGGCCTTGCTCAAGCAGTTGAACGATCTCGCAGACCGGCTCTGACCGCACCCCTCGGTCACTTCGGCTTCTTCAGCACGGCGAGCCAGCGATCCACGCTTTTGCCCGGTGCATCGCCCACATCTCGCGAAGCATCATTGCGCTTCGACAGCACCACCTCCGCACCGAGTTTTTGCAAGGCATCGAGCGCGAGTTGATGTTCGCGATCAAAGTAGCTCGTGATCACCATCAGCCCATCGTCATTCAATTTGGCCAGGCCGGTATCAAAGATCTTTTTCCACAGCTCGGGTCCGTGCCAGTAGTTCTGATGGCGCAGGAAGACCATGTCGAAATCCTTCATCTCCTTATGCGCGCCGAGCTTCGTGGCGTCTTCGATGAGGAATTCGGTATCGAGATTCGCCGTGCGCTCGCGCGCCTGCCGGACCTCGCGAATGCGAATATCGGCGCCGACGAGTTTGACTTGGTCCGCCGCCATTTCATCCTTCACCACCTTGATCAGCGTCTCAGCTTCATCGCACCGCCCACAGGCGAGGTCCAGGATTCGTGCCTCCGCCTTGGAACGCAGATGCGGAGCCACGTGACCACGCAGGAGCGCTTCCAGTTTCACCATGTCGTGGGCAATGTCGGGTGTCATCGAATGTGAGAGGCGTTTGGTGTCGCGCCTCTCTTGCCCAGTCAGCCTGGTTTTGCCACCGAATCTTCAGGCTCGGAACTCAACGGACAACCCGCGTGACCTGCGGCCCAAACTCCTCGTCGCCAGCGTCGAGTCGCGTGGTGTCCTCGCCATTTACGTCAGCCGCTCCCGGATTCAGGGCCGCATCCACCAGCAGCTGCGCGTCCTCCAAAAACGCGGCACCCGCGCGGGCAATGAAATCCACTTCCACCGCCCGGCAATGCAGCACCATCAAGGCGCACTCGCCGTGAAAGCACACCAGCATCTGCACACCATCGAAACCGAACCACAATTGCTTCACGTCGTGTCCGCCGCCCGCATAGTGCTCACGTGCTTCCTGCACTGCGTGGATGGCCTGCTCCACCCGGAAGTCCTGATAGGGAAATAAGTTGATCAGAATCTGCCTGCGCCAGGCCAGACACAGCCCGTTGATCGAGCCCGCGTGTTTCAGGCGCTCCAAAGCAGAGCGAAGGGAAGGAACGATTTTAGCGGCCATAAGCAGGAAGAGTTTCAGGCGTCATCCGAGACATTCTGCAGCAGTTCAAACATGGGAGCATGGCGCGCGATCATCGCGCCCTGCCCTGATTTGCCATCCAGGGAACACGACCACAAATGCGTGAAGTCAGCCTCCCGATAGCCGGCCATCCACACATCGCCAAGGTCGAGCGCGTTACCCATCTTCTGAGCGAAGTGACGCAGGCCCTGAAAGTCCCGCGCGAAATTCTCGGCATCCTCGGGAGTTGTTTCACCAGAAACAGTTCCATCGTGGAACTCGAACATCTTCAAACGCGTGTCAGGTGCGGTGGCCATGATTTCCGAGTGTCCCTCGAAACACCCCGCCAAGGCAAGACAAAAGCTGAAACCAGCACACGACGATGATCCATCGAGCCCCTTTTGAAAGCACTTGCCGCACTGCCCAAGTGATGGCACCCATCGCTCGCCTCACAAGGCAAACGCACCCGTAGTTAAACGGATATAACGGTGGTCTCCGAAGCCGCAGGTTCAGGTTCGATTCCTGACGGGTGCAAAACCTCTCCAAGCCTTGTGGAATAAGGGATTGAGGCTCAAAACGAGCCGAAAAATGGCGAGAGGCAAAATGCACCGAAATGCACGGAAAAGCGCCAAAAGTGGGCCGAAAACCATTACAAAACCGTTACAGCTAGATTGAGGCTTTCGATGCGGTGAAGCATTCACGAGCACGGCGAACGGTTTCGATTTCCCAGAGCGGCGGCTTCCATCCATCGGTTGCACGCCAGCTTCCGAGTTCTTTGAGACGCAACCAAACTTCGGTTGCTGAAACTGGCTGTGGCTCGTTGTCGGGAAGCTCTCCGCCCGTGCGGGCAAATGTCCATTGCTTGGCAGCGATGGCATCACGGCTTCTTCTCACTCGCGAAGCGCTCGCTCTTGCGCCTGCGATGGATCGCGCGGCAGGCGAAGCCCTCATCCATGCTTTGTATCGTGGCACGAGGTCGAAGCCGAAACGAGCACGCGGATTGAATTCGATTTGCGTGGCATGAAGCGCCAGCAACCAAAGACGGTGCCGAATCGGTTTCGGTATTTCATCACGAAAAGGCGGCAGTTTCGCGGCCTGAGTTTCGCTAACATCCTCCGAGACGCGGGAAACAATGATCGCAGGGCGTCCAGTGCGCGGCTTGCGGGCTTCGATCTTCACGAATCCAAGCTCTGCGGCTTGCTCTATTTCCAATCTCCACACGCTGAAGGTTCGAGCGAAGTCACGAACGCTCAAGCCGCGCGGATAGCGAGCGAGGATGGCAATGATTCGAGTTAGTCGTTCTCGGCAAAGCATCGGAGTTTATTGCAGGGTTACAGTTCTTATCTCAACGCATCGCAAGCGAAGGTTTTCGGCTTCCATTCCACTCGGATGTGGCGGTAGAGTCGCAAATCTCATCATGAAAATCATACTGCTCTTCACGTCATGTTTTCTAGTCTGCTCCTGTGCGACAAAGCAAGATTTCACAGTTACAAGCTATGAGCGCGAGGGTATTGCTTTTACTGCGAACTACAGCGAACACTCAATGACGAGGAATCCAAACCCGCCGATTCAAAATGCCTTTCAGTATGCGGGTAAACAAGCAAAGCAGGCGGCTCTGGAGAGAGGCAAGGAATTGTCATCCATTGTTTTTGTCAGCGGTAGCGGTTCATACAGTATGTGGTCGGGTAGATTCACTTTTGATATTGAAGGCCGTGGCGTGTTTGGTAAAAAACCGTTCACTGGCATTCCCATTGATGATCGAGCAGGGATCGCGGCACAGGTTTTCTCATCCCTTGATCATGCCAATGCAGCGACGGCAGCCATTGCTGGCGCTGGTGCGGGTATCAGCGCTTACAATCAGCAGCAACCTCAAACGTCGGGAGTTCAACTATTGCAGAATCAGCAGCAAAACATGCAGATGCAGAGAATGAACAATAGCTTACATGGCATTGATTCAAGTCTCAGGATGATGCGCTAAAGCTCACCTTCAAACTCAGGTTTTTAGGCTTCTTTATTCGCTCCAAGAGCCATTCGAGAAGCTGCCCGCCCTCTTTTCACGGCATCACATTCAATCCCTCGGCACTTACTCAAGAGATGGACGCCGCGCGCCGCTGCCATCGTCGGCCCCTCCTTCATCAAACCGCCAGCGCACAAGGCTGAATCTTGGCGAGCACTGCGCGCATCGTGACTTCGGCGGTCTGGCGATCATAAGAGGCTTGCAGATTGAGCCACACTTCCGCAGGCCATGCGAAGTAACGGGACAAGCGCAAGGCGGTGTCGGCTGTCACGGAGCGTTTACCCTTCACGATTTCGTTGATGCGACGGGGAGGCACTCCGATGTCATTCGCGAGGCGATACTCAGAGAGGCCAAGCGGCAGCAAGAAATCCTCGCGGAGAATTTCACCGGGATGGATAGGGGCGTGCTTTTTCATGGTGTGGGGTGGTCAATGATAGTCAACGATTTCAACCTCATGCGGGCCGTCTGATTCCCAGCGAAAGCAGACTCGCCACTGATCGTTGATGCGAATGGAGTGCTGGCCTTTGCGGTCGTGTTTGAGGGCTTCGAGACGGTTGCCCGGTGGCACGCGGAGTTGCTGCAATTCCGTGACAGCGTTCAGTTGCGCGAGCTTCCGCAGTGCCGTGCGCTGAATGTCGGGAGGAAAGGCGCGAACCTTCTCCAGTTGAAACAGGCGCTCGGTATCCTTGCAGGCGAATGAACGGATCATGCATTGTCGTGAGGGTATCATAACGGGTGGCGTTAATAGTCGCAAGCGGCATTTAGCCAGTGCGCGTTTCGTTTTCGTGGTGGTCACGTTGGGACAATTGGAAACCGGACGGTCTCCGGGCCGTTTCCAACGGGTTTCCGCTGGAAGGCTTGATTTTGTGGGGAGGTTTCCAGTTGGTTTCCTCCCCGTCCCCATGTTGCCCGGCATAGTTTCCAAGTTTCCGCGCTATGCTCGGGAAACTGGAAACCGTGTTCAATCATCGTCGGTCTCATGGTGGGACTTCTTGGGAGTTGCAGGCGGCTTCAGCTTGTTGCCGTCCCGACAAATGCGGCCATCACGTTGGGCCTTGCTCGCCCATTTGCTGATGGTGCCTTTGGGCTTGCCCATCATCTCGGCAATGTCTGCCTGGGTATCCGCGCCGTCGAGAACGTGCTGAATGAATGCCTCGTATTCGGAGACTTCGGCAACTTCGCAGTGAATGGAAACGCTGCCGTCCTTGCCCGTGGTGAAGTGCCAAAGCAAATCACGCAAGGGTTCGCCTGTGTTGCGGCTTGGCTTGGCAAAGTGACTGACGAACTTCGCGCCTGGTTCGCCTTCCTGTTTGGCGTCGCGTAGCTGGATGATCCACGAGCAGGCATCCTCGCGCTTGGTGTGGCCGCGCATCACTTCGGCATTCCGGCCCGCATGATGAATGATGATGACGGTGATCTTGCGGCGGCGCAATTCGAGCAACCAGTGTGCAATGGGTTCGTAGTGCTCGCCCCGGTTTTCCTCCACGCCAGAGGCGAGCGAGCTGAGGTTGTCGAGAATCACGCATTTGAAACCCTGCTCAACGAGCAGCGCGGTGATAGCCGTGCGCTGTTCTTCACTGCCGATGTTCAAACTACTGCCGAGATGATCGAAAAGCGCCTCGTGGTGCAGATACGTTACATCCCCTTCGCCAAGCTCGATGCCGCGTGAACGATACTGCGTGAGTTCCAAAGGCATCTCGCCGTCAACGTAGAGCACGCGTGTCTTGCTCTCGCCTGCTTCCCATAAACCCAAGCTCGCGCCCTGGGAGATGGCACGGGGAAGCGTCATCGCGAGCCACGTCTTGCCCACGCCACGCGGGGCAAAGACATAACCCAAGTCCCCTTCACAAAGCCATTTATCGAGCAAGCGCGGACGCTTCGGAATCTGCATGGTGGCAAGGTCGCGCGCGGTGATGAGACAAGAGGCGAGGCTTTGCGGCGTGATCCTTGGCACGCCTTCGCTTGCGGGATGGCTCGAAGGCTTTGGTTCGTCGTTTGGCATAAGCCCGCGCTGCTTTGCGAAGGCCTGCATGGGTTGGGTGTCGATGGGGTTGGATGAAATGGGCATGGTTGGGTCATGGTTGAAGGTTGGCGATGGGCGTGCATGAGGGCTCGGGATTGAGGAACAAAAGCTCTTGAAGGCGCTCGCCTCGGTGGATGAAGGGAAGCCGCGTCAATCGCACGGCGGTCAATGCGGCGGGGTCTGCGCCGATGCGCGCAAGCTGCGCTAGTAAATCGCCACGAACGAAATCATCCCATGCCGCCTTGTTTGCTGCGTTCACGAGGATGAGCGCGTGAATGGACTTCCCGCCCGACGTGACCACGGAGACAATCGGCAAGGGCAATTGTGCCAATGCGGAAAGCCATTGCGCAGGCTCCGCTTCGTCGGACTCGATGAGGGCAAAGCGAAACGACGTGACGCATTCCTCCGCTCGGCGAGTGCGTCCGGTTGGGTTGTGCTCGCTCTTGAGTCGATCAAGTTCAAGCCATTCACCCGTCACGGGCTGCGGAAGAAACCAAGCGCCATCAGACAAGCCGTTGCACCACTTCGACAAAGGGCCGTTGGTGAGACAGAGACCGCCACCACTTCGCCAAAGGCATTGACCTTGGCTCTTGAACTCGGTGAAACACAGCACGCGCTCACCTGCGTTGGTGATGGCGTGAAGGAACCGTTCCGGCCCGCGATTCTCCACGGGCAAAGGTGAGCGAGCTTTGAACCAATTGGCAGTCGCTTCGGGGAGTTCGGCGGCGACTCGTGCGAGCAAGTCGGGCTTGAAACGAATGTCGGGCCTTCGCTGTGCGCAGTGCGCACGGGGAATCAGATTGCCGCCGTGGTGAAGTTGAGTTGTGCCGAAGATGAGGGCAACGGCTCGCTCTACTTCGCCAGCTTGATAAGGGCGGCGCAATCCCGTCTCTTGCGCGTGCAGAAAGTCGATAGCCTCTCGCTCGGTGTGGCCGCTGCGTTGCATCACCCTCGCTGCGGATGGCAACCATAGATGGATGCCGTGTTCTGGTGGTGGCGGAACCTCCACGCGAAGGCGTGGCGTGCTGGTGGTGAACTTCATCGTGCAAATAGGTTGCACGCTCCCGGTGATGGCGGACGATGCGGGGCAATCTGCTACTACACAGCGCCTCGCTTCGTGATCCTCACGGCGGGGCGTTGCTGTTAGGGAGTGATGGCAGCGCGGGTTCCTTTGCTCGCTGGCTTGCGTGCCTTCGGTTGAACGAGGAAACGCTCGCTCAATGTGGCTTCGACCTGGGCGAGGTCATAGCGAACGCTTTTGCCGATCTTGTAGAATGGCAGCGCGCCGTTGTGAGTGAGTTCGTCGATGTATCGCAGCGAGAAGCCGAGATGCACGGCGAGTTCGTGACGGGTGATCTTCCGGCCTGTGACGGGGGAAGCTGATTCGTTGGGTGTCGCAGTAGATGCGTTCATGCGACGCATCAAATAGCGCCAGAATGCAGGCCGACGATCACTCTAACCTCCCAAATCGAAAACCAATTCGGAAGGTTCAATCTGTTGATTTCAGAATTGCTGTTACCTGCGAATCCCGGCCTTCAATCTGTGGCGCACCTTGTCCACAAAACTGAAGAACGCTGTCGGTGCAGGAAGAGGCGGCATCGGCACGTCTATCGAGACGAGCAAATCATAGGCCCTCCGAACCTGCATTTCGATTTCGCCGTTGTTTTGGCATCGCCAAAGAGCCAGCGGCAACCAGGCCCTCAATATCCATCCCTCTGCGCTGCGCATTAGCGGCTTGCGCTCGTTGGCTTTCTCCACCGCTCCAATCGCAGCAAACGCCCCGGGCAAGCCTTGTTGCAAAGCGTCCTCGATTTGCTCTTTCGCCTTCTCCGCTCGCACTTGTTGCCAATTCCAACCATCTCTCAATAACTCGCGAAGCCCATACGTGAGAAGCGGGAGAGTGGTGTCTCGCCCCTCTCTTGAGGCACGCTGAATCTCCCGTGTCGCTTTCGCGTCCCACGCCAATCTCCCAACTTGGAAGAACGCATTTGCGGCTTCAAGCTGTTTAAGTGAGTCCACGAAGCCGTTGCGAAAATCCCAGCAAATCGCCGAAGATGTGGCCCAAGCATCAAGTTGGCGCGCATCATCATAGGCTTGGCTAAGGCAACGTTTCACTCCCAAGAGTTGCCAGTCGGATGGACCAAAGGAATCAATCACATTGCCAACAATCATTGATCCAAGCTCATCCAGTTCTCCCGGTGACAGTTGCGATGCAAGCGATGGAATCACGCCGCGCCCTCCATTGGAATGATGTTCGTCGGCGTCACGGTGTTCGGCGCGATCTTGAAATACGCCTCTGCTTCCTCGGGCTGTGCAAGCTCGCGGTAGTGCTGAAATAGAACAGCGGTGTTCGTGTGGCCGAGTTGAAGCGCGGTCTTGGCTGCGTCCTGATGAAGCGCCAAGTGATAGCTGGCGAAGCTGTGGCGTGCGGCATTCGACGGCCATGATTCGATGCCTGCGGCGGTGCGTGCTGCCTCAAAGCGTATCTTGTGCCGTTCCTCACTCAAGCGGACTGGGCCGGAACGCTCCGCGTAAGGCTGCAACCAAGTGCGAAGGTTTGGCGTGATGGCGACGAGGCGACGCTGTGAACTCTTGGCGTTCTCGGCGGTGATCTCGATGAAGCCGGTCTTGAGATTGATTTCCTGCCAGTCCAGGCGCGCAATCTCTGCGGTGCGCAGTCCGGCGAACAAGCCAATCGCCACGGCGGGCACGATCTCGGTAGAGCACGCGGCGAGCAAGGCGGCGGCATCTGCGGGCGCGAGGATGCCGGGGGCCTTCCGTATCACCTTCACCCTCGCGGCGCGGGAAACGGGGTTCTCATCGCAGTAGCCGCGCCCTTTGGCATAAGAGAAGAAATTGTGCAGCAAGCGCCGATGATTCGCCCGTGTCTGCGGTGCGCACTTGAGGGAGAAAAGCCAAGCGTCCACGTCCTTGGTGCTAACTTCAACCACGAGACGCTTGGCGAACTTCTTGGCGAAGGGTTCCAGCCG
>JAEUHN010000055.1 GCA_016795365.1 Verrucomicrobiaceae bacterium
GGAGCACCTGCTGGCACGAGCACGGCGGCCAGCGTGATGATGGCGAGGTCCACCTTGTCGCCCTTCGACCACATATTCCCCAGTTGCATGATGGGAAACACAGCGAGCGCTGGCAGCACTGAATCCACCGTCTTCACCGCAAGCATCACGGCTTGATTGAGGTCGAGGGAAGACAGGAGATGAATCACTTTGGCAATCGCAGCCTGAATAACGAACACGAGCGGCAGATCAGGGATCGCGAGCGAGAACTTCTCGATCAAAGAGCGTGCCTGAACGAGGTAGTAAGCCCCGTTCATGCCCTGCACCATCGGCGTCGAAAAGTGCAGCCATGCGCGCGCGGAGGCCGCGACGAAAAAGGCAAGCAGAGAAAGGTAGCGGGGCATGATCAGCAAACCCTGGCGACGTGCGAAAGTTCTTCCAGCGAATGCTTATCGCGCGTTGCTTGCCAGCCAGGCGGCGGCGGCATCGGGATCGTGCATTTGCCAGCGTTTCACACTCTGACCGATCAGCTCAGCGCGAAGGGCACGGTCTTGCACCGAGGCTGCCCACAGCGTGGCTGCGTGGGGATCATTGCGCAGGGCCTGGGCCTTCACGAGGGCGGCGATGGCAGCGTCGCGAGCTTTGCCAGGATAGAGTTGAGAAACCCAAGTGGATGCAGCCATCGGATCGCGAGCGACCCAGGTGGTGATCAAGCCGGAAGCGGCCTCGGCTTTCTGATCGGAGTCGGTGAGCGTGTTCACCCAGGTGGCAGTCTTGGCAGGTGCGCTCTCAGCCCAACGACCTGCGAGTGAACCCATCGCAGCACCACGATCTTCGAAGGGCAATTCGTTCACGGCCTGAATGGCGCCATGGGTATCTGTGACGGCGAGTTGCGCTGCAACCCGGCGCACTGCTTGATCACGAACTTCTTCGGGCAGGCTGACAGCCCACTTCCAGGCGGCTTTTGGGTCGCTGTGTGCCCACTCATTGGCAATCGCAGCAGCGGTGCGGGCATCGTCGTCGTTCACCAGACCAGTCTGTAAGGAGCGACTCTCAAAGTAGGTCGCCGCTGCCTGACCATCACGACTGGCCCAGGTGCTCATCGCATTGATCTTCTGCTGCACATATTCGTCGCCGCTGAGCGTGTCCACATACGTGAGTGCAGTCTCAGGATCTTGTTCGGCGAAGCGAGTGACGAGAACCTGCCGCGAGATGCGTGACTCGGGTTCGTCGGCCGCATTGTCCAGCGAGCGAAGGGCGGCGATGGTTTCGCGGACATCGAGCTTCTGCACGCGCTCGATCATCAGAGCGAAGCGGTCGTTGATGCTGTCCGTCTTGAGCAGGCGTGGTGCTGCGGGGGACTTTGTTTGGGCAGGAGGTGAAGCCGTAACCGATGGGGCTTCCGCTGCCGGGAGTTGAGCGGAAGCCGGTGCCGACGAAGACCTCCCAGAAGTCGCCGACACCGGCTTGGCAACAGCCTGTGGCATGGCAGGCCGATTGACCCACATGCCGAGGCTGAAAGTGAAGAGTAACGCCGTGCCATGCAGCATCCAGCGGACAGTCGTTGATAGGGAATTCGTTTTCATATCAGGACTCAGTGGGATGAAGGCTTTGCAGGAATCGACGTTGCCAGGGAAACGAGAGCGTGAGGAGTTACTTCTTCGGGGGCTTGCCACCGTTGCCCGACGGTGGCGGCGGTGCGGCGGAGAATTCGGTCAAGGTGATGCTGCCATCGGCATCCGCATCCACCTTGGTGAAGGCGGCCTGAATCTGGGCAGCCGTGGCACCCTTGGGCGCACCGGCAGTGAACTCAGCCAGTGACAAGCCGCCGCTCAGGTCCGTGTCGAGCGAGGTAAACTTCGCGGTGACGTCGGGTGGCGTGGGCTTGGTTGGCTTGGCGGTGAACTCTTCAAGCGAGAGGCTGTTGTCCTTGTTTGCGTCAAGCCTGTTGAACGTTGCGGCGATCTTGGCAGCCGTCGCTCCAGTGGGAGCACCCGCCGTGAATTCGGCAAGGCTGAGGCCGCCGCTGGTGTCGGTGTCCAGTGACGTGAATTTCGCCTGCTGAGCCGCAAGGCGTTCAGCCTGGATCGCAGCCTCCGCGGCAGCGCGCTCGGTGGCATCCAGCACTCCGTCGCCATTGGTGTCATACTTGGCGATCAGCTCCTGGCGTTTGGCTTCGAGGTCAGCCTTCATCGCGGTTTTCTCGGCGTCGGAGAGCTTGCCATCGCCATTGGTGTCATACTTGGCGAGGATCTCCGGCGGCACCGGGGGAGCCTTGGGCTTGCCTTTGGCAGGGGCGGCGAGGGCGAAGGCCGAAGTGCTCAGCACCAGGGCTGTGACGAGGAATAACTTGTTCGGTTTCATGACTGGCTTCGAGTTGGGGTTGGGACGACTGGTGGACCCGGCTCGTGGGTGATCCAGCGAGTCGTGTGACCGATGATTGTCGATCACGCAGCACCGAAACCGAGCGAACCTGAAGAAGTCGTTAAGCACGACTCAAGATGACAGGGATGTAATCCTGTGGCTCGATCTCGCGCAGCGAATGCCCAGTGAGTCATCGCAGGCGAAAACACGAAAATGGTTCGCCTGCGGGCTAAGGTGAGAGCTGAAAGCGATGGCTATCGCCCGGCCACTTCGTGAATCTCCTTGGCCCCAGTGCGCAGCACTTCGATGCCGCTGATGATGGGCATGTGATCAGCCTCGGTGGCCGTGGTGATCAGATCGAGAGCGAGCTTGTCAGTGACAGCAATCTTCTCGAACTCGACGATGTGGGCCTTCTTCTCGCCTCCTGAAGCCACCACAGGATCAAAGCTCTTGAGCACGGTCTTGCCTTGCAGTTGCACATCGAAGACACGTTGCCCGGCCTTGTCATTCTCCAGCGAGGCGAAGTAGAGACGAACGGTGAACGTGTCGGCCTTTTGATCCTTGCCAATGAGCGGCAGCTCCGCGTGCGTGAGACCCTTGATGCCGCTGGTGAATACCCAGGGCGTGTCGTGACCACTCACCTGATACGAGTCACTGTTGAACGCGTAGTTGCCACCGCCTTTGAGGATCGTGGGTTTCAGGTCGAGCGGCAGATCAATGCCTGCCCGTGAACTCGGGCGCGGATAGCCCAGCCAGAGCTTGCCATGCGAATCGCGACGATCACCGGGAGCGGCAAGATTGAGCGCGAGATGCTGGACGGGCGCGGTGGCACCATCGGCATAGTAAACTCCCCAGTCGATTTTGTCGTCGCGCGGCTCGAACACGATGGTGCTGGCAACGCTGAACAAGCAAACACACCCAGCGCTTGCTTCAGGAATCATGACCAGACCATTGGCAGGGATCGTATTGATCCAGCAGCCCAGGCGTTGCCCGGCGAAGTGCTGCGTGCCCTGGTCTTCGTCGCGATTGTAGTAGGCGGTGAACTTGCTGCGGAAGAACATCATGTTTGGCGTGGCGCTGATCGCGCCGCAGTGGTGACCTGGACGGATGAAGGACCACGGTGTCTGCTCGCCTGTGATCGGGTGCGTGCGCATCTTTTGCTGGCCGGTGTAGAGGTCGTAGGACCATGGCTCGGCGATGATCTCATTGTCGATGATGATGGGGCGATGGCGGTAGTTGGCATCCTTGGCCCAGAGCTTCTCACCATTGTTTGCATCGAGCACAACCAGGCGACGGCGGGCAAACTCGCCCTTCAGGAACTGCTCCCAGTAGTGACCATTCGCATTCGCACCACCGAGGACGATGTGACCGTTGTGGTAGAGCAAGGTAAGACTGCCGCCGCCGTCACCGATCTCGCTGCAATCGGTGACATCGACAGGCTTGGCGAAAAGCTGCTTGCCGGTTTTGGCATCGAGACCTACCGCGAGACGGAGGTCCGCCTTCTTGATGCGCTCCTCGGCAATCTGCTGCTCCTTGCCCGTCAGCTTGGCCAACTCAGATTTGTCCTGATTGAGCATGTCTTCGCGTTGCTCCTTGGTCAGTGAGGCATCGATGAGGAAGACGCGACCGTCGCCAATGGCGATGCTCACATGGGAGATGTGCTTGCCCGCATACTCCCAGGCAATCTTCTGGGACTGGATGTCGAAGGCGAAGATCTTGTCGGTGGAGTCGGCGACCGTGGCACCTCGGCGCTTGCGCTCTTCGGTCAGGGCTTTGCGGTCCGTGCTGGTGCCGAAGAGCAAGCCATCCTGCACCGCGATGTAACCCCACTGGCGCTCTTCCTTCGGCTTGGTTCCAGGCACCTCGAATTCGTGCACGATCTTCCCAGTCGCTGCATCAAACTGAACACATTTCTCTTCGACGACCACGAAGAGCGCGTCGTTCGTCGCGGCCATGTTGCCCGGCTCGCGTGCGGCTTTGAGTCCATCGCGAATGGCTCCCGGGTTAGCCACTTCCCAGAGCAGATCGCCATTGTAGGCATCGTAGGCCATCACGGTGGTGTCGCCCTGGATGAACAGGCGACCATTCACGCTGATCGGACCCACGGCACCGTTGTGACGATTCACCATCTTGCCGGGACCTGGATCGCCATACCACAGCACGCTGAGCCCGCCTTTGATCCGCTGATCGTTGTTGGACGACGTATTCGCCGCATTGCCATACTGATGGGACCAATCACCTGCGCCAGGGAGTGCCGCACGCTTCAGCAAAGTAAAGTCACCCTGTTTCGTGATCGTTGCCTTCTCGTCAGCGAGTTTCGTGGCGGCGAGGAATTCATCAGCCTTGCCGCTGGAGGCCAGGCAGAGCACACCACCGAGAGGCTTGAGATGACGTGCCACATCCGTGGGCACATTGGTGAACGATTCATTGTCCGCGACGATGAGGTTGGCGAAGTAGCTGCCGTAGGGGATGGTCGAGAGGTCGAGGTGATCGAAGGTGAGACGAGGACCATACAGGCCGGTGTTGATCATCTGGGCTCGAGCGGCTTCTACTTTCTTCGCATCTGTATCGACGCCGAAAATGATCAGCTGACTGCGCCTCGCGAGTTCGAGCGCGAGATGACCACGTTCATTGCCTAGCACGAGGCAGAAGCCCTTGGTGATGCCAGTGTGCTTCAGGATTGCCTCCGCCTTTTTTGCTGCTTCAGCATCGGTGGGTGACTGGGCAAGTGCAGGGGATGGAGCAGGGCTGCCTCCCGTGGTGAAGTTGTAAATCTTCCCGGTGCTCGTGCTCACCACGAGGTGGCTATTCGCCACCGCAATGCCGCGGGCGTTGCCATCGACTGCCGACTGCCAGACCTGCTTGCCACTGGCTGCATCAATGGCAATCACCTCATTCAGACCACCCGCAAACAAGGTGTTGCCAGCGAGCACGAGTGACGCGTCGTGCTTGGAGGGCAGCTTCCACTTCACACCTTCGTCAGCAAACGTGGTCACCTCTTTCTTCGCTTTCGCGAGTTCGTCCTGCTTCGCCTTGTAGTCGGCACGCTTGGGTTCGTAGAGCGCGGTCGCGGCGTTCATGTCGCTTTCATACTTGGCGAGCGCCGTCTTGATGCTTTCGACGCCGGTGCCGGTTTTCTCCGCCTGGGCGAGGCTCTCCTTGGCTTTGCGCAGTTTGGTGGCGTGCTTCTCCACATCCTTCACCAGCGCGAGCGCCGGGTGCTTCTTGAGGTCGGCGCTGAGCTTGGTGATCTTCATCTGCAAGGCGTGGCGCTTCCGTGTTCCCTCGGCGTGAGCGATCTTGTCGATGCAGGTGATTTCGGTGCCATTGGCCATGTAGCCGAGATTGCCTGCAAGCGTCATCTGAGTGCCAGCGAACCATCCGAAGCCGGTCTTCTGCTTGTCCTGATCCATCGCGAGGATTTGATGTTCGCCCACCGCGAAGATCTGGTCGTCGGCAAGGAAGGCTTGTGTGCCACCGATCTGTCCACCTGCATCGCCACGCCAGCCGGGCTCGGGCTTGACGAGATACTCACCTGTCTTGCGATTGAACGAGGCCGCCAGCGAACGACCTGAGGGGACAAACAAGATGTCCTTCGAGGCCAGTAGGTAGCCCTGAGGCGAGAGGTCGTTGCGTCCAGCGTCCTGCTGGCTGATGGCGTCGTTCTTCCAGATCACTTTGCCGGTCGCTGCCTCGACCGCATACAGATAGACATTCTCGTGCGGGAACACACCTGCTCCGAAGTAGGCCACACCATCATCGACGAGCACACCGGTGCGCACTGGCCAGCGTGAGACCATGCGTCCTCGGGCCAGGATGCGTTCATCGTTGGGACCGGCACGAAGCTTCCACACGAGGCTGCCATCCTTGGCGCTGATGCAATAAACCCAGCCGTCGTCTGAACCAATGAACACGCGGTCATCAACGACCATCGGAGCAAGCCGCACCGGAGCTAGCGTGAAGAAGGTCCACACGTCGGTTCCCGTCTTCAGATCCTGGCAATGAACCCGGCCATCGACAGATGAGCCAAAGAACATTCGATCACCCACGATGGCCACGTGAAACACATCATCGAAGGTGATGCGGTTCTTCAGAATCATCGTCTCGTATTGCTTCCCGTCTTCACCAGCCCAGGCCATTTGCGGAGCTGTGGGTGAAGTGAAGGTGGAGCGCAGCGTGAGTGGTAAATTCAAAGACTCTTCGGTGAAGCCTACGCGAGAAACATCGTGCAAGTAAGTGGGCCAGTCTGCATGGGCAGTCAGGGTGATTAAGGAGAGTGCGGCGAGTAGCTTCATGGTGTCTGCATTACAAACGTGGGCTGCTGACGAATGTTCCCTCTGACGCGGTCATGAAGCGCATTTTTATGCTGGAGATGCCTGCGACGCGAAGGGAGCTTCCTTTGGCAAAACGTCGTCATCGGATCTTCACAGGTCTGCATAACAAAGGAATGGAGATTAAAGTTGACGCTGGAGCGAGAAGTCCCCTAACCTCGCTGCTGTCCATTTGGACAGCCCTCCCATGTCGTCCTCTCATACCTCACGTTGGGGCAGCCGTCTGGCTGCCGTTTTTGCTGCTGCTGCAACCATGCAGGGATATGCAGCGGAAGGTGTTCGAACCCTTCCTGATTCGGCTGGAGCGCTCGGAATGGTGGGCGGCAGACAGGCAAACTTGCGTGATCCTTCCGTCACCCGATCGAATCCCGCGAACCTGCAGTTCCTTCGCGAAGATGCATTGATGATCAATGTGCAGCCCTGGTATGGGCAGACCGATTTCGATGGTGTGAATGGAACCTCTGATTCTATGATCCAGCCATGGAAACCTCTCGGCAGTTTCTATGCTGTGATGCCGGTCAATGACGATGTCACGTTTGGTTTTGGCATCACAGCCCCGTTCGGCATCGCCATCAGCTGGCCCCGTGATGGAGCGTTTAGATACAGTGCGCCTTACGATGCGGTTCTTCAAACCGCTGCGATCAACCCGGCAGTGGGAATCAAGATCTCGGATGCGGTGAACTTCGGCGTTGGTCTGGACATCTTCTACTCCAGACTCAAGCTCGATCAGGCTTACCCGTGGGCTGCGGCGCTTGGCGTGCCGGCTGCTGATGGCGACATGACCTTCGAGGGCGATGGCTGGGGTTTGGGTGCGTATGCGGGATTCACGATCCAGCTCGCTGAGCACCATCGTCTGGCGATCACTGGGCGGCTCCCAGTGACCGTGGATTACGAAGGTGATTTCACAATCAGCAACATGCCAGCCGCACTCCGGGGCCTGTATTCTTCACGCAGCGACTTCAAGTCGCAGATCGAACATCCGGCGAGCATTGGGGTTGGCTATGGAGTGGACCTCTCGGACAAGATCACCTTTGGCCTCGACTATGAATGGATCCAAAACTCTGCGCACACGAGCCTGCCTTTGAACGTGGGCAAGAATCAGGCGCTGCTGCCAGTGAGCGGACTCGATCTTGAGTGGCGTGACTCTTACACGATCGGCGGCGGCTTTGAATACAAGCTCACTCCGGCATGGATGCTGCGCGCGGGTTACATGTTCTCGAAGTCTCCTCTGCGCGACCGGACATTCACGCCGTCGATTCCCACCAATGACCGCCACCTGTTCAGCATCGGCACCGGCTACACCTTTGGCAGGAACACCATCGACTTCGCCTACTCGTTCGTGCCGATGGAGACCCGCCATGTGCGCACGGCTGCCACACCTGCGTTCAATGGTGACTACGAGATCGAGTGGCATGTGTTCAGCCTGAGCTACACACGGCGATTCTGATCAGTGCTTTTTACCAGCTGATTGACGGAACCCCCTCCTCCCATGAACTCCAGAATCAGCAGCTCGTTCGTCATGTTCGTCGCGATGCTTGTGCTCATCGCGCTGCCCGTGACGCTCACGCTGTTTACCGTCCACCATCCGCATACGATGGTGCCTACATCGGACAATCCGACGCCCTATGGCTACACTTGGAGCTGTTTGATGTTCATCATTCCTGTGGTCGTGCTCGGCTGGTGGTTTCACTTCCACTGGTCGCAGAAGATGGACAAACGTGCTTTCTATATCGCGGTCGCGGCGTTTGCCGTGTCAGGCAGTCTCCTGGACATCACTTTGGGCAATACGTTCTTCGAGTTCCCGAACAAGAACGCCGTGCTCGGCTGGTTCATTCCTGGCTGGAAGTTTGGTGTCGGTTGGGTGAAGAATCTTCCCATCGAAGAGTTCGTCTTCTACGTGTCTGGCAATCTCTTCACGCTGCTCGTTTACCTTTGGGGAGCCAGCGTATGGTTTGATCGCTACAACCCTGAGGGTTACCTGACGCTGCCGGCGGACACACGGCGCATGTTCAAGCCTCACTGGGACTCCCTTGTCTATGCGGTGGTGCTGATTGTCGGAGCAATCGTGGTGAAAAAGTTTCTCGCCCTGCCAGAGAATCGTGAAGGCCTGCCGGGCTACTTCATCTTCGAGGTGTGTGTGCTTTTCGGTCCCACGTTCGTCCTGTTTCACAGCGTCAAGGACTTGATCAACTGGCGTGCCATGGGCCTGTCGATCGTCATGATGTGGCTCATCAGTGTGATCTGGGAGGCTACGCTCGCACTGCCATACGGGTGGTGGGGATTCCACAAGCCGATGATGCTCGGCATCTTCATTCGCGGATGGTCACACCTGCCGATCGAGGAGCCGATTCTGTGGACCCTGGCACCGTGGGTGACTGCGATGATGTATGAAGCGGTTCGATTGTTCGTTAGCAGTCAGAACTCTGTGCGCGAGACGCTCCTGGGGAGCAAATCCGGGACTTCATCTGCCAGGCAGGTATGACACTGACAACGAATGAACGGCAGCTCGCGATATACCATTGGTGACGTGCTCCACGAGAGCGCGAGGTCGCGCGTGTGCCGAGGGGTCGCTGAGGATGGCACGCCGGTGATCCTCAAGTTTGCCAGCCCACAAGAACGCGATGCAGGAGTGATCAGCCAGCTTCGCCACGAGCATCAGATCCTGGAGCGAATGGCGAAGCGCACGGGTGATCCGGTGGCGCTTGTTTCCATCGACGGCGTTGAGGCGCTGGTGCGTCTCGATCGAGGCGGTGTGCCGCTGGCGGCCTTGCTCAAGAATGGGGCGATGCCATTCGAACTCGGGCTGGCTGCCGCGCGTTCCCTCGTGGAAGCCCTGGACGGTGTCCATCGCGCTGGCGTCGTGCACAAGGACATCAATCCTTCGAACATCCTGTGGCATGACGATGAGGCGACTGTCACCCTGATTGACTTCGGGATTGCCCAGTTCGAGCAGGGTGATGAAGCGCCCATTTTAGCGGCGTCGATCGCTGCCGGGACCTGGGCTTATGCGGCGCCCGAGCAAAGCGGACGCATGAGGCGCACACCGGATGAACGTGCGGATCTCTATGCCGTGGGCATCACCTTGTATGAGATCTTCAGTGGTGGTGTGCCCTTTGTGGGTGGCGATGTGGCCGAATTGATCCATGCGCATCTGGCAGTGAAGCCATCGCCGCTCATCGAGCGTGCGCCCGGGGTGCCGAAGCAGCTTTCAGACATGGTCGGCAAGTTGCTGGAGAAGGAGCCGGAGCGCCGCTATCAGACGGCTTCGGGTTTGCTGGCCGATCTGCAACGACTGGCTAGCGATTCGTCGGAGTTTCCGCTCGGTCTTCAAGACTCCATCGAGCGCTTCGACGTGCCTGAGCGGCTTTATGGTCGCGAGGCGGAGATCGATACCTTGTTGGCTGAGTTTGATCGCACACGTGCGGGCGCTTCAAGGTGCGTGTTTGTGGCCGGTTACTCGGGCATCGGCAAGTCTGCGCTCGTGAGGCACATCCAGCAGTCCGTCATCACCCACCACTGCACCTTCCTCAGTGGCAAATTTGACCAGCTGCAGCGCAACGTTCCGTTTGCGACGCTCGTGCAGGCTTTTCAGGGATTGATTCGACTGATGCTGAAGGAGAGCAAGGAACGGCTGGCCCAGCTGCGCTCTCATCTCCTGGAGGCTCTCGGCGAGGGCGTTCGCGTGGTGGTGCCTTACATCCCGGAGCTGGAACTCATCGTGGGCAGGCAGCCGCCGCCTGATTCGCTGCCGCCAGCGGAGGCGCACAATCGACTGCGTCGAGTCTCACTGAACTTCATGAAGGTCTTCGCGCGTCCCGAGCATCCGCTGGTGCTGTTCCTGGACGACCTTCAGTGGGCCGATCCCTCCACGCTGGAGATGATCGAACTCTATGCCTCCACCGACCAGCTTACGCATCTCTTGCTGATCGGCGCTTATCGCAACAACGAAGTCGATGCCACCCATCCGCTGACAGTGATGCAGCAGCGCTTGAAGCAGCTGCCGGAGCCACCGCTGACGATCAAGCTCGGGCCGCTGCCGGCCGGCGGCCTTGCCTTGATGCTTGCGGACATTCTGCGCACGGACACGGCCTCGGTCGCATCGCTGGCGCAGATCTGTCTGGCGAAGACGGACGGCAATCCATTCTTCCTGATCCAGTTCCTGCGCTCGCTCTACGATCATGGACTGATCGCCTTCAACAAGGAGGTCATGAAGTGGGAGTGGATGGAGGACCTCATACGTTCGCAGCGGGTGCAGGAGAACGTCGTCGATCTCATGATTCGTCGCGTGGGCGAGCTGCCGCAGCGCACTCGTGACGTGCTCAAGACGGGAGCTTGTTTTGGTCCTTCGTTTGATCTCGTGCCCATCGCCAAGCTCCGCGGCAGCAGCGTGGAAGAGCTGCTGACCGATGTGTGGGCGGCCGTAAAGCCGATGTTCATCGTGCCTCTTCATTCCACACAAATTCATGCGGGCCACGTCATCGGCGGTGGAGCGGGCACAGCTCCCCGGCAGTTCCAGTTCATCCATGACCGCGTCCAGCAGGCTGCCTACTCACTGATTGGCGAGGACGAAAAGCCAGCACTGCATCTGAGCATCGCGCGGCTCTTGCTCAAAGGCACCGACGAGCGGGAACTCGACGACCGCCTCTTCGACATCGTCCATCATTTCACCCTCGGACGACCCTTGCTCAAGGATGCAGCCGAGCGGCGCAACGTTGCGGATTTGACCCTGCGCGCTGGTGAAAAGGCCCGCGCTTCTGCGGCCTTCCCGTCGGCACGTAGTTTTGCTCGTGCAGCCCTGGGACTCATGGATGAAAGCAGCTGGACCAGCGACTATCCGCTGCGGTTCCGCGCGGGTTTCCTCGCTGCCGAGTCGGCCTACCTCTGCCAGGATTTCGCTGAGATGGAGCAGCTCACGGGCGATCTCACCAGCCATGCTCGCGATGTGCTGGACCGCGCCCGCATTGCTGAAGTCCGCATCCAGTCGCTCATGGCCAGGGCAGAGCCGATCGCAGCGATTCATCATGCCCTGCCGATCCTGCGTGAGCTGGGCGTGAAGCTGCCCACGAATCCAGGCACGCTCGATGTTTTGATCGGGATGGCCAAGACGGAGATTCGTCTGCGCAAGTTCAAGATCGAGGACTTGCTACATCTGCCCGTGATGACCGATCCGGCGAAGCTCGCAGCCGCGCGCATCCTTGAGCACGTGTATTCGAGCGCCTACTTCGCTCTGCCGAACCTGTATCCCCTGATCATGTTCGCCTTCATCCGCATGTCCTTGCGGTATGGGAACACGGCGGCCTCGGCGGTGGGATACTCGGCGTATGGTGTGATTCTGTGTGGGATGTTCCGCCAGATCGAGCGCGGCAATCGCTTTGGCAAGCTATCGCTCGACTTGATGCGGCAGCTGATGGCGAATCACATCAAGGCGAAGATCGTGCAGGTAACGCAAGGCTTTGTGACGGTGTGGAAGCATCATCCTGACACCGTGATCGAGAGCTTTCTGGAGGCTCATCAGGCCGGCATGGAATGCGGGGACCTGGAGTTCGCCTCCTACACCTGCCAGATGATTGGCTTCTTCCACCTCTGGAGTGGCGTGCCGCTGGAGAGCGTGGATCAGGAGATGCGGAACTACACGCGCGTCATCGAGCGCCTGCAGCAGATCACCCCTCTCTATCAGATCCGCATCTGGCATCAGCTCACGGCGAACCTGCTTGGTCAGGCGGCCAATCCCTTGCGCATGTCAGGCGAGCACTACGAAGAAGGCACGATGCTCGACAAGCATCGGGAGGCAAAGGACGAGATCGCGCAGTTCTTCATGCATCACTGCAAGATCACGCTCGGCCTGTTCTACGATGATCCTGCGGAGGCCCTCGCCTCGGCCGAGGAAGCCATCCGTTTGCAGAAGAAAGGCGTGGCCATCGGCAGCACGGTGGTGCCCATCTTCCATGCTTACGTGGCGCTGCTGTTCCTGATTAAATCACGCATTAGCGCCGAGTCTGACCGCCCTGCTTGGCTAAAGAAGGCACGGGCTCAACTCAAGCCTCTGCGCCAGTGGGCCGCTGCCGCTCCCATGCATGGTGAAACGCGTTACTTGCTCGTGCAGGCGGGGCTGGCCACCCAGGACTCGGAGCAGATGCGCCTCCTGCACGAAGCGGAGAAGGCCGCCCGCAAGCATCGTAACGAGATCGAACTGCCTTTGATCCATGAGCGTCTTGGGGCCTTCTATCAAAAGCTGGGGCAGATGACGATCAGCCAGATGTTCCTCACGGAGGCGCTTCTGGGTTATCGTCGTCTTCAAGCCCATGGCGTGGCGGAGCGCCTCGTTCGTCAGCATCCTGCGCTCGGGTTGAGAACCCGTGCGACGGATTCGGTCGCCACTAGCCAGACCATGTCCCTCGGAGCGACGAGTCTGCTCGGCAGCACCTCGACGATGACCGGGAGCACCACTTCGTCGGTGGTTGATGTGTCATCGTTGGTGAAGGCCACTCAGGCGTTGTCGGGAGAGATCGTGCTGGAGCGTCTATGCGTGAGGTTTATGCAGATCATGCTCGAGAATGCTGGCGCTGATCGCGGACTGCTGGCGCTCTTCACCGGTGACAACCTCTTGATTGAAGCCGAGGCCACCGTGGCACCACCGGAGGTAACCGTGCTCAAGGCGCTGCCAGTCGAGACCATGCGCGATGGCCAGCCGATTGCCCCCGTGCAGATCTTCAACTATGTGCAGCGCACACAGGAAGCCCTCGTGATCGATGACGTTTCTCGCAGCGACCTCTTCAACGACGATCCTTTTGTGCAGCGCGAGTCGCCGAGGTCCGTGATTTGTGTGCCGCTCCAGCACCAGCGCCGGTTCACGGGCATCCTCTACCTTCAGAACAAGCTCACCTCTCACGCCTTCCCTCCAGATCGCGCCTTCATGCTTCAGTCCTTGTCCGCGCAGGCAGCGATCTCCATCGAGAACGCCCGCCTCTACGGCAATCTGGAAGCGCTGAATCGATCGTATGCACGGTTCGTGCCCGTCGAGTTCCTTCAGATGCTGGACCGCCGCAGCATTACCGATGTGAAGCTGGGCGACCAGGTGCAGCGCAGCATGAGCGTGCTCTTCTCGGACATTCAGGGCTACACTTCCATGTCCGAGCGCATGACTCCGGAGGAGAACATCAACTTCATCAATGCCTACCTGAAGATGATGGAGCCCGTGCTGCACAATCACTTTGGCTTCATCGACAAGTATATCGGCGACGCCATCATGGCGCTCTTCCCGCGCACACCGGTGGACGCTGTGCGCGCGGCCGTGGAGATGCTCAAGACTCTACGGCACTACAATGAAAAGTGCAGCGGTGTTCCGATCGCTGTGAGTATCGGCATCAATACCGGCAGCCTGATGCTAGGTGTGGTGGGTGGCACCGATCGGCTGGACACCACCGTGATCAGTGACGCTGTTAACCTTGCCGCCCGCATCGAGTCTTTGACACGGACGTATGGAGTGTCCCTCCTGATCACCGAACACACGTATGCGGAACTGCCAGGAGGTGATGAAATCGCTGGATGTATTCGCAAGGCGGACCGGGTGGTCGTGAAGGGCAAGTCCAAGGCGGTCGATGTCTATGAAGTCTTTGCTGCTGATGAACCGGAGCTGTGCCGGCACAAGCGTGCGACGCTTGCTGGCTTCCATGCTGCCTACGAGGCGTTCCACGGTGGCGAGCTGGATTCAGCGCGAACGGCTTTTCAACAACTGCTTGCCCAGTGCCCGGACGACAAGGTCGTGGCGCACTACGTCGAGCGCTGCCGTGGAGGTGCCGCAGAGGCATGACGGGCAGCGCGTGCACAGGCTGCGATTTTGCCCGGCTGCTGCTGCCGGAGTCGCGAGCAGGCAGATTGCCCTCTGATCGTTGGCGGCCAGTCATTTGTTAGACTCACCCATTGTTAATCTACCACCATGAGCACCACACCTCCCAAGCGCATCGCCATTGTCGGCGGCGGCATTTCTTCGATCATCACGGCCTTCGAACTCACGGCCACACCAGAGCTTCGGGCGCAGCACGATATCACCCTTTACCAGATGGGCTGGCGCCTCGGTGGCAAGCTGGCCAGCGGTGGTAATCCGAAGCTTGGCGGCCGCAATGAAGAGCATGGACTGCATGTGTGGTTCGGGTTTTACGACAATGCCTTCTTCGAGATCACCCGCTGCTATGAAGAGCTGGCGAAGATCCAACCTGAAGCCCGCTACAAGAGCTACGACGAAGCCTTCAAGCCCTGTGACTACACGCCGGTGGGCCATTGCACGGATGATGGGAGCTATGGCTTCTGGGACTTCTACTGGCCCGTGGTGCCCGGCACGCCGGGCGTTTACAATCCGCTGCCACGACCACTCGTGTTTCTGGGCAGCGTGTTGCGCTGGCTGCACCAGCGAATTCACGACCACTTCGATATCGCCAAGTTCGTCTCCATTGAGGCAGGCAAGCTGATCGCCCAGTTTCACGAGGCCTTCGAGCGTTTGCTCGCCAAGGTGGAGAACACAGTAGCTCCCATTCAGGTGATCTCCGACAACTGGGTGGATGCCAATTTCCAGCGTGCCATCACCTGGATCGAGTCGCTCGATCAGCTCAGCGATGTGACCGTTTACGCAGACACCCAGCTGCTCATCGCCTTCCTCACGCAGTTCAAGAATCACCTCATTGCTGCTATCAATGCTCTCGGGCTCCGCCACCCCGATGATCATCCAATCGTGAGTGGCATCGAGCTGGCATTCACCACCATCATTGGTCTCCTCAAGCCTGAGAATGGCTGGCTGAAGGACTTCAATTTGAACCGCTTCGATGATGTCGATCTGCGCGCCTGGATGATCTCGAATGGCGGCGATCCGCTGGTGGTCAACGAGTCCTCTATCCTCCGCGCGCTTTATGACATCCCGTTCGCCTATGTGAACGGCGACATCAATCAGCCGAACTTCGCAGCAGGCTCCTCCTTGCGCTGGGTCTTCCGCACGGTGTTCACTTATCGTGGTCACGCGATGTATGAGCCCCAGTGCGGCTTCGGCGAGGCGGTGATCGCGCCTTACTACAAGGTGCTTGAGGCTCGCGGCGTGAAGTTCCAGTTCTTCCACAAGCTGGTGGAGACCACGGTCTCGGATGACAAGACGAGCGTGCAATCGCTTCGCTTCGCGCTGCAAGCCCACGCCATTGGCGGCACCTACAATCCGGTCAGTTTCAGCGGGGGCCTTTATCACTGGCCGATCGAGCCCGACTGGAATCAGCTGGTGAACGGCGAGGATGCACGGAAAGCGGGAGCAGACTTCGAGTCGCACTGGAATCCGTATCCACTCGTGGGCGAGGTGGTGATCAATGTCGGCACGGACTTCGACCATGTGGTCATCGGCCTGGCAGGTGGCGTGTGGAAACGACTCAATGCCGTGGACGAGCCCCCTGTGGGCAGCCTGCTGGACGCGATTCCTCAGTTCAATGCCGCGGCCTCCAGCCTTGGCCTTGTGGCCACCTCGGGCGTGCAGTTCTGGTTCAACAAGGCCGTCACTGATCTGGGCTGGAAACTGAGGCCTGCGAGTGTGGGGGGGCCGGAGCCGCTTGATGTGTGGGCTGATATGTCACAGGTCATTGCCACGGAAGAGTGGACTGGAGACGTGCCCAAGTCCCTGCACTACCTGTGCGGTCCGATCGCGACGACGCTCTACGCGCAGCCTTCCACCGATGAGACCGTGATGAAGCAGGCGGATGCACTCGTCGAAGAGATGACGCTCGAGTGGCTGGAGAAGTATGGTGTTTGTGACTGGCCCGGCGGCAAAGATGCGAACGGGAACTTCGACTGGTCGATCCTCTTCGATTCGTCCAACGCAGCGGGCAAAGACCGGCTCAAGGCGCAGTTTCTACGTGCGAACGTGACGCCCACCGAGTGTTGCGGACAGACTCTCGCCGGGACCACGAAGCATCGCGTGAGTTCGGATGACATGCTTTTGAAGAACCTGTCGATCGTGGGTGCCGACACGAACACTGGCGTCAATGTTACCTGCGTGGAAGGGGCGACAATCTCCGGCCGCAAGGCCTCACGCGCGATCTGCGGCTCGCCTCAGTTCATTCCGAACGAGGATTATATGGGCGGCCCCTTCAATCCTTGATCCCCTAAACCATGACTTCTTCTCTTCCTCTCTACGTTGATATCGAAGGCCGCAACGATGCCTCCGTGATGCCTCCGGGCGTCTTCTGCGGCACCTCATCCTGGACTTTCGCGGTGTGCGCGGACCGTGACAAACTTCAGGCACTGGCCCAACGGCTGATCAGCGACCCGACGGGCGGCGAGTGGCAGGTCTGCGTGCCAGCGGGTCTGGTGCTCATGATCTTCTTCAACGAAGACAGCCTGAACTCGCCAGCGCAGCCCATCGGCTGGACGCCGAACCAGGAGTTCGTTTGCTCGATCCCCGTGCTCCTTCAGAGCAAGTCCGATCCTCTCAAGGTCCATATCGGCCTGCTTCCACCCTGGGTGTATATCGACAATGCTCGCGGCATGGTGACGGGACGCGAGAGCTGGGGCTACTTCAAGAACTTGGGAACGATCAGTGCGCCCAAAGAATGGTCTTCGGACTTCTGTTGCTCACTGGACACTCTCACCTTCACTCCAGTTGCACCATCCACGGAGGGCGAGGTCACTCGTCTGGTGACGGTGGAGCCGATCGATGAGGTTACCGATCCACCCACTCACATCCCTGGCCTGCCGCCTGCGCAGCATGCGACGATCGTGGAGTTGTTGCGCAGGCATGTGGAAGAGGATGCGCTGGAACTATTCGAGAAGGCAGTGATGGCACTCGAGCCCTTCGCGATCACGGTTTTCAATTTGAAGCAGTTCCGTGATGTCACCGATCCCACCCGCGCTTGCTTCCAGTCGATTACCACCAGCCCGCTTCAGGTGACGAAGATCGAATCCATGCACCTGCTCCCACAGGGACTTGGTGTCATGATCGAGGCGTGCGGCAGCGAGCAGATGGCCCAGTTGCTGGGTATCTGCGACTGTCCCGCCAAGGTGCTTTTCGGCATTGGTGCCGAACTCGAATACTCGGCCATTTCAGGTGCGACGCTGTGGCAGGCCCGAACGGGTTGCTAAAAGCCTCACGACAACCGGTGATTCGCACAGCCTTCGATCATCTGCCCCAGGGAGCCTTTTACTCGGGCACCCTGGGGCTGCGTGACGAGAGCCGCTGGTCATCCAGTTTTGAAGCGCTCTACGGCGATGGTGCTGGTGGATAAGCTGGAATCTGGGCGGGCACCCCGCAGATGCCTCGCGAGGCGGCCATGCCGGCTTCGACGGCAGCCTCGACGCAACCACCATTGACACTGGAGACCGCCCAGTCGCCCGCGAGGAAAAGATTGGCGAAGCCGCTTTGATCAGAGCGGAGGCGGAGCTTGGAGGTGCCGGGGAAGGAGGCCACGTAACGCTCGCTCGGATCGATATTGGCACGCACATATTGGGAGTCCAGCCGAGCGGAGCCTGCGGAGTTGGCCGGATCGTGCAGAAGATTGAAGTCGAATCCACCGGAGCCGTTCGAAGGCGTCGCCTTGGGCCAGAGGTGTTCGATGTGGTTGTTGAGCCATTCGAAGGCTGTCTGCTTCACCTTGGCATCCGCCATTGCTGGATAGTTGGGATCGCTCAAGGGCGGCACGGCTGGTCCGGGCATGGGACCACAGAAATAATGCAGGCTCTGCGGAGGTGATGGAGTGCCGCTCCAGTTCTCCTGCGGCAGCACATCGGACATCTCGCCCCACGTATCGAAGGGCTCGGCATACGTGGTCATGATGGTGTTCATGCCGTTCCAGCCGAGATCGTTGAGCGCGGGTTGCATCCACAGTTGCATCGCCAGTGTCTCGACGGTGCGCAGCGATGTGACCATGGTGTTCCAGGTTGGACTGGCGGCGCACAGTTCAGGCGTGATGGAGGGCAGTCCCGCGAGGGAGATGCCGAGCACGACGTGATCAAAGTCCACGCCTTGCTTCAAGACGGCGGTGCCCGTCTTCACGTTGCACCAGCCGGAGTTGAAGGTCAGACCCGCCTTGGCGAGCTGTGCCTGAAGGTCAGCGGCGTCCTCGATTTGGTTCCAGTCAGGCTCATCGGGCCAGGCCTGCAGTGTCTTGCCCGTGGGGAAGGTGATTTCGTAGAGCGGCGAATACTCCACCCCGCCTTTGATGACAGCCTGCACATCCATCTCGATCCCAGCGATTTGTTTCTTGTCGGCCGAGAGCTGGAGATTGGTTGCACGGTGGAAGAACTGGAACTTCACGCCTCGCTTCGAGAGCACCTGATAGATCGGAGCAAATATCGTGTCGCCCATGCCACCGATCATGCGCCACATGGGAGCATCCTTGTAGCCTAGCGCCATGCGCAGATACACCAGCAGCGCCGTGCCTGCCTCGAAGCGTGCATGATCACGATCCGCAATGCCGCCGTCGAACGAGAAGGCCAGATTATAGATCGCCCGGGTGAAGGCGCTCCATTGCGTGCTGGCGGATGCCCCGTGGCGGGTGATCCAGGCGACAAAGTCTTCCTGATTGATCGCTTCGATTCCGGCAGGTCCCTTCGGCAGCACGTCGGTGACCATGCCTTTGCCGACGGTGGTGACGAAATCAAACATCTGCCAGGCCCACTTCAAATCATCGCCTTGCGTGGTGAGCGATGAAATCTCCGGGCTTCGCAGCCACTGTTGAAACTCGCCCAGGTAGTGCGAGGCGATCTCGTGCAAGGTTTGAAGCGGATGCGAACTCTGCCCCTGGGAGGAACTAAACAATCCGTGTGCCGCCACGCGCAGCGAGTGGAGCAAGGTGTGCGAATCGTCCACGATCGTCGAATGCGTCTGCTTCAATAGCTCCAAGAGAGCCTGATGAGTGGAGGGCAACGTTGCTGTGCTCGGTGCCTGGTCTTTGTGAGCGAAGAGCGGCGAGTCTTTGAAGTGACGGTGCATCCAGTCGGCCAGCAACCGGAACAACTCTTCCAAGATCAGCTCCACTGAGCTTTGTCCCGGCGTGCCGGGTGTCTGGGGCATGTGGATGTTCCTTGTCACCCATCGAGTGCCGCTGTCGTCGGTGATGTCCTGCTGAATGGTGAAGAAGCGCTGCGGCGCGAAGGCATCCGTCCAGGTCTGGAACAAATCCGATGGCTTGGTCGGGCGCTCGGCATAAGTCGACTGGATCATGCGGAAGGCATTCTGATACCAGCCCAGCCACATGTGCAGGCCATGCTCATAAATACGGTCACCGTAGCCGTCGCGTGCGTCTCGTCCTGTAGCCCCCTTGCCGCCGAGCCTCCAGCCCACCTGATAAACTGTGACGTCGTATTGCTCACGCAGTTCAGGGGTGGATGAGAGGAAGCCGGCCGCCGTCATCGCGCCGCAACCGCCCCCCAGAATGGCCACCTTCGTTTTCTGTTTTGGATTCGCTGTGCTCATATTCAAGGGATGTAGGAAACACGCAGATGATGGCTGTTCGGATGAAAGTGTCGATCCAATAAGTGCCTAACCGTCTGCTGGTGCCGACTTCGTTGTGAAGACAGACCACTGACCGCGCGTTTGGTCCCGTGCCCCTGATGAAATCATTGCTCGCTCTCGCTCTGCTCACCACCCACGCCCTGGCATGTTCTGTGCCCGTGTTTCGCTATGGTCTGGAGCACTGGGCACCGGATGCTTACCAAATCTTGGTGTTCAAGGCGGGGCCGCTGAGTGGGGATGAACGGGCGCTGGTGCAGAAGCTTGGACCTGAGTCCCACACGAATGCGAGCACTCAGATCGTGGACCTCAACACAGCCACGACCGAACAAAAAGAACTCTGGAGCAAGGCAGGTAAGCCAAGCGTGGTGGTGATGCCTCCCGCAGCCAGCCCGACGAAGCACCCCGTTTGGACAGCGGCCACGTTGACCGCAGAGTCCGTGGCCATGATTCAAGATTCTCCAATGCGGAAAGACATCGCCCAGCGTCTCGCCGAAGGCGACAGCGCCATTTGGCTGCTGCTGGACTCGGGGGACAAGGCGGCCGATGACGCGACCGCGAAGACGCTTGAGGGCTATCTGACGCGTGCTGCGGAAACCATGGAACTGCCGAAGCTTGACGACCAGGACATCAAGAACGGCCTAGTCTCCGTGCCAGACGAGGGACTGCGGCTAACGTTCCCGATGCTGCGGCTCCGGCGCGATGATCCTACCGAGCAGTTCCTTGTTCATTGTCTGCTCGCCACGGAGCCCGACTTGAAGGATCTCAATGCGCCGATGGTGTTCCCCATCTTTGGCCGGGGCCGCGTGCTTTATTCCTTGGTAGGCAGGGGCATCACGATGGAAAACGTCACCCACGCGGCGAGCTTCCTCCTGGGTTCCTGCTCCTGCCAGATCAAGGAACAGAACCCCGGCGTTGACCTGTTGATGAGCGCAGACTGGAAGACCCTGCTCAAGGTGGATGTGCTCGCCGATGATGTGCTGCCATCGGCAGAAGAGATTATCAATCGAAAGCCCGTGCTGGTGCCGATTCCTGAGCGAGCCGCGTCTTCACCAACGACACCTTCGGCCACGATCACAGTCGAAGCTCAGGCGGGCACCAGTGGGTTTCCGTTCCTCACCTTGGCGGTGCTGGGCTTGTTCGTGTTTGGCATCCTCTGGCGGCTGCTCAAGCGTCGCTCATAGGTTGCCGATCCGGCGCAGGTAGAAGATCACGATGGGCACGTAGCTGACGATGGCTGCCGCCGTCATGTTCACAGCGGCAAGGCTCGGGCTTTCCACCGCGACCATCACAAGACTGACCGACACCACAATCGAGGAGCCAACGACGAAGATCGAGAGTAGCGAGATCACCGATCCTGAGGGCCGCGCCATCGTTTCCACCTGATGAAAAAAGTGGTTCGCCAGCAGCGCGAGGGTGACCATTGAAATGAGACTGATGTCGCCCACCAAAGGCAGTGATTGGCCTCCGGTGAAGGCCCAGTCGTAGATGCCATGTGCGAGCACCACGGCGACGAACGTGCCGATGAATTGCTCGGCTTTTGCGAAGCGAGTGCGCAGCATTTCATACAGGGCAAGAGCGGCCGGTGCCGTGAGTGCAGCGTGGAAGAAATTAGCCGTCAGCAGGCGGCCGGTGGCCACGTCAAACCCCGAGCGCATGTAGTAGCCGAAGTTTTCTTCGAGAGCGAAGCCAAGGCCAACGAAAGCACCGGTGAGCAAGGCTTGCAGCGGGTCACGACGACGCAGCAGCCAAGGTAGGAAGAGCGCGAACAAGGCGAGCTTGCACAGCTCCTCGCGCAATCCCACCCCGGCCACGTAGTAGATGAGATCGCGCGGAAATCCTCCGTGCTCGCTGAGGCCCATCACACTGTCTTGGTAGTGCACCACCATGATCGTGGGTCCCACGCTGAACACGCCTGCCAGCACTGCGGGAATGGGCACGAGCCATCGCCAGGGCTTGCGATCGCCGAACCGAACAAAAACCGAATACCAAAGCGAGGCGGCGAGAAGGCCGACGATCACCACATCCCAGCGAGCGCGCTCCCACAGGCCTCTCAGGGTGCCGTCGATTTGCATCCGCCAGTCGCCCAGCAAGGCACCTGCACTGATCAGCTGATAGCCCGATGCCGCGACCCGATAGGACGGCTGATCAAGCATTTCGCGCAGGGCCTGGACTTCACCAAGCTCAATTGCCAGCACCAACGCTCTCTCCCTTGCGTGCTCAGCCTCTGGCATGGCTCCTTCGCGCCGAAAGGCACCGAGCGCTTCCATACGACGGTCGGCATCCTTGAGAAGATAGCCAAGGAATTCGTTGGCCAGGGGCGCCGGTGGCATGCGTTGCGCGGCGTTCTCGATGTGTTTCCAGGCTTCTTTCCCCTGCGGGCTTTTCGCATCGAGACTGGCGATCACGTAGTTGGTGAAGAGGGCCTGTTGATCTTGAGGTCCGGCATGTTTCTCGATGGCTTCCCGCACCTTGATTTCGAAGACCTGGCCCGTTTTGAGGAAGTTCTCGGGTGTTGGCACCGTGAGTTCCCACTCCGTCGCCGTCTCGGCAATGTCGGTGCACAGGTCGTGAAGCCAGTCAGCCAGCTCACGATCGTGGGGCTTGGTGCTGGCGGCGACTTCGCGCAGACCCTTGGCGAAGTAGTGCCGCAGCGCGGCCGAGTCGTCGTGCGAGGAGAAACCCGGATCACGGCTGCTGGCGATGATCGTGGCGGCTCCGTAGCCGGCGATCAAGATCGCGGCGCAAATGAAGCCAAGGTGGCGATGGCTGCGTGACAGGATGTGCAGCCGCGTGCGCCAGCCGTGAGGAATCAGAAAACTCATGGGTGCCGAACCTGCGGTGGATGGTCTTGTTTGCAACGACCGAGCGAACTCCGAGAGAGATGATCGAAGGCGGCCCCGGCCATCGTTTCGAATTGCCACGCGCGCCTTGATTGCCTAATCTCGCCGCCCCTCTCCCTCCAATCTCCGAACTCCATGAGCAAGAAAGCCGCCGCCAAGAAAACCGCGAAGAAGTCCGCCAAGAAAACCGCCGTCGCTTCGAAGAACAAGTCACTCCTCGTCGAGAATCGCGTGTTCAAACCCAATCCTGAGTTCGTGAAGCAGGCACGCATCAAGTCGATGGCGCAATACAAGACGATGTGGGAGGAGAGCGTGAAGCATCCCGACAAGTTCTTTGGTCGCGAAGCCAAAGAGCTGCTCTGGCAGAAGCCCTTTACCAAGGTGCACGACTGGAAGTGCCCGAATGCCAAGTGGTTCGTCGGCGGCAAGATCAACGTCAGCGAGAACTGCCTCGACCGCCACATCCATGGCGCACGCAAGACCAAGGCGGCGATCATTTGGGAAGGCGAGCCAGGCGAGAAGCGCGTGCTGACCTATCAGCAGCTTCATCGCGAAGTGTGCCGCTTTGCCAACGTGCTCAAGCGCAACGGCACCAAGAAAGGCGACCGCGTCATTATCTACATGCCGATGATTCCCGAGGCAGCCGTGGCCATGCTCGCATGCACACGCATCGGAGCCATTCACAGCGTGATCTTCGGCGGCTTCAGCGCGGAATCGATCAAGGATCGCGTGAACGACTGTCAGGCCGAGATCATTGTCACCGCAGATGGAGGCTATCGTCGTGGTGCCATCGTCGGCTTGAAGAAGAACGTCGATGACGCACTCAAGGGCAAGGACACCTCCGTGAAGAAGGTGATCGTCTTCAAGCGCACGGGTCAGGACATCCACATCGAGGAAGGCCGCGACGTGTGGTGGCACCGAGAGCTGGAGTATGTCGATGCGAAGTGCCCCGCCGCTCAGCTCGATTCCGAGACACCTCTTTTCATCCTCTACACCAGCGGATCGACCGGCAAGCCCAAGGGCATCCTGCACACCACGGGCGGCTATTTGCTGCACAGCTACATGACGTGCAAATACGTCTTCGACCTGCGCGACGACGACGTCTATTGGTGCACGGCCGACGTCGGCTGGGTCACAGGCCACAGCTACCTCGTCTATGGTCCGCTGGCCATGGGGGCGACCTCGCTCATGTATGAAGGCGCACCCAACTGGCCGGAGAACGATCGCTTCTGGCGCATCATCGACGACTACAAGGTGAGCGTGTTCTACACCGCGCCGACCGCCATTCGCGCGTTCATGAAGTGGGGCGATCATTGGTTGAAGAAGCACGATCTCTCTTCGCTGCGCCTCCTCGGCACCGTCGGTGAGCCGATCAACCCCGAGGCTTGGATGTGGTATCACAACCTCGTCGGCGGCGGCAAGTGCCCCATCGTCGATACCTGGTGGCAGACCGAGACGGGCGGCCACATGATCACACCGATCCCTGGTGCTACGCCCACGAAGCCAGGCACGGCAACGCTGCCTTTCTTCGGTGTCGATGTTGGCATCGTCGATGATCTCGGCCACGAAGTCCCCGCCAACGAGCAAGGCAAGCTGGTCATTAAGAAGCCCTGGCCGTCCATGCTGCGTGGCATCTGGGGCGACAAGAAGCGCTACCAGGAGACCTACTGGAGCGACTTCAAAGGCTGGTATTTCGCTGGCGACGGAGCGCGTCGTGACAAGGATGGCTACATCTGGATCATCGGCCGTATCGACGACGTGCTCAATGTCGCAGGCCATCGACTCGGCACTGCCGAAGTCGAGTCCGCGCTCGTCTCGCATCCTGCCGTCGCTGAGTCCGCCGTCGTGGGTCGCCCCGATGAACTCAAGGGCCAGGGCGTGGTTTGCTTCGTCACCGTCAAAGAAGGCATCAAAGCCGACCGCTCGCTCGCTGACGAACTCAAGGCGCACGTTCGCAAGGTCATCGGGCCTGTGGCTACGCCGGATGAAGTTCGCTTCGCCGCTGCGCTGCCCAAGACCCGGTCCGGCAAGATCATGCGCCGCCTGCTGAAGCAAATCGCCTCTGGCGAAACGCTCAAGGGCGACACCACGACGCTGGAAGACATCAACGTCATCGCTGCGCTGTCGGCAGCGAGTGGCGAAGATTGATCCTCGATCACATGACTCACGAAAGGGCGGGCTTCGGCTCGCCCTTTTTCGTTACATGCCCTTTCGTTTCCACTGCCGTGCGCGGAACTCCGCCGGGCCACAACCCACGCTGCGCGCGAACATGCGGCTGAAGTAATGGCGATTCGGGAAGCCGCATTCGATGGCGATTTGGTCGATCGTTTTGTCAGTCAGTGCGAGGGCCTCCTCCGCCGCTTTCACACGCGTGGCGATGACGTAGGCGGCAGGCGTTTGTCCCGTGTGCTCGCGGAAGGCGCGGATGAACTTCTCCACGCCGAGTCCCGCACGCGCAGCGAGGACGGCATTCGACAAGTCGCTGTGCGGTGCACGGTGAATGAGCGCGAGCACTTCGATCAACGGCTCTGGCACGGTGGTTGAACGCGAGTCCTCGATGGCTGCGAAGGCCGTGTGCAGCAGCGCGGCGCTTTGATGAAGCAAGTGATGCTCGCGTGCTGGATGGGCGGGCTGGCAGTGGGTGTTGACCAAGGTGGAGCACAGCACGCGAAGCACCTCGTTCATCGGGATCACGATCGGCCCCGGCGTGATGGCTGTGCCGGGACGCGAGACCGTGAAGTGAACCCACAGATGACACGCGCGCACCGGACCCACACAATCGAAGACCGTGTCCGCTGGGATCAGCACGCAGGTCTTCGGCTCCAACGGGATCTTTTGCCCGCGAAACACCAGATGACAGCCCGGCTTCGGATTGTGGTAGAAGCGCCAGAACGGACTGTCTACGCCCTGGTGGTTCCAACCTTCCAGCGAGGGTTGATAGCCACTCTCGTGAATCAAAAACGACGACCAACCCGTCTTCGCCGTGCGTGTCAGATCAACGCCCCAGGGCGTGGTGTAGTTGAGGTATTTGCGGCGTGAAGTCATCGTCGGACACGGATCAGATACGCCGACAAGTGTCGAGTCTGTGCGTATTATGTCCTTGGTTGATGGGATCTGCGGAGGTCGATGCTGCAATCAAATCACGATCCGACACATATTTGGCAACATAAGGCACAGGGGCCTAGCGTTGATTGAGGCGTGAAACGATACCTGCTCATCGCACTTCTCGGCAGTGCTCTCCCGGCTGCTGAACCGCTGCCTGCCGATCATGCGAAGCGCATGGAGCGAGGACTCGTGACGTTTCAAAAGGACATCGTGCCGCTGCTGAAGACGCACTGCCTCAAGTGCCACGGCGCGGATGCGACCAAAGGCGATCTCGATATAGCGACACGCGAGGACCTACTGCGTGGCAGTCACAACGGTCCCGTCGTCGTGGCCTTTGACGCCGCGAAGAGCGTGCTCATCGAAGTCATCAATCACACGAAGGAACCCAACATGCCGAAGGACAAACCCAAGCTGTCCTCGGAGTCGATCGCGAAGCTGACCAGTTGGATCAACGACGGTGGGCCCTACGCCGAGCCACTCATCGCAGGCCGCAAACCCAAACGTGATCCCACGAAGGTCACTGACGAAGACCGCCAGTGGTGGTCCTTCCTGCCGCTGAAGGACAAGGCTGCGACGCCGATTACGCCCGCCGAAGGCGCAAAGAAGATCGACGAGATGCTGCTCGCGAAAGCGAAGTCAAAGGGCCTCACCTTCAATCCGAAAGCCGATCCCGCCACGCTCGTGCGCCGCATGTATCTCGACCTCACCGGCATCCCGCCAACGCCGGAGGAACTCCAATCTGCGATCCGCAATCCCCAATCCGAAATCGACAAGCTCCTTGCTTCATCTCGCTTCGGTGAGCGCTGGGCACGCCACTGGCTCGATGTCGCACGCTTCGCTGAGAGCACCGGCTTCGAGCAGGACTACGACCGTCCCTTTGCCTTCCACTTTCGCGACTTCGTCATCAAGGCGCTGAACTCGGACATGCCGTTCGATCAGTTCGTGAAGTGGCAGCTCGCTGGCGATGAATGGGAGCCGAGCAATCCGCTCGCACTCGCGGCGACGGGCTTTGTCGGCGCGGGCGTGTTCCCCTCGCAGATCACCGCGAACGAAGTCGAGCGCACACGCTACGATGCGATGGACGACATGCTCAGCACCACCGGCGCGGGTTTGCTCGGGCTGAGCGTTGGCTGCGCGCGGTGCCACGACAACAAGTATGATCCCATACCGGCGCGCGACTATTACCAGATGCTGAGCACGTTCACGACCACGACGCGCATGAACGTGGACATCCATCCCGATGGCAAGATCACGCCCGCGATCACCACGATGGCGAAGGACAAAAGCACCAAGCCCATCGAAGGCGCGACACGCATGATGATCTGCGGTGAGGGTTATGATCCCATCGTGATGCACACTCAGGGCGGGCCGTTCTTCGACCAGACTTTCTTCCTCAAGCGCGGCAATCCTGATCTGAAGGACGGCGAAGCGAAGCAAGGCTTTCTGCAAATCTTCGCGCGGCCTGGTGACGAGAAACGCTGGCAGTGGTCGCCACCGGAGGGCGCGAAGTATTCCGGTCGTCGGCGCACGCTGTCGAACTGGATCACCGATGTGGATCATGGCGCAGGTGCTTTGCTCGCACGCGTGATCGTGAATCGCCTATGGCAGCATCACTTTGGCACCGGCATCGTGAGCACGCCGAACGACTTCGGCAGAACGGGCAACGCACCCACGCAACCCGAGTTGCTCGACTGGCTCGCGTCGCAGCTCATCGCGAATGGTTGGAAGATGAAACCGATTCACCAGATGATTCTGCTTTCACAAGCATGGCAGCAGAGCACGAAGCGCGATGCCGCCAAAGAAGCCGCCGATCCGGGCAACGAACTCTTCATGTATCGCAAGCCGCAGCGCCTCGAAGGCGAAGCCATTCGCGACTCGATGCTTGCCGTCAGCGGTATGCTCGATAGCACTATGTTCGGTCCCGGCACGCGCGATGAGAACAGCAAGCGCCGCAGCATCTACTTCAACATCAAGCGCAGCCAGCTCATCGGCAGCATGGTCGCCTTCGACGCGCCCGAACCGCTTGTCAGCCAAGGCGCACGACCAACGACGACCGTCGCGCCGCAAGCGCTCATCTTGATGAACAGCGCTCAAGCTCGCGGCTGGGCCGAGTCATTGGCGAAGCGCGTCAGCGACGTGAGTGATGTCGGCCAGCGCATCAAAGACGCGTATCGGATTTGCTTCAGTCGAGCCCCACGCGCTGATGAGATCGCCTCCGGCAAAGCCTTCGTCGAATCACAACGCACGAGCTACGCCGCCGAGAAGAAGCCCAACGCTGAAGCCCTCGCGATGGCCGATTACTGCCAGGTGCTGCTGGGGCTGAATGAGTTTGTCTATGTCAACTGATCGCACGCCATGAACAACCATCCCTTCTCTCGTCGTGATCTCCTCCAACGCGCAGGCGGAGGCTTCGGTGCGCTTGCCTTGTCGGCACTCATGGAGCGTGATTCCCACGGCACGTCGTCCTTGAATCCCTTTGCACCAAAGACGCCAACTCTGACCGTCGGAGGCAAGGCGAAGTCGGTGATCTGGATCTTCACCAATGGCGGCCCGTCACAAGTGGACACCTGGGACTACAAGCCGGAGCTGGCGAAGCGCGATGGCAAGGCGCTTGATGGCTTCGATCCGAAGACGGGGTTCTTCCCCGGCTCGGTGGGCGGGTTGATGAAGTCGCCGTTCAAGTTTGCGCAGCATGGGCAGAGCGGCACGTGGTGCAGCGAGTTGTTTCCGCAGACCTCACGGCATGTGGACAAGATGTGCTTCATCCATTCGTGCTGGACGGGATCGAACAACCACTCGCCCGCGCTCTTCATGATGAACACGGGCGCGACGCGCATGGGCTATCCGTGTGTCGGCTCGTGGGTGACTTATGGGCTCGGCTGCGAGAGCGATTCGCTGCCGTCGTTCGTCGTGATGAGCGATCCCAAGAATCGCGGGCTCCCCAAAGGCAGTGCGTCGAACTGGGGCGCGGGTTTCCTTCCGAGTGTGTATCAAGGCACCTGGCTGAAGCCGAGTGGGAAGCCGATTGATAATCTCGATGCGCCATCGTCGCTCACGCCGCAGCGTCAGCGCGCGCAGCTCGATTTGCTGGCCAAGCTCAACCGCAGCGCACTCGCGCAGTCGCCCATCGAGAGCGAGCTGAACGCGCGCATTGAGAGCTTCGAACTCGCCTATCGCATGCAGACCGCCGCGCCGGAAGCCTTCGATGTCGCGAACGAACCGGAGCACATCAAGAAGCTCTACGGCCTGGACAAGCCGCACTGCGCTCACTTCTCCGCGCAGTGCCTGATGGCGCGACGCATGGTCGAGCGAGGCGTGCGTTTCATCCAGCTTTACTCTGGCGGCATGGAGAACCAGCAGAGCTGGGATGGTCACAACGACATCATTGGCAATCACAGCGGCTTCGCTGCGGAGAGCGATCAACCTGTGGCCGCACTCATCACCGATCTCGAACAACGCGGCCTGCTTGATGACACGCTTATCGTGTGGGGTGGCGAGTTTGGTCGTCTGCCGATCTCACAAAAGGCTGCGAAGCCCGGTCGCGATCACAACCCGCACGCCTTCACCGTCTGGATGGCCGGCGGCGGTGTGCGAGGTGGTTATCATCATGGGGAGACGGATGAGATTGGCTTCAAGTCCGTCGTTGATCGCGTCAGCGTTCATGACCTTCACGCGACGATCCTCGCGGCGGTCGGCCTGAATCACGAGAAGCTCACCTTCAAGTTCCAGGGGCTCGACCAGCGGCTCACCGGCGTGGAGAATCCGCAGATCGTGAAGCAGGTTTTTGGTTGAGTGCGATCAACTCGAGGTCGCTGACTTCTTTCGCCGCCTTGGTGGCGACTGGAAGGCTTCAGGCATGGCGACGCCCCAGATCGTGGGCTTGTCCTGACGAAGAGCTTCGACGGTGGGTGCCAGGAAGTGGAAGAAGTCGCCGAAGCGGATGCTGCACTGCAGGCGGCGTTGCTTGTTGTCGAGCTTGGGGTTGACCTGGATGATGGCCTTCGCGAAGGGCGCGCGGCTCTTAATCTTCTGAGCTTGTGCACGTGCCTCGTCGAGCGGCAGTGACTTGTCTTTGACCACGGCATCGAGCTTCTCGAGGTCTGCGCGGGTGATGGGTTCCCAAAGTTTTTGATAGGCCTCTGGGGTCACTTCGACGGCGACTCCATGCACCCATTTCTTTTTGTCACCCTCTTGGTCCCAGAAGCCTGAGATGATGAGGAAGCGTTGCTCAGACTCTATCACGTCGAACTGGCGGAGCGCATCGCCCATGTCGATGGGCATGCCGAACTTGGTGGCTTTCGGATTGGCGGGAATGCCGCCGTGCTTCTTGTTTGCCTCGGCTGGGATGTCCCATTTTTGGGTGTAGGACTCGGGCTTGTAGCCGTCGAAGAAGGTGTCGCGCACCCATTGCTCGAAGGCGACGCCGTGGGCTTGCTCTTCGGCGGAGTGGGCGAAGGAGAGCGCGATAAGTGAGAAGATGACGGCGAGCTTCATGGGGTGACAGGACTCATCTTCAACGGTCCACCGGGGCGTGTCTCGGTCATGGCTCCGTTTTTGAGCACGGCGGTGCCATTGACAAAAACATCGCTGAATCCTTCGGCGTAGTGATGAGGATCATCGAAGGTGGAGGGATCGGACACTTTTTCGGGATCAAAGATGACGATGTCGGCCCACGAGCCAGGCTTGATGGTGCCACGACCATCAAGGTGGAAGGTCTTGGCGGGAAGTGAAGTCATGCGCCGGATGGCTTCCTGCAACGTGAGCAGCTTGAGGTCGCGAACGTAGCGGGCGAGCACGCGGGCATTGTTACCATAGCTGCGGGGGTGGGGCACGCTGTCGCCGAAGAGGCGTGGGCCACCATCGCTTGCGATCATGGTGAGCGGGTGACGCAGGAAGGTTTGGAGATCGGGTTCACTCATGCCGTGGAACACGCCACTCCCGCCGCCGCGACGCTCGATGTCAAAAATGGTTTCGATTTGATCATCGAGGGTGTCTGCCTGGCGGAGGATCTTGGCAGCTTCGGGGATGGACTTGCCGTTGAGTTCGGGTTGCGCCTTGAACTGTGCGATCACGGCGTAGCCAAAGTCACTGCGACCGCTGCGGCGGAGCACCTCCTTCATCTCGGTGATGATCGCGCTCTTCTGAGCGGGATCGTCGATGCGCTTGATGAAATCCTGGCGGGTGCCTTCGAGGGCGGAGTCGGGGATCAACTGACGCAGGCCAGTGCTGGAGGCGGTGTAAACGTATTGATCGTGGGTGATGAAGAGGCCGTCGGAACGCGCCTGGTCGAGATACTTGAGCACGCGGTCTGCCTTGCCCCAGGCATTGGGGCCGGAGAGCTTGATGTGCGAGAGTTCGGCATGAATTTTGGCCTCGCGGGCAATGCGGATCAGCTCGTCCATGGCGGTGAAGATCTTGGACGTCTCGAAGCGCATGTGGCTGGCGTAGATGCCGCCGTGAGCGGAGGCCACTTTCGCGAGTTCGATGATTTCTTCGGTCTTGGCCCAGGTGCCGGGCGTGTAGATCAAGCCGGTGCTGAGGCCTACGGCTCCGTCTTTCATGGCCTGATCGACGAGAGCTTTCATCTGGCCGATTTGCTCGCTCGTGGGAGCACGCATGAAGCTGCCGCCCATCACTTGCTGGCGGACGGAATTGTGACCAATGAGAGTAGCGACATTGATGGCGATACCCTTGGTGCGGAGTTCGTCGAAGGCCTTGGCGACGTCTGTCCACGAGCCGCCGCAGTTGCCGGTGATGATGCTTGTCACGCCCATGCGGACGAAGTTCTCCGCAGCCGGGAGATCGGCGATCTTTTCGGAGTGCGTGTGGACGTCGATGAAGCCTGGGGCTGCCACTTTGCCTGCAGCATCCAGTTCGGTGGCAGCTGTGCCTTTCACGTCTCCAACAGCGATGACATGCTGGTCCTTGATGCCGATGCTGCCTTTGAACATGGGCTTGCCGAGTCCTTCGGCGATCCAAGCATTGCGGATGACGACGTCGAAGTCGGCGGCTTGCGCTGACGAGAGAGCGAGGAGCGAGAGCAGGCTGAGAGTCTTGATCACGACGGGCAAAACGGAGCGCGTGCCGTGATATTGCCAGGGGTCGATCAATGCTGTTTGGAATCTGGCTGTCTGCCTTTGCTGAATCAGAGCAGGGCGCTAGAATGCGCGCCATGATCGCTGTTCTCGATGTCCTCGTCGGCCTGTGTTTTGTGTTTGGGCTTTTCAGCCTCCTGGTCTCTGCGGCGACCGAGGTGCTGATGACTTTGTGGGCGCAGCGGGCCAGGACTTTAGTGCAGGCGATCCGTGGGCTGCTGCCGGGTGATGATCTGATGCGGATGCTGGTGCAGCATCCTCTGGTGCAAGGGCTGGGCGCGGCGGAGCATGATTCGTCGTCGAGTGGATTCATCTCAAAGATCTGGCAAAAGCTCAGCACGGTGTCCCTCAGCGATGGCAAGCGTGCGGACTTTCCTTCCTACCTGCCATCGGGAGTGTTTGCGGACACGCTGCTCCATCTGCTGCGCTCGGGTGGCTTGAGGAAAGGGGAGGTGGGACGTGAGGACGCGATTGCTGCCTTGATCGAAGATGTGCAGCAGCCTGATTTGCGCACGACGCTCCAGGCGCTCCACGACAGTGCGTTGGACACGGGCATTCCTTTTCGTCTGCGGCTTCAGCAGTGGTTCGATGACACGATGCAGCGTGCAAGCGGCTGGTATAAGCGGCTTGCGCACATCGTGTTGTTTTTGGTGGGATTCATCATGGCGATCTGGCTCAATGTGGATGCTCTGCATATTGCAGGGGCGCTGTCGGTGAATGGCGATCTGCGCAAGACGATCGCGACGAAGGCCGCTGACTTCGCGAGCACACAGATCGCGAAAGGTGCCTCGATGGCGGTGGCACCATCCGCTCCGCTGCCCAGTGGCAGTCCAGTGTCGGCTGAGGATCTCAATGCGCGCCTGGAGGTGCAGATGCAGGCCTATAACACGGCGGTTTCCAATCTCGATGCCCTAGGCCTGCCGATTCGCTGGGGGAAGAACGAGAAGCTGTATGTGATCAGCAATCCGATTGGTGCCGTGTGTGGCTGGCTGCTCTCAGCGCTGGCTGCGGCGATGGGTGCCAACTTTTGGTTCTCCATTCTCGGTGGCCTGCTGAAGATGAGACTGGCGGGATCAAAGCCTGAGCCTGCGTCTGCAGCTCCCACGGTGGCGACTTCCACGGCGATGGTTCCGCCTGTTGCTTCATTTGTGGTTCAGCCAGCGATCCCCCCTGCTGGCATGGGATTGAACGCCGAGCCTGTGGACGATGATGAGCCTGCCATGGCTTGAGATGAGAGTGTGGTCAGAATCTCTCGAAGGAAATGCTGAGGGCGCTTGCGCGCTGTGAAGCAGGCCTTTACATTTTTCACAACTCCCATGCTTATCTGCCTCGATTCATCCCTCATCAGCGGTTACCTCTCCAACGAAGTGCCGGGGCTGGTGACGGGGATGTTCCATCTGGCAGGTCAGGATAGACCACTGAGGATTGAGCTTACGGGAAATTTTCTTCGCGACGTCGCGGGGTGCCGCATTGAAATGCAGAATCCCATTCCCGAAGTGAACATGCGTCAGGTGGCGAAGCTAGCTGATCATCAGTTCGGATGTGTGGGCCAAATGACGGCTTCGTATCGTGTGCTGAAGGTGCCGCGCAGTCGGAAGCAGGCAGGTCCCTTCACGGAGCCTCAGGGCCTGAAGAACCTGCTGTTTCTGGAGTGGTTCAATGTGGAGAAGCAGCGGGTCTTGATTCAGAGCTGGCATTTCCACCTGACCGTTTCCGCCCCTTGCTGGCAGCTTTCCACTCAAGCGGAACGTGCGCAGATCCGCCAGAATCGCGCACGCCGGAAGCAGTTCCTCTTAGGGGACATGGATGACGGCGGGCTCGCACCGGACCTGGGCGCTCCAGGTGATGCGAGTGCGAAGCCGTTTGGCGGCATGGCTAGTCTGATGGGTAATGATCCTGGCCAGTCGCAGATCGATGCGTCGGCGATTCCGAGCAATGCCTTCGCTTTGATCAATCAGGCGACTGGCGAGCTGTCGATGGAGTTGAGGCGATTCGAGATGCTGCTAGCGAGCCCGGGTGAACTTCAATCCCGTCCGGCTGTGCTGCGCCTGCTGACGACCGCCGGTGATCTGGCCGCGCATCTCTCTCATGCGCTGAAGAATTTCACCTCGCTCAAAAGTTCCCAGTGGCAGTTCTTGCTCACGGATCTGGAACAGTCGCTGCCGCTTTTTCACGCGGCTCTGACGGCGTGCGACAAGCTCACGGATCAAACCGCACCCGGCACCGACCTTCGCTGGATGATGGGCATTCAGCGATCGCTGACTTCGATCACGGGCAACATTGAGCAGCTTATGAAGTGGCTGCGCTATCCGGGCGATTGATCAGGGAGAGGCGAGAGTTTCGTTCAGCACCGTGTCGAGCTGGCCTGCGGACACATCTTTGCCACGAATGACTCCTTTGGCGTCGATGACGTAGATCGTCGGCCAGTGACGGATATTCCAGACAGCGCTGATGGGACCACGGTTGTATTCGTCGCACCAGTTGCGCCACGAGATGTTCTGCGTGGTGGCGAGCTGCTTGTAGGTCTCGAGTGGGTCCGTGTTCACACCAAGCATCACCACCTTGTCCGCATGTGCCTGGACGCTGGTGCGCACACCGTCGAGCGTGGCATGGCAGGCATGGCACCATGAGCCCCAGAAGACGAGCACCACGACCTTGCCACGGTATTCGCTGAGTTTGAAGACGGCACCCGTGGAGTCCTTGCCTTCGATTTCGGGGCAGGCTTTTCCGGGGTTGAGATTCTCGATTTCAAATAGCATCGCAGCCGCCTGGTCGGACAGTTTAAAGCCGCGACACACGACATCTTTGTAGGACGTGACCATCTCGGTGAAGTAGCCCACCGCCTCGGCGAGCGCGGCCCTGGACTTGGGATCGGAGGGACTGCCCTCACTTTGTCCGAAGAGGCAAAGTCCCAGCCCGTGGGTGGCGGCGGCTTTCTCTTCGATGTTCGGGTTCTTTTCGCGAATGATGCGGAGCACGGGCTCTGCCACCGATGGCTGGGCATGGGAAAGGAAGTCGATCGTTTCCAGCAGACCCTTTTTGGCCGCGTGCTTGTCCTTGAGGTCCTGCAACGCGATCTGTCCCTGTGGAAGCTGAGTGGCGCGGGTGACCAACCAGGACATAGCGGTCATCGAGGAGGTCTCGTCAGGATGCTCCTGCATAATGCGCAGCATGGTGGGGGCCAGCTTGTCGGGCGAAGGGAACTGAGTGCTCAAGGTAGCTCGCTCGGCATCGCTTTTCGCCGCGATGAGCTTCTGGCTGTGCGCACGGATGGTGTTGTCGAAGTCGAGGATCAGCTGGTTGACGTCGAGCGTCGTAACCGCAGGCTCCTGTGCCTGGCAGGCGAGGGCTATCAGAACGAAAGAGAGGAGATGGCGCATGGGAAAAGATAGGCTGTAACAAGCACGCCTGTCCACGTTGACTGCATTCGCAATGCACATAAGGGAGCGAGAACCACCCCAAAACGAATCGGAAGGCAGCGTTGACAGTCTGCGAAGTGTTTCGATAATAGCAGCCCACTATGACGGCAACGGCTCGATCTCTCCTTCGTGTGGTGTGCATGGCTTTGACCCTGGGCACCCTGGCTTCCTGCTCCTCCACCTGCAAGGGACCGGGAGGTGCGATCTCGAAGGTGAAAATCTATACCGTTGACCCGGCGCAGCGCATCAAGGCTGGGGATCCTTCCATTCACTTCGAACGCTCCTACCACCTCTACGGTGCCTACACCATGGCTGAGCAGATGGAGCGCTCTGGCCAATACTATACCGTGATGTGGAAGGCCAAGGATCGCACCCAGCCACTGACGGTGCGTTTTGAATACCGCCAGCGTGACACCGGATTGACGGTGAAGGTGAAGGAAGAACAGGTCAGCGATGTGAATCGTTCCAATGTGACCCGCTTCCAGGTGACGGGTGAAGAGTTTCGCAGCAATGGCCCAGTGACAGCTTGGCGCGCCAGCTTGGTGCGCGGGAAGGAGCAGTTGGTCGTGGCTGATTCGTTCCTCTGGAACTAACCCGTTCCCATCGCGCCTGCCTCGCCCTGCTAGGACGACTTTCTCCGGCTCCAGCGTTCCTTGTGACCCCCGGAGGACTTCGCCCTCGTAATCAATCGGGCAGGGGATGGTGACTTCCATCGTCCCCCAATCCCCAAGTGAATCCCCCTTCCACTATACTCGTTGGTCAAATCGGAGATGTCTTCTGGCTCCGCGTTGACGGCAAAGGATGTTTTCAGAACAGCGTCAGCGTCAAAACAGCAGTTCAGGATCGCATCGAATCAGGCGTCCGGGACTTCGTTTTCGATCTGGATCGCTGTCCCATGATGGACTCCACCTTCCTGGGCACTCTCACCGGAGTGGCTCGTGACCTGCGGGATTGTGGCGGTGGCACGGTGACCGTGCTGAACGTGAATGCACGAAACCAGCAGCTGCTCAGTAGCCTGGGGCTCGATCACATTCTCGATGTCGATGTGGATGGCAGCGCTTGGCCGGAAGAACGTCGCCAAGCTGCATGTGAACTGGAGCATTGCGCCTCACCCGGTCCGATCTGCAAAACAGAGCAAGCCGCTCATGTCCTCGAAGCTCATCAGGCACTGTGCGAGGCAAACGCCGCCAACTCGAGCAGATTCCGAGATGTCATCGACTTCCTGGAAAAGGAGGTCGGTAGGAAGCTGGCCACTGCTCAGTAGAGCAGGAAGGCGATCTCATTGTCCGTGAGGGACGACGTGTCCTCCATTGCCACCAGGGCTTCCATGTGGTCCAGACCTGCGGTTGGCAGGCTGAAATCATCAGCGATCAAGGCCATCTCTTCATCTGCCAAAGGCTGAATAGCAGCAGTTTTCGCCACTGGCGTGGCAGCGTCTGAAGTCTCTGCCACGGGACGTTCTAGCAAAGTGACCACCAAGGCCACGATCACGAATGCCGCCACGCTCATGAGCGCGGGCCTCTGAAGGCTGGTCAGCCAAGCAGAGAAATCTTCCCTCACGCTGGACCACCAGCTCGTTTGTTGAGGTGTGTTGCGTGCCTCCCGAAGAACGTTGGGCAGAAAATTGGAACGCGGTTCCACGGGGCGTGCTTTTCCAAGCAGCTTCCAAAGGGGATCATTGGGGGGGAGCGGTTCCATAGGAAAGATCGGATTCTGAATGGGTCTAACCGTGCATGTTCAGAAAGGTTGCGCGAGGTAGAGCAAACTGCAAACCCGCGTCTCTTTAGCGATCATCAGGAAAGGTGTCTTGCCATCCTCTTCGGGCTTTCTGAGTTTCTTGCGCGAGCCGTCTGGGGGGCTTCAATGCCGCACTAGCCCGTGCCGAAGAAACCACCGAGCTTCCGGATGCGAGTGGGGTGGCGCAGTTTGCGCAAAGCCTTCGCTTCGATCTGACGAATGCGTTCGCGGGTCACTTGGAATTGTTTACCCACTTCTTCAAGCGTGCGGCCTGCACCATCGGCAAGACCAAAGCGCTGTTCCAGCACCTCGCGTTCGCGTTCGCTGAGCGTTTCCAGCACATCACGGAGCTTGTCGCGCAGCAGGTTCATCGCCGTCAGCTCCATCGGGTTGGAGGCTTCCTTGTCCTCGATGAAGTCACCGAATTCGGTGTCGCCATCAGATTCGCCAACCTTCGTTTGCAGTGACACGGGCTGCTGGCTCATCCGTAGCACGGCACGCACGCGCTCGACCGGCAGGTGCACTTCCTCGGCGATTTCTTCGGGGGTGGGATCACGCCCCAGTTCCTGGATCAACTGCTTCTGCACACGCATCAGCTTGTTGATCGTCTCGATCATGTGCACCGGGATGCGGATGGTGCGTGCCTGGTCAGCAATGCTCCGCGTGATGGCCTGACGAATCCACCAGGTGGCGTAGGTGCTGAACTTGTAGCCGCGGCGATACTCGAACTTCTCGACCGCACGCATGAGGCCCATGTTGCCCTCTTGAATCAGATCGAGGAACGACAGGCCGCGATTGGTGTATTTCTTGGCAATCGAAATGACCAGACGCAGGTTGGCCTCGATCATCTCGGTCTTGGCCTTGGTGCTTTCGGTAACCCATCGACCGGCCTCTGCGACCACCGCGCGGAACTCAGCGGCACTTAGCCAGGCGCGCATCTCGAATTGCTTCAAGGCTTCGGCCGCGACTTCGTTCTCGGCGTCGCTGGCGACGTCGCGCTGAATTCGCTCCAGCTCTTTGAGCTGCTCCTTCATCAGCGTGACGAAATCCTCATTCACCTTCTGTTTGAAGAAGAACTTGTTGGCCAGCTTGAAGAAGCTCGAGCGTGCATCGGCGAACGTCGTGATGGCAGCTTCCTTCTTCTTCGCCGCAGTTTTCACGGTGGAGGCGTAGCTCTCATGGCACTTCTCGAGGGCCGTGCGGGCCTGGGCAAGGGTCTGGGTCAGCTTCTTGAAGTAGCCGTCCCGATCATCGTTCTTCTGGTCGATAACCAGCCTGTCGAATCGCTCAAGGCCCGTGATCAGATTGTCGGCCAGGAGAACATAATTCTCGGCGATGAAACCGACGGTTTGCAGGGAGTTTTGCAGATTGTTCTCGGCTTTCTCGATGCGCTTCGAGATGTTAATCTCCTGCTCACGTGTGAGCAGTGGCACCTGGCCCATCTGCTTCAGATACATGCGCACGGGATCGTCGAGAACGTCGAGCTTTGGGACATCGCGATCGTCCACCACGGTCTCGGACTCGGGCTCCTCCTCGTCCTCTTGCACATCAGCGGCGACCACTTTGACGGCGTCCACCTCACTGTCCTCGACGATTCGAATCTCCATCGAACGCAGACGTCCGATGATCTCATCGAGGAGATCCACGCTGACGTGCCCGTTGGGCAGGGCTGCGTTCAGGTCGTCGAAGGTGAGGTAATCCTGCTCCTTCGCCAAACGGATCAACTCACGCAGCTTGGACTGGATCTCCGGCGCATTGATGTCGTCATAGACAACCACAGGTGCCGCTGGCTGCTTCTGATGCCTGGGCGGGCGACCGCGTTTGCGCCCGGAATTATGATTGTGTGACACCTCCACTGGAGCCACAGGAGAAGACTCAGGGTTCTTGCGGGGACGGCCACGCTTGCGTTTCATGGGCACACCATTGTCCGCAGAAGCGGTCGAATGGGAAGAACCAGATGACGAGGATGCGTGGGCAGATGAATTCGGCGAAGCGGCCATATTTGCAGCAAACAGCCATCCGGTGGGGGTTTCACAGGGGCTACGGAGTATCCTGGGAGGCCTTGGTGCGGTCAAGGTATTCTTTGCGCCAGGCCATGACCTGCTGGTGCATCTCTGCGACCTTGGCGGGATCGATGGCGGGGTCCATCATTTTGGCCTGTGTTTGTTGCACCAAATGATGCAGCCGCGCTAGATCCAGGCTGTTCCAGGCTTGTTGGGCGTCGTCCAGCTTGCCTCCTGGCATGGCCTGGGAATGCAACTGAACGAAGGCGGCCTGCTCGTCCTCGGGCAAGGAAGCAAAGAACGCTGCTTGTGCCGGGCCGTCACCGGCGGGGAAGTGCCCATGCCAGATGCGGCTGAGCAACTCGGTGCCGGGCAGGTTTTGCAAGATGGGCTCCAAGTCGATGCTGCGCACCCAGTCCATCACCTCCTGATTCGACAAGGCGAGCCCACAGAGCATGAGCGCGGTGGGATGCTGGAGCGAGAGCAACTTTCGCGCGTCGTCTTGAGCAGTTCCCGGCTTCGCGGCTTTTTGCTCGGCGTTCTTTGTTTGGCGGCGCACGAAGGTATTCACCTCCTTGCGCAGGGCATCTTCGCTTACGCCCAGCTGCGCTGCGTGACTGCGAATCATCAGATCGCGAGCCGCCACACTCGGGCTCATCGCAATCGTCACGGCCGTTTGCTCGATGAGCTGAACCTGCCCGCGAAGATCGCCGCCAGCGGTCGTGGACTTCTTGTGCGTAATCTGGAAGTCGAGGAAATCCACCGCTCCATCGATCACCTTGCGGAAGGCGTCCGCGCCCTGGCTTCTGATCAGCGAGTCCGGGTCTTCACCTTTTGGCAACCTGGCCACCTTCACGGTGATGCCCACAGGCGACAAAATTTTGAAGCTCTTCTCAGCGGCGGTGTAGCCGGCGTTATCGGCATCAAAGCAGAGCACGACCTCCTCACAGTTCCGCTTGAGCATCTTCGCATGATACTCGGTGAAGGCCGTGCCCTGCGTGGCGACCACGTTCTCGATGCCCGCCTCGAAGACGGTGACCATGTCCAGCTGACCTTCACAGACGATGGCACGTCCCAGCTTGCTGATGCCACGACGACTCTTATCAAAACCGAACAGCACCTTGCTCTTCGAGAACAGCACCGTCTCGGGCGAGTTCACATACTTTCCGCCCTTCGCTTCGGCACTGAGCTGGCGACCACTGAACGCGATCACTTCGCCGTTCTCGTTTCGGATCGGGAACATCAGCCGGTGGCGGAAATATGGATATGTCTCGCCGCGATCGCTTTGCTTGAAGAGCCCGGCATCAATCATGAGTTGCTCGGAATACTTCTTCTCCGCAGCCCATCGGCGCATCCACATCGACTGCTCCGGCGCGTAACCCAGCTGCCAGTTCTTCGCGATGGCCGAGTTGAGCCCGCGGCCCTTCAGATACTGCCGCGCCGCATCGGCCATCGGATGGCGGAGCAGCAGCGAGTGGAACCACTCCGTGATGTCGGTGTGCACACGCTTGAGCGCAGCCCGGTGCTTGGCTTCACGCTCGGCGTTGGCATCCCAGACCTGTTCTTCAATGCGAATCCCGGCCGCGTCGGCCAGCCGTTTCACAGCCTCGGTAAAGGTGATGCCCTCGTGCTCCTGGAGGAACTTGATCGCCGTGCCGCCCGCTTTGCAGCCAAAGCAATGATACATCCCCTTCGATGGGCTGACCGAAAAGCTCGGTGACTTCTCCGTGTGGAAGGGGCACAGACCCTGATAATTGGTGCCCGCACGTTTCAGCGTCACCACGCGGCCGATGACGTCCACGATGTTCGTGGCCGCCAGCACCTGCTGAATGGTTTCTTCCGGGATGCGCTGCATGAGGGGCGCTCATCATGGAACAAGTCCCAGGCCAGAAAAGCAAAAACGGGCCGGAGTAACCTCCGGCCCGCTGTTGTCTTGTCTTGTTGAGGATACCCGCCGTTTCAGCCTCCCATGCCGAAACGTCGAGTGCTCGACGCCACGGATACTGAGTCAACGGCCCACCCTGAGGCGTTCAAATCTTATCGAACTTTTTTCGGCTAGGCGAAAAGATCGAGGATGGCGGTGCCTTTGTCCCCCACGGTGAAGGGTCGATTGCTGGGGGACATCACCACTTCGTCGATCGGCAGACCGAGCGACCAGCCCACCGTGCTGAGGAAGTCCTGAACTGTGACGCCCTTGTCGGCGACCTCGAAACCTCCCTTGTCGCTGGCACCATAGACGAACCCGCCCTTGATGCCGCCGCCAGCGAGCATGGTCGAAAACACCTTCGGATGGTGATCACGACCAGCATTGCCATTGATCTTCGGTCCCCGGCCAAACTCCGAGCACAGCACCACGATCGTGCTGTCCAGCATGCCGCGTGAACTCAGATCCTCGAGCAAGGCGGCCACGCCCTGGTCCATCTCAGCACCGCGATCTTCGAGGGCTTCGTCAATGTTGTTGTGCATGTCCCAGCCGCCGCTGGCGACCTCGATGCAGCGCACACCTTTTTCGATCAACCGGCGGGCGAGGAGACAGCCCTGGCCAAACTTGTTCTTGCCATACTTCTCCTTCAGAGCGTCGGGCTCATCGGCCAGACTGAAGGCCTCCAGGTCTGTGCTGCTCATGATCTTCACCGTGTTCTCGTAGAACTCGGTGTAGCTCTTCACACTGGCCGTCTGGAACCGCGAACGGAATCCAGCATCCAGCTTGTCCAGCAAGGCCATGCGCTTTTGCATGATCTCAGCCGACACATCGGCCTGCGAGTTTTGCAGACCGGCATCGGGATCTAGGATGGGCAAAGGCGAGAACGCGGCGGGGAAGAAGCCGTTGCCGTTGTTTGGCTGCCGATTCACGCAGACGCTCGAGGGCAGCGTCTTGTGGCTGGCCCCCTTGAAGTGCTGCACCCAGGCACCCATGGCTGGATGCTTGATCGTGCCGCGTTGCTCGTAGCCGGTGCGGATCAGGTATTGCGCCGAGGCGTGAACCCCGGTCTTGGAAGACATGCTGCGGATGATGCTGATCTTGTCCGCCTGCTCCGCGAGCTTAACCATCGTGCCGCCCAGTTGCAGGCCGGCCTTGGTTTTGATCGGATCCTTGGGCCCCTTGGTATCGCCTTCCTTCGGGTCGAGAGTGTCGATGTGCGTCATGCCACCGATCATCTGGAGGAAGATGAGGTTCTTCGCCTTGCCGAAGCCAGGTCCAGCGGCGGGATTGCCTGCGGCTTTTTCAGCAGCCAGCATCGAGTGTGAGGCGCTGTGCAGCACGGTGACACCCAGCGTGGTCTTGGCCCAGCGCTCGACGAAAGCGCGACGTGAGAGGGGATCGAGATGAGAAGTCATGGTCGGATCAGGGTGAAGGTGGAGGGCGCTATTCGATGAAGACGAATTCACGGGTGTTGAAGAGCACCCAGGTCAGGTCCGAGAGGCCGAGGCCGCCAGCGAGGGCTTCTTTCGCCGTCGCTACTTCATCCGCCTTTGGTTTGCGGCAGAAGAAGCTGACGTAGAGCGATTCGATCTTTTCTTCTGGTGTCGCTTGCTTGTCCGCCGTTTGCACCACGAGCGAACGTGGGCTGCCGATCACCGCCTGGGCATCACCGTTCATGAGCATGAGCACCTGAGGAATGTTCCCTTCATCGCTGCTGCTGTCGGCGATCTGGCGATCGCTCTGGCCGAACTGACGCAGGAAGTGCTGATCCTTTTCTGGCTGTGGCAGCTCGCTCGCACGGGCCAGCACCATGCCGCCCAGTGTGGGTGGACGGGTGAGAATCTCGCCATCTTCAGAGCCCTGTTCTTCCTGGGCCATCATGCGCTTGCGCATCGCCGCCTTACCCTTCCCCTTGCCGCCCTTGCCCCCAATACCAGCGGCTGCGGCACCACGCATCGCCGTGAGTGCATTCTTGATCTGTTCTTCCAGATTGCTGGCAGTGAAATCAATCTTCATCGCCTTGGCATATTCAGCCGCACGCTTGGACTTGAAGTGATCGACGGCGGGCCCCACGGCCAGCGTCGCGCAGGAGTCCCAGGCCTGCTCAGCGGTCATGCGGCGCAGCACCGGACCAGGGAACATGTAGGCCGTCCCCGCTTCGAACTCGTAGCTGGTCGCCTCGCGCTGGTAGGCTTGAGTGTTGTAGATCAGACGCATGAATGCCTTCAGATCAAACTTCAGCCGCACCATCTCCGAAGTAAGGTGGAGCAGCAGGGGCGGATTCGAAGCGGTGTTGGGATCGTCGAGATCGGTCACCGGCTCGCGCACACCCACGCCGAAGGCGCGCTTCCACATGCGGTTGGCGATCGTCATCGCGAATCGAGGATTGTCGGGAGCCGTCATCCACTTCGCAAACTGCGCGCGCAGCTCGGCAGGCTCCTTCGTGGTCACATCGCGGTAGGCGCGCAGGTGCGTGTCGTCCTTGCTCCAGGTGACCAGCTTGGGCTTCACGGTCTCGCCTGGCTTGCCGTCTTTGTATTTGTAGTCGTCGGGCAGTTTGAGGTCGTTCTCGTCCTTGTCTTCCACCTCGAAGGCATTGATGCGGAGCAGGTTCTTCGCCTGCTGCTGGAGCCGTCGGTCCTCCAGGCTGCGAACAGCCATGGCCATCGCTTTCTTGTCGGAGCCGCCCTTCGCGCCCTTGGCTCCATAGGTTTCGCTACCGCCGAAGAAAGACGCCATTTCATAGAACTGCTTTTGCGTCCAGTCCGCGAAAGGATGATCGTGGCACTGAGCACAGGAAACATTAGCGCCCAGGAAGGTGCTCAGCGTCAGGGAGAGATTGTCCAGCCTCATGCCTGCATCGCGAAGCAGGTAACCCGTGGCTCCGTTGTCCAGCAGCTTGCCATCGGCGGTCATCATCTCATAGACGATTTTGTCCCAGCCCACGTTTTCCTGCAGCCGACCTTTCAACCACTCCTGGTAGGTGTAGAAGCGTCCCTTGTTCGCCACGTCCGCGATGCGCAGCATGTCAGCGAAGTAGTTAAACAGATGCGAGTTCGCACCATCGCTTGCCAGCAGCTTGTCGATCAACTTCGCGCGCTTCGAGACGCTGGTGTCGTTGATCAATTCCAGAGCTTCCTCGCGAGTGGGAATGCGGCCCACGATATCGAGATATACACGACGAACGAACTGCTCGTCTGATGCCAGCGGGTTCGGCTTCTGGTCTTTGTGCTTCAGTCCCGCCTCCACCAGGAAATCGATCTTCGCGGCGGCCTGCGCGAGCGTAGGATCCACCGGGATGCCCAGACCCTCCGGCTTCAGCGATTGCGCCACTTTTTGGTCGTCTGGACTTAGTTTGTCGAGTGGCAGCTTGTAAACGTAACCATTCTTCACCTGAAGATACACCTCCCCGTCCTGGAACCCTCGAAACGTGGCCTCCAGCTTGCGCCCTTGCGTGTCCGTCCAGGTGCGATACACAGCATTGTCGGCAGTTGCTGAGTTGGGAGCAGCCGATGGCACCGGGGGTTCCGTCGCGGCCGGAGCAGTGATGGCAATGAGAGATGCCGAGGTGATCCAAAAGAAAGTCTTCATAAGCGTGGACAGGGCGAGGTTGAATCGACTGGGGCGCGGAAACGCAGGATTCAGGGGAACCTAGCATGAAATCGCATCGCCTAGCGAGGACCCTTTAACTCCAGTGCCCTGGGCAGGTTGCGGGTGGAAGCCGGGGCTGGCGAAGATGACGAAGGGTTACAAGCTCAAGGCGCGGCACGTCATTTGGATCGCGGGACCGGTGTGGCAAGGCGGCGGAGATTGGGGAAGCGGGCGCAGTGATATTGTGACGGGAGGTTGCCAAGAAAAACGCGCCTGAGAGCCGAGGGCTCCGCAGGCGCGTTCGCGGTGTGGGTGAATTTGCTTGTTAGATGCCGGGCTTCGGGGCTTCGGGTGCAACTGGTGCTGCCGGGGGCTTCATCTTGCCGTCCACGTTTTCGAGTTCGTGGAGCTTATCGCGCAGGTTCTCCGGGATGGCTTTGCGCTGCTCTTCGGTGTTCACGATGAAGGACTGTTCTTCACCGCTGGCAGGCTTCACGGTGAAGACCTTCGCGCCGTTGTTTTCGGTGAGTGAATACTCGCCCGAATCGTCGCGGCGAACGATGTTGCGCTGCACGTTGCTGCTCGAAGATGCGCTGCTGCGGCTCTCGCTTTCTGCTGCAGGGCGCCCTTGTGGATGACGCTGCGGATTGCCGGGCCGACGGTCACCGTCACGACGGTCGCCATCGCGATCAAACTGCGGTGCGGGGCGATCTTTGGGGCCACGCGACCAGTCTTGGAACTGTTCCTGGAATTGCTTCATGCCATCGCGGAAGCGCTCGGCCTGCTCGCGCATCTCGCGACCAAGACGCTCACCATCGCGACCTGAAAACATGTTGTCCCAGGGAGCGAACCCGATGCGTGGCATGTCACGTTCCGAGTTCACTGGCATCATCTTCTCGCCCACCTTGACGCTGACCTTTTGGTCGGCTCCGGCGCGCTTGATGGTGAAGGTGATTTCGGTGTCTTTCTTTTCAGCGCGAACGAGGGCGGAGAGCTGGTCTTGATTGACGAGTTTCTGATCGCCGAGGAGGACGAGGACATCGTGCTGCTTGAGCCCGGCGGTCGCAGCAGGGCTGTCGGGCATGACTTCCTCCACCATCAAGCCGAAGCCTGGTGCGAGGCCAGTGTGGGCACACACTTCCTCGGAGAGCGGGTGGGTGAAGACACCGATGAACGAAGCGGGCTTCATCTCGGGTTGAGGTCCGCGGCGCTCCTGGCCGCCGCGGTCGCCGCGCTCACCCTCTGGGCGCACCGGGCGTGGGCGTTCAGTGTTTTCGCTGCGGGGTTCAGCAGGCTTGATGGTTTCGGCGGCAGGCTTGGGTGCTGCATTCTCCTGGGCCTGGGCGTTGCCCTGGTGCAGGGCCAGGCCGCAGAAGGCGAGCAAGGCGGAGATGGATGGGGGTTTCATGGCTGGCATGTGAGGTTGGAAGCTAGTTGTTAGGCTGCGCTAGAGCCCCGGCCACGCTCTTCGGGAGGGCGCGGGCCTCCACGTGGTTGGGCTGGTGAATCAGGGCGAGACTCTGGGTGAGGCTGTCCACGACCCTCAGGGCGGTGGTCGCCATCGGGGCGTCCACGCTGAGGTGCGGGGCCGCGTCCCTCGGGTGCGGGACCACGTTGAGCTTCAGGTCCGCGTCGATCCTGATCGGGACGGCGCATGCCTTCGCCACGAGGGGCGGCACCTTCCGGCCGACGCTGAGGAGGTCCACGGAACTCTCCACGGCGATCATTGTCAGGGCCGCGGAACTCGGGTTTGCGAGGGCCGCTGTCCGGACGAGGGCCGTGATGCATGTCGGCACCAGGTGAACGGCCTTGGTCTCGTCCGCTGGCAAATGGTGGGCGCTGAGGGCCGAAGTCTCCGCCGCGTGCATGGTCGCGATCTCCATCACGACGTGCCTCGGGGCGACCCTGTGGGGGGCCAAACCGGTGGCCTTCGTCCCCACGACGAGGTCCGTCGAAGCGAGGCCCTTCAAAGCGAGGTCCCTGAGGGGCTTGTGCGCCTAGGTTGCCAAGCTCGCGACCTGGACCGCGATGGTGGCGGCCGTAGGCTTGAGGGCCGCGGCCACGGCGATGACTGTCAGCCATGCGGGGGCCTTCTTCGCCACCTCCTGGACCACGTCGAGCACCAGGCTGCGGTCCACGATGCGGCTGGGCTGGCCGGTGCATGTCACCACGCGAAGGGCCGCGTGAGTTCTCAGGGCCACGTGCCTGATGTTGTTCGCGAGAGTCCGGTTGGCGACCTTCGGGACGATGCTGATCGCGGGGTTGCCCGCGTTCGTCGCCGCGGGGACTGCCTTCAGGACGCCCCTGAGGACGGCCTTGATCGGGGTGATTTCCGCGAGGTTCACCGCGACGTTGTTCACCGTCCGGGCGAGCACCTTGAGGTGCTCCTGGGCGCTCGCCATCGCGACGAGGACTATCGGCTTCAGGTCGGCGCTCGCCGCGTGGCGGATTGGCTCCGCGTTGATCGGGGCGAGGGGTTCCGGCTTCGGGATTCGGACGATCACCTTCGGGACGAGGGCGTGGCTGGTCGGCCTTGGGTTCTGCTGGACGCACGGTCTCGGGCGGTGGCGGTGGATTGCCTGGCTGCGGCGATTCCTGGGCACTAGCGGCGCTCAGGGTGAGGCCACAGGAGGCCAGGAGGAGGGACAGGATCTTGGATTTCATAGGTTTCGGGATGGCACGGGTTTCAGAGGACGGGGAGGTCTGAAAGGGGACTACTGGAACTTCACGGGCAGGGCGACGGACTCGACCTGGGGCGTTTCGATGATGTATTCGGCACCGTCGCGGGGATCGATCCAGCGATGGCGCTCCACGGTGCGCACTTGCATCTGGCGCTGAGGATTGTCCGGGGTGACAAACCGGATGCCCTGGTCTTCCACGCCTACCCACTCACGAGTGCTGCTCACAGGCATGATGGCGTCAGGCGGCAAGGTGTTGCCCGACTTGCTGGAGGCCAAGGCGGAGCCTGTGGTGCTGTGGATGGCACCTTGAGGAAGTGCGAGCATGACCACGACTGCGGCAGCAGCCCCCACTCCAGCCCAGAAGGCAGCGGAGGCCCAGGTCATGGGTTTGCGATGTTGAGCTGGCAAAGGCATGGCTTCGTCAGCGGCTTCGCGGAACATGGCAGCGAGGGCGAGGTCGTGTTTCACGCGCTCGGTCAGCTCGGCTGACGGGGCCGCTGGCGTCAGCGTGCGCAGCAGGTGTTCGAGGTTGGCGTCGTTCATGGCAGTGGGCAGGGTTTGAAAGAGGAGGTGGTTAAGCCGTCGCAGGAGCCGGGGCAGCGCCCAGGTCCTCGCGATGCGGTGCCAGCACGCGGTGGAGGTTGGTGAGGGCATAGCGGTAGCGGGAAGCGACTGTGTTGGTGGTCTCGCCCGTCGCTTTGGCGATTTCAGCATAAGTGAGTCCGCCCCAGATGCGCAGGGTGACGACCTCGCGCTGATCAGCGGGAAGGCTGAGCACGGCGCGCTCGAGGAGCTGCCGGTTCTCGCGGTCTTCCACCGGCGGATCGAAGTAAGGCTTGTCGCCTTCGGGCATGGACAGGTCGGAGGCGAGTTCGCGTTTGGCGCGGCGCACATCGCTCTTTCTCACATCAAGCGAGATGGAGCGCACCGCCGCGTAGAGCAGGGGAATGTGCTCGCGATTGCCGCCGGGGTTTTTCTGCCACCAGCGGACAAAGGCCATCTGCACTACGTCCTCGGCGTCCGCCGCGCTGGCGGTCCATTGGCGGGCGTAAAGCAGGAGCTTGGGGGCGAGCTCCTGGAAGCAGCGTTGCCAGTCGTTGTTAGTGTCGTCGGCCTTCATGGCTAGGAGAGGGGGCGAAAGCGGGGCTTTTCACCGGGCCTAACGACACAGCGCGAACACTTTGTGTGTGAACGCCGAAAAAGTTTTGTCGATCAGGCTGCCGGCGGCTCTTTCTTGAACATGCCGGCGATGGCTTTGAACGGCCAGCTGATGGCCACGATGAGCCCGCCAACCACCGCAGCGAAGATCTCCATCGGCAGCAGCGCGAGACGGAGCACAGGCATCAGCGCCTTCCGCAGGCCTTCCTTCTGGGAATACAGAATGCTCAGGGCTGTGATCGCCACGATGCCGATGAACTTCACCACCTTGTCGAAGTGAACGTGCAGCTGAAGCTCGACCAGCAATAACAAGCCAACGTATCCAACAAGCAGGAAGGCCGTGTGCTCCAGGATCGGGAACTTCTCGATCATCTTCACCGCGTAGCCTGCGATCAATCGCAGGCTGATGATGCCGATCGTGACGCCCACATAAACCGGCCACAGCTTGTCTGGGCTGAGAGCAATGGCAGCCACCACATTGTCCACGCTTAAACTCAAGTCCATCAACGCAATCATGGTCACCGTGCTGGCGAAGGTGCGGTGGTGCACGTTCATTGCCTCGCCTTCGTCTTCAGCCGCTTCCTTCTGCCCCGCGAAGTGGGCGCACATCAGCCAGACCAGATACAGCGCGCCTGCCAGCTTGATCCACGGATTGTGAATGATCCAGCCTGCAACCAGCAGGGCAATCACGCGAAACCCGTAAGCCCCAATGTAGCCGATGTTCATCGCCACCCGGCGCTTCTTCTCGTCCAGGTGCGACGCCATGGCCGCAATCGCCAGTGCATTGTCCACCGAGAGCAGACCCTCGATGACGATCAGGCCCACGATCACGGGCAGGGCATCACGAATGGCTGGTAGAAGGTCCGCGGCGGCAAAGAAAAAGTCGGCAAACATGGGCCGCTATGCTCCCAAGCAAGGCGCGACTGTCCAGCACGAAGGCCGTCCCTGATCTCGACTACATCTGGCCCGCGTAATCCGGTGCCTGACCGAAGCGCATCGCCTGTGTCGGCAGTGGCGGCGGCATCATCTGAGTGATTCCACCTTTGCCCAGACCCTTGGTCCCTGAAACCTGAGCGAAAGCGTAGGCGAGGGCAGCATTGAGTTCTTCCAGAGTCGCTTTTTCCAACTGGGGCGAGAGCGGATCAACCGTCGGAACCGGTGTCTGTGCTGCTGGAGCAAAGGCAGGTGCCGGGTTCATCACCGACGCCGAGGAAACGGGCGATGGCTGTGCTGGCACGGGCGCGTGCATCACGGGCGGAAGCACCGTCGCAGCCGAAGGAGGCGGCGCTCCATTGAGCAAAGATTCCACAATCGATACCGGCTTTGAGATCGGACGATTGCTTACTGGTGCGGGCTGTGGCGGCATTTCAGGCTGCCCCTCTTTCGACGGCCACAGAATCTGGGTCATGATCGGGCCCGAGGGGGCGCGTTGAGGTGTGGCTGGGAAAGGGATCTGAACTGAAGCCGGCTGAGTCACAGGCCCTGCCATACGAGCGGGCTGAACCATCGCCGACATCGCGGGCATCTGTTCCTGCATGCGTGCTTCCACTCGGGCAAGCGACTCTCGCAGCGATGCGATCTCACGGTTGTGGGCCTCAAAAGCCACCAGAACGGAGTCGAGAGTCTCCTGCAGTCGCAGGGCTGCCGATCCTGCTTGGGACTTGAGCTTCGCTAGAATGTCAGCGGGGGCGTGGAAGGCAGGGCCGGACGTTGGAGCGGAAAGGGCGGGCATGGGAAAGTGAAGTGTCCTAAACTTTCATATAAATACCATAATCCATCAAACTGTTTGTTTTGGTTTTTATAGAGCTGAGTTGATGCTCGGTGCCCTGGGGCACACGCCCCGCCATCGTTGAGTTCATGCCGGGCAAGGTGCCTTGGTGGTCAACGTGCCATCATGCTCTCCAGCATTGAGGTTTCAGCGTGTGTCTTTCAGAATGCGTTCCATGGCCAACACGTTCACCTCCCTGCATTTTCACATCGTGTTCTCCACCAAGAACCGCGACCGCTGGATTCGTCCCGAGATCGAGGACGACCTCTGGCGCTACCTCGGTGGCATCTGTCGAAGACATCACATCACAGCGGTGCAGATCGGCGGCGTCGATGATCATGTGCATCTGTTGCTTGGCGTGCCACCCACGCTGGCCTTGAGCGATGTGGTGAAGCGAATTAAAGGCGAGTCCTCGAAGTGGCTGTCCACCGAGGTGAAGGGCATGAAAGGCTTCGCGTGGCAGGATGGCTATGGTGCCTTCACCGTCGGGAAGTCGCAGGTCGCGGACACCGTGCGCTACATCCAGACGCAACGCGAGCATCACACAAAGGTCTCGTTCGAGGACGAGTATCGGAAGTTCCTCCACATCCACGAGATCCAAGCCGATGAGAAATACATCTTCGGTTGAACCCATCGCCATCTCACCAATCCGACCGTGCAGCCCCACGAGACACGAGACAAGCATGCGCGGATGCGTTATCTCACCATCCGTCCCTTCGACCACCTCACCAGCCTTCCAACTCGTGTCGCGTAGCGACACCGGACGGTAGCCGTGGGTTTCAACCCACGGACCCACGCAACGAAGTCCCCGTGTCGCGTGAGCGACACCGGAACCCGGCCCCCGACGACAGAATCGATCCAAGACCAGCGAGGAGACAGGTTCCGCCGTCGCTACGCGACGAATGTCTCGGGCGGCGACCTACCGTGGGTTGAAACCCACGGCTACCTTCCGTGACCCCTACGCGGTCGAAACATCTGTGTCATCGTCATCACTCTGTGTGATCGCACTCAAAATAAAACCTGCGATGGACTCAACTTCATCTGGTGAAGTTAGATACCATTCAGAGCCAGGAGAGTTGTCGATCTTCTTCCCCCGAAGCATCAAGATATTGTGAATAGCTGATTCAAACACTGATGGCATGCTGGTTCTGATGACCAACGCGATTTGAGGCCTCTCAGGCAATGCCGTTGAGGCCTGCGCGAGCACCCGCAGAATTGGGTCTCCATTACTGTAGCCAATTTTACACGGCCAAGCTTGCTCATGATTCTGCTCTGCCCGGTGTCGATAAGCAGGGAGGTAATAGACGTAGACTGCGCTCGATCCTGTTCCGATCACTTTGTCTGCGATGACCTCCGACGAACCGGGTTTGGCTTCTTCGTCGTTCTCCGTCTCAACGAGAATGCTGTTAACGGGTGCGGCTGCGACAGGTTCTTGTTCCACCTCTACTGGGGTGGCACCAACTATTCTCCAATAGCCAACCGATGGACTTGCGGCCATGCCCTTGTCTTTGAGCGACGAAAGGACCTTCTTGATTTGGGATGTTATGTTGACCTGTGAGTCTGAACCGCCGCGCGCCAAATGAACTCGACGCACTTCATCTACGAGAGCAGAACGGGATGCAATTCTGCCCGCAAAAACGCCAAGAAGAAGATCCTCAATCGCCGCAGGCGTTAGAGGCATTCCACGATAAGGGTAATGTGTCCCGGCATCCATAAGGTCACAACCCCAAATCCGTCACCGCCCCGTGGCTAGCATCGCTCGTGAGCTTCGCATACTTCGCGAGCACGCCACGCGTGTAGCGTGGCTTCGGCTGCTTCCACTTGGCGAGACGTGACTTTAGTTCTGCCGCAGGGATGCCCAACGTGATGGCGCGCTTCTCGGCGTCGATGGTGATCTTGTCGCCATTCTTGATGACGGCGATCGGACCGCCGACGAAGGCTTCGGGAGTCACGTGGCCGACGACGAAGCCGTGGCTGCCGCCGCTGAAGCGACCGTCGGTGATGAAGGCGACGTCTTTGCCGAGGCCTTTGCCCATGATGGCGCTCGTGGGGCTGAGCATCTCGCGCATACCCGGGCCGCCTTTCGGTCCTTCCATGCGCACCACGACGACGTGCCCCTTCTTGACCTTGTCATTGAGGATGGCTTGCAGCGCGGTTTCCTCGGACTCGAAGACGATGGCCTTGCCTTCGAACTTGAGACCTTCCTTGCCAGTGATCTTGCCGACCGCGCCATCGGGGCAGAGGTTGCCTTTGAAGATGACGAGATGGCTGTCCTTCTTGATCGGGTTGCTCAGCGGACGCACGATGGTCTGGCTCTTCGGCCACACGATCTTCGAGTTCTTCATGTTCTCACGCATCGTCTTGCCGGTGACGGTGAGGCAGTCGCCATTCATGAGGCCTTCTTCGATCAGCAGGCGGATGAGCGGCACGGTGCCGCCGATCTTCACGAGGTCGTTCATGAAATACTTGCCGCTCGGACGCAGGTCCGCGAGCACCGGCGTCTTCTTGCCGATGCGCACGAAGTCTTCGATGCCGAGCTTGATGCCGGTGCTGTGTGCTGCCGCAATGAGATGCAGCACGGCGTTGGTCGAGCCGCCGAGCGTGATGATGAGCGTGATCGCGTTCTCGAAGGCTTCCTTCGTCATGATGTCGCGCGGTGTGATGCCGCGCTTGATCATGTTCATCACCGCCGCGCCGGCGTCGAAGCAGTCCATCATCTTTTCGTTGGAGACGGCGGCCTGCGCACCGCTGTTGGGCAAACTCATGCCGAGCGCTTCGATGGCGCTGGCCATGGTGTTCGCGGTATACATGCCGCCGCACGAGCCTTCGCCAGGGATCGCGTGCTCTTCGATCTCGGTGAGTTCTTTGTCCGTGATCAAGCAGTTGGCGTGCTTGCCGATGGCTTCAAAGACGGTGACGACATCCGCGTCCTTCTTCTCCGGTCCCACGCAGCCGGGGAGAATCGTGCCGCCATACACGAACACGCTCGGGCGGTTCATGCGGCCCATGGCCATGATGCAGCCGGGCATGTTCTTGTCGCAACCACCGATGGCCACGTAGCCGTCCATGCCTTCGCAACCGACCACGGTCTCGATCGAGTCGGCAATCACTTCACGCGACACGAGGGAATACTTCATTCCTTCCGTGCCCATCGAGATGCCATCGGAGATGGTGATGGTGTTGAAGATCACACTCTTGCCACCGGCGGCATCGACGCCCTTCGCGGCTTCCTTGGCCAGACGGTCAATGTGCATGTTGCACGGCGTGACCATGCTCCAGGTCGAGGCGATGCCGATCTTGTTCTTCTTGAAGTCCTCGCGCTTGAATCCCACCGCGTGAAGCATCGCGCGGCTGGCAGCGCGCTCAGGTCCATCGACGACGACGGCGCTGTGTTTGCGGTGAAGGGGAGACTGCTTGGCGGCGGATTTGGCGTTCTTGGACATGGGCTTGCATAGTGAGCGGATGACCGTCCTGCGCAAGCGTCCCGTGGGACTGCGGACCAGGGCACCAAGAGGTCGGCTCAACACAGGCAAAGACTGTCTCTTGACGGTTTGGAAGTGGGGTCGCGGTGAAGGTCTCCAGGACACGGAAAAACAGGTTGCCAAAGTGACGCAATAGGGTTCATTCGCCGCCCCTTGCCCGCCGGATTGGCTGGCATGAGCTTTTCACCCGTCTATCGCCATGCACCCCATCATTACCAAGATCGAGCAAGAGCAAATGAAGAAGGATGTCCCGGATTTCAAACCCGGTGACACGGTCAAGGTTCATACGCGAGTCGTCGAAGGTGACAAAGAACGTATTCAGCTCTTCGCGGGCATCGTGATTGACCGCTCCGGTCGTGGCCTCGGTCAGGCGTTCACCGTTCGTCGTATCTCCTATGGTGAAGGCGTTGAGCGTGTGTTCATGCTTCACAGTCCGCGTATCGCCAAGATCGAAGTCGAGAAGTATGGTTTGGTCCGCCGTGCTCGTTTGAATTACCTCCGCAACCGTGTTGGCAAGGACGCCGTTACTGTTAAGGAGCGCATCAAGGCGAAGGTGAAAGCCAAGGCTTAATCCTATCCTTATTTTTCAGGGCGGGCAGCGATGCCCGCCTTTTTTGTTGCTTTTGACTGCCTTGGCAGTCGTTCATTTGCTGGCCAGAGACATTCTTCGCTGACCCCCAATTTCCATCATGTTGCCCGCCGATGAATTCCAGCACTGGACCCGCCGTTTCTGGTGGTTGCTGGCAGGTGTGGCGATGTTTCGAGTGGTGTATGTCTTCACCTGCATCGACTTCCAGATCGGCGGCGAGGAACCCTATCAATGGGATTGGGGGCGGCGCCTCGACTGGTGTTATTACTCCAAGCCGCCGATGATTGGCTGGCTGATGGCAGCATTGCGGACCGTATTTGGCTATGAATGGTGGGCTCTGCGACTTGCTGCTATCGCGCTGGGCTCCTGCACGTTGTTCTTCATGTTTGCCCTGGGCAGACGGATGTTCGATGCCCGCACCGGGTTCTTCACAGCGCTGATGTTTGTCTGCACACCGGCGAACATGGCGGGGAACTTTTTGTTCTCGATCGATTCACCCCTGGCCGTCTGCTGGATGGCGGCTCTTTGGTTCTTTTGGTGTGCGGTGGAAGCACCTCATCGCTGGTCCACGTGGGGTGCACTCACGCTCGCGATTGGTCTGGGCACGCTGACCAAACAGATGATGCTCGTGTTTCCGGGGCTGATGTTAGCGTTTGCAGCCTTGGTGACATCGCAGCGGGTTTTGCTGAAACGACCTCTCTTCTGGATGACGCTAGCTGGCGGGCTGTTGTTTTTGTCGCCGCTCCTTTGGTGGAATGCCAGGCATGACGGCGTGACCTTCAGCCACATGAAGGAACATTTTCGTCATGGCGAAGAGGGGTTGGGCGGGATTGTGGAGCAGGTGCTGCGCTTCCCCATCCTGCAGTCGGTGATGTATTCGCCGATCACCTGGGTGGTGCTGGTGGGTGGACTGTGGTGGTGCTGGCGTCACTGGAAGACGGCTGGCGATCGAGAGCGCTTCTTGTTTTTGTTCAGTGCGCCGGCGCTGCTGGTGTTTCAGGCGATGGCATTCCGTCAATACATCAATGAAAACTGGCCAGCTGTTTACTACCTCTCGGCTTTCGTTCTCGGAGCTGGACATGCTTTGAGCAAGCCTCGGATGGAAGTCTGGATGCGCAGGGGCATCAAGCTCGGAGCTTGCATGGTCGCCTTCGTGTATCTTGCCCTGCCGCTGGTGCATGTGATGGGTCTGACCGGACACAAGAAGCTTGACCCTGCGCTGCCGATGCGGGGCTGGGAAGAATCAGGCAAAAGAATCGGTGAACTGCTGGCGAAGGTGCCCCGGCCCGATCAGACCTTTGTGCTCGTGCTGGATCATCGCAACTACGCGAGCCAGATGGCCTTCCATTTACCCCAGCATCCGACCGTCTATCGGTGGACCCGCGATGGCCGTGTCGAGAGCCAATATGAAGTGTGGCCCAATGCCTCCGACAAGGTGGGCTGGGATGCTTTTGTCATCTACCCCGACTCGGAGAACGACAACTTTAAGAAAAAGAACCTCGCCACTCCGATTCGACGCGCCTTCCGATCCACCGAGAAGCTGGCTGATGTGGAGGTGCCGATCGGTCGGGATTCGAAGCGATCTTTCCAGGTATTCCTCTGCAAGGACATGAAGCACTGGCCCAAAACCAGCGCCGAGGAAGGCATTGTAAACGATTCTGACGACGACCAACCATGAACGCCTGGGACCTCGACCTTTTCTGGCACATCAATCGTGACTGGACTCACCCTGTGCTCGACTGGCTGATGCCCACGCTCTCGGCGATTGATGTTTGGCTGCCGTTTCTTGTTCTGCTTCTCACCTTCATTGCCTGGCGTGGCGGCAGGCGTGAGCGGCTCATGCTGCTCGCCCTGGCGCTCGCTCTCGGGCTCAGTGATGGGGTGGTGGGCAATGGGCTGAAGAAGACCTTTGATCGCGTGCGTCCGCGTGATCAGATGAGCGGCGTCATGATGAGAGATCTGGCCAAGGTGAAGCCGCGAGTGCTTGCCCTGTTCAAGGCCCCCGAGATCAAAATCAGCAAGGTGAAGAAAGTCCCCGAGACTGGCAATTCGCTGCCTTCGAATCATACGATCAATCTCTTCGCAGCCGCGACAGTCATCGGTTTGTTTTTCCGGCGCTGGGCACTGCCGATGTATCTGCTCGCTGCCGCCGTAGCCTACTCGCGAGTCTATGTGGGGGCACACTGGCCGAGTGACATTCCACCTTCAGCCGCACTTGGGCTCAGCATTGGCTGGCTTGTCGTGGCGTTGCTTCAGAAGCTATTCAGACAGTCCGCGAGCGAAGCCTAGCTCTGTGCCTTCTGTGCGATGTAGAGCGAGGCGATGCCAAAGCTCAGGGGTTTCGTCGTTGCAGAAGCAAAGCCATGGGAGGTCAGGAGCGCCTCCATGTCTTTGCCGGAAGGAAAGCGTTCGATGCTCTGGCAGAGATACTCGAAGGCATCGCGATGGCCGGTGAGCAATCCGGCGATTTGCGGCATGATCTTCTCCAGATAAAACACATACATAGGCCGCACGATGGGCAGCGTGGGCAATGAGAAATCGAGCACAAACAGATGTCCGCCGGGGCGCAGGGCTCGCGACATTTCGCTGATCGCACGCGGCCAGGAAGCCATGTTGCGCAAGCCGAAGGCAACGGTCACAACATCGAAGCTGCCATCGGCCACTGGAAGCTGGAGAGCATCGGCCGCGATCAGATGATGAAACCCAGACCGCTGGGCTTCGGTCATCATCGGAGGGGTGAAGTCACCGCCCAGCACATGTGCTTGAGGGCAGGAAGATTGAATCGCCATGGCGAGATCACCGCTGCCCGTGGCGAGATCGAGCACCCACTGCGGCTTCAGTTCGGCGATGCGGTTCGCCGTTGCCTTTCGCCAAAGAATATCGATGCCCAGGCTGAGCACATGGTTGGTCAGCACGTAGCGTGGCGCGATGCGGGCGAAGGCTTTCTGGACAAATCCGGCGTCTTGCATGGGTGGGTCTCGTGCTACCCCTGACGCCTGCGGCCCGGAGGGGGCCGCTTTGGTGCTCACGAGAGGACTCGAACCTCCACGATGTTACTCACTAGAACCTGAATCTAGCGCGTCTACCAATTCCGCCACGTGAGCGTTTGCCTGATTCGGCGCGGGCGGGATCATTCGCAGCACGCCGATGTTTCTCAACTGGAATTTCTATCTGTCGTCGCCACCATGCGCCGCATGGAACGCGCGGATGCCATCAAACAAATTCAAGAAGCCTGCAAACAGATCGCTCTTCAGTTCATGAAGATCCATCCTGCCATCCGGCACTTGAATGATGCGGAAACGCAATCCGAGAGCCTGAAGTCGATGCACGAGATGACGGTTCAACTCGAGAGCATCAAGAAAAGGTTGATCCGCCTGGAGCAGCGCGATGACAGCGCTGATCTTTAACTCAGCCCTTTCACCAGATCGCCCATGCGCGACACACCTCGACGGATGCGCGCCTTCACGGTGCCAATCGGCTGCTTCAGTTTGCGGGCGATGTCTGCCTGTGACATGCCGCCGAAGTAGGCGAGCTGAATGGCTTCGCGTTGGTCAGGCCGCAGCTGATAGAGTGCCTTTCGCACAAGCTTGGAGCGCTCGCCCTGGGCGAGCGAGTCTGCAGCTGATTCGGCGAACTCCGGCTGGGTGAACTTGCTCTCGCCTTCGAAATCGGAGTAGAGCTTGCTCCGGCGCTGGCGCGAGCGGATGCGGTCGATCGCGCGGTTGCGGGCCAGCGTGGTCAGCCAGGTGAGAGGCTTGCCTTTGCGCGGCTCGTAAAGGTGCGCTTTCTGCCAGAGCATGACGAAGACATCCTGGAGCACATCTTCCGTGTCGTGTTGATCGTTGAGCACCTGGGACAGGGTGGCAAAGAGCAGCCCTGCGTGCAGGCGGTGAAACTCGTGGAATGCCGAGGCATCCTTGAGGGCGATGCGACGGAGCAGTTCGACGTCGCGCTCGATGGCGGTATCAACTTCAGGGGAGGGGAGGGTGATGGAGTTCATAGCGGTAAATAGGTGGGATTTGACGCCCCCTATTTTGTCGCTCTGAACTGTTTTGACTTTTGGAACTCTGCGAAACAACCCTTCGGATTTAACGAACGATTAGACCATACCAAAGAGTCGCCGGTTGATTGCACAGAGCCCGATTTACAGCGCGTCGGCAGCCAGTGCGGCATTGCCGATGATACCGGCTTCGTTGCTGAACTTCGCTGGCAGAATCTGAAGCTTCTCCCACACGACGGTGCTGAGCATGGACTGCACCTTGCGCTCCAGAGGTTCAAACAGCAGCGCTCCCGCCTGAGCCACGCCGCCACCGATCACGAAGGCATCGGGGTTCAATAGCCAGGCGATGCTGGACAAGGTGGTGCCCAGCCAGTCGGCGAGTTCCTCCCATATCTGCCGCGCTATATCGTCACCATTTTGGGCAGCGATCGCGATCGCTTTGGGAGTGCATTCGGAGATGTCTTTGCTCATTCCAGCCTCGGCATACCGTTTGACGGCATGCTCGGCGATCTGGGCGTTGCCGATGTATTTCTCCAGCGCGCCGAGGTTGCCGTAGTGCCCGGGCTTGCCATTGAAGTCGATGCTCATCTGCCCGATTTCGCCCGCGCTGAAGCTCGAGCCACGGAACATCTTGTTGTCCAGCACCAAGCCGCCGCCCACGCCCGTGCCGAGCGTGAGTGCGACCACGTTGCGCAGGCCGCGACCGGCACCATAGCGCCACTCGGCATAGGCCATGGCATTGGCATCGTTTTCGACGACGACGGGCAGGCCGGTCTTCTCGCCGAGGATGGTTTTGAGCGGGATGTGCTTCCAGCCGGGGACGTTCGTCAACTCATGCACATAACCGCGATCAAAATCCACGAGGCCGGGCACGCCGACTCCGATCGCAGCGATCCCTGGATAAGCCTGGCGCAAACCTTCCACACGCTCTGCCATGGCTCCGATCAGCGCATTTGGTCCCGGATGCGCGGCTGTGGGAATGGGTTCGTCAGTGGTCAGCAACTCGGCACCTCGACAGACGCCGAGTTTGACTGAGGTGCCGCCGAAGTCGATGCCAATAGAGTAATGCTCGGAGTCTTGCATGGAGGGCCGGTGATGTAACCAGGAGCTCGGCGAACGCAAGGTGCGTGCCGGGCCGTTCATCAATCACCGCCAAGCAAGCGTCCGACGCCGCCGAGGAGTGAGCCTTCGCCTGTGGAGCTGCCGCCCGCAGCAGGTGCATTGGCGAGGATGCGGTCCGCCAGTCGTGAGAACGGCAGACTCTGCAGCCAGACGCTGCCGTGGCCGGTGAGCGTGGTGAGGAAGAGCCCTTCACCGCCGAAGAACATGCTCTTCAGGTTGCCGGAACGTTCGATGTCATAGTGAATGCCGCTGGTCATCGCCACGAGGCAGCCGGTGTCCACGCGGAGGGTTTCGCCACGCAGCTCTTTTTTGACGATGGTGCCACCTGCGTGAACGAAAGCGAGTCCGTCGCCAGTGAGCTTTTGCAGGATGAAACCTTCACCACCGAATAGGCCGGCTCCGAAGCGCTTCTGGAAGGCGATGCCCACGGACGTGCCGAAGGCAGCGCAGAGGAAGGCGTCCTTCTCGCATAGGATGGTGCCGCCGTAGTCGCTGAGCTTGAGGGGGATGATCTTGCCCGGATAGGGGGCGGCAAAGGCGACACGTTTTTTGCCTGCGGGAGCACGATTGGTGAAGTGCGTCATGAAGATGGACTCGCCGGTCAGCATGCGCTTGCCCACGTTCTTCAGAAGGCCCATGAGGCCTCCGCCGGAAGCAGCTGAACCATCGCCCATCTTGGTTTCGAAGGTGATGCCATCTTCCATGTAGTTCATGCCGCCGGCTTCCGCGATGACGGTTTCACCAGGATCGAGTTCGATCTCCACGATCTGCATTTCATTGCCCAGAATCTCGTAGTCCACGTCGTGGGAACGCATTGGCATGGGTGGGGGGCCTCCCGCTGGCATGGGTGGCGGTGATCCGGCTGCCTGGAAGAGGGAAGGCTGGGCCTGGGCTGCTGCGGTCCACTGGGGCATGCCCTCGGTCCAGATCAACGTGTCAGGGCGGATGATGCCGCTGGCGACGAGCGACTGAATCTGCTCTTCGGTGATCTGGTGGCGCTGGCGTTCGGAATCGACGTAAAACCAAGGTTTCATAAGGGAGAGGGAGTGAGGGTGAAATGACAAGCGAGCGCACAAAAGGCCGCGTGCAAGTGCTTGATACGTCGCCCGCCAGTCCTTGGGACGTGAATCAAGGCACGGCTTCCAACACCGTGACTTCCGCACTCCAGTGGGATGCGGCATTCACAGCGAGCGCGATTCGTTGCCTGGAGGCTGCCGGTAGTTCACAATCGATGACCTGGATCTCTGATCGCAATGCCTGGGAGCGGGCCGCCTCATGGGCCTCGCGAAGCTGTAGCTGAGCTTGGTCGAGTTGCATGCCCACCTCGCGCAAGGTCTGACGAATGGCAACGGCCTCGGGCGACGTTTCACCGTCGAGGCTGCCGCTTTGCACCGCAGTGTAACGGAGCTTGGCCTCGAGTTCACGCACGGCAGCGGCTTCGGACGGGGTCGGGTAGCAAAGCAGATGGAGCACCACGCGATGAAGCGTCTCGCCGCCTTGGTTGTGCAGCGTCACAAAGGCCTCGCCCTCGACGATCTCCGCCTCGCTGGCGGACAGAGGCCATGTGTGTGGGATGGCTGGGTGAGCGGTGAGCGAGCTGAGAGCGCCGAATGTTCCTTTTGCCAGAAACGCGCGAGCATCGGCTGCACGCAGCACGCGCCCTTCCATCGCATCCACCATCACCCCAGCGAGGTCGCCTGCCGAATCGAGCACTGCGCTTCCGTCGGCGCTGACAGGAAAGGATTGATCAATGCCATAATACACGCGCACGGGACCGGCGTCGTGACGTTGGATGCTCGCTGGAATGGCGCGCGTTTGATTTCCCAGCGGATGCGGAGCTACAGCTATCGGGGATGACGAACTGAGCATTCCGTTAGCCCAGCGCACCGGCACCGAAGGCTTCGCCAGCTTGAACACCGCCACGTCTTTGTCACCAAGCACAGCCACAGGTGTGACGATGTTGCCGTCCGCGAGATGAATTTCGATGCCATGAGATCCAGCCACGGCTGGCATCGAAGCCAGCACCACACGGCCGTCATCCACGATCACTCCCGAACTGAGGCGCAGCGGATGATGCTTGTGATCAAAGGCAATGATGGCCACCCGGCTATGCATCGCGATCCTGGAGACGGACGGGAGTGGGAAGGCCCTCTCGTCCTCGCTGCTGCGTGCCTCGAATCGCCCGCGGATCACGGGCACTCCGCGCCTGATCTCATCGCGAAGTGCCGTGCCGGAAGAGGCGTTGGATTCCTGGGACGATGCTGATGACGTGGTCTTGGGCGAGGCTTTGACCACGAGTGCCGCTAGGATCGACAGGGTCGCCATGCCGAACAACAGCCACGGCACCAACTTTCGCCAGGGGAAGGTCTTGCGATGACAAAGCAGATCCGCCAGAGGAGCTGGCTGGCGCATGTCAGGATGCCAGTAGGTGTCGCTCAGACGCAAGGCGCCCGCATTGAGCAAGGCGAGCATGGTGGGCTCGTCGTGCTTGCCGATGATTTCGCCATCGCGAGTGACCTGACAGGTGCGCTGCATTGCCAAAATATCGTCTGCTCCGCCTTCACCGTCCAATCTATAGAGAATCCCACAGAAGCTTCGCTGTGAGGGCGAAGACGACGCCCAGGAACACGACGCGAACGAAGGGAGCCCCATGCTTCAGCACCATGCCAGACCCGAGTCTGGCACCGACCAACTGGCCTGCGATCATCGCCAAGGCCACGTCGTATCGCACACAGTTCGCGACCAGGAAGATGAGGAGCGAAGCGAGATTGCTGGCCAGATTGACCACCTTGGTAAAGGCGGTGGCACGCGTGAGTTCTAGGCCCAGGAACACGATGAGCGCGATCGTCCAGAACGATCCCGTGCCCGGTCCGAAGAAACCATCGTAGAACCCAAGCGCTCCGCCACCCACCAAGGCGAAGGCTGGGAACGAGAGCCGTGCCTCGCCACGCTGCAGGCCAAGCCGGGGGCTGATGAGCGCATAGATTGCGATGATCAGCAGCAGCCACGGCACCAGCTTCCGCAGGTTGTCGTTACTCACCATGGTAACCACCCAGGCCCCCAAGGCAGCCGCTGCAAAGGTGATGGGCACGATGAGCCGCATCTGCTTCCAGTCGATCAATCCAGCGCGGGCGTAGCGACTCACGGCCAACAAGGTGCCGCAGGAGGACTGGAGCTTGTTGGTGCCGAGCGCGATCTGTGGAGGCAGTCCCGCCCAGAGCAAGGCGGGCACCGTGATCATCCCTCCGCCACCTGCCACCGCATCGACAAATCCCGCCGCGAGCCCGGCAAGGCCGAGCAGGAGGTAAAAGCCAGGTGAGAGGGGCATGGTGGGAATCATCTCCGCCACGGTCAGTGACTGCGCAAAAACAAAAAACCGCCGCCAGCAGTGAAGCTTGGCGGCGGCGAGGTCTTTGCTCTGTGGATCAGGTGATCGCGATCAGAAGAGGGAGACGAAGGGAGGCGCGGCGATTATTTCTTTTCGCAGCATTCCTTCTTCGCGCCGCCTTTATCGCAGCACTCTTTCTTAGCGGCAGCATCCTTCTTGCAGCAGGCCGTGCAGTCTTCCTTCTTTGCAGAGGTAGCGCACGAAGCGAGGGAGAGGGAAACCGCAGCAGCGGCAAGGGTAAGAAGTTTGTTCATGAGTTGATGCAGAACTTGGAGTTTGATCAAATCAGGTCAGCCGTGAAAGGCTGGCCGAACTTACTTGCCCGAGCGAACGCCCATGTCCACCATGGGAGGCGGAGCGGAAGGAGCAGGCTGGGAGGACTTGCAGGAGACCGCGAGCAGAGCCACGGCGATAGCGAGCAGGGTGTATTTCATGAGTGAGTTAGTCAGGCTGTGTGGTTTGAGCAGGATCGGTGAGCCAGAACTCCCGGCTCGATCCCCGGTGCGATGTTTGGCGAGAAACTTAGTTTTTGCAAACAATCTTGTGAATTCAATAAGCGTGGTCAAAAAGCTGCAATCAGTCTGGAAAGTCTATAACTCAACTGGTGTTCGATTGCCTCAGATCATGACTTAGCACACCCGCTGATTGCCAATCACGAAATCCCACAACACACTGCGGTGTCTTCCAATGCATCCCCTCAACCAGCCCCCTTCTTCCACCCCAGCTCCCCGTGGCGACCAGAGGTCGTCCGCCGGGGAGCCGTGGCAGTCGCCTTGGGCGATTGATGAGGATTTGGTTTTGCGTGGTCCTCCCCGGCCGATGGTGCCGCACCAGATGCCCCCTCCACATTGGCCTGTGCCGCCACCACCCCCGCCTCCATCACCACCACCTCAATCTCAGCCGAGGCCTGAAGTCGCGCATGCCCCTCGTGAACCCGCACCGCCTGCGGTGCCTGTTTGGGAGCGAATGGAAGCGGTTAAGCCGGTGATCACCGCTCAAATCCCACCAGCGAAACTGAGAATCTCGCCGCCCGAGCCGCCTCCCATTCCTCCTCAACCGACGTTGCGTGAACCCGCTGCCAAGCCGGTCCTCGCGCACCAATCCCCGGCGGCTCCCGCCTTCGCGCAGCAGCGCGAGATGCATGAGAAGATTCATTCGGTGATGGCGCAGCAGAGGCGACAGAAAACCAACTCGATCCTGATCGCTGCTCTCTGTGCCTTCTCCTTCGTAGTGCTGGCCTTCTTTTACCTTCGAGACGAGTCAGCCCCAGTGGATGCAGATCTGCAGCCGGAGCCTCCCGTTCCCAATGTGCAGGTGCCACGCGCTCCTGATCGGCTGAGGTTGACGTTGGAGACGGCCAGTCCGTTGACCTCGCCCGTGCAGCAAACGACGCCCGCCTGGGAGTGGGAGACGCCCTTGCTTCAGCGCACGGTGGAATCAAATGCCACCTCTGCGGACCACTGGCGTGCCTTCCTGACCGACAGCGACTGGCAGCCTCGCCATCCGGCCTGGGCAGGCACGGACTATGGGTCTCACGCAGGTTGGGATGCCCTCGCCGTGGGGCGCTCGGCAGTCGTCGCCTACTACGCCCGGCGTGGTGAGGAACGAGTCGCCTTTGAGGCGGCCTTGGAGATGGCCACCACCGGGCGACGCCTGCAAACGCTGCACACGTGGCCAACGATCTTTCCCCGAAGCGTGGAACTGCACGAGCGGGCCTGCGATTTGCTAGCGAATCTGCTCACTACCACTCAGCTCGATGGCTATCAGCTGGGTCAATATCAGGTGACCTTCGAGCACACGGCTCCGGCGGACACGGTGCTTCGCGATGCGCTCAACCGCTTCTACCACTACGAGCGACGTTTGATCACCGGTCCTCGCATCGGAGATCCCTGGGATGTGGCCACTCCAGACATTCCAAGGCTGTCTCACGGAGCGCTCTTTTTTAAACCGAACGCCACTCTGCAACTGTTCGCCGCGTGCTTTCGCAGCATGAAGAACGAGGTGATCAAGGTGCCCTACGCACGCTCCAACACGCTCGCTTCCATCATTGGTCCCTCAGGCATTCCTGATGGTAGCATCGGCAGCCCGAACATCAGTGGCGTGCGATATGCGAATCAGCGTCTCTGGTCCTACAGCGCGCTGGTGGATCGTCAGGGTCTGCAATCGGCACGCCATGTGGTCGTGCTTACCTTGTTCGCCGTGCGGCGCTTCTCAGCTGACACGGGACGGCTGCCCAGGACGCTCTCGGAACTCGTGCCCAAATACTTCACCGACCTGCCGAAGGACCCCTACAATGGCGAGCCGCTGAACTACGATCCCTCGCGCGGCCTCATCTGGTCCGTCGGCATGGATTTCAAAAACTCGGGAGGCCATCTCACCACGTTGCCGTTGAGCGACCTCTACGAGCCGACTGTGTCGGTGAAGTGATCAGCTCTGGGCTGGTGCGGAGGGCGCATCCACCCACTTGCCGTGTTCGCGGATCAAATCCACGAGCCGTTCCACGGCTTCGACTTCGGGAATGTTGAACTTCACCGCCTGCTTGCCCACGTAGAGGTTGATCTTGTTCGGAGCGCCTCCGACGTAGCCGAAGTCCGCGTCCGCCATCTCGCCCGGGCCATTCACGATGCAGCCCATGATGGCGATCTTCACGCCCTTGAGATGCGAAGTGGCCGCTTTCACGCGAGCCGTCGTGGTTTGCAGATCGAACAAGGTGCGACCACAGCTCGGGCAGGCCACGTAGTCCGTCTTGAAGATGCGCGCACCGGCGGCCTGGAGAATATTGAAGCTCAGGCGCAGCGCCTGGCCCGGAGCTTCTTCGCCTTGCACCAGAATCGCGTCGCCAATGCCATCACACAGCAGGCTGCCGATGTTTGCTGCGCCGTTGAGCAAGGTCTTGAGAAAGGGCGCGTGCGGATCGTTGGAAGGTGCCAGCGTGTCTTTGAGCACGATCGGATGACGGGCATCGAGTCGTGCTGCCAGCAGGCGGAACGCGGTCACCACCGGCAGGTCCAGACCGTCAGCTACGGTCACCAAGGTCGTGTCGCCTGCGTTGAGCTGTGCCACCGCTGATTCGTCGCGAGGATCGACTTCCACGATGCCTGCGGATTCAAAGACAAAGTCCGGCTTGAAGTCGCCGAGCTTGTCCAGCTTGTGAGCCACCTGATCGAACTTCGATTGCCGAATCGCTACCTGCACCACTTGCTCGCCACCCATGCGAGCGCCTGCGCGATCGATCGATTGCGAGGCCCGACGTGAGTAGTGGAAGGGATCGTAGCTCAGTGAAGCTGGCAACGCGAACTGCGGTCCTCGCGACTCGGCCTTGTGCGCCGCCCATTGCACCATCGCGATGGCCACGGGAATCTCGTGCACACTGTCCTCCGTCAGAGACACACGGATCGTGTCGCCAATGCCATCACTTAACAATGAACCGATACCAATTGCGCTCTTGATGCGCCCGTCCTCACCGTCGCCTGCTTCCGTGACGCCGAGATGAATCGGGTAATTCCAATCCGGGCCTTCCCGTGCCAGGCGCGCCACCAGCAGGCGGTAGGCCTCGATCATCACCTTCGGATTCGATGCCTTCATGGAGAAGACGAAGTTGTGATAGTCCAGGTCGCGAGCGATGCGGGCAAACTCCAGCGCGCTCTCCACCATGCCCAGCGGCGTATCGCCGTAGCGATTCATGATGCGGTCGCTCAGCGAGCCGTGGTTGGTGCCAATGCGCATGGCCACGCCGCGCGCCTTGCACAGTTCCACGAGCGGCGTGAACCGCTCGCGAATGCGACCCAGTTCAGCCGTGTATTGCTCATCGGTGTATTCGATGATCTTGAACTTCTTCGAGTCCGCGTAATTGCCCGGATTGATCCGCACCTTCTCCACCCACTTCGCCGCTTCCATCGCCGCCTCGGGCTTGAAGTGAATGTCCGCCACGATGGGCACCTGACAGCCCCGTTCGCGCAGGCCCTTCACAATGTGCTCCAGGTTCGCCGCATCCTTCACCGTGGGCGCTGTGATACGCACGATCTCGCAACCCACACTGGCGAGTTCCATCGTCTGTTCGATGCAGGTCTCCGTGTGCATTGTGTCGCACGTCAGCATCGACTGCACGCGGATGGGATTGCTACCTCCAATGCCCACGCTGCCGACGATGACCTCGCGGGTCTGACGACGCTGGAAGTGATAGAGATCGGGGCAGTAGCTGAGAGCAGGGGAAGTGGACATGAGGGGAAAACGCAGGACCGCTATTCAAGCTCACGCGCGGACGAAAGTCGAACGACGAGTGATCAGGGTGAGGCCACAGCTTTCAATCTGTGTCAGGAAGCGGATGCCGCCATTCGATCATACCTCTCAGCGGCCTCCTTTCCGGGCTTGCTCAAGAGCTCCGAGGAGATTGCTTCGCTCGATGTCGAATCGAGCTTTTGAGCGCAGAAAAGACCGGGCGTATTTGTTGTGACCATCAGCCACGACGAAAAATGCCAGTCCGAAAGCGGCAGGGATGAACAGCGCGGCGAACGGGGCACCACTGACCAGCATGATGATCCAGGTGAACAAGACGAATACACCGATGACGGACAAGGTTGTCGTGGGGCTGGTGCACGAAACGGGTTCCGTCACTGTGCCATCTTGGTTGCGGCTGAGGTTCTGTTCCTTCCAAGCATCCCACTCCCGGTCCAGCCGCTCGATCTCGTTCTGCAACTCGATCACTTTGAGCTGATTCACGGTGGCCGCCGTGTTTCGCTCAATGTTTTGCAGCACCTCCGTGTGCACCGTGGAGGCATCGCGAACCACTTGCAGTTCGGAGTGGCAGTAGCCACACGTCACAAAACGAATGCTGTCGTTCACCTGAAGAGGCGAACCACAATTCTGGCAACGGACGCTGAAGGTTTGAGTCATGGGCGGCGAGAGTGGCATGGTTGAGCGTTCCAAAACAAGGCCCTGCTTTCGAGCGAGGGGGTCACTCGGGCGACACCTGCACCCATCCTCGCCAGATGACCTTCAACCACGATCGACCGGTGTCTTCCTCTTTGGTTTCACGCGCTTCCAGCAACGTTCCGGAACGCAAGGTGGCCATGGCATTCTCGATCGCGGTCGTGGGGGTGTGGCGCATCGTGAGTTCCTTCGTGTCCACCTTCCAATGCCCGGTCGGAGTTTGCACAAGGAATGTGTTGGGCGGGCTCCCGTCGGGGGTGTTGGCTCCGTGCTCGACCACCCATCCGCTCAGTTCCAGGCAGTGCCAGCCTGCGGGCGCTGGCTGACCTGACGGAGGCGAGACTTCGACCATAGTGCCCCCCAGATCGGAGGCCAGCTTCCAGGTTTCGCCTTGAGCCGTGCCGCAGGGTTGATCGTAGAGCGTTGTCTTCCGGGCCAGAACGAAAGGACCCGGATCGACTGCAGGTGAAGGGGGAATCGGCCCAGGCAAACCGGACCTGCCCGGGGTGGGTGTCGGTGGCATAAGCCGAACGTTTTGATTGAGCACAACAGAACGCCAGTCGGCTGGATCGCGGCAAAAGAACGGGCGTTGTGCAGCGCCGGTGGCGGCCAGCACTCGCTCCCGCACCGACTCGAAAATCTCCTCGACGGATTTCCCTGGAATCGCGAGTTCCGAAAGCAAGGCATCGGCCACGGGGCTGCGGCTGCCCCTCCCATCTTTGGCCGCCGTGCCACCGGCGGTCGCCAGCGCGACGAAGATGCCGTCACCGGCTCGAATCAATCCACCGTCCGCCTGGGCAGGATCACCACCCGGATTGTTGCGACAGCCATCGACTATCAAAATGATCCGCCGCGCTCCCTTCTCGCGGATTCGGGTGACGCAGTCATCGAATTTGATGGCCGTGCCTTCGAGGTTGCGGGTAGAGGTGCTGCCAAGGACCGCATCCGTCGGCATGAGGTAGAGCGACTGCTCGTGCTGCACGCAATGCCCCGCGAAGTAAAATACTACCAGGTCACCAGCCGCTACATTGTCCGCCATCTGGTCGAGGACCAGGTGCATGTCCTGAAGCCCCAAATTAATGTAGGCCCTGCTGGCATCAGGCTCTGCGTAAGTGGGATTCGACGGAGGGATCAAGGCGAAGCCAAGCTGTCCCAACGTCGCGGCGATCTGAACGGCATCGGGGGCCGCATTG
>JAEUHN010000010.1 GCA_016795365.1 Verrucomicrobiaceae bacterium
GCGAACAACTGAAGAACTTCAGGCCCAGCAGTCGCAGGCGGCTGATCGGTCGCGCCAGCAGCAGACGCATCTGGCCGTCCTCGCTTTCCTTTGCCACGATGTCGCCACTGACGAGCGCGAGATAAAGCCCGCCCAGGAGGAAGAGCGAGAGGTTCATGATCAGCAGCGCGAAGGTGGGCGCGGAGATGTAGGTCTCCACGGCCTCGCCTTGCAGCGCGATCTGGCGCTTCAATCCTTCCTCCCCCTTCATGAGCTTGATCACCAGCCACAGCGCCACCTGCAGCAGCGCGAAAGCGACGAAGCCCATGTAGCTGCGCTTGCGGGCGAAGAGCTTCCAGAGTTCAGCGCGAAGTTGGAACCAGAGAGTGGACATGAGAAGGCGGTCTCAGAGGAGAAGCCGAAGAATCACAGGCGCACCACGAAGGCAACTGAACTCCGCACGATTTCATGATGAAAACCGTTGGAACCATCGCGGCCCTCGCCCTAACCCTCCAGGCAGACATCCCTTCCTCAGCCACCATGTCCACCACCCAAGAACTCAACTGGAACTCCAAGCAACTCACCCACGGCTGGCAGCGCGCTGTGAACGCCTTCTACTGGGGGCTCGGGTTCAAGCCGGAAGACTTCAACAAGGCGCAGGTCGGCATCGGCACACCGTTGCTTGATGGCAACCTGTGCAACGTTCACGCGCATGAGCTGGCCTTGCTGCTGAAGCAAGGCTGCGTGGACGCCGGGCTGATCGGCTTTCCCTTCGGCGTGAGCTGTGTGAGCGACAACATCACGCAGGGCCTCGAAGGTGGCGGCGCGTCGCTGGTCTCGCGCAACATGATCGCCAACGGCGCGGAGATGGTGGCCACGGCACATTGCTACGATGCGTTGATCGGCGTGCATCACTGCGACAAGAACGGCCCCGGCTTCGCGATGGCGCTCGCGCGCTCGAATCTTCCCGGGCTCATTGTTAGCGGCGGCAGCATCATGCCGGGCTGTCACAAAGGAAAGCCGGTCACGATCCTCGACGCATTGGATTCACAAGCCCAAGCGCGCATGGGCGCGATCACGACGGAAGAAAGCGAGACCATCATCTCGGTGTCGTGCCCTGGCCCTGGCGGCTGCGGCATCGCGGCGTCGTTCAATACCTGGGGCATCGCCAGCGAAGCCATCGGCCTCATGCTGCCGGACAGTTCTAGCATTCCTGCCATCGACGCCGAGAAGCGCGCCGAGTGCCTGCGCGTGGGCAAGGCCGTGCGCAATCTGTTGGAGAAGAACATCCGCCCGCGCGACATCCTGACGAAGACCGCCTTCACCAACGCGATGACCGCGATCGCAGCTGCGGGCGGCTCGACCAACGGCGTCATTCACCTGCTCGCACTCGCGAAGGAAGCGTGCGTGGACTTCACGCTGCGCGACATCCAGGCCATCTGCCGCAAGACGCCGGTGTATGCGAACTTCGCTCCGCGCGGTCGCGGCACGATGGTCGATCTGCATCGCATGGGCGGCACCGCGATGCTGCTGAAGCATCTGCTCAAGGCCGGCCTGCTCGATGGCTCGGCCCTCACCGTCACCGGCCAGACGCTGGCCGAGAACCTCGCCTCCGCGCCCGACGTGCCTGCCGATCAAGATCTTATCGCGCCGCTGGGCCAGCCCTTCAAAGACTACGCCGACATGCAGGTGTGCTTTGGCAACCTCGCGCCCGACGGCATTGTCTTCAAAGTCTGCAACACGCAGCCACCGCACTTCAAAGGCAAGGCCATCTGCTTCAACGATGCACGCGCCGTCACCGATGCCGCCGCGGAAGGCCGCATCCAGCCCGGTCACATCGTCGTGCTGCGCAACCTCGGTCCGGTCGCAGCAGGAATGCCCGAGGTCGCCATCGCCACCGCTGCGCTCGCGGTGCCGGAACTGGATGGCAAGGTCGCGCTCGTCTCCGACACGCGCGTCTCCGGCGTCTCCCACGGCAGCATCGGGGTGCATTGCGCGCCAGAGGCGATCGTCGGCGGCCCCATCGGCAGCGTGAAGGACGGCGACGAGATCGAGTTCGACCTCATGAAGGGCGAGATCACTTGCCATGTGAACTTCGACAACCGCCTCAGCGGCGCACGCCCCTTCAGGCACAAGCGCGGTTACCTCGCCGACTTCGCCGCGACGGTGAGCCAAGTCGATCAGGGTTGCGTGAGTCAGGATGTGGATCGGAGCTAGTCAGTCATGGAAGTCTTCGGAGAAACCGCCCTGCTCATCTGGTCCACGCCAGTGATCGTCGCCTTGATCATCGCGGAGGTGCTGTGGACGCACTTCCACAAGGTGAAGGCCTACACGCTGAAGGAGACGCTGACGAACTGCTACCTCGCAGCGCTGAATGGATCGTTCGACATCCTCATGCGCGGCGTGGTGCTGGTGGTGATGACGTTCTTCTACAAGCACAAGCTCTTCGACCTCGGCCACGGCTGGAGTTACTGGCTGCTGCTGTTCCTGGCGGAGGACTTCGCCTTCTACACGCTGCACTGCGTGGATCACTTCTGCCGCTTCTTCTGGGCGGTGCATGTCACGCATCATTCGTCGCCGGAGTTCAACCTGAGCACGGGTTTCCGCTCGTCGGTGTTCCAGCCGCTGTATCGCGTGGCTTACTTTGCGCCGCTGGCGTGGGTGGGCTTCCAGCCGATGGACGTGCTGTTCATGTATGCAGCCACGCAGATCTACGGCAGCCTGATTCACACGGAGCGAATCAAGAAGATGGGCTGGCTGGAATACATCCTGGTCACGCCCTCGCATCATCGGGTGCATCATGCGTCGAACCCTCGCTACCTGGACAAGAACATGGGCATGTGCCTGATCATCTGGGACAAGATCTTCGGCACCTTCCAGCCCGAAGACGAGAGCGATCCGCCGCGCTACGGCATCACCAAGACGCTGAACGATCGCGGTCCGATCAACATCGTGTTCCACGAGTGGAAGGACTTGTTCAGCGACGTCAAGACCGTGGCCAAGAACTGGCGCGAGCGCCTCGGTTTCATCATTCACGGGCCGGGCTGGAAGCCTTGAGCGGCGGACGCAGATGAGCGTTTCGCAACATTTGAAAGCAACACTGGATTTCTTTGGAGGTGCCGCTAGTCTGCGAACCCTCCGCGTTGCCCGATTCGGTCTCGCGGCGGTTCTTTCTCCATGTCATCCCCCGACTTCCAGTTTGATTCCATCGAATCCGTCATCGCGGACATCCGCGATGGCAAGATGGTGATCGTTACTGATGACGAAGACCGCGAGAACGAGGGTGACCTCGTGTGCGCTGCCGACAAAGTCACGGCCCAGCATGTGAACTTCATGGCCCATCACGCTTGTGGCCTGATCTGTGCGCCGATCACAGAAGAACGCGCGAAGACTCTGGGCCTGCCGGCAATGGTCGCGCGGAATCGCGAGGCGCTGTCCACCGCCTTTACCATCAGCGTCGATGCGGCGAACGGCATCACTACGGGCATCAGCGCCCAGGATCGCGCGGCCACCATGAAAGTGCTCGCTGATCCTCACAGCACCGCTGCGGACCTTGTTCAACCAGGGCATGTCTTCCCGCTCGCGGCCAAGCCCGGCGGTGTGCTGCGCCGCGCTGGCCACACGGAAGCGGCGGTCGATCTCGCACGCATGGCGGGCTGCGAGCCTGCTGGATTGATCTGCGAGATCATGAACGAAGACGGCACGATGGCGCGGATGCCCGAGCTGATCGAGTTTGCTCGCAAGCACTCGCTGAAGATCTGCACCATCGAATCGCTGATCAAGTATCGCCGCGATCGCGAACGCATTGTCGATCGCGAGCAAGTGATCAAGATGCCGACCGACTACGGTGACTTCGAGCTGCACCTCTATCGCTCGAAGCTCAGCGATGAGCACCACCTCGCGCTGGTCAAGGGAGCTATCGACGATGGCGAGCCGGTGCTCGTCCGCGTGCACAGCGAGTGCCTCACGGGCGATGTCTTCGGATCACGCCGCTGCGATTGCGGCGGTCAGCTTCACACCGCGCTGGCTCGCATCGAGCAGGAAGGTCGCGGCGTGCTGCTTTACATGCGCCAGGAAGGTCGCGGCATCGGTTTGCCCGCCAAGATCCACGCCTACAAGCTCCAGGAGCAAGGCTACGACACGGTGGAAGCGAACCTCAAGCTCGGCTTCCCGATGGACCTGCGCGACTACGGCCTCGGCGCGCAGATCCTCTTTGATCTGGGCATCCGGAAGATTCGTCTCATGACCAACAACCCGCGCAAGGTCGTCGGTCTGCAAGGGCACAAGCTCGAGATCGTCGAACAAGTCCCGATCAAGCTCGAGCCCAACGAGCACAATGCCAAGTATCTCGAAACCAAGCGCGAAAAGATGGGCCACGACATTTGAAATAATGAAGGCTGAACGATGAATGATGAATTCACCTGAGCAGCCTCAAGTTTCATCCTTCCTACTTCACCCTTCATCCTTTAGTTCCCGTGTCTCACGAAATCCCCAGCCGTCCCCAGCTCTTCAGCGAGCGTTGCCATATCGCGATCGTCGCGAGTAAATACAACCTGGTGTATGTCGATTCCATGCTGGATGCAGCGCGGGATGAGCTGCAGCTGATCGCTCCCAATACCACGCTGGCGGTGTATCGTGTGCCGGGGGCCTTTGAGATTCCAGTGACCGTGGAAAAACTGCTCCGCACGACGGAGACGGATGCGGTGATCGCCCTCGGCGTGATCATTCGTGGCGAGACGGAACATGCCGACCTCGTGGGTGCTTCAGTGACCGATGCACTCCAAAACATTTCCATCACCCATGCCATTCCCATTGTGCACGAAGTGCTCCTGGTGAATGACGAGGAACAAGCTGAAGCCCGGTGCATGGGCGAAGAAATCAACCGTGGCACCGAAGCCGCGCGAACAGCGGTCAACATGGTCAGCTTGTTCAAGAAAATGAATGCCGCCAAAAGCGCCTAACCTCTAACTCACCTCCTCTCTCAACCAACTCCCATGGGACTCCGACGTGACGGCCGCGAAGCCGCAGTGCAATACCTCTTTGCTCATGAAGTGCATGAACCTTCTGGTGCCAAAACGGCCGACGAAATTCACGCCTTCTGGGAACTCCACAGCGCCCGTCCTGCGGTGCGAAAATTTGCAGACGAACTCACCACTGGCGTTCTCGCGAACATCGAGCAGATCGACGGTTACATCGTTGAAGCGTGCACCAATTTCCACATCTCGCGCATCGCGAACGTGGACCGCAACATCCTCCGTCTGGCCATCTATGAGCTGCTGCACAAGCCTACCCTGGATGCTCCGGTGATCATCAATGAAGCCGTCGAGATCGCCAAGAAATATGGCTCGCCCGAATCGCGCAGCTTTGTGAATGGCATTGTTGACCGTGTGGCCCGCCAGGTGCGCACCCAGTTGCGCCGTCCTCGGGAGGAAAAGCAGCCTGTGCAGGATGGCGTTGCATCCGCTCCGGTTGACGAGGTTCAAGACTGACCCTTTTTCGCTCCCGATCATGGCCGGATTCTTCAAGTCGCTCATCGCCAAGTTTAGCAAACCCGACTTCGATTGGGATGAACTCGAGGCCGCTCTCATCGGTGGCGATTTGGGACCGAAGCTCGCCATGCAAATTGTGGACGAGTTGCGGGATCAAGGTCGCAAGCTGAATGGCCAGGACATCGTGCAAGTGGCTCGCGACCATGTGCGGAAGATCATTCCGCCATCGCTGCCGCCGCTGCTGCCGTTCAACGACCGGCCCAAGGTGCTGCTCATCGTCGGCGTCAATGGCACGGGCAAAACCACCTCGACGGCCAAGCTCGCGAGCCTGCTCACGAGCAAGGGCAAGAAGGTCGTGCTCGCGGCTGCGGACACTTTCCGCGCAGCCGCCGTGGAGCAGCTCGAGGTCTGGGGCCAGCGTCTTGGCATTCCTGTCGTCAAAGGAGCGCCGAACTGCGATCCCAGCGGCGTGTGCTTTGATGGTTACGAGCGCGCCGTGAAGGAGAAGGCCGACTACCTGATCGTCGATACCGCCGGACGCCTGCACACGAAGCACAACCTTATGGAGGAGCTGAAGAAGCTGCATCGCATCCTGGGCAAGAAGGACCCGACTTCGCCCCACGAGGTGCTGCTGGTCGTCGATGCCACCACGGGTTCGAACGCCCTGATGCAGGCAAAAGAATTTCACAAAGCGATCCCGCTCACCGGGCTCATCGTCACCAAGCTGGATGGCAGTGGCAAGGGCGGCATCTTGGTGCCGATCTACCAGGAGATGAAAGTGCCCGCGCGCTTCATTGGTCTTGGTGAGCGGGCGGAAGACTTCCAGGCGTTTGATCCGAAGCAGTTCGTGGAGGAACTGCTCTGATCACGGGAACAACCCACGCTGCTTCTTCGCTTCCCACACGCGCTTGATGCCCAAGGTGAGTGCAGCCATGCGCATCGAGAGCTTTTCGTTCTTGGAGAGATTCCAGGTGGCGGTGAAGGCCTGCTCCAGGATGCGGAAGAGCTTGTCCACCACTTCGGCCTCGGACCAGAAGAAGCTCTGCAGGTCCTGCACCCATTCGAAGTAGCTGACCACCACGCCGCCCGAGTTGCACAGGATGTCGGGGATCAGGAAGATGTCGCCACGTTGATCGATGATCACATCGCCATCGGGAGTGGTCGGACCATTCGCGCCTTCGGCCAGGATGCGGCACTGCAGCTTCGCAGCGTTGGCCGCCGTGATCTGTCGCTCCAGCGCACAAGGCGCGAGCACATCGCACTTCAGTTCGAGCAAGTCAGTGTTCGAGATCGGCTCGGCTCCAGCGAATCCAGCGACAGTCTTGCGCGCGGCGACGTGGTCGTTGAGCGCGTTCAAGTCGATGCCGTCCGCGTTGTAGAGTCCGCCATCGACATCGCTCACCGCGATGATCTTCACACCGTGCTTAGCCATCGAGAGTGCGGCGATGCTGCCCACATTGCCATAGCCCTGCACAACGGCGGTGCATTGATCCGCGCGCAGACCGAGCACGTCCATCGCACGACCGACCAGGAAGCCGACGCCTCGACCCGTGGCTTCCCTTCGCCCCAGCGAGCCGCCGAGATTAACCGGCTTGCCCGTGACCACGCCGGGCACGCTGTGGCCCGCGTGAATCGAATACGAGTCCATGATCCACGCCATCATCTGCTCATTGCTGCCCACATCGGGCGCGGGGATGTCGATCTGTGGCCCGATGAAAGGAATGATCTCCTGCGTGAAGCGCCGCGTCACGCGCTCGAGTTCGCCGATGCTGAGCTTGCGGGGATCGCACGCGACGCCCCCCTTAGCTCCGCCGTAAGGCAGGCCGGTGAGCGCGCACTTCCAGCTCATCCACATCGCCAGTGCAGCCACCTCGCCGAGTGTCACATCGGGATGAAAGCGCAGCCCGCCCTTCGTTGGCCCCAGCGAGAGATGATGCTGCACGCGATAACCGGAGAAGACCTTCACCTCACCGCTGTCCATGCGCACCGGCACCGCGACGGTGAGGCTGCGCTTCGGGAACTTCACACGCTCGCGATGCTCCTGCGGCATCTGGAGATGATCGGCCACGAGATCAAACTGCTCGCACGCCATGTCGAAGGTGGGATGTTTGTAAATATCCATGATGAAGCATACGCCGATGCTCTGGGGTTCAATGCATCATTGCTTGCGCGATTGAGCGCGCGTGGCCATCACTGCCAGATGGAAATCATCGAAGTTCACGGCCCCGAACTCGCGCCTTACATCGACGGTCTCGGCCAGCTCCGCATCGCGGTGTTTCGCGAGTATCCGTATCTCTATGACGGCTCGCTCGAGTATGAGCGCGACTACTTGAAGACCTACCTGGACAGTCCGCGCAGCCTCGTGGCGCTCGTTTTGGACGAAAGCAAGGTCGTGGGCGCGACGACGTGCATGCCGATGGCGGAAGAGGGACCCGAGTTCCAGGAAGCCTTCACCAAGGCAGGCTATGATCTGAGCACGATCTGCTACTTCGGCGAGAGCATCCTGCTGCCCGCGTATCGTGGTCGCGGCCTGGGCAAGGAGTTCTTCACCCGACGCGAAGCTCACGCGCAGAAGCTCGGCTCCACGATCACCACATTCTGCGCGGTCGATCGTCCTGCGGATCATCCGCGACGTCCTGCAGACTACGTTCCACTCGATGGCCTGTGGACCAAGCAAGGCTACACAAAGCATCCCGAACTCCAGGCCACCTTCGTGTGGAAGGAGATCGATGAAGCCGCTGAGTCGCCCAAGACCCTCACCTTCTGGCTCAAGCACTGGTCATGAGAATCGACGCCTGGACCTTTGATGTGGGCACGACGGAGGATCACGTCGAAGCCATGGCCTCGCGCACCGAGCAGAGCTGGGACAGCGGCGCGGACATTGTCTTGTTTCCTGAGTATTCCTGGGCCGCATTGCCCGGATGCAAAGACGTGCACGAGATGGCGGCGATGTTCTGGAACACCATCGTGCCGAAGCTCCAGCAACGGCTCGCGCGCCCTGGCAAGATGGCGGTGCTCGGCACCGCGCCGTGTGTGGTCGATGGCGAACTGCGCAATCGCGCGCCGATTCTGGTGAACGGCGAACTCGGGGTGCAGGACAAGCTCTTCCTCACCCCGTGGGAGACGCAGTTCACGGGCGGGAAGGCGTTGCAACTCATCGAGTTCGCGGGCGCTCGCATCGCTGTGATCATCTGCCTCGACATCGAGGTCCCAGAACTCAGCGTTTTGCTGCGCGGCCAAAGTGTGGATCTCATCCTGGTGCCAAGCGCGACGGAGACCGTGCTGGGCAGTGAGCGCATCACGCGGTGTGCCTCGGCTCGTGCGGTGGAGCTTGGCTGCGCGATAGTGGTGAGTCCCTTGGTCGGCAAATGCACAGCCGATCTCGTGGACGATAACCTCGGTCGTCTGGCATGTTACCTGCCTTCACAGGCGGCGTTCAAAACCGTGAACCGCCGCGTGGAGAGCGATCTGCATGTGGCTGAGTTTCATTGTTTGAACTCCGACGTGGATTTTTCTAGCCTGAAAACCATGAGGCGAAACATCCTCGAAACCAACCCCTCGCTGATTTCCTCAGCAAAGATTGAACTCCCGCAACTGATCCAGCACTAACGCCGCCCTCAACCCACACAACCCACACACTACACACCCATGAGCCTCATCTCGGAATTCAAAGACTTCGCCCTCAAAGGCAATGTGATCGACCTCGCAGTCGGTGTCGTCATCGGCGGCGCCTTCGGTAAACTCGTGGAGGGCGTCGTCAAAGGCGTCATCGAACCTGTTGTCGCGCTCATCACCCAGAAAGGGAACACGGACGCCATCTTGAATGGCTTTATGTCGCTTGGCTCCGGCATCTTGAACTTCCTCATCCTCGCGGCGGTCGTGTTCTTTGTGTTCGTGAAGCCGATGAACAAGATGAAGGCGATGATGGAAAAGAAGAAGGACGAGGCACCGCCCGCTCCTCCTGCCGATGTCGCACTGCTCACCGAGATTCGCGATTTGCTGAAGAAGTAGGCGCTCTCCAACGATCTTGAAGCGGCCTGTGCAGCCTCGTGCTGGCAGGCCGCTTTTTTCTTGGCTTGCCATGCCGTGGCAGACTCTGATTTCATCGCCGTCCTCCAACCAACCATGAGTTTCCTCGACCGCTCCGCCACCGTTGCACCGCCCGGCTTCAACCGCTGGATGGTCCCGCCCGCTGCCATCGCCGTGCATATGTGCATCGGGCAGGTGTATGGGTTCAGCGTTTTCAAAAAGCCGCTCGCTAAGGCTCTCGGCATCACAGCCCCCATCGCTGGCGACTGGAGCGAAGCCGATGTCGGCGTGGCCTACTCGATCGCGCTCGCGTTGCTCGGCATCTCAGCTGCCGTGTTTGGCAAGTGGGTGGAACGCAGTGGCCCGCGCAAGACGATGCTGGCGAGTTGTGTGTGCTTTTGCGGTGGTCTGTTGCTTGCCGCCTTGGCGGTTAAAGTTCACTCCATCTGGCTGCTGTATGCGGGCTATGGATTGCTCGGCGGCATCGGTCTTGGCCTGGGTTACATCTCGCCAGTGTCCACGCTGATGAAGTGGTTCCCGGACCATCCCGGCATGGCGACCGGCATGGCGATCATGGGCTTCGGTGGCGGGGCGCTGATCGGTGCACCACTCGCGGAAGAACTCATGAAGCACTTCGCCAGCGCGACCTCCGTGGGTGCCAGCGAAGCCATGATGGTGATGGCGGCACTTTATTGTGTCTCGATGCTCGTTGGCGCGATCACGGTGCGTGTGCCGGCGGATGATTGGAAACCCGATGGCCATGTGCCGAAAGCAACGAAGGCCACGGCGATTCAGGTGAGCGTGGATCAAGCATGGAAGACGCCGCAGTTCTGGCTGCTGTGGGTGGTGCTCTGCCTGAATGTGACGGCTGGCATCGGCATCCTCGGCCAGGCCTCACCGATGATTCAGGACATGTTCAAGGTCACGCCTGCGGCGGCTGCGGGCTACGTGGGCTTGCTTTCCATCTTCAATCTCAGCGGACGCTTCCTGTGGTCCACCGTCTCTGATCTCACGGGTCGCAAGGGAGCTTACTGCATCTACTTCATCCTCGGCGCTGCGCTTTACAGCTTGGTGCCATGGACGCAAAGCGGCGGGCATCTCACGCTCTTCGTCGCGGTCACAGGCATCATCATCACGATGTATGGCGGCGGCTTTGCGACGATCCCCGCTTACTTGAAGGACCTGTTCGGCACGTATCAGGTAGGCGCGATTCACGGACGCCTCATCACCTCGTGGTCGCTCGCTGCGATCGTGGGCCCACAGCTCGTTGATCGCATCTCCGCTGCGAAGAAGGCCGCCGGTTTGCCACCGGGCGAGGCCTACAACTTCACGCTGCAACTCATGGCCGGACTGCTCATCGTTGGTCTCATCGCTAACCTGCTTGTGAAGCCCGTCGATCCCAAGCACTACGTGCCGCTTTACGCTGACAACTCCAAGTAATCCCCGCGCATGAAACTCATCCTCGCCTGGCTCTTTGTGGTGCTGCCCCTCGCCTGGGGTGTGACTCAGTCCGTGAAGAAATCAATGCCGCTTTTCACGGGCGGCAGTTTGCCTGTCCAGGCACCAGCCAAATAAGTCTCTGGCTGCGCCTTGTTCACGGTGTGAGCACCGAGCAATGAAGAGTGGCAAACTGGAGAACATTCCTGCCCTCGACGGGCTTTCCGGTGGGCTTCCACACGGCGATTAGCCGTGTTGTGCCAGGCACGATGCCCGTGTTGGTCCGATAGACCATGGAGTGACGCCGCCACTGGCGCACGGTCATGACATCACCCGATGGAAGATTCGTGTAGCTCAAATCGACGGGTTCAGGTGACGACGTGTCATACTCGAGGTTCAAATCAAGTGAGACGTAGCTCGAGTTGTAGTGGAGCGTGGGATCGATCTCCAGGAACATCCCGTGATTTTGGGTCTCCTGGTTGGAGGTTGGCGTCGTTGCAGTGACGGGAAAGGACTGATTGGTCGGCTCTTTGCCTGCGTCTGGACTGGAAGGTGTTGTAAGCACTACAGGAGCCGTCGGCGGGGATTGAGAATGGGTTTCTTCTACCGCCTCGGATGAAGCTCGTCGGCCCGAACTGGTCTCCAGCCGATGAGCGGCGATCCACCGCGATGGAGTCTTGGTTAGCTTATCGAGCACGGGTTGTTCCTCGGCACCAGGCCCCAGCTTTGAAAGAGTATCAAAGATGAGGTCGGCCGGAGCTTCGAAAATATTCACCGTGAATTGAAGTATCTTCGGGTCAGCATCGCCGATGCGATCGAGATGCCGCTGGATAAGCTCCAGGTTTGCTGGCGTGTTCTTCACCGTCAGTCGCCAGCGTTCCTTGTCGAAGCTTGCACTGGCTCCAGGAGGGAACTCAATATGGGCGGCTTTCAAGACGGCCACAGGATCTCTCGCGGACTGCTTCTTCTCGGCTCTCATCGCAGCAGGTGCAAAGGGGTCGTTTGAGCCAGCTTGATGGTGGGATGCTGTGACCCAGAATGCAGAACTGATGCTGAAGCTGTGAGTGCTCATTCCATCTTTGTCAGGGCTTTCAAAAGGTGGCTTCGAGGACTTAACGGACGAAGGCGGAGGCCCACGTCGATCAGAAGGGAAGGGGGGCAGTTGATCGATATAGAACGTTGCAAAGGTGGCGTCCGCCATGCAGGTGTGGTCCGGGATTCGGGGGCCCGAGATCACTTGTAGCAGACGTGTTTCCCCATTGCCGATGAAGAGGCTGGTGACCAATTTTGTCGTTGAAGATGAAGGCATCGGCACAGACGCAAGGGCGTCGGCACCAGGGGCAGAGACCCTGTTGCTGCGATAGTGAAAGGGCTCGGGCGCAAACTCAATGACGAGAGGCAGGCTGCCATTGTTTGAGCGATCATCGATCGTCATCTCGATCAGACGCCCTTTGTTTAAGTTCTCGATGCTGGGGATCGCGGGGTCTTTGTCCGTTCCAGCACTGATGCCCGTGAGCACAGGCTCTGTGGTCTGGCTGCTTAGTTTTGCGATGCGCGAGGAAGGAGGTGCTGGTTGAGGCGTTTCTTTCTTCTTCTCGGTGTCTGAATCAAAGAGTGAGAACTCCGTCGGGAGGATTCTAGGTTTGTCCGATGGCGCTTGTTCGATGAGGGAAGCATCAATCATAGTCGCTTGATTCTGCCGCACGGCCGCCTGGAGCCGGGTGAGAGCTGAGGCATGATTGTCCCCTGTCTCTTTCAGGATCTTCAGCATGGTTGCGGCCGGAGCTCGGATCGTCTGGATGATCAATCGCTGAGGGCTTTGGACGCTAAGGTCCCATGGGTCTCCATCCTGTCGAGCCTGCTCACGGATTGCAGACACGAGAGCATTCACCCATTCGAGGTTTTTTGTGTCGCAGGTCACAAGCAGCCTTCCTCGTTCATCAGCTCCGGCAGTGCCATCAAGGGACTCGCCGCCCAGGTGACGTTGCACGATCTGCTCTAGTGTCTCGGGCACCAGACCTCCGAGTGGTGGTGCCAGATGGAGCTTGAGGCTGGCCTTCACTGGCAGGGCCACCGTTCGCCGTGACTTGTCTGGCGGCGGGGACTTCAACTCGACACCGCCATTCGTTGCGGAGGAAAGCGATGTTCCGATGAAACGCAGCCAGCGGTGACGATCATCGTCGGGGTCCGCCGGAGCATCACAGGCGACGAGACGTATGGAGCCCTGACGGAAGCTCAACGATAGGTTCTGCTTGCGTGACACGAATGCCGGGAATTCAGCCTGGAGCGTCTGACCTTTGTTAGGGAGCGGGCATGGCATCGAAGCGAGCCTGGGATGAGCCACCAGTTCGGGAGCTAGATTCACATCCACGCCATTGTGGTCTGCCCATATAATCGGATCGAGTTCAAGGTGCGTGCCATACGGACGCATCTGGAGATCAAGCCACACGGGCACGTTCGCGGGCGTGACGGTGAGGGTGTTTGGCCAGTAAAAATCGGAGATGGAATGGGAGGTGGACAAAGTGCCGTTCGCGCACGTTACCCGGTTGATATCGACAACGCGAACGTCGCTGTCTGCTCGGCAAGCCTCTTCGATCAAGGCTTCGAGCATCTCACGGTGAGAGGAAGTGGTGTAACTCTCAGCCATCAAAGTGGCAGCCCGTGCGGAGGGGACTTCGATGATGCAAGTGATGCACTCCACGCGTCTTGGGGCCGAAGTGGAAAGTGTTTCGACCCATTCATTGATAGCGTTCAGACAGCTCTCGGTATGAGTCACGCTCAGCTCCGAGGTCACGGGGTCAAAGATCGCCGAGGCACCCTCGGGAAACTCAAAACCTGCCTGCTTGAGAATGGCGACCGCCAGGGGCAGCTCGGACAGCTGAACTCGTGAGGACGCCGTCGCTGTTGAAGTGCCGGCGAAGGGATCGAACGGCTGAGCGGAGGGCGTGGCGAACGGATCTTTAGCAGGGGCGTGAGCCGCCTTGGGATCGCCTTGAGCGGCGGGTGGTGTTGAGGCGAAAGGATCAGGCAGGGGCACCGGAATGGAAGACACCTCGTTCAATGAGCGAACGAAGTTGTCGGGCACTTGAAACTTCCGGGTAATCATCGCGGGCTTGTCCTGGGCGACCAGTGACAGCGAAAGGCACAGCAGCAGGCAGGCGCGAAGGCGTGGGTCAGAATGGCGAAACTGGATCATAAGAGTGGCGGAATCATCGGAAGCCCTGAAGGTCGGCGAGTTCAGCATTGATGGCCTCATCACTGTCGTCATTGAGCGTCTCTGCAATGTGGGCACGCACATGCTGCTGCCAGTAGCCGCGCAGCCGGTGGGTGTAGCTTTTGAGTGTGTTCACCGGGTGGCCGAGACGGCGGGAGATCGCTTCGTAGCCTTCCTCATTGTCCGCCGAGATGAATGGGCGCAGCGCGTGGAAGATGTCTTCCTTGTTCTCGGAGACATACTGCTGACGCAAGTCCTGAAGAGATGACTCCAGAAGGGTGCGGAGCCATTGGCGTTGGGCCTCGGCATAGACTTCGGTCTGAGTGACGGGTTGAGCCGCGAGCAGCTCTGCCTCATCTACGTCGCTCGCTGCCAGCACGTTGCCGCCGCCGCGTCGGGCGGCCTTCTCACGGCGATAACGGTCGATGAGAAAGTAATGCAGGGCCTCGAAGACGAACGCACGCATAGTCACGCTGCGTTGTTCATTTCGATCGACGGCTCTCTTGAGTTGCTCCGGCTGAATCAGCCAGATGATGAAGTCCTGGCTCCAGTCTTCGGCGAGGTGCAGGGGTCGCTGAAACTTTTTCAGGTGGCCCAGAATGTAGGTCAGGATCGCGGGACGGTAGTGCTTGCAGAAGGCTTCCAGAGCTTTGCTCGATCCCGGAGCATCTGCGGAAGCCGCGAGCCGGATCTGGGACCATCGGGTGCGTTGAAAGGAAGTGGAAACGGACATGTGATCGGTGGGTTGGAGGATGAGCGTGGAGTTTTCATCAACGTTCGCTGGAGGCACCCCAGGCTTCGGCGACTTCCAGCAGCACGCGGGCGAATGGAGATGGCAGATACCAATGCGAGACTCCGCCAAAGACCTGGCCATCCAGGAGTGTCGCGGGCGAGTCCTTTGCAAAGGGGTCGCCCAGCTGGCTGTTCATCCGCAGGAGCATCGCATTGCCCGTGCTGCTGAAGCGGCACTGATAAGTGGCGGCGGGTGAGGTGGTGATGCCGTAAAGGAAGTCGATGCATACTGCCGGGCGTTCGAGACGGCCATCGTGGAGCGACGGTGTCCATGATCCGGACAAGGGACTCGGCAGTCGGCTCAACTCCTCTAGCGAACCACGCAGCAGATGCCGTAAACCGGGGTGCTCGGCATTGGTCAGCCGCACGCTGATCAACTGTCCCTGAGCATCACCGATCAACTCAATAGTGCCAAATGACTCGCCGAGGTCGGGGAAACTGTCGTAGTTCAAGCGTTTGACGGTGAGAGACCCTGCGGGCATCCAGGGTGCGAGGTTGCCAGACGGGCGTAGTTCAGCGCCTTCGGGCAGGGCGCGAATCGCCTCTTCCATCGGCATCAGCCAGCGCAGGGTGGAGACGATGAACTGAGGTGTTGCGGGAGATGCCGTCTCGCCCGTAGCTGCCTTGGCATAATGGGTGAGGTCGGCGATGGAGCCTTTCAGCGGTTCGATGCCTGACACCGGGAGCGAGGGCAGCCAGTCCTTGTGCAGGATGATGCCACCGTGAGTGCGGATCAAACCGGAGGCCTGAAGATCCAGCGGGGGCACCGGTGCCGGGGTCGAAATAGAGGCAGGTGGGACCGGAGAAGCGGTGGCGAGTGAGGGCAGGGCTGGGGCGGGCACAGCGGGCGGTATTGCGGCCACCTCTTGATTCGCGGGTTGGGAAACGAGCTTCCACAACGGCACCATTGCTGCGGTGAGGCCAGCCACCATCAGCAGTGTCAGCATGGATCTGACCGGGATACGACGGGCACTGCGCGGTGGCGTCGTGCGCACATCCTCGACAGCCTGGTGCAGTTCGCTCACCTGGCTGTATCGCCGGTCCGGTTCTTCGAGCATCGCACGTGCAACAATCGCATCCAGCCTAACATCGAGGTCCGACCTACGCCTGGATGGAAGCTCAAAGCCTGCGGGAAGCTTCCCGGTGAGCATCTCGAAAAGGGTGACGCCGAGAGAATAAATGTCGGCCCGGTGATCTCCGGGTTCACCGCGTTTCTGTTCGGGTGCCATGTAGGACGGCGTGCCGAGCGTGACCTGTGTTGCGGTCAGCCGGGTGTGATCAGGGGACAGAGGTCGTGCCAGTCCGAAGTCACTCAGCTTGGCCAGGCCGGAGCCAGTGGTGATGAGAATGTTGCTGGGCTTGATGTCTCGATGGGCGATGCCTTGCTCATGAGCATACTGAAGAGCTTCGCAGACCTGGATGGTGATCTTGAGCGCCATGGCCGTGTCCAGCAGCGTCGCAGTGGCGCTGTCTTGGGGATGAAGCACCCGATGCAAATCGGTGCCGTCCACGAACTCCATCACGATGAACGCGTGGCCAGCCGTGGATTGTCCCACATCGTAGAGGCGGACGATACCGGGGTGGTTGAGCTTTGCCAGCGTGCGCGCTTCGCGTTTAAAGCGCTCAAACATGAGCTGACTGGCGGCCAGTTCGGCTGGCAGGACCTTGATGGCAACCGTGAGATCAAACTCCAGATCGTGAGCGCGATATACCGCGGCCATGCCACCACTGCCGATCAGAGACTCAATCTGGTATCTGGCAGGCATCACGGACGACAGCTCTTCCACGGAAGGAACTCGCCACCGCCGTGCGAGGTCGGGCTGGGTGACGGTGATGGGCTTCCCGGCTGCAACGTTGAGCATGCCATCCATCAAGTCCTCCTGAGGCAGGACATCGCGTGGCAGGCGGATCGTGGCCACCTCGTCAGCAGGTGGCAGTGAATCCTCAGATGAAGGGGTGGGATCCATGGAAAACAAAAGCGTGAACGTGGACTCCGGGTGTTAATTGACACGCAGCTTGATTTTGCCGGCGATGCATTTGGGGCAGCTGCGTTTGCCGGTGCCGTTGCATCCAAACCAGAAGCCACAATCCACCATGGTAGTGCCCTTACAGTCTGGACAGGTCGTCCTTTTGCTGCCGCTGCACTTGGAACAGAGCACGGTTTCCTTGGTGAAGAGGCCTTTGGTCACGGTGCCTTTGCCATCGCATTCGTCGCAGCTCTGCGTGCCCAGCACACATTCCTTGCACCTCACCTTGCCGACGCCTTTGCAGGTGGCGCACTCGATGTTGCCAGTGGCGCTGCAGGCTCTGCACTGTTCCTCCCGATAGATGGGCTCCGGCTTGGTGGCGCGATCGATCAGAGCCTTGCCGAAGGTGGAGCTGACACTGGGACTGGAGGAGGAGCTGTAGGTCGAGGAGGTCGCGGATCCAGAGCGGCGCTGTGCTTCTGCGATCTTGCTGGCCGAGCTGCTCTCGATCGCGGCCACGCGGGAGGCGGCATCACTTTGAGCAGCGGCCACCCGGCGGTCCATCTCGCGTTGGACCATGGACAGAGTGGCTTCGTGCTCGCGCTTGAGTTCGTCCACTTTGGTCTGCCACTGGGTTTGCAAGGCCTGTTCCTTTTGCTTGAACTCGTCACGAAGCGAAACCTCATGTCGTTGGCTTTGCGCTTGGAAGTAGATGGAACTCATCATGTAAACCAGGAGACCAGTGAGGCTCGCGACGACGCCGTGAGAGATCGATAGACGACTCCACAGACGCGTGAAACTGCCCGGTGCTGCGCTCTTTGCTTGGCGCATGATCTTCTGGACCGAAAACACCGTGTAGGCCCAGGCCTTGCCCAGATTTCTCATGATGGAGGCCAGGCTGAAGGTGCCCGGTTGGGTCCATGCGCTGCGGATGGTGTGTGAAAGGTTCTGGGCCAGAGTCGTTCCCTTTTCTCTGAGCACACGGCTGAACTGACGAAGGCGCGTGCGGGCACTGGATATGGCTTGAGCGATTCGGGATGTGTTCATGGGAGAGAGCTTTTGTGGAAGAAGATGCCTGTGAGCACACGGCGGACCTGTGTGCACTGGAGATTCTTCGAAACTGCCACGAGCAGGTTGCAGCGAGAGTCATATATTTTTGATCCTGACCGGAGAGAATGACGGTTGCCAGCGAAGGGGACGCGCCTACCCTGGGTGCGGATCGGCCGGGGATGACCGCGCGTCGGGTCGCAAGGCCGCAGACGTGAGGAAAGTCCGGACACCACAGGGCAGCATGCCGCGCGCAAGCGTTGGAGGTTGCGGGCGAAAGCCACAACAATGGAAAGTGTCACAGAAAACAAACCGCCTCGCGCAAGCGAGGTAAGGGTGAAAAGGCGAGGTAAAAGCTCACCGCTCTAACAGTAATGAAGGAGGCACGACAAACCCCATGCGGTGCAAGACAGAACAGGACCAAGAGCGGCCCGCTCGCAACCTGCCGAAAGGCAGGGGATACGTCCGGGTAATAGTCGCGCAGATAAATGGTCATCACCGGCGCTGAAAGGCGACGGCACAGAATCCGGCTTACACCGGCCGATCCACTCCGTAACTGGAGCAGTCATCCTGGGCTCGTCTTGTTGTGATCGCGTTAAGGAGTTCAGCGCGGTTGAAATCGTTTGGGGCCTGCGCCTGGCCTCATCATCGGCGGACGAATGGCGGGTGGCACCGAGGGGAATGCAAGCAGGGTGCGGCCATCGCTGAGGGTGACCAGTGCTGCGGTGTCGTGATAGTAGCCGACTTGGGCGATGGATCGGTTGGGGTAGAGATGCAGACGCCCAGGGCGCTGATCGGGGAATGTCAGCCATCCAAACATGAGCAGGAGAATCAAGGCGGCAGCGTGCTGACTCCGACGATGAGGTGGAATACACCCCGAAAGAGCAAGGCATGAGGCTGGTGCGAGGTAGATGCCATACCACGGCAGCATCTCGTGCCGCAGAGCAGCCTGATGACCGGTCGATAGAAGCGCACCTGTGGCTGTGCTGATGATACAGACGACCAGCCATATGTGGCCCTGACGCACCAGCCGCCAAATGCCGATGACCAGCATCACAGGGATCACGATCCAGGCGATGAGCAGGGCTCCAGGCATTGTCTGCCAGGTCTGAGACAGCGCGGTGGCAGTGTCGGCGGGTTGAGCGAGTGGAGCGTAGGGATAGTCGGGCACCTGGAGCCCTGAGAGACCTTCGCCCAGCATCCTGGGGATCCAGAGCCAGTGATGACTCTCGAAGGGATAACGCGATTTCATCAAGGCATACAGCTCGGCAAAAGCTGGCCACGCCACCAGTGCCCAGGCGATGGCTGCGATGCTGTGACTGACCAGCCAAGTTTTCCACATGCCATTCTCTCGGGAACGCCAGAGGTGCCAGGTCAGCCAGCCTTGGAGGAGAATGGTGACGTAACCATAACCGGGGAATGCCCAAAGTGCTCCCGCAGTGGTTGCGGCGCCAGCCCACCAGGCGCGTCGATCCTTTTGTTCAATGGCGATGCTGTAGCACCACCAGCTGCCCGTTTGCATCAATAGCAGAAAAGCATAGCCACGCATCAGGGTGCTCAGGTCGATCACCAGCGGATGCAAGGCGAACAAGAGACTGGCGACCAACGCAGCCACGAGCCCCAGTCTGCTTGCGCACAGGGCGAATAACGCTGCTGCTGCCAATGCGGCACAAAGCAGAGACGGCAGCCGCACGGCCAGTTGGTGCACGACGGGTTCGGCGGTGCCATGGAACCAGTGAGACACCCCATTGCAAAGCCTGGCCAAGGCGGTGGCGGGTGGTGAGTTGTTGCCTTGTTCATTGGCAAACAAGGTGCGGCTCCAGGACTGCACCTGCACGGGGCGCGACGAACGGCGCTCGCTGGCCTTCACGATGGCTTCGGTGATGTGGTCCGGCAGCTTGGTGCGTGGACGGGCCTCGGTGGCGAACGATTGAGGGAACGGGGTTCTCTCGAATCCTGCCAGGTGAAAGGCTAATGTGTGCTGCTCATCCTGATGCCACGGCCGGTCCAGCAGGGGTGCACGAATGCCGATGAACATGACGGTGACCAATCCCAGGCAGAGGAAAAACTTGGACCGCGAGATCGGAGCGTGGGGAGACGACGATGGCATGACTCCATGTTTGGAACGACCGAGCAGCAACATAAACAAAAAGGAGGCGAAGCTCTGGTGAGAACTTCGCCTCCAATCAACACAACAACGGGCCGAGTCCCAGGCTCTATTCGAGCCCAGGATCAGGCTCGCCAAATTGAATCAAGCCGGACAGCTGGCTGGTCGCCGTCGCCGGATTGGCCGGGAGCGCGGGGTGGTCGGCATCCGCCTGAAGCTTGGAGAGCAGGAAGAAGCCCGAGCCAAAGGGCCCGTTCACGCCTGGGACGATGACGCCTTCAAAGTTGACCGTCCTAATGATCGTCTTGCTGGGCAGGTAGCCATCAGGGTCGGTCAGCTTGAAGCTGCCAGTGAACTGTCCAGTGGTCGGTGTGATCGTTAGCACGAGGTTGGTGGGGTTGAGCGCGGCGGCACCGAAGGTGCAGGCATTGGCGTTGGACATGGCGAAGGTTCGGTTCAAGGCGCCGAACTGCTGGGCAAACTCGACTTCACCGCCCGAGATGTTGAGTTCAACGTTGTCCGGAGCCGCGGCAATACCCAGGACGTTCGTTCCGGTAGCGGGAGTCTTCCATTGCCAGCCCGTGACGGTGGTGGACACCGCGAATCCCGAGCGGTAGGGGCGTGTGGTCAGGGGCTGAGGCTTCTTCAGCCAGGTTGAGGCAGTGCTTTGCACGCCGATCGGGTCTGGTGCCGCAGGAGTGAGGTCGATCACTGCCTCGAACGAACCTGTGCCGGTGTAAAGCGGCACATGGACCAGAACCTCGGCGGAGGACGATGCCGTGGGATGAACACCGAGCACCGTGGATCCCGTGATGGCGGTGCCATCCTGGAGTTTCCCGCCCAGAGTCACTACCCCGGCTGTGCTTGAGACCATGGTCAGATAGCCGGTTCCCTCAGGCTTGCCTGGACCTTCCGACCCGGCTTCGAGGCTGATGGTGCTCACGTAGCGAGTGGCGAAGGGCACCAGATTCGGAGCGGTGGCCAGGCGATGGCCCGAGATGGCTGCCGAGCTGATCAGGTCCACGAACATGCTGCCCGCGATGACTCCGGGATCATTGATCAGCAATCGGAGGAAGTAGCTTGGCTTGCCGACTCTCTTGACCTCAAAAAAACCGCCCGCAGCGCTGTTTGCCGGATCAAATGCTGGGTTGATCGTGCCACTGAAAGGCAGGGCGGCACCATCGACGGTAAGGCTTCCGGTGAGCGCGCCCGCAGGTGTGATGTTGCAAGTGACGCGGGCACCCAGATCGGCATTGACCCGCGAACTACGTTCCACCAAGGCAGCGTAGGCACCAGCGACCCCATCGGGCAGTGCCGCGATCGTGAAGGTGAATGGCTCTGTCGTTCCCGCAGGCAGGGCTGCATTCACGGCCTTGAAGGTTACGGTCCAGCTTCCGGCTTGCGTGGGCACGCCTGCCACGACGCCGCTCGCGGGGTAGAACTTGAGTCCTGGGGGAAGGGTGCCAGTGACCGAGAGTGTCGCTGGCGAGTTGTTGACCACAACAAGGCCCAGGTAGGGGGCACCGATCTGTCCTCCCGAGTCGAGTGAAGTCGTGTCCAGTGATGGAGCCGCGACACCCGCTTGATTCACCGTCACTGGCACCCCTCCGATCAAGATCGTTCCGCTGCGCGGGGCAACACCGGCATTCTGATCGACAGACAAAACGACCTCCGAAATGCTTTGAGCCACGTCCACATTGACGATGGCCAACAGCCACGTCAGGCTTTCCACCACTGCGAAGGGCGCGTTGGCAGTGACTTCGAGAGGAAAGATCACTTTGAAGTTCATGGCCGTCAGGCCTGCAGGCGAGAGTCCTGAGACGGCGGGCAAGTCCAGCTCACGACCCGCAGGGAAGTCGAGGGAAGTGCTCGCCGGCGTGCAGGTGCCTTTGGTGATCTGGACGCTCGTTGCCGCACTCTTGGCACCTGTGGCATCCGTCGCGATGTAGGTCAGATTGAACGGGCCTGTGAACGTTGCCGAAGGCTTGAAGATCAGTGATCCTCCGCTCTTCGTCACGGTGCCCTGGGTAGCCGGTGACGATGTGACGAAGGAAAACACCGTGAGGGCGTCGCCATCGGGATCAGTGTCGTTGGCGCAAACATTGATCGTGATTTGAGCACTCGGAAGAGCCACTGCCGTGTCGGCCACGCCTGTGGGTGCATTGTTGCCACTCATGAAATTCAGCACCGCACCAGTGGTGCTGCCCATGCTGCCCGAGGCGCGCATGCGGTAGTAGTAACGTGTGTGCGGGGCCAGACCAGTGGCTGAGAAACTGACGGGCACCACTGTGCTGCCGGTGACCGGGCTGGAGAGAGTGAGCGTGTTGGTCAAGGCTGTGGCACTGAGGCCGAAGTCGCAGAAAACCGATACGCTTGCTCCGCGAGGGTTCACGGTGCCGCCGAGAGTTGCGGTGGTGGGCGAGATATTGGCCAGGACCACAGGCGAAGTAACAACGACGGGCGGAGTCGCCACCAGCGTCTTGAAGCTCTGGGTGGGTGAATAGGCCACACCGTGGACGTTCTGTGCAGCGAAGCGGTAGAAGAATGTGGTGTTGGGAGCCAGTCCGGTCAGCGTCACCGTTGCTGCTGTTGCAGGACTGGCACCGCTGATCGAAGCGGGGCTCGTCGTCACACGGAAGGGCGTGTTCGCGGCCGAGGGACCGAATTCCAGCCAGACGTTCGTTGCATCTCCCTTTGGATCAACAGTGCCAGAGAGGTTGGCGGAGACAGCAGCCACGCTCGATGCGCTCACGTTGCTGATCACTGGAAGGGTAGAACCATTTGGTGCGGCTTCGCCGTAGCGCCAGACTACGTCACGGGCAGCGCCGCGAATCGAACCTTCGGAATCAAAGCCGAAAGCCTGGAAGGGGGGAGCGGTGCCAGAGGTCCCCCCGAAGGCGTGGAGGACATCGAAATTCTGCATGGTGACATCGAAGCTCCAGAGCACTCCTCGCCCTTCAGCCCCCTGGCCAATCGAGGTTCCGTAGATGAAGCCGTCCGGGCCTTCCATCATGGCGATGTTACCATAGTTGGCGTCACCAACGATGGCCTTGATCTGCTCACCTGCAAATACGGGCAGGTTCCCGGGGTTCATGTCCCAGCTCCAGATTTCCAGCTGATCCTCCGTGGAATCGTCAGTCACGAAATACATGTTTCCGTCGCTGTGCTTCATGATGCCGCGGGCGTAGAAAAGGGTGTCTGACGGGAGGGCTACGACCAGCTCGATGCCTCCGGCAGCTGTCCACTTCCAGATGACCGCCCCTGCGGGAGCAAGATCAGTTCCTGATGATCTGCAAACCCCATAGACGGTGCTTCCATCAATGACCAAGTTTGTGAGCATGTCGCGCCCGATCGCCGAGGGATCGATCGCACCGAGGTTGGTGGCAACGCCGGTCGAGCTGACACGCCAGAGGATGTAGCGGGCAGTCCCACCGCCGTAGTAGTAACCACTGGAGAGATACGACACGCTGATCCCATAGAAGTTGCCCGCGTTGTCCCGGACGAAGGTGCCTGTCGGATTGCCAGGCACAGCGGCTGTCCCGAGACTGGCCACCTTGCTCACCACACCCGTGGAGGCTGTCCATTTCCAGAGCGCGCCGTCGGTGGTCGCAGCCGGATCCTCACTGGTCACCCCGTAAATATTGCCTGAGGAGTCCAGCAACAGCTGGCAGTCTTCATACGTGCCTCCATACGTCGCATACGGCAGCAGCGCCAGCTGGCTGATGGTGGAACCGTTGGCACGCCAAAGCAAGGTGTCCTCTGCATTGTTCACCGAAAGTCCATAAACCAAACCTGCTGCATCGACCACAGTGGCGCGAGGTTCGCCGCCCAAAGGTCCCCATCCGCTGAGGGTGGTCTGTATGGTGATGGCGGAGGGCGACGGCGTCCATTTCCACACCGCGCCTTCATGCGAAGGCGCGCCAGTCTTGAACAACGTCAGGCCAAAGATCTGGCCTGTGGTCGAATCGCGATACAGATTGCCATTCGGATACTTCCCTGCGGTTGGAGGCAGAGTAGCCTGCACCACGGGGAGGCCGCCCGCGGTTGCCAGTTTCCAAAGCTGGCCGCTGGATTCTGTAATGCCAAAGAGGTTGCCTGTGGAGTCAAAGACCATCTCTGCGGTGTTGTCACCTGCGCCAGCGAAGCTGTGAACCACGGTCGCCGAGGTTGCTGGGCTGGCCCATTTCCAGAGTTTTACCGGACGAGTGGTGTAGTTCCCATACTCTTCCAGTGAGATGCCAAACACAGCCCCTGATGGACTGATGGCGAGATTGCCATTCGGCTCCAGTCCAATGATGTCCACGGTGCCGAGGACTGTCAGGCCATCGACTTCGTTCCATTTCCAGAGCCTTGCCGGGCCATAGCCCGTGGGCTGAAAAGTATCGGGGTCGAAGAGGGTCTCCCGCTTTGTGATGCCGTAAACCGTGTCGGCTGTGGATCCAACGATGCCTGCAATCGAGACGCTGAACGTGGTTTCCACACCGTCGAACTCCAGCATCTTCTCCAGACCGCCGACTTCGGTCCACTTCCAGATGGTGCCCCCGCTCGAAGCTGTGCCTGACCCACAAGCACCGTAGATCGTCGCCCCATCGGCGCTGACAACCACCTGTTGAAGCGGATTGTAGCCGATGACCATCGAATCAAGTTCCGTCAGCAGAGACAATCCATCAGCTTCGCTCCAGCTCCAGAGGTAGGACTTGCTCAAGTTGTCAGAGATCAAGCCATAAATGGAGGAACCGTGAACCTGGAGACGTTGGATGGTTGCATATCCCGACTGTGCAATCCCGATCTCGGCAAAGCTGGCCACCGCAGTGACCGTGGGACCATCCACTTTGAAAACGCAGCCACCGCCACCTTCCCCTCCCACTGGGGCTATGCCGTAGAGTTTGCCGTCAGGCAGCTTCACCAGCCCTGATGCTGAGTTGCCCGGCGATGCTGAGAACGTAGCTTTCACCTCATAAAGAGGATCGGCGTGGGTGCTCGTCGCGAGCAGCAGGACTCCGGCGAAGCAGATGATGTTGTTCAGGATTGATTTCATGGGTGCAGTTTGGGACAGGGATAAAGCTTCGGGCGGAGGCTTGCGCACATTGACTCAGAAGCACAGTCTTCTCGGCGCAGGTTAAGAATGAGTGTGAGCGGGTGGTTGAGAAGGTGAGAGTGGCGACATCGGGAATGCAAAGACCGTCGGTCGCAAAGATCAAAAGTGATCAAAAGAGCAGTGTTCGTCTTTACCGAGTTCGCATGGCTTTGTTACAAAAAGATTTTTTGAAGTGCGAGATTTTGTCCATCGCCCGACTCGGCTTGCTCACTGACGAGGCCGTGTCGGCAGAGCATGGGTGACGAAGACACTGAAGCCTGCCACCTCGGCATCGCGTGAGTGTCCAATCAGCTGATGAGGGCGCTGGCAGCTCCGCTGGCGAAAGGAGGAGAGCAGAGCCGGTCTAGTTCCTTTGACCGGCCATTGGCTGGGCTCGGTGATCGTGTCACGTGATCCCGCGCAGGCCTCAGCAGCGCTTCCTTTGTCACTTCGCCGCGTCGCGCGGCCCCCAGGGTTCGAGGTTGTTGAGAGCTTTGCCTTGCAGCGCGGCATAGACTTCGGGGAGGTCGAGGCGGGCGAGCGAGTCGGGCAGCAGCAGGGCGAAGGGGCACTTGTAGTCGGGGTCCTCGGCGATCGCGGTGTAGCTCGCGAGCGCGTGCTTGAGAGTGACTTGCTTGACGCGATCGCTGAGCAAGGCGGCGAAGGCGGCGGGCAGTGCGCCCCAGCCGAGGCCGGCGAGGTGGATGGTCTCGTGCTCGTGCGTGGCGAGCCAGTCGATGACGCGGAGCACATCGAAGGTGCGCAGGCCTAACAAGGGCTTGTCGAGCATCACGCCGTGAGCGGCGTAGAAGTAGTGGCTGCCGTAGAGCGAATCGAACTGATTGCTGCCGCAGGTGTTGGGCTGCGTGTCGCCGATGCCGCGCACATCCATCGCATAGATGGCAGCGTCGGGATTGGCCTTCACGAGGTCATCGACGAGCGGCTCATCGCGCAGCTCGGCATCGGCGGAGCGATGCGAAAGGTAGAGCACGGCGTGCTTCGGTCCGCGCGTGGGGCGCGAGGTGAAACCAGACTCGTCGTAGAGCCGCGTGACGATGAGTTCGACCTGCTCATCCACCTTGAGCGCGTAGCAGCAGTAACCCTTCGACGGATACTTGCGTGCCCCGGCGGTGCGCAAGATGCGGTAGGTGAGCGGCGCCTTGGTCTCGGGCATCTTCAACAAACTTCGCAGCGTGGTGGCGACGTCGCCGTGCGGCATCTCGCTGAACTGTTTCTTGAGCGCGAGCGACCTCTCCTGCGTGAACGTGCTGAGCAGCTTGGAGCCGAGTTCATCCACGTTGCCCTTCGGCGTGCACCAGAGCGTTTCATCCTTCTCGATGGTGATCGTGGGCTCGGCCTTCGCGTCGGAGATCTTGGTCACGCTGTTGAAGAAGCGATACATCGCCTCGCGGTTCGCCTGCGTGTAGCCGTGTGGGTCGGGGCCGACCTGAAGCTGGATGTTGTCCGGCTTGCCGAGCAAGGTGTAGAGCTGCTTCAGGCGCTCATAGGCTTCCTTGCCACCGCGTGCGTCGAAGAAGTCCTTCTCCTGCGTGCAGATGATCACCGGCTTCGGTGCCATGCAGGCGATGAAGTCGCTGTGATCGAGCCCGAACGAAAGCACGCGCGGCGGGCACTGCTCGGTGTCGGCGGGCAGTTCGTTTTCCACATTGTGCAGGAAGGTGGTCACGAAGCACGCGGGCGCGGCCATGGTCCAGCGATCGTCCAGGCCCGCGAGCCAGGTGGTCTGCGTGCCGCCGCCGGAGTTGCCAGTGACGCCGACGTGCTTGGGATCGACTTCCTCGCGCGTGAGCAAGTAGTCGAGCGCGCGGATGCCATCCCAGGCGAACCACGAGCCGATGAACTCGCCGACGAGGCTCATCTGATTGCCCATCTGGATGTGCTCGGTGGTGGTGCCTTTGAGCTTCGACTTCGGGAATCCGACTGGCCACTGCACGCGCTCGCCCTGACCCACGGGATCAAAGATGAGCACGACATAACCTTGGCGCGCGAGGCCCTGCGCGAAGCTCTGATACGCCTCCGCGCCCTTGCCATTGTCCGAGTGGCCGCAGGTGCCGACCACGCCGGGCAGTGGGAACTTGCGACCGGTGGGCACGTAGAGATTGCTGGTGACGAGGTAACCGGGGCGGCTCTCGAAGATGACCTTCTCGATCTTGTAGCCATCGCGTTCGACGATGCCGGTGACCTTCGCGTTGAGCGGTGTCTTCTCTGGCATCGGGCCGAAGCACTCGCGGATGAAGAGCTTGCACGTCTCCACATACTTCAGCGCGTCGGCTTTCGACTTGAGTGCGGCGCGTCGTGCATTGCCCACGGCTTCGGCCTTGGCCACCTCGCTGGTGAGCCACTCCTGCATCATCGTGGGAAAGCGGTTCAGCGGCGGCAGCTCGGTGACGGGCTTGGCAGCGGTCGCCGTCTGTGCGATCAGCCGCGATGATGTGAAAGGACTGACGAGCGCGGTGGAGGCGAGAGCCTGGAGGAAGTGGCGGCGATGCGACATGGCGATTGTGGGATCAGGGCCGGAGGGGCCTTGAAAACACGTCGTTCGCTGCGGCTCCTTGCAAAACTCAACGCCCAGCTTGTCACGGGGGTAATGCTCGCGCATCTTGGGCGACTTTTTCTTCCATGTCAGCGCCGAGTCTTTTCAGGCACTACCAGATCGTCCAGGACGCCGAGGGCAACAACGTCGAGTTGATTCGCTCCACGGAGCAGGTGGCTGTGCTGGCGTTTGATAATGAGGCGATGGAGTTCGTGCATTGCCATGTGTTGCTCGATCCGCTGAAGAACCGGGAATCCTTCACGCAGGCTTGCAATGCCCTGCAGCAGAGCGGGCATCCCTTGCTCGCGGCGCTGGTCGATCAGGGCGAGGACGATGGCAATCCCTTCTACATCACCAGCAATGTGGATGGCGAGACCCTGCGTGGTTACTTGCAGCGGCAGACGGAGATTCCGCTCTGGCTGGCGGCCATGCTGGCCACGCGCTCGCTCGATGCAGCAGTGGCGCTCAGTGAGCGAGGCGATTTCGTGCCGGACCAGCCACTCGACAGTTTCCGCGTGGTGCAGGTAGGCACCTCAGCTTTGCAGGTGATGGTGGCGGACTACCGGCTGCTGGAGAATCCAGCGCGAGCGAAGGCACGGCTGATCAAATCGAACTTCGAACGCCAGGCCAAGTTCCTCCGCACCTTCCTGCGCGAGCAGGGAGCAGGCGCGGGACCCACCTTGCCCGATGCGCCGCTGAGCTGTGTGGACTTCGCCGAGCTGCTGGGCAGCACCTTGTCCTCAGGCGGGCCGGGGCTTTCCAGCTCGATGATCGACCTGCGCAATGCGCTGCAAAAGATGGTCCCCGATCATCTCGCGGGCGAGATTCCCACTTCGCAAAAACCTCGCGCTCTGATCGCACCGCTGCTGGCAACGTATCAAGAAGTGGCCCGTGGCGTGGTCAATCTGGTGCGCATCCAGAGCCAGCGCCTGGACATGGCGAACCCGTATTCCATGCGTGGCACGCTCACCCGCACCGGACGCCCCGTGCTGGTGGAGCAGGTGCCGCCGCTGCGTCTGGCGGGCAAGCTGGTGCTGGAGACGAACAAGCAGGTGCAGAAACTGGCGAAGAAGCGCGAGTTCTCCGCCTTCGTTCCGGTGCCATTGTTGAATGAAGGCGAGGCCCTCACCTGCATGGCCGAGGACGTGGTGGATGGCATTCCACTCGCAGAGATTCTGCGCGAGCGCGGGAGCCTGAATGTGGCCGAGTCGTATGTGGTGCTGGCAGGTCTGGATGCCGCGCTGAGCCAGATGGAAAAGGCGAGCCTGCGCACCTGGAAGCTGCGACTGGAGGACATCTTCCTGCTCACCGGATTCGGTCGCGACGATCCGCGCACCACACGACTGCTGTCCACGAAGATCAATGAATGGCCCTCCTTCACGGTGATGCTGCGCGCGCATCCCACGCTGGGCTCCATGTCCTGCCGCGGCCTCAACCCGGCCTCGGTGCTGCCGCCCTCGGTGGCGCGCAAGCCCTCGTGGCAGGCGGGTTGGATGGCGGCGCTGGGCAAGTTCCTGCTCGGCATCGAAGACATCGGCAAGGAGACGGCCCGCGACCGTGAGAGCGTGGCCCGGTTGTTCGAGGACGAGATCGTCAAGGCGCGCGAAGGCCAGAGCGGCTCGCGCAGCGATCTGCTGGCCCGCTTTGCCCGCGTCATTCATCACTACGATCTGGTCGCTCCCACACCCATCACCGCCGAGGAGCCTAAATCTAAACCTCTGCCCATTTCCCGCACGACGACGACAGCCAAGCGCGTGGAAAAGGCTGAGCCTCCGCCCGCTGAACCATCCGTCCAGCCTGCGCCCGTGACGAAACCTCTGGCTCCGATGAAAGCAGCGCCCGTGGCTCTGCCTTCACTCCCTGGTGCTGGTGCGGTGCTCACGGCCGGTGCGATTCCCGACTTGGATGGCGACGACAGCGTGGGCTTCGCGGAGTTGCTTTTCCGCGGTCCAGGTGTGGCCGGCACACCAGTCGGAGGCGCGTGGGGCAAGGGCGCGAGCGAAGACTTCGCCTCGGGTGAGGTCGGCGGTTGGGGTGGTGCGGAGCCTGTGGACTCCAGCCCGTGGTGGTTGAAAGCCTCCGTGTTCATCGGCGGCTCGATGGTGGCCGGAGCCCTGCTGGCACAGCTCAGCGGCCATGCTATCTGGCAAAAGCACGCCCTGCCACGTGTGCCTGCAGCTGCATCGCAAGCGAAGGGCGGCAAGGCGTCCTAATCGAAGGTTCGCGCCCACGTTGAATCCACGCCGAAGGTTCCGATTCGGGAAACCATGAACGAATGAGGCTCGTTCAGAGAAAAATTTCACAACAAGTGCCCCTCGGTGTCGTCTCTTCTGCACGCAGTCGAGCCCGTCAGGGTCAACCGACCGCCTTTCAGCAAAACCCGAACAACCCCTAGAACCAACCCATGAACAAAAAGACACTCCTCACCACTGCCTTGGTAGCCACGGCGATCGGCATTGGTGGCTCCCGCCTAGTCCAGGCCGAGAAACCTGCCGTGGAAAAGCCATTGCCCAAGATCACGGCCGATGAATTCCGCAAGACTCTGAAGAAGGACGACTCCGCCTTGCCTGCGGGTGGTCAGCTTCAGATGAGCTACGCCAGTGTGGTGGAAAAGATCCTGCCCAGCGTGGTGCTCGTGACCTCCTCCGTGCCGGTGAAGACACCAGGCATGGACCGCGTGCCGCCCCAGATGCGCGAGTTCTTCCGCCGCTTCTATGGCCTCGATCCGTTCGGTGGCGAGGGCGAGGATGATGATCAGATGCCCCAGCCCCGTGGTCGTGGTGGACGCCCCGCACCTCGCGAGCAGGCACCTTCGCAGAAAGGCACAGGCTCGGGTGTGATCGTTACCACTGATGGCTACATCCTGACCAACAACCACGTCGTCGAAGACGCGGACAAGATCGAAGTCACCGTGGGCAACGGCGATACCAAGACCTACACCGCCAAGGTGATCGGCACCGACCCGATGACCGATGTGGCCGTGCTCAAGATCGATGCCAAGGGCCTGCCCGCCGCCACCATTGGTGACAGCTCCAAGCTCCGCGTTGGCGACATCGTCCTCGCTGCTGGCAATCCGATGGAACTCTCCCAGACCGTCACCCAGGGCATCGTCAGCGCCATGGGCCGCACGGGCATGGGGATCGTTCATCAAGGCCAGAGTGCTGGCATTGAAAACTTCATCCAGACGGATGCTGCCATCAATCCAGGCAACTCGGGCGGTCCGCTCGTCGATGCGATGGGCCGCGTGATCGGCATCAACACCGCCATCATGACCCGCACCGGCATGAACGCGGGCATCGGCTTCTCCATTCCCATCAACCTCGCGCTGCGCATCGGCGAAGACTTGCTCGATGATGGCAAGGTCTCGCGTGGTTTCCTCGGCGTAGGCGACATGCAGGCCGTGTCTCCCGAGGACGCCAAGTCCATGGGCGTGGGCGAACAAGGCGGTGTGCTCATTGGCCTCGTGGTGGAAGATTCACCTGCTGCCAAAGCCGGCGTGCAGGCCGGTGATGTGGTGATCCGTGTTGGCGGTCAGCATGTGGACAATCCTGCTGCTCTCCGCAGCCTGGTGGCGAGCGCTGCTCCCGGCGCGCCTGTGGCCATCGACCTCGTTCGTGACGGCAAGGTGGTCAAGGTCAGTGCCAATCTCAGCGCCATGTCCGATGAAGAACTGGCCAAGCGCATCACGGATCCCAATGCACCTATCGGTGGGGACAAGAAGCCCGCAGCTCCCGCCAAGTTCATCAAAGGCGTCACCGCCCAGGATCTCACCGACGGCCTGCGCAAGCGCTATGAAATCCCTGCCGAAGTCAAAGCAGGTGTGGTCGTCGTCGCCATCGAGCCCAACACCCCAGCGGCTGGCTCCGGACTCGAAGAAGGTGATGTGATCGTTTCCATTAACAACAAGCCTGTCACCAACTTGCCCGAGGCCCGCAATATTGCCAGCAAGAGCGAAGGCGTGCTCGGCCTGCGCATCAGCCGGAAAGGAGCCCGCCAGTTCATCGTCATCCGCGAGGACGGCAAGAACGAGTAGCGGACTGGATGCTGGCACCTGAGTGCCCGATGCTGGACTCAACTCAAGGCCCACGCTTCGAAAGGAGCGCGGGCTTTTTGTTGGCGAGATGCCAGCTACGCAAGCCCCAGCCGCTTCGCCAGCTCCACGGGATCCACATTGACCAGATCGTGCACAGCGATGTCGGCGAGCGTGAGCTTCTCGATCGGGTGTGTCGTCGCGATGCCTACCACCTTCATGCCCCCGGCCTTGCCTGCTTCGATGCCGACGAAGGCGTCTTCGAAGACCACGCATCGCGGAGGCAGGCGGTCGAGCCGCTGAGCACCTTTCAAAAACACCTCGGGGTCCGGCTTGCCGCGTGTCACATCGTCAGCGCTCACGATCGCGTCGAACAGGCCCTCGAGTCCGGCCATCTCAATCACGGTGTCGATGTTCTTGCGTGGAGTCGATGACCCCACCGATGCCGGAATGCCGGCTGCGCGGGCTGCCTTGAGAAAGTCCTTTACACCCGGCAACGCTTCAATGCCATCACGACGAAGGATTTCTCGATACAGTTCCTCCTTGCGATCGCCGAGCGCGATGATGCGCTCCTGATTGCCCTCCAGCTCGGGCATCCAGAGCGGCATGATGCTCTGATTTCTCATGCCGAAGGTCTTCTTGAAAAAACCCTCAGGCAGCGGCCTGCCTAGCTCCTGCGAGAGCAGTGCCCAGCTCTCCTCATGCTGCGCGTGAGAGTCGATCACCACGCCATCCCAGTCGAAAAGAAAACCAATGTCCATCAGGCTCTTTGGCTCGCGGGAGACGTTTGATCAAGCACACAAAGGCATTGCGTTGCCGCAATGTTTTTCCTTCAATGACCCGCGCCATGCCCATCTCCGCTCCAGCCAAGAACTTCCTCCTCGAACTCCTGAACACACCTAGCCCCACGGGCTTTGAAATCGGAGGCCAGCGCAAGTGGGCGACGTATGTGGGGCAGTTCGCCGATCAGGTCGAAAATGATGCGTATGGCACTGCCTGGGCCACGCTTTCGGGCTCCGACAAGAAGGGCAAGCGCATCATGTTCGAGGCTCATGCCGACGAGATCGGCTACATGGTGAAGCACATCAATGACGACGGCTTCATCTATGTGGATCGCGTGGGTGGATCAGATGCGGCAACCGGTCGTGGCCGACGCGTGGACATCATGGGCGACCACGGCATCGTCCGCGGCATCATCGGCAACATCGCCATCCACATTCGCGACAAGGAGAACGAAAAGGTCCCCCAGCCGCACGAACTCGTCGTCGATATCGGCGTTTCCTCAGCCAAGGAAGTCCTCAAGGCGGGCATTCGTGTGGGCCATGTCATGGTCTATTCCGATGCCGCCGAGTTCATGGGCCACAACAAGCTCATGGGCCGCGCCATCGACAATCGCATCGGTGGCTTCATCATCGCCGAAGTAATCGATCGTCTCAGCCAGAAGAAGAAACGTCAGGCTTCGACGGTGATCGCCGTCAATGCCGTGCAGGAAGAGATCGGTGGCAATGGGGCCGCCATGGTGGCGCATCGCCTTGTGCCCGACATTGCCATCGTGCTCGACGTCACTCATGCCACGGACTCGCCTGGTGTGAGCAAAGAGAAGCATGGCAAGGTGAAGCTCGGCGGAGGTCCATCTCTCACCCATGGCAGCGCGAATCATCCACTTGTCGTGAAGCGCCTGATGGAAGTCGCCGAGAAACAGGGCATTCCGCTGCAGCACGAATCATCCTCGCGGTTCACTGGCACCGACACAGATGTCATCTTCAAGCAGCAAGGCGGCATCCCCAGCGCCCTGGTTTCCCTGCCTCTCCGCTACATGCACAGCGTGGTTGAAATGGCCGATATGCAGGACGTTCAGCAGGTCATCGATCTCCTCGTCGCCTTTGCGGAAAGCGTCCGCGCTTCGGATCACTTTGGGGTTCGGCTTTAGGCGCAGGCTGCGCCACCTCGCCAGCGCGGACGCGCACCAGAATTTGATCCACGCTCTCCAGCAGCTTGTAGTTCAAGCGCTTGCGCTGATACTTGCGGAATAGCACATCACGGAGTGCTTCCCACACATCCAGTTCGGGCTCGTCGATGACTGGCCAGTCCACGTCCTCGGGCGTCGTATGGGAGAACTTCCAGCGCACGCCGTCGAAGTGCGCACGAAAGTAGTGCTTCCCTCCCTCGGGGCGGGTTTCATGCCATTCGTGGACCTGGTTCTTCGTCATGCTTGGTGATTCTGGTTTGCGCGCCGAGGATGCGTTGCAATGTGCGTGATGCAACCAGTCAAAGCAGACTATCGCGCCCTCATGAGCCTTGTGATCTTCATCACGGGCGTGCTCGTCGTGGGTGCGCTGCTGGCCCCGCCGCTCTTCTTTGTGACTCAGTCGGTGATCCAATCCGATCCCGAGGGTGCGCTTGCCAGTCTTCTCGCGAAGAAGGAGTTCCCTTCCTACTTCAATCGCGCCGCAATGCTTGCCGCCTTCGTTGGCCTTGTGCCCTTGCTTAGATCATTGCGACTCTCTTGGGCAGCGATCATCGGCGACGTGACCGCACGTGCCGGATGGAAGCAGTTGCTCTGTGGCATTCTTTTCGCCATCACCGGCATCCTCGTCATGGCCTTGGTCTGCCTGGAAACTCAAGCCTGCCGGATGAAGCCCGAGCCTGGATGGTCTGCCTGGGCTCTACCAGTCATCTCAGGGCTCACCGTCGCGACGCTGGAGGAAATCTTGTTTCGTGGAGCCATCCTCGGCATCCTTTGTCATTCGCTCGGCACACGTCGCGGCCTGTGGTGGACCACGGGCCTCTTCGCCCTCGTGCACTTCCTGAAACCGCCAGTCGATGGAGCCATCGCGGCCTCAGAGGTCACCTGGTCGTCAGGCTTCTGGGTGATCACCCAGCTCTTTCGCGGCTTCAGTGCATGGAACAACTTCGTGGGCGAGTTCCTTCTGCTCGCCGTCGTGGGCTGGGCGCTCGCCGAAGCCCGCGTGAAGAGCAATGGCCTCTGGTGGAGCATTGGCCTGCACGCTGGCTGGGTCATGGGCATGAAGTATTTCGGCCAGATTGTGAAGACCACGCCCGCGCTTCGTGATGGCGACCTCGCCCCGTGGATGGTGCGCAACACCTGCAAGTCCATCGTCAGCCCCATCGTCGGTGTCGTGCCCGTGCTCGCCGTGCTGCTCACCGCCGTCGCCGCCCTGTGGCTGCTTCGAGTTCGATCGGCTGAGAAAGCCATTGCCAGCACGACAAAATAATCGCAAGTAGCGCGTGCATCGCACTCAGCCCGAGTGGCGGAATTGGTAGACGCGCCAGACTTAGGATCTGGTTTGGTAACAAGTGCAGGTTCGAGTCCTGTCTCGGGTATTTCACCTTGTAAATCAAGGCTTCCAGCGATTCGACACGTTCACCATCGGAGAGTGAAAATTTTGCGGCTGTGCACCGGCTGTGCATCTGGCGCGGCCAAAGTGCGACCAAAGCGCGGCCATTGGCGGAAGATTTCCGGCCTCCAAACCCATCCGTAGAGGCTCAAGTTGGCCCCTCCACGCTCCCTGCCTTTTTAGGTCCTCCAGTCAACAGAGCCCACGGCTCACCGGTTCACAGGTCTGATTTGCTTCACGCACGAAGCCGCACCGCTGTATCACATTGACCCCTTGCAGTTGGGTCACAGAATCCCCCGGCGCGTGATAGCAAGTCTCAGCTCCTTTTTGTGTTACTACAGGCAGAAGGGCCGCTGCCTCTTGGCGCATACTTCAATCCCCTTGGCTGTTGCCCGTTCATTTCCTGGCGCTGCTCTATGACGAACCTCGAAAAAAGAAAAGGAGGGGGCGCTACTGGCCTCCGCGCTGGTCATCCAGCACAGCGGCGGAGTCTGCCACGACGCGATTGCCAAAGGTGCGCTGCATCCGCTGATCTTGCTCATCAAGCCAGTCAGCCATGCTTCGGTTTGTCGCGGGGCCGGGCAGCGTCGTTTCATCGGGCGGCAGGAGATAGGCCACGATGCCGCCCTGTTCGGCCATGATCGCCACCGTCTCGCCCTCCTTAACGCAACTCAGCCAAGTTGAGAGTTTACGGGCAAACTGTTCGGTAGTGACGTGAATCATCGCCTGATGAGTTTGCCCTGGCTCCTCGCAGCGGCGATCACTCCCCCGTGAATGGTGAACAACGTAATCCCCGACACCGTGCAGAAGTCGCCGTCGTCGGAGAGCACTTGAGTCACACCGGCAGCTTGAAGGTTTTGCAGATAGAACAAATCGTGGCCATCAAGCGCGCAGGCAGCAATGGTGCTTGCCGCTGTCTCTGCTGCCGGGCCATCAAGTTGCAAAGCGGGTGATAGTGCCCCGGCTCCGTTGCTACAAACATCCTGCCAAGCGCCCTGAATAAGCCCCGTCACCCGTTCGCGCTCCGTTGCGCTGCCGTGGCGATACTCCTTGAACTTGGGATCACTCCCCAGCACTCCGCCACTCTTGGCCGCTTCAAACTCGGTTCGCTCGATTTGGTGGGCGATCTCGGAGAATTGAAGCGCGCACCAGTGCAGCGCACTCCCGGCTCTCGTCGCATCGCGGAAATAGCGAAGATACGAATCACAGAGACGCTTGCGGCGGTCATCCATTGAAACCGTCATCGCAGGATACACGAGCCAGAGCCAAACATTGGTGTCCACCCAAAACTTGTCTTCGGCCTTCGGGCGATCCCTTGTCAGGTCCACCACTTGCGCCCGCACCTGAAAGTTGATCGCCATCGGCCTACGCCTCCGCTTCGACCTGTTCCACGGCGTTGTCGAGAGCCTGTTGGTAGGCGGGGTTATGGAAGTATTTCTCTCCCACATCCAGGCAGCGGATCAGCGTCTGCACGGCCTGCCCTGGCAGGTTGCGAATGTGCAGCTTCTCGCGCAGGTCTTCACGACTGTAATCCTTGAGTAACGCCGCGATGCTGGCATTGAAGAACGGCGACATGTGCAGGCGCGTTCCCTCGAAGTCCACCGTCACAGGATCACTATTCACCAGCGCAGGGCGAAGGCGCGCGAGCAGTGCTTCGCCGTCTTCATACGTGATGCACAGTTCGTCAACGATGTCGGCTACTTGGATTGTCATAGACCCGGTGCTTGAAGAGATAGCATCCCATTGGAAAGGGACAAATACTCGTTGCGATGTGCATCAGAATGAACACTGATAACGCTGTCAGAAGCTATGGCAGCCGCCGCACAGACCACACTAGCTGAACCGACTCCGACGAACGCTGCGAAGTCGGCGATCTACAAGTTTGCTAGCCAACTTGCGGAGAAGTTGGGTTATGATTCTGCTTCGGACTTGGAAGGTATTGTCGGCAGGCTTGGCGGCGAAATTCGCTATACCGATTGGGGGCTGGAAGATGACGGTGGCAGCCTGGAAGTGTGTCCTGACCAGACTCCAGGCTTCATCATTCGCCTGCACACTTTTGCTGGCAAATTGCGCAACCGTTTCACCATCGCACATGAGTTGGGACACTATTTCCTTCACTCGGACGGCGGGCAGAAGAGAATGGTCGTTAATCGCGCAGGCTCGGGTCGATTGGAGTGGGAAGCGAACTGGTTTGCGGGCGCATTTCTGCTGCCGGAAGAACGCTTCCGCAAAGATTGGGAACGCTACGGCCATTGCGCCACGCGTATCGCCTCGGTTTATAAGGTCTCGGTCGCAGTCGTCGAGATACGCTGCGAAGAACTTGGCCTGAAATGAGATTCACCACCCGAATTGATGCGGAGACCTTTGACGAGTTGCTTCGTCCCAAGCTGCGTCTGTTCCTCAGCGTGGACATCGTTGGTTCAACCAGTTTCAAACATCAGCAAACCAAGGAGCCTGGGCCGCGCTGGGTGTTCTCGTTTCTCAGCTTCTACCAGAGCTTCCACCAGATTCTCGATACAGCGGTGCTCCCGGCTAAACCTGCGCGCTCCAAGCGCATAGCTTCGTCGGTGAACCTGCCTCTCTTGTGGAAAGCATTGGGCGACGAACTCATCTTTGTCGTGGAATTGCGCCAACGCCATGAAGCCGCGCATTACCTGTGCGCCTTCCGCCGTGCGCTGCAAGAAACCCAATCCAACTGGTATCAGTCCGCCGAGCGAATGCAGTTCAAAGGCACGGCTTGGCTCGCGGGCTTTCCGTTGGGAAATGTCGAGGTGCCGTTTGATGAGATGCCGGATCGCAAGGCTCCTTTGCCCGACTTTATCGGACCGCAGATCGACGCCGGGTTTCGCCTCAAGGAACATGCGACCCCAAGAAAAATCGTTCTCTCCGCAGACCTCGCCTACCTGTTAGTGAAGGCTGGCAGCCCCGGCATGGACTTGTTCTTTGATGGCGATCAATCCCTCAAAGGCATTCTCCACGGCAAACCCTATCCGCTCATCTGGCTTGATGGCGATGTGCGCAACGGTGCCTCAAAGACGCCCTCTCTCCAGCAGCACAAAGACAAACTGCTCGGACGCAAGCGCGCCACACCAAAGCTCCTGTCCTGCTATCTCGAAGCCTGGCTCACGGAGTCTCGCGCGGAAGTGCCCAAGCCCTTCATCGCCACGGACCCCTTCGGGGACCTGCGCCCGCCACACGATTACGCTCAACGCCTCAACGCTTGGAAAGCCACCATGCGCAGCAACTTCCTCTTCCTGGAAAAGCCGGACGAGAAAGACAAAGGACTCCGCCACTTGCCCAAGAGTGTCCTGCGTCTGCTCGATCTCTAATCCATCACAACTCCCCACGAAACGCCTTCGCCAGCAGCGCGGGGGTGAAGGCGGCGAGTTCGGCTTCGGTCTCGGTTTGCAGGCGGCGCAGCTCGGCGTGTTTGATGAGGATGGAGTTTAGCAGGTGGGTGATGCGCTCTTGTTCCTCAAGCTGCGGCACGCGGAAACGGAAGGCGCGCAATGCTGCTTGGTTGATCTTGGGCATCGCGTTTCGATCCGACTTCTCCACGGCGTAGTCGCTGAACGTGGGGGCGAGGAGCAAGAACTTCAGGAACTCCCGGCTGATGCGTGCAGGGTTGGGTTGCAGCGCATACATGTCTGCGCTGCAAAGCCCGGAATAATCAGGCGTGCAGACTTTGCGGAGCGCGGGACGAATCTTGGAATAGACAACATGCTCCGGCGTGAACCGGTATTTGCCGCTCTTCATTTTCAATTCGGCCACTGAGACACGCTCGCCGATGATGCGCCCCGTCCCAACTTCAACGTGTTCGGGGCCGAGATAGGGCAATCCGCTGAATTCGGGATCAAGCGGACTTACCTGACCGCTCACGATCTCGAACAATTCGTCGGCACCGTATTCGCTCCAGTCCTCTGTCTCTTCATCGCCAAAAGAGATCGCAAGCGCACGCTGGAAAACCATGTCGGCCTCAGAAAAGGCTTCATTGCGGGCTTGGCGGGCTTTTTCGAGACGGCTCGTCAGCGTTTCGATTCGTGCCACAAGTCGTCGTTGCTCCGTCTTTGATTTCGGAAAGGGAAGTCGCAGCGCGGCGAGTTTAGAGCCGCTCATGTTAGGCCGGTTGCCGTCGTCAATGCCACCAAACACGGAAGCCCAATAGCCAGAGCTTTGGAAATACCACCAGACGTATTCGGGCAGGACGCGTGTGCCGGGACGAATACGGATCAAATACGAAGCGAACACCGATTCCGGTGGATTGTGGACGAGATAACTTTTGCCAGTGGTCGCGCCAGTGCGTGCGAAAAGAATGTCACCATCCGCGAGGCGATACTTGGAGGTCTCATCACACGGGCAAAACGGAACAGAATCCCAATTCACGTCGCCTTCTTGAATGTCCGTAATGCGAAGAAACTTGGGGCCAACCGCATCATGCCTGGCCGATTCGGTGTAGCCATATTGGGGCTGTCCACACAGTTCTTTGACAGTCGCACATTCCCAACCGTCTGGCAGGTCCTCAGCGTCCATCATTCCGCCTCCGCCGTCACAAGTTTGCGCATCTCCTCGACGATTTCCAAAATCCGCCGTTCCTTCTCTGCCACACTGGCGAGGATGTCTTCTGGCTCGGCGTGCTCGATCTTCTCGGGTTCGACAAGGCCGAGGCTGGCAAGGGTGAGGTTGTAGCCGTTGTCGATGATGCGTTGCGCGGGCACCTGCCAAGCGGTGCCGTCGGAGGTTTCGCGCTGCGGCCATTTGGCGAGGAGGTCGGGAAAGTCGTTGCGGAACTGCGGGCCGAACTTGCGGGCTTTCTTCAAGGAAGAGCCATCACCAACGACGTTGTAGAACCACACGCTTTCGGTGGGGCGTCCAGTCTTCTGGAAGATGAGGAAGCAGGTGGGGTTCGGCGTGTAAGGCTCGAACATGCCTTTCGGCAGCGTGACCACGGCTTGCAGGTCGCACTCGGCCAGGAGTCGCTTCTTCACTTCCAGATGGGAGTTCGTGTCGCCAAAGAGGATGCCATTCGGCAGCACGATGCCTGCACGTCCACCGGGGCGCAGGCTGCGCAGCGCTGCGGCGAGGAAGAGGACATACTTCTCGCCCTTTTCCACACGCAGCGAGCGCTTGGGCGATTGTGCCGCGCCGGAGAAGGGCGGGTTTTCCAGGATGTAATCGAATTGCACCTCGTCCCATTTGTCCTCGCTGCCGCCGATGCTGTCGCGGCGCACGATGGGGCTGTGGTCGAAGCCGTGCAGCAGCGCATTCATCGCGCTCATGCGCACGAAGGTCTGCTCGCCATCAAAGCCATGCAGCGTGCCCTTTTGCAGGAACTCCCATTGGCTCGGCGTGAGCTTGTCGCCGTAGCCGCGCTTCACCGTCTGGCCTCCGGGCACGGCAACTTCTCGAATGAACTCGGGAGAGGAGTTCGCGAGCAGGATGCGATCCCAGGCACCGATCAAGAATCCGCCCGTGCCGCAGGCGGAGTCACAGACGGTGCCGCCAATCTGCGGATCAACCATCTCGACAATCACGCGGATGAGATGACGCGGCGTGCGGAACTGCGCGGAACCTTTCTGCTGGCCGAGCACGCTGGAAAGCATCTCAAACAAGTCGCCCTTCACATCCGTGTCCGCGCTGAGCAGATGCACCGGACTGAGAATGTCCACCACCTGCCGCAAGGTGGCACCATTCGGAATCACAATGCGTGCATCCTCAAAGATGGCACGAGCACCGGGTGAGAGCACGGGATGGAAGGCGAGCCGTGGCAGCAAGTCGCGCAGCGTGCGCAGCATCCGCTCGTTGTCCGGGTCGGAGGTGAGGACACTCCAGCGAAGCTTCGAGAAGTTGGTTTGCTCGCCTTCCTTGTCGTAGCCCTCCAGGTGCAGCGGCACGAAGATTTCTTTCCGTCCCGGCCCCGCCAGCGTCTCGCTCTCCATCTCCTCCATCATCTTCAGGAAGATCACATAAGCCACCTGCTCAACGTAAGTGAGCGGGTTCGTGACGTTGGCGGCGTAGAGGACGTTGTTGAGGCGTTTGAAGAGGTTCTGAAGGGCGGTGGAATCCATGAATCAGGGGTCAGGCAGCTTTGACGATGGCATCTAGTTCGGTGAGCACGGTCTGCAAGCCCTCACGTCCAAACAAGCTCTCAGCACGCACACGGCCACCAAGGAAGGTGAACGGTGGCCTTGTGAAGAGAGTAGGCGTAAGATCAAGGAAGCGGTTCTCGGTGAGCGCGGAGAGAACGACATTGCGGAGGAGTTCGAGCAGGCGGCCTTGCTCGGGTTTGTCAGCGTTGCTGTGTTCTGCAAGCCAGGCATTGAAAGCGCGCTCGACGCGTTCCTCACGCGTGGGCAGCTTGATCAAGCCAAGCGCGGCGCGGATGAAGTCGGTGAGCGAGCCGGTGGGCTGGTCGAAGGCTTTGCGTAGCGCGGTTTCGTCGAAGTAGAACTGCGGACTGTTCAGCGTGTGGCGCAGGTCGTCCCACTCCTCATCGCTGAGCGGTTGACCGCTGAGCACCTTTTCAACGGCGGGATGCGTGCGCTGCAAGATGGCGATGCGCTCGCGGAAGTGGTCCTGATACTCGCGCCGGTCGATGGCGAGTCCTTCGGGGCCGACGATGATCATTTCACGGCGGCGAAACTCGTCGGTGAGTTCGCCTTCTTTGATCGTGGTGAACTCACGCGGCGGTGGAGGTGGGGGCGGTGGCGGCGGGTCCACGATGTCGCCCCCTCCGTCATCGTCATCGTCTCCCGGCTCATCCGGTCGCCTGCCGACGGGCCGGGGCCGATGGTATTGCTGCCCTGGATCATTGAAGCGGGCGTGGTTGTTGACGAAATCGTAAATCAGAAAGCTCGTCTTCCCGATGCGCGGACAGAGGCGACTGCCACGCCCGCGCATCTGCGCATACTTCAGCGCGGATGAGGTCGGGCGAAGCATCACGAGGTTTTCGACTTCCTTGTGATTGTAGCCCGTGTCGAGCATGTCCACCGAAACGGCGATGATGGGCAGCGGATCGAACTTGAAGGCGTCAATGACGGGCTTCGGGTTGTTGTTGTTCGAGTAGCAAGTGATGGTCTGCGCGAAACGCTCGCGCACTTCACCGGGCGAGCGGTTCGTCTGCTGTGCGATGCGCAGGCACGCGGCATCGGGAAGGAGCTTGTTGAACAAACGGGCGAGGATGTCAGCTTGCCTCTGCCCAACGGCAAACACGATGGTCTTGCGCGGGTGCGACTGGTCGCGCTCTTCCTCAACGCGGAAGTATTCGTCGATGATGAGCTTCAGACGATCTTCGGATTCAATGAGCTTGCCCCAGTCTGCAAAGCCGTAGTCTTCGTCCTCCCAATTAACGCCATCGAAGGTAAGTCGCGTCTCCGCGACATAGATACGGTAGTCCGCGAGGAACTTGTCCGCGATGCCTTCCTGAATCGTGTAGCCAAAGGTGGGCCGTCCTTCTTCGCGCGCACTGTCCCAGCAATCGAAGAACATGTAAGTGCTGCGCACGAGCTGGCGCTCATGATGGCTCACCCAACGAAGTTCACCGGGGTTCGGTGTGGCCGTGAGGCCGATGTGGATCGCGTCGAAGTGGCCGAGTGTGGCGCGGTGAGTGTTGTAGATGCTGCGGTGACACTCGTCGGTAATGACGAGATCGAAGTAGGCATGGCCAAAACCGCCCGCTCCAAGCTGGCTTGCGATGGTGTCGAGCGTGCCGACGACGACTTGGCCCTCAAGGCTGCGCTTGCCGCCGTAGAGCAGCGTCACGGGATAGTCGCGCAGGTAGTCTTTGAAGTCCTCCTCGGCCTGTCGCGCAAGTTCGATGCGATCCGCGAGAAACAACACACGCGAGATGATGCCCGCCTGAAACCAGCGCTTGATCAGGAGCGCGATGGTCATCGTCTTGCCGGTGCCGGTCGCCATCTCGAACAACATTCGTCGGCGACCAGCGATCAAGGCTTCGTCGGCTGTCTCCAGGCACTTGATTTGATACGGGCGCGTCTCGCAATCGTCACCCTGCGAGCGAAACCGGCGCGGAATGGGAACGGCCTTCAGTGAAGTCTGAAAATCACCGAGGCGATGCTGACGCAGATTGGCCCGGCGCTCCAGGTCGGCAGGCGTGGGCAGACCCACAATGGGGCGCGCATCCCCGGAATCGTAGTCCCAGAAGTAGTGCTCGCGCCCATTGCTCAAGATCACGAACGGCGCGCCCAACTCGACGGCGTAGGCTTTGGCCTGACCTTTGGCTGAGTAAGGATCAACGCTGAACCGCTTAGCCTCGACAATGCACAAGGGCTGCGTGCGCTGGTTCTTCAGCAAGTAATCAGCGCGACCATCAGCCGAGGCTTGTTCCGTCGAAACCTGCGCCGGGTTCTCAATGTCCCAGCCCACCTCTCGCAAGAGGCGGTCAATGACGATGCGAGCGGAGGCTTCGGAGGGCATGAGGCAGGAGGTTCTTTACGATTAACACAGGGAAAGCCTCATCGGCAACAACCGGACACATTTATCACAGCGGCAGAAGCCACCGGAAACGAGACCCAATCGCTGGTTTGCCGAACTTTCTGCGAGTGCCCTTCAGAGTCTCTAAGATGACCCCCTTTTTTTCGAGATAGCGAAGGATGCGCCAAGCCTGCGTGTCCAGCATTCCCAGCCGGGTGCCGAGTTGATTGCATGGTAAGAAGAAATTCGGCGGTGGCATCGTGGGTTCGGATTCGCACGCGGCGAGCGAGTGGCAGATGCGAAATGCTGCGGTGTGCTCATCGTTGGGGAGTGCCTGATAGATGGCTGCCGCCTCCGCCCCCAGCTTCTTTTTTTCATAGCGAGATAGGCAGCCACTCAGCGCAGACTCCGCCTCGCGCATCCACTGCTCACGAGGGTAGTCGGCAAACAACTCCCTGCGTTCCTGATGGTAGAACTCAGCGAAGCTGAGCACGTAACGCGGCAGCACGACGCAGAACGTGCTCGCGACGAGTTCCACCAGTGCACCATTTCGCAAACCGCGCGACGGCGTGCCGAGTTTTCGCCGCACATGCTGGTCGTAGATGGGCAGCAAGGCCGGAAAGTCCTGAAACAATTCGCAGGTGTTATGTAGAATGCAGGATGCAGATAGAGATGTAGAAGAGAGAAATGGAGAAGAATTCTTCGTCGGTGTCTGCGCCGGTTTTACCAAACGAGCCTGCGGCGTTGGCGGGGTCGGGATCGAAATCGGCACTGCTTCGGGGTTCACTCGCAGGTCGGGGTCGAAGCTGACAAAGCAGAGCCGGGACGGGTCTGAGCACTTCGGGTCAATGGTGAGCCCGTAGGTTGTGGCGAGGTATTGCTGCGCGGCACCGAATGACAACTTGTGCTTTTCCAAGTCGGACGGAATGCAGATGATGCCTTTGACTCCATTGGCCCCTGGGGACAGCCAGGCCGCCAGAACGTGCGGATCGCCTCCGAGGCGGTCGCGGATCATCGCGGCGTTGTCCTCGCCTACGCCGTCCACGTCGATCTGCATGAGGCCGGTGTGCGTAGCGATGTCGGCGGTTCTATGTCCTCCGGTGGCGGTCGTTGCCGAGAGCATGAAGCACGGCAGTCTGAGCTTCGCGGCATGGTAGGCATCGGATTGGTAAGGCACACGGCGAAGCGCGTTCACCTGATGCGCCCAAGTTCCTGAGCGCGTGCCCTTGATGATCTGCGACAGAGCGACGTTGACGCCTCCAGACTTTGCCCGGCAGTGCGTGAAGAACGCCACTTTCGTTTCGGTGAGGGCTGGCGGATTCATTGTCAATCCCTTGGTGACTGGTTCGGACATCAAGCGCGCCCGGCTTCCTCGAATCGCTGAAGCTCATCCGCACTCACACGGACGACGCGCCCTAGACGAACGGCACGCAATCGCCCCTCGCGCAGCCAGCGCCGCACGGAAACTTCATGCACTTGATGACGCTCGCTGATCTGCCGCACTGTGTAGAAGGTCGGCCCTGCAATGGTGTTGGTTTGATTGCTCATGCGGCCTCATAGTCTTTGAAGCCGCGTTGTGTGCCAACCAGTGCTGTCTTGTTACATGGTGATTCAGTTCAAGATGGTTCACCATCTTGAACCGATTCGCCCGCGCTCGGAAAAGATTCGGTTTTCTGCTCCTTGTTCAATCCCAGCACCGCACGAATACGCCCCCTCAGCGCACCCTTCTTCGGATACTTCTTTTTCGCGCAGTCTTCGGCTTCCATATCGAGCCACCAGCCGAACATAGGAATCAGCACTTCATCAATCAACGTCTCATCCGAGCCGGTTTCATCGTATCGGGCAGGGTAGGGAATCGCGAGCCATTTGTCCTGCATCTCATCGCCTCGCTTGACCTTCTCGGGTGCATTGCTGCGCTTGATGCCCCAGCGATCAAGGAAGTTAAGCCATTGGATTTTTCGATTCGTAATCTGCCCTTCAACTCCTCCTTCAAAGTAGCTCCGGGGAAACACATTCCTCGCGGCCTTTTCTTCTGCGCGCTTCGCTTCCCCGACGACAAACCAACCAAAGCGCCAAAACTTCACATCACTGGCAATCCGACGAACGACGGTTGCAAAGATGGACTTGGAGACGTGGGGTTGGGTGCGCTTCAAGACCTCTTGCATGTCGTTCCACTCACGCTTGGCGCGTGGTCGTTCATCACCAGTGAGCTTGTCTTCAATGCTTGCCCAATCATCTCCCGGCACACGCCTTTCACCAAGCCGGGAGAAATACGACAACCAACGAACGGCGTCGTAGTCCTCATGCTGCACGGCAAGGTCCACAAGGAAGCGAATCAATACATCAGCCATTTCGCAAGCCTCCTCCGAAATGCCGACTCTGCTGATCCTGCGATTGCGTTCTTCGGCCTGCCTTCGCAGCTCTAACATGCGGGCCTCTTCCTCTGTGAGAGCTTTTGATGGGTCAGTCAATTCAGGTCCTTCGTAATCTCGCAGCATTGCATCAAGCTGGTCTCGAAGCTCTCCGGCTGCGTTCGTTGCTCCGCCAATGTTCGGCGGCTGCTTCCACACGACACGGCCCGTGTCTTTGACTTCCGAATGGTCCTGGCAGGAGTGGCACCAAACGCCCCCACGTTCACGCACCTGCCACTCAGATTCGTCGCCGCACTTCTCGCAGCGATAGACGCGATGCTTGGCGAGGTGGATGTGTCGTCCGCATCGTTCGCAGTCATGGCTGATTATGCTCCTGGCCTGAACCTCGATAACGTCGTGACACTTGCCGCATTCCAATCTTACGGACACCAATGGCTCCTTGTCTTGAGGCGGCGGTGGTGTTTCCACTGGTGGCTTTGGCTTCGGGGGATTGAACTCGAACAAGTCCTGGCACCAGTGTCCCTCTCGTATCAAAAACCGGCGCGTTCTTCCACACGCACAGTCGATCTCGAACCTCGTCGGGTGGATGTCCTTAACCTCTATCTCTCCAGCTTCGTCTCGAACGATTTCCCGATCTTCGGGGCGATGCGCTGCACCGCATTCGCACACGAGAAGCCAGCGCAATTCATCGTCGAGATAGGGCTTTCCCGGCTGTTCGCGCTCCTCCTTTGACACTTGTTGATTCCATCCAGCTTTCGGAACCCATATCCAATCGGAGGACCATTCTTTGCACCAAGCACACCTCCAACGGAGGGACGGCCCTGCATCGGGGCTCCAAGGGCGCTTCCAAGCACGAACAGCACTGCACTTCGGACACCTCCAATCGAAGGAAACGCCATCGGCGCTTTGTGAAATATTTTGCGCGGTCGAATCAGATTCATGTGAAGCCTGGGATTCGCCCTCGCTCGCCCCCTCCCCCGGTGTCTTGCCTTGGGCGCTTGGCTTGGTTTTTGATCGTGGCTTACTCATGCCGTCTTCCCTCCGCGCTTGACGGCTTGCGGTAGCGTATCGGGCGGACGGAACTCGATCACCTTGCCCGGCTCCGTCACATCGCCAAGCAACACACCCAAACCCGCCGTGATGCTTCGGCGCTTGTCGGTGTAGTGGCGTGCCGTGGTCTGAATATGAGCGTGCCTGAGCACTTGCTGCGCAGCGAAGATGCCTTGTTCATTGGCGAGGATGCTGCCGAGTTCCTTGCGCAGCGTGTGCAGCGGCTTTTGATCCTTGATGCCTTGCTTGGCGAGCCACGCATACAGGGCGCGAAAGTGTTCCTCGCAGCGGTAGTAGCTCACGGGTGCCTTGTGATAGCGTGCCTTGCGTTTCGACTCGATCACGAACACGCCGCGAGCCTGTGCGCGCCAGCCGCGCAGCAAGGCGAGCAATTCAGGATCACAATCCACCTTCGCTTCGGACTCCTTCGACTTCGGCTCGAAGAACTCGGTGCGGCAGATGTGAATCTGCGCGAGGTCGAACTTCACTTGATCCCAAGTCAGCGTGTCGATCTCGCGTTTCCGCAAGCCCGCGAGCAAGCCGAGACAGAACACCTTGAACGGCTCGCGCATGGCCGGATCGTTGGCGAGGTCACGCTTTGCCAGCGCGATCAACTGCCGTGCATCCACCTTCGACACGTATTTCTTGCTCCCCTCGTCTTCCAGGGAAACGCCCTTGAACGGCAGCGGTTCCGGCAAGGCGAGCTTGGCGCGCAGATGCTTCAAGCGGCCCTTGCGATCACTGAACAAACTCCGCGCACTGCGCAGCATGGAGTTCAGCGTGTGCTTCGCCCGTTGCAGTTTGAGCGGGTTCTCGCCGTGCTCGGCAAGGTAGGCGAGCTTCCACTTCTGAATCGCATCATCGCGCAGCACGTTCAGTCGCAGCGCATCCACCTTTGCCTGCCACGCCTCCACGCCGCCGTTGTAGCGGTCGCGCCGTGACACGTAGATGATGCGCCCGCGCTTGTCCTTGCGCACCTGCCCGTTCTCATCGGTCGCCGCTTGATCGCCAACGCCTGCCACGCCAGCCGCAATGGAACGAAGCGCCTGCACATAGGCGCGCAGCGTGGAGCCTCGAAAGCTGACCGTCGCCTGCAACTCCGCCAGATACTCGCCGATGGTCGCGCAGCCTGTGCGACGCTTCGCCTTCGGGTTGTGCTCCGCCAGCGCCGTTTCCCAGCCTTTGACGAGGATCGTCTGGAAGATCGCCTGAGCCTTCGCCGCTGCCGCCCGCTTCTCCGACGTGTGTAGCTTGAAGCGGTGCCGGTGTCCCTTGTGGGCGATCTGAACGCTGTAGTTCGGCGACTGATTGCCACCCCGTCCCATGACCTTCTCCACCCTCTCCAACCAGTAACGAACATCCGTCCGCGAGACACCTTTGGCACCCCTGTTTTCCCCCGGCTGTGCATTCTGGCTGTGCACCGGCTGTGCATCTGTAGCGACCAAATCGGCTTTCTCAAGTTTGCTCATGTTATGACCAAACGAAGCTGCAAGGCTTATTCTACGGGCTTTCGGCGTGCTCATGTGTGAACATGACATAACTTGAGAAAACCCGCAACAACTAGACTTAGGATCTGGTTTGGTAACAAGTGCAGGTTCGAGTCCTGTCTCGGGTAGAAGCTTCGCTGGTGCCGTGCAGGGCCTGCTATTTTTTCTTCCCGGTGAGTTCCAGATAGATGTCCTCCAACGACTGCTGCTCCGGTGCCCAGCTCTCGATCCGCACGCCGCCTTCGACGAGGGCTTTGACGAATTCGGGACCAGTGACGTCGGCGGGCAGTTCGACGAGGCCCTTCTTGTTCAACGTCGCACCGACTTTCGCCGTCACCGCGTCCGCCTCGCGAATGTCCGAGGTCACGAGCTGATAGCGAGGTCGTCCGCTTTTGTTTCGTCCGAGCGAGCCTTCATACACCTTGCGGCCTTCCTTGAGGATCACGCAGCGATCACACATGAGATCGACCTCGGCCAGCAGATGCGAGTTGAGCAGAATGGTCATGCCCCACTCAGCGCGCAGGCGCAGGATCGTCTCGCGGAACTCGCGGATGCCCTCGGGATCAAGGCCATCCGTCGGCTCGTCGAGCAGCAGGCATTGCGGTCTCGGCAGCAGCGCCTGGGCGAGGGCAAGTCGTTGCCTCATGCCGTGACTGTAGGTGCCCGTCTTCTTGTTCGCCGCGTGCGTGAGATTGACCATCGCCAGGATGCGTGCGGCTTCCTTCTCATCCCACCAGCCGGAGAGCGAGCACAGCACGCGCAGGTTCTCCCAGCCCGTCAGGTAGTCGTAAAACACCGCCGACTCGAAGATCGCGCCGATGCTGCGCAACGCTCGTGCACGCTGCGTCTGCACCGAGGCACCATCAATGAAGACCTCGCCACTATCGGGTCGCACCATGCCGAGCATGATGCCCACGATCGTCGATTTGCCCGCACCGTTGTGCCCCAGCAACCCAACGATCTCACCCGCCTCGACCGTGAAGCTGACATTGTTGAGCGCAGGCTTCGCGCCCTTGCTCCAGACTTTGCAAAGTGAGCGGGCTTCGATCATCAGCGGCGTCCCATACGGTTTTGCAGTTCTTCCATCAGCGGCGCGAGGTTGAGCTTCTGCGCGTCGGTGCCGTTCTTGTAGTAGTCGGCGATGTTGCCTTCCACCAGCTTCTCAAAGACCTGGTTGTCGGCCTCGGTGAGTTGCTCCATCGACGACGCTCCACCGGCGTTGCGACGCAGCGACCCGCGGGCGTTGCCGATATACTTGCGGCGCTCGTCCTTGCTCAGCAGCGACCACGCTTTCATCAACGGCTGCACCTGCGCCTCCACAATCACGGACAGGTAATGCTTCCGCTCGGCCTCGGTGAGATCAGCCATGAAGAGCATCATGTCGCCACCCGTGTCTTCATCACGCATCGTGCGGCGCTGCTCCATGTCGAGCATCGTGTAGAACTTGGCCACGCGGTCGAGATACGCCGTGCGCTCCGCCTGCGAGGGCTTCTTGCCATGCTTCCAAGGCGGGTCACGCACGAGGTCATAAACTTTCTCCGGCGTGGAGATCGAGTCCTCCGTGCTGCTCATCACGATAGCGACGCCCGACCAGATGATGGCCAGGGCAATCAGCGTGGGGATGAGGATCGAGGGTCTCATGCGCTCTTCTTGCCACGACCCAGCTTCCGTTTCAACGACCCCGTGAAGTCGCCCAGTTCTTCGTTTTTCAATGCGGCGCTGGCACCAAAGTAAACGACGGCCGCGACACCGATCGTGAGACCGAGCAGGATGGCGCGCACGATGACGCCGTGGCTTTGCCAGTGAGCGAGCACGGTGAGCTGCGACGTCCAGCACACGGCTGCCATGCACGAGGCGGCGATGGCCAGCTTGCCGAAGGTGACGAGCAGCTTGCGTCCATCGAAGCGACCTGCGTGGTGGCGCATGGCGAAGAACAGGCTGCCGAAATTCAGCGCGGCGCTGAGGCTGGTGGAGAGCGCGAGGTAGCGATGGTCCAGGTGCCAGACGATGACGAAGAGGTAGTTCAGCCCTGCGCTGAAGAACACGCACACGACACTGACGATCATGGGGATGAAGCGCTTGTCGATCGCGTAGAACGCGGGCTGCAGCACCTTTAGGCCGGAGTAGAACACGAGGCCGATGGCATACATTTGCAGCGCGGTGGCGCAGCCGGGCACATGCAGCGGATTGGTAGCGGCGCGACCATTGCCATAGAGCAGCGACATGATCGGCTCCGCCAGCATCGCGAGGCCTACGGCGCTGGGAATGCTGAGCAGCGCGCCCATGCGGATGGCCTTGCTCAGCGTCTGGCGGAAGTCATCGCTGATGCCGTTCGCGGCCATGCGAGCGAGTGATGGCAGCGAAACCGTAGCGAGTCCCACGCCGAACAACCCGAGCGGCAACTGCATCAGTCGAAACGCATTGTTCAGCCATGTCACGGGACCATCGCCGGCCACATGCGAGGCGAAGATCGAGTTCAGCATCACATTCACCTGCACCACGCTGCCACTGATCACCGCGGGCCACATCAGATGCAGCGTGTGCTTCACGCCGGGGTCCTTCCAGCCGAGGTCGAGGCCGAATTTGAAGCCGACTTTCTTGAGCGCTGGCAACTGCACGCCGAGCTGCACCAACCCGCCGACCAGCACGCCCACAGCGAAGCCGATGATCGCCGTCTTGCCGAAGTGCGGATCGAGCCACCAGCCGACGCCACCGCCCACGGCCATACTGGCGACATTGAAGAACGTCGATGCCATCGCAGGCATGAAGAAGACTTTGCGCGCGTTCAGCATGCCCATCACCAGCGCCGCGAGCGACACGAGCAGGATGAACGGGAACATGATGCGCGTGAGCATGATCGTGAACTCCAACTTCGCCTGCAGTTCCTCGGGCGAGAGCATGTCCTTCGGGTCCGTGGGATGCCGCCAGCCAGAGGCCATGAGCCAGATGATCCAGGGCGACAAGATCACACCGAGCAGCGAGACGAACGTCATCCAGATCGTGGTGAGCGAGACGAACTTCCGCGCCAGCGACCACGCAGCCTCGTCCCCATCGGTGGTCGCTTTCTTGGTGAAGACGGTGACGAACGCCGTGCTCAGTGCGCCTTCGGCAAACAAGTCGCGCAGCATGTTCGGCACACGAAAGGCCATGTTGAAGCAATCCAGCCAGCGCAGGTTCGCCTTGTCGGCAAAGAGCGAGCTGATCGCGATCTCGCGCACCAGTCCGAGCACGCGGGAGCAGAGGATCGCGATCGACACGAGACCCAACGCGCGGGCGGTGCCTTTGGCTTCGGTCTTCGCGGTCGGGGTGGCGGCAGGAGTATCGGACATGGAGCGGCGCACAGTGCGGATGGCACGCCGGGGTGCAAGCGTTTGGAAGGATGCAATCGCAGGGACTAATCGACGTTGTAGAGATGAACCGTGACCAATGCGGTCCCGGTGATCGGTTCGTCACCCACAAGCATCCGTGAGTGCTGCCTGTGTTGATTCGCGATGTCTTTGGCAGTGCCAAACTGAATGCGGACACGCAGAGAAAACTTTATTGAGGGAAGCGACGAATCTGTCTCAGATGCGAGTGGGTTGGCCGAATAGGTTACTGAGCCATGATGAGCACAACAGATTTCTTCGCCAGTGATGCAGCCGACTGAAGCGAATTCGCACTCGTCGCGGTTTCCTTCACGACTGGAATGCCGTCAAGCAGTGGAAGTGCAAGACTGGCCTTGAGTGCGTAATTGACGTTTTGTGGGAGGCCTGCGCCCGACGCCAAAGCTGCTCTGGTTGACAGGCGAGATTGCACAATACCAATCACTTCGCCCTTCTGGTTGAGCAGCGGTCCTCCACTATTGCCGGGCTGAATGGGCACACTGATCTGGTAGAATCGGGGATCATCCTGAATGCCAGATGCACTACTGATACTGCCTTCAGTGACTTTTGGCTCCATGCCTTGCACGGTGACGTTTGGAAACCCGACAGTCAGCGCGGGCGCACCCGATTCCTCTCCAATAAACCGAAGAACCAAGCCCGTTGTCTTTTGCGATTCGTCGTCCAATTGCAGCACCGCCAGATCGTTCGCGGCATCTTTGCGAATCACATGGGCATTGACTGTCGTGTGGTTGGGCAGACGAACTTTGATCGTGGTGGCTTTGTCGATGACATGAACGTTTGTGATAAAGTGGCCTGTGTTGCTGACGAAAAACCCGGTGCCAGTGACGCTGCTGCTTGGTAGTGAATCAGTTGACCCTGACTTGGGCTCGGCTTTCGCCTGCTTTCGCTTCTCGATTGCTTCGGAATATTCACGGGATCGCTGTTGAGCTTCGGCGATTTGTTCACGTGTCATATAACGGACCACGGCATCGCGGGGAAGCTCCTTCTCATTCAACTCGGCGCGTAGTTTGAAGCCATTTGCTGCGGACAGATTGAACCAGGCATAGGCCTCCACATAGTCCTGCGGCACCCCTTGGCCCATCATGTAGGCTATGCCAAGATTGTGCATTCCCCTCGGATTTCCAAGCTCTGCGCCCTTCCTATTCCATCTTGCGGATGCGTCGTCATCTTTGAGCACTCCCTCTCCGTGTGAAAGCCGATACCCCAAATTCACCATAGCCGCATCGTCACCAGCTTCAGCTGCCTTTTGCCACCAAAAGAAAGCCTTCTGCGGATCGCGATTTACGCCCTCACCGTGATCGTAACGAGAAGCAACAACTCCCATAGCCTCGCGATCACCCGCCATAGCTGCTTTCAGCGCCAACGCGAAGAACGTCTGAGGAAATGCATCGGCAACGCCTGATTCTTGGCAGTAGATGAGAAGGTTTTTCAGTCGATCGGACGATTCATGGGGCGCTGATTCAATCCATTTGGTCCACCAACGAAGCGCTTCATCAGCACTCTTGGTGCATCCCTTCCCTTCAATGCAGAGATAACCGAGCAGGTTATACGCTGTGTCGATGCCATGCGATGCGGCTTTGTAAGCCAGCCCAAATGCAATCTTGCCTGCATCTGAGTCAGCGATTTCCTCAATGAGCAACGGAGAGCTTGTGGTGACGCTTTGGCTCGTTGCGGAGTGCTTCCCGATCTTGTTTTGATAATACAACCACGCCAAGTCAACGAGCGACTTAGTCTCGCCAAGTCGGACAGCGATACGGTAGAATCGCGCCGCCTCTTGATATGCATGGTGAGGCGAGTCGTCGTTGTTCAATATCTCTGCCACGAAAGCCGCCCGTGAGCCTGCGGTCATGTCAGTTCCGTCCACGACACCGACAAACTTGGTCAACCACTCAATCGCCTTTAGCAGATCTGCATCTGTTGCTTTGTCATCAAAATAGAGTGTGCTTCCCGCATTAAGCATCGCCACGCTGTAGCCAGCTTTAGCTGCACGCTCCCGCCACATGTTTGCTGCGACTTTATCCTTTGCTACACCTGCTCCTGAATAAAGTCTCACGGCCCAAGCCTCCATATATTTTGGGATGTTCCGCTTCGCTGCCCGCTCAATCCACTTGGCTTCAAGAACGGCATCGTCCAGCGGCGGAACATGATTCTCAGCGTTCTCAGCTATCCGTTCGAGAATCACCGTCGGAGCGTCCACCAGCTTCTCTAGCAACTCGATCGCCGCCGCTCTATTCGCCCTCGGATTCTCGGGATCAGCCATCCAGAAGGCGTAGTAGCTCATGCAGGACTTGGACCCGGCCTGGGCACCACGTTCAAACCACGACGCGAACTCATCTTTACTAGCGACAACCCCAGTGCCATTCAGATAGCAGATTCCCAAATCCATCATTGCTTCCTTCACGCCTGACTCAGCGAGCATCTTCAGTTCGGTGACACCGCGTGCTTCGTCTTTGGTCACGCTACGCCCGTATAGCCAAGCCCTCGCTGCGACGATCTTCCACACAGGAGGGCCGCTGGGTGCAATGCGATGAAGTTCTTCCGAAGCTCGAGTAAACAACCGTTTCGCCTCGGATTCATCTTGCTTCACGCCGAGACCATTCGAGTGCAACACACCAAGGATATGCGTGCCAAGCGCGCAGTCTGCGTTGGATGACTTTTTCGCCCATTCGAAAGACTTGGTATAGTCCTGTTCAATCTCTTCGGAACGATACACATCTGCTAGAAGCGCCTGAGCGACCGCATCACCCTCTTCTGCCCATTTTGTAACTTCGCTCATGTTGTCCTTTGTCACCAAGTAGTCGGCTGGCACGGATGACTTGAGCAGTGAATAGGGGGTCGGTCTTTTCGCACTGCGATGGCTAAATGCCCAGGCTACGACGCTTGCAACGACAACAACCGAGATGATCGTCACCCACTTCACGCCGACGGACCTGCTGGTCGAGACTGTTTTGCGCTTTGCCGGCAACACCAAATCAGTCAGAGGCAACCACTCAGGCATACCCTCCCTCCAGTAGAAGTCGGAAGGACGAAAGATGCCAGCCTTGAGCAAGGCCAAAACTTCATCCTTCTCGTGTTCACCGAGAAACTCATCTTCCCTGGATACCTGGATTCGCATGTTCGTCGTGGACGAGAGTGAGGGAGGACCGGAGAAAGATCAATTGTTTTACTAGCCTCAGACCGTTGCGTATTGATTCGTCGAATCCCTCAAGTCGTGAGAAATAGGAATCAACTCCGTTCCAAAGCTCATGCGAATTCTACGCTTCCTTTTCGTGTCCTCGTTGTTCAACGTGGTTCCGCTCCACGCCGATATGGTGGACACCGGTGCGGATCTGAACGCATTGCCCCAGGTGCCTGATGGCTACAGCGTCTCCATCTTTGCCAAGGAACCACTGGTGCAGCAGCCATGCTCGATGGCGTTCGATGCAAAGGGGCGCTTGTTCATCGGCATGGGGCCGCAGTATCGGAATCCCACGCCGGATACGCCCGGCGATAGCGTGTGCATCATCGAGGACACGAATGGCGATGGTGTCGCTGATTCGAAGAAGATCTTCGCCACCGGCTTGAACTGCGTGCAGGGACTCGCCTGGCATGGACGTGATCTGTGGGTCGCGAATGCACCGGATTTGACCATCGTTCGCGACTTGGATGCCGATGATGTCGCGGACGAATACGTGAAGGTCTTCACGGACCTCGGCAACATCGAGCACGCGCTGCACGGGCTCGTGTGGGCACCGGATGGGAAGCTCTACATGAGCAAGGGCAACAGCAAGGGGCTCAACGATCCGCAGCGTGTCGATCGCATCGCACCCGCGCCGTTTCGTGAGTTGTTCGGCCAGAGCACAACGGCTCCGGCAACGAAGCCGCTGACCTTCAAGGCCACAGACTACAGGCACACGTATCAGAACCCACAGGACGACTGGGGCCTGATGGGTGGCATCCTGCGCTGCGATGACATGGGCGACAACCTGGAGATCTTTGCGCGCGGCTTTCGCAATCCGTGGGACATCGCGCACGACGACGGCTTCAACTGGCTATGCACTGACAATGATCAAAACGAAGGCGACCGCGTGATGATGCCCTTCTACGGTGCGCACTTCGGCTGGAATCATCCGTGGAGCAGCGACTGGACCGGAGAGAATCATTTGCCCACAGTGCCGGTGAGCCACGAGGTCTTCCATGGCAGCGGCACCGGCATCGTGTTTGGATCGCTGGGCGAGCATCGCGGCGTTTTCTTCATCAACGACTGGCTGAACAAGACCACCTTTATCTTCAAACCCAAGTGGGATGGCGCGCTGATGAAGTGCGAGGGCGACAAGTGGCAGCCCTTCATCGTCTGCGGCAAGTCGCTCTTTCGCCCGACGGACATCGCGTTCGGGCCTGATGGCGCGCTCTACTGCCTGAGCTGGTCGCGCGGCTACGGTGCGGAGTATGACAAGGACGGCAAGATGACCAGCGAAGGGCGCATCTATCGCATTGCGGCCAAGGATACGAAGCCTGTGAAGCTCTCAATGAAGCCGATGCAGGAGCGGACTGCGAAGGAGTTGCTCGAGGCTTTCAACAGTCCGTTGCCTGTTCACCGCATTGACGCGCAGGATGAGTTTGTGCGTCGTGGCAAGCCGAGGCAAAACGAACTCGGTCGCGAGCTGGAGCGCGAGGATCTGACTCAAGCGCAACAAACTTGGGGCATCGGTGCACTGGGGCGCATCGCGCCCATCATGGTGATCAATGACGGCGTTCTATCCGAGGACAACGTCAACATCCAGACGCTACGCAGTTCCATGCGCAATCCGAAGAGCGTCACCGTGCCCGATGTGTTGCGACTGGCCGCCACCGAAGACAGCGCGCGGATGCGCTTTGAGGTCGTGCAGGCGATTTGGCAAACGCACAACACCGAGCTGGTGCCGTTGCTCATGGGCATCGCCTCGAAGGAAACCGACCGCCTCACCTACTACTGCGCTTGGCGAGCGCTGCGCGACCTGGCGAGCACGGAGTTGCTGAAGCGCATGCTCAAGGACTCGCACGCGGGAGTGCGTCGCGCGGCCACGCTCGCCTTGCTGGAAGACGGTGCGTTGAGTCGAGATGAAGTCACCGCTTTAACCAAAGACAATGACGCCGAGACCGCGAAGCTCGCGACTCTCTGGATCAAGAACCACAGCGGCGATGCACCGGAGATTCTGGTGAAAGGCAACGGCATCAACAAAGCCAACGTAGCCCCGATCAAAGGCACGCCGCCGGAGATCAAGCCACCGAGCACGCCCACGACTGTCGATGCGGCACTGGCAGCCATGAAGGACGCGAGTGCTGAGCGCGGTCGATTGCTTGTGTTGCATCCCCAAGGCGCGGGCTGCATCGCATGCCACTACATCGCTGGTCGCGGCAATCACTTCGGCCCTGACCTGACCAACATCGGTGATCGAGCAGAAGTGAAGCATCTCATTCAATCCATGATCGAGCCAAGTGCTGTGATCACGGAGGGCTTCAACTCGCACGTCATCACCACCGCGAAGGCCACGCACATGGGCGTGCTGCTCGACGAAAGCGGCCTCGCCGTCACGCTCGGCCTCGCCACCGGCCAGCGGGAGCGCATCCTGCGCAGCGACATCACGAAGCAGGAGACGCTGCCCGTTTCCGCCATGCCTCCCTTCAATGCGATCCTCTCCGCGCAGCAGTGCGCCGACATCGCCGCGTGGCTGATGACGCAGAAAGCAGGAGGAAAGGCACGTTGACTCATTCTTGTGCAAATCACACCCCGCACGGCCGTTTCACGAACATGAAATCCATCCTCTTCCTGCTCGCCGCTGGCAGCCTCGCCTTCAGCGCGGACATCACCGCCGAGAAAACGGGCACCGTCGTCCACTTCGCCATCGAAGGAAAAACGATCTGTGATTACCAAATGGAGCCCGGCAAGGTGCCGGAGGGCGTGGCGGAGTCGTTTGCGCATGGGGCGCATCTGCATCCGGTCTATTCGCCGAGCGGGAAAATCGTGACGGGCAATCATCAGCCGGATCATCCGTGGCAGCGTGGCGTGTGGATCGGCTGGACGAAGACGGAGTTTGGCGATTCGCA
>JAEUHN010000036.1 GCA_016795365.1 Verrucomicrobiaceae bacterium
ATGCTCGCGGCAGTGATCATCTTCATCTTTGGCCCTGGGAGGTTCTCCGCCGATGCTCGCCTTCGCCTCACCCACGTTTCTTGATTTCGGCATTGACCGAGATGCCCTGGCCCCGTCTCATGCTCGTCGCACCACGGTGACTCCCGACTTCTCACAACTCATCACTGACCACTACGCGGGCCTGTTTCGCTTCGCGCAGAGCATGTGTCGTCGTCAGGGCATAGCGGAGGACTTGGTGCAGCAGACCTTTCTGCAATGGGCGCGCCAAGGCCACACGCTGCGCGATGTGTCGAAGGCGAAGACGTGGCTCTACACGACGATTTATCGCGAGTGGCTGGCCATCGCGCGGAAGGAGCAGAAGCATCCTGTGGTCGAGTTCGAGCCCGAGATTCACGGTGGTGTCGATGAGCCTCAGGACGAGCCACAAGTCGATTCGCAAACGCTGCAAGCAGCCCTCGATCAGCTCGACGAGAACTACCGTGCGCCGCCCGTGCTTTTCTATCTGCGCGAGCTGTCGTATAAAGACATTGCGGAGACGCTGGGCTTGCCCATCGGCACCGTGATGTCGCGCCTCTCACGCGCGAAGGACGCGCTGCGCAAGCTGCTCATCCAGGCTCAAACCGCATGACACCCGAAGAAGCCAGACTCGAACTCGATGCGACGACGCTGCGCCCGCAAGACGCCAGCGCCGAGGCCCGCGACATGGTTGCTGCCGATCCGGAACTCGGTGCATGGGTGGCGAAGCGGACCGAGTTCGACGAGCGTGTCGCCAACGCGATGGACGACCTCGTTCCCATCCCTGGCGATCTGCACATGAAGCTCCTCGCGATGAGCGGGGCGCCTTTGCCTGTGAAAAACAAGGTGATGCCGCGCGCTGTGATTTGGTTCGCCGCCGCAGCTGCCTTTCTGCTGATGTTCGGCGGCTGGTGGTGGAATAGTCACATGAATGGCGAGTGGCAAAGTGAAGCCCTCGCGCATGTGAAGCTGGTGCAGCATGGCTTGCTGCCGCTGCAACATCGCGCCAAGAAGCTCGATGATCTCATGAAGCTCGTCGCCAGCACGAACATGGCGATGCCGAAGGAGTTGCCGCAGAGCCTCACCGCTTTGCGAACCTATGGCTGCCGCACGGTGCAAGTCGCAGGCAAGCCTGCGACTATCGTGTGCTTTGAACTCGCACCTGGCAAAGAAGCCCACCTCGTGGTGATGAACCACACCGACCTCGCCAGCGCGCCACCGATGAACAAGCCGGAGTTCAGCAGCAAAGGTGGCTGGACCATGGCGACGTGGAGCGCTGGCTCACAGAGCTTCATGCTGGCCACGAGTGAAGATCCAGCGCTGCTGAAGAAGCTCTTCTCGTAGCGCTACTTCGCCGTGTAACCACCATCGACGGCGAGGTTCGCACCCGTGATGTATTTCGAGGCATCGCTGAGCAGGAAGATAACGCTACCGCCAAGATCTTCGGGATCGGCCATGCGATTGAGCATCGTGTGCTCGTTGTAGCGTGTGAGGAAAGGCTCGGGCTGGTTGTTGAAGAAGCCACCGGGCGACAGGCAGTTCACGCGCACACCTTTCGGGCCGAAGAGCGCTGCGTAGTAGCGCGTGAAGTTGATCATGCCGCCCTTGTGGAAGAAGTAGTCCGGCGGTGGCACACCCATGTTCGTGCCAGCATACAGCTCGAAGCTCGGTCCAATCATGCCTTGCATGGAGCCGATGTTCACCACACTGCCCTTGCCTTGGTCGCAGATCACCTTGCCGATGTGATGCGTGACCAGATACAAGCCGGTCGCATTCACGCGCATCGACTCGATCCAGCCGTCCAGGCTGTCCGGCGACTTCATCGGACGTGCGACGGCGTTGTTCACCAGCCCGTCGATGCGCCCGAACTTTGCCAGCACCGCATCGCGCAGCGCGAGGACGGAGGCTTCGTCGGCTTGATCAAGCTGCATCGCTGTCACGGTGTGGCCGTCGGCTCGCTCCTCGGCGGCCACCTTCTCCAGCGCTTCGATGTTACGTGAGGCAATGATGAGTTCGGCACCAGCCGAAGCAAGGTCACGCACCAAGCCGCGGCCATACAGGCCTGCGCCGCCAGTGAGAATGATGACTTGGTTGCGAAGAGAAAAACGATCGAGTGCACTCATGAGATGGACACGATGAATGCCTGGCTGATCTTCCTTCGCAATGACAGGCTCGCATGGTTTGCTAGCGAAAGGCGCAGAGAGCGCCGCCCTTGGATGCGTAGATTATGTCCGGTCTCTCCACTCTATTGAACTCGATCATGCGCCTCCTCACTTTTGTCAGCCTTCTACTCAGTCAGAGTTTCGTTTCCCTCGTCGCTGCCGAGAAAGAGAAGCCCACGACCTCGCCGACCACCCTCACCTTCTTCATCACAGGCATCGAGTGCGCCGCGTGTGTGGAGATGGTTCGTCAGTCGGTAAGCAATACACCCGGCGTGATGGATGTCTTCGTGGAGCAGCGCATCGACAGCTACGCCAGCGTGGCCTTTGATCCTCAACAAGTGTCCGCGCACCAGATTGCACAGGCGATCTTTGATTCGATGCCACTCCATGGACGCCCCTACGAACCAAGGCTGATGCTCACAATTCCAGATTACGCGAAGTCCGAGATCGCTGCAAAAGTGGACGCTGTGATCGCTCAGCACGCGGCGTTCATCGAAGTGGAAACCATGGACAAAGCGAAGGGCGAGTTGCTGCTCTACTTCCTCCCGCTGAAGAGTGACCCCCACCACAAAAAGCCTCAGGGCTGGAACCACACGACGCTCCTGCACACTCTGCAAGATCCAGCTCCCAAGGGCCTTGGGCTCAAGGTCCAGGTCCTCAGCGAAGGTCTCGATATGCTGATTTTGCCGACCAAGACATCAGGCCGATAGATTGAATCTCAACGAATCTGCCCAGTATCCAGTGGATCAGTAGCTCAGCCACGGATTCAGCCACTTCTCTGCCTCGGCCACGCTGATGCCTTTGCGCGCCGCGTAGTCTTCGATCTGGTCTTTGCCAAGATCGGTGGAGATGCCGAAGTAGCGGGCTTGCGGATGATTGAAGTAGAGGCCGGAAACGCTCGCGCCAGGATGCATGGCGAAGCTCTCGGTCAGTTCGCAGCCGGTGTTCTCGGTGGCATTCAGCACGCTGAACAAAGTTGCCTTCTCGGTGTGATCGGGCTGCGCGGGATAACCGGGTGCCGGACGGATGCCACGATACTTCTCGCGGATGAGGTCGTCGTTGGTGAGATCGCCGGGCTTCTCGATGCCGCACTGGAAGCGCGACTGCTGATGCAGCCACTCGGCGAAGGCTTCAGCGAAGCGGTCGGCCAGGGCTTTGACGATGATGCTGGAAAACGGATCCTGCTTGTCGTCGAAGGTCTTTGCGAACTCGTCGCCGCCATGGATCGTGACCGCAAAGCCGCCGAGGTAGTCGGTGCGACCGCTGTCCTTCGGCGCGATGAAGTCGGCAAGCGCGTAGTTCGGCGTGTCCTTCTTGATCTGTTGCTGGCGCAGGGTGTGGAAGGTGGGGCCGTTGGCGAGCGCGATGTCATCGCCCACGCTGTTGGCTTCGAAGAATCCGACGACACCCTTTGGCGTGAAGCGCTTCTCGGCGATGATCTGATCGAGCAGCTTGTTCGCATCGCGATACAGCTTCGCTGCCTCAGCTTCGGCACCGGCTTTCTTGTCGGCATCGTCCCACGCGCTGGAGAAGGTTTGTTCCTTCGAGTTCCAGCGACCGCGCAGTTCCCAAGTGTGGAAGAAGGGCGACCAGTCAATGAAGCGGCGCAACTCTTCGAGGCTGATCTTGATGTCGCCAGTTTCGCTGACGGTTTTCACGCCGGTGAACGCAGGCTTGGCGATTTCCACGCTGCTCCAATCGCAGGTGAACTTGTTCGCGCGGGCGGCATCAATGCCGAGGATGTCGCGGGCCTTCTTCTGGCCATACTTCGCGCGCATCTCGTCATGACGCTTTTCGTTCTCCGCGACGAACGCGGCCTTGTTCTCCTCGCTGATGAGCGAGGTCGTCACAGGCACCGAGCGTGAGGCATCGAGCACATGCACGACCGGGCCGGAGTAGTTTGGCGCAATTTTGATCGCGGTATGCGCGGCACTGGTGGTCGCACCGCCGATGAGCAGCGGCACTTTGAAACCCTGGCGCTCCATCTCGGATGCGACATGCATCATCTCATCCAGCGATGGCGTGATCAGGCCGGACAAGCCGATGACATCCGCACCAATCTCACGCGCCTTATCGAGAATCTTCTCGCACGGCACCATCACGCCCATGTCGGTGACTTCGAAGCCATTGCACGCGAGCACCACGCCCACGATGTTCTTGCCAATGTCATGCACGTCGCCTTTGACGGTGGCGATGAGGAACTTGCCCGCGCCTTTGCTGACGGGGTTCTTGGCCTTCTCGGCTTCCATCGCAGGCGTGAGAACCGCGACACTCTGCTTCATCACACGCGCGGACTTCACCACCTGCGGGAGGAACATTTTGCCTTCACCGAAGAGGTCACCCACGACCTTCATGCCGTCCATGAGTGGGCCTTCGATGACCTTCAGCGGCACACCATACTTGGCGAGTGCTTCTTCGGTGTCGGGGATGATGAAGTCGGTCAAACCCTTCAGCAGCGCGTGTTCGAGACGCTTCTCTACGGACGCATCGCGCCACGCGAGATCAACCTCTTGCTTCTTTGCACCAGCGACGCCTTTGAACTGCTCGGCATACTCCACCAGCGCTTCAGTCGCGCCGGGGTTGCGGTTCAAGAGCACGTCCTCGACCTTGGTCAGCATCTCCTTCGGGATGTCTTCATAGACCTCGAGCATGCCGGCGTTCACGATGCCCATGTCCATGCCCGCTTTGATGGCATGGAAGAGGAAGGCACTGTGCATGGCCTCGCGCACCTTGTTGTTGCCGCGGAAGCTGAAGCTGATGTTGCTCACGCCGCCGCTGACCTTCGCACCGGGGAGGTTCTGTTTGATCCAGCGCGTCGCGTTGATGAAGTCGAGCGCGTAGTTGTTATGCTCCTCCATGCCGGTCGCAACCGTGAGGATGTTCGGGTCAAAGATGATGTCTTCCGGCGGGAAGCCGACTTCATCGACGAGGATGCGATACGCGCGTTCGCAGATGCGAATCTTGTCCTCGTAAGTCGCGGCCTGGCCTTGTTCGTCGAAGGCCATGACCACCGTCGCTGCGCCGTAGCGCTTAATCGTGCGAGCACGATCCTTGAACGCCTCCTCACCTTCCTTCAGCGAGATGGAGTTCACGATGCCCTTGCCTTGCAGCATCTTCAATCCGGCCTCAATGACCTCCCACTTCGAGGAGTCCACCATGATCGGCACGCGCGTGACTTCGGGCTCCGTTTGCAGCAGCGCGAGGAACTTGGTCATCATCTCGACACCGTCGATCAGACCTTCGTCCATGCACACGTCGATGACGTTCGCGCCGTTCTCCACCTGCTGACGCGCGATGGTAACCGCTTCCTCCAGCTTGCCCTCTTTGATCAGCTTCGCGAACTTCGGCGAACCCGCCACGTTCGTGCGCTCGCCGATCATGAGGTAGTTGGCGTTGCTCGTCAGATTGAACGGCATGGAGCCGGACAAACGCATGATCTTCTCCGGCTGCGGCACATGGCGTGGCTCAATGCCTTCCACCGCTTTCGCGATGGCCGCGATGTGCGCTGGCGTGTTGCCGCAGCAGCCGCCCATGATGTTGACGAAACCGCTCTTCGCGAAGTCGATGGCGTAGTTCGCCATGTCGGGCGGCAGCAAGTCGAAGCCCGTTGGGGCCAATGGATTGGGCATCCCGGCATTCGGATACGCGGAGACAAAGCAGTCGGCCTTCGTCGCGAGTTCTTCCAGGAACGGCCGCATCTTGTCCGGTCCGAGCGAGCAGTTCAGCCCGATGGACAGCGGCTTCACATGACGCATGGCATTGAGATATGCCTCGGTCATCTGGCCCGAGATCATCGTCTCACCACCAGGCCCCACCGCTGCGCTGATCTGAATCGGCAGCTCCACGCCATCGGCATCGAACACCTCGCGAATCGCCACCAGCGCGGCCTTTGCATTCAGAGAATCGAAGATCGTCTCCACCAGCAAGGTGTCAACGCCACCCGCGATCAAGGCGCGAATCTGATGCGCATACGCCGCCTTCACTTGATCGAAAGTCACGTAGCGGAAGGCGAGGTCCTGCAAGTCCGGGAACTGCGACAGCGACACCGTCAACGGCCCCACCGCACCGGCGACGTAGCGCTTGCGACCCGTCTTCTCGCCCACGATGTCCGCCCACTTCCGGCACTGCTTCGCGGACTCGAAATTGATCTCCCAAGCGAGGTCGTTGAGGAACTTGTTCTCGATGATCGTCTGGAAGAACGCCGGGTCCTTGCGCCCGCCTTTCTCGCGCGGGTCTTCCACGAAGAACTCGCTCTGCGCGATACTCGTGCCCGAGAAGGTATTCGTCTCAATGATGTCCGCACCGGCCTCGAGGAAGCGCTTGTGAATGTCCTCAATGATCTCCGGTTTCGTCACCGACAGGATGTCGCCGTTGTTGAGCAAGTCCTTGTCGTTGTCCTTGAACCGCGTGCCCCGAGCCTCCGCCTCATTGAGCAAGCCCTTCGCTTTGTATTCGCGGATCGTGGTGCCCATCGCGCCATCAATGACGACGATGCGCTGGCGCATGAGAGCTTCGAGTTCAGACCGGATAGCAGAGCCTTTGGACATGCCTTTGACGCTACCGGGAGAATCCGACTTTTCAACTCTTCATATCAACGCATCATGATTTGAAGATGTGTTGATCTAAACTTCCCGCGACTCACCCGAATCGAGCGCGTGTGTGTTTAGGGGAACTCTGCCGAGCGCACTTCACAACGGTTGAGCACCTCATCCAAAAACGCTCGTCAACGAGATCTAACGACCAACCAAAGCGCGCTGGGCAATCACAGCAGCGCCCGGCTTGCTTTGATTGACGAGATGAAGCGTGCCGCTAAGCGTGGCGAATGAACTGGGTAACTGTCTTATGGCCGATGATGATCTCGGCGTGTCTAACGCTGGCTTTGATCAATCTCCGCATCGCATTGGGAGAAGTGAAGCGGCTTCCCCATGTCTTTTTCTTTCTGAGCGCGATCTCCGTCGCCACCGTCTGCGCCCTGGAGTTGACCATCCTGCGTGCGGAAAGTGTGGACCAAGTCAATGAGTGCCTGCGCTGGTCGTCGATCCCACTGACGGTGATGGTGGCTTCGGTCACAGGTTTCATCTGGACTTTCTTTGGCACGGGCCGCCATTGGATGGCAGTGGCAGGCGTCGTCATTCTCGCTGGTTCGCAGGTGGCGAACTTGGTGAGTTCACACCCGGTGGTTCGAAGAGCGTCAGCGATCAGGAAAGTTGAGACGTTGGGAGGGGTCCGGTTCACCACACCAGTGGTGACAGAGACCGCATGGTCAGTGGTGGAAATGATCGGTGTGTTGTTTGTGATCGCGTTTGTGTTCGATGCGTCGATCGCACTCTGGAGAAGGGGTGAGAAACGAAGGGCTTTGATCGTCGGTGGCAGCATCATCTTCTTCTTTCTCGCGTCCCGCGGGCACGCAGCTCTGTTAGATAAGGGTCTTGTGCAGACTCCTTACTTGGTAGGACTGTCGTTCTTGGCGGTGTTGGTCGCCATGGGGCACGAGTTGAGCGACGAGGTCTTCCGCGCGGCCAAGCTCAGCCGCGATCTGCACGAGAGCGAGCGGCGTATGGATCTGGCGGCCCATGCGGCCAAGCTGGGCTTCTGGACATGGAATCTTGCCAAGGACGAGATCTGGGCAAACGCAACGGCGCGTAGATTATTCGAGGTGCCGATGGACGAGCACATAAACATGGCGCGGTTCGTGGTCTCCTTGCACCCTGACGATCGTGAAGGAGTAGAGAAGGCGATTCATGCGGCACTCCATGGCGGCATGGAATATGAAAAGGATTACCGTGCCGTGCTGGCCAGCGGCGGTGTGCGATGGATCTCGGCGCGTGGTCGTGTCGAGTTGGGAAACCATGGCAGGCCAGTGCTCATGCGCGGCGTGCTGCTGGACATCACCGCTCAGAAGACCGCAGACACCGAGTTGCAGCAGCTTCGCGGTCAGCTCGCTCATGCAGGCCGTGTTTCGATGATGGGGCAGCTCGCGTCAGCGCTGGCTCACGAATTGAATCAACCTCTGGGTGCAATCCTGCGAAATGCCGAGGCGGCTGAGCTTTTCATGCAGGATCCGGAGCCCAACCTGGAAGAGGTGCGGGCTATCATCGCCGATATTCGAAGGGACGACCAGCGGGCAGGCGAGGTGATCGACCGGTTGCGCGCGCTCCTGAAACGCCGCGACATTGAAACCCGTGCGCTTTCTGTTTCCGCCCTGCTGGAGGAAGTAAGAGCCCTAACCCGCGCAGATGCCGCCGCCCGTGGTGTGAAGCTGGAAATTCAGTGCGCCCCCGATCTGCCAGCAATTCGAGGTGACCGCGTGCATCTTCAGCAGGTGCTCATCAATCTCATCATCAATGGCATGGACGCACTCAGCGAGCCGCGTCGGGCTGATGCCTGCGTGATCGTCAGCGCTCGCCGTGCACGCCCAGGCTTTCTCGAAGTCGCCGTAATGGACAACGGTCATGGCATTCCACCGGACAGGCTCGAGAATGTGTTCGATCCCTTCTTCACCACCAAGCCTCACGGCATGGGCATGGGGTTGCCGATCTCCCGCACCATCATTCAGACCCACGGCGGCCATATCGCCGCGGAGAACGTGGAGGGCGGCGGCGCTGCGTTCCGCTTCACCCTTCCAGAAGATGGTGACCACAACGCGCCTTCGATTTGACCTCAGAAGCCTTAAAAACACTGGCACGGAGGAGAGGAGTGTCTTGATTGGATGCAGAGTTCGCCCGCAACCATGTCCTCTCCCACTGTCCACATCGTTGATGACGACGAGTCCTTCCTCCGCGCGGTCACCCGCCTGCTGCGTGCCAGTGGATTGGAGGTGAAGACTTTCATGTCTGGGGCAGACTTCCTTTCCCAGCCGCTGCACACTGCACGTGGGTGTGTGATCTCGGATTTACAAATGCCCGGCATGAATGGGCTAGCGTTCCAGGAGGCCATGATCCAGGCCGGTCACTCGATGCCCGTCATTTTCCTCACGGGTAACGGCGACATCCCCAGCACGGTGAGCGCGATGAAACAAGGTGCCGTCGATTTCCTTGAGAAGCGCGCGCCCAAAGAGCAGCTTCTTGAAGCGGTGTCGCGCGCGTTTGCCAGAGATGAGGCGGAGCGCGTTCAGCGCACGCTGCAGCGCGAGGTGAAAAACCGCTTCGCCAGTCTGAGTGATCGCGAAAAGGAAGTCCTGGCCGAAGTCGTTCGAGGTAAGATGAACAAAGAGATCGCCTCTGACCTTGGCATCCACGAGCGCACGGTGAAACTGCACCGCACCGCGATCACGACCAAGCTGCAAGTCCAATCCGTGGCGGAACTCACTCGCCTGTGGCTCATCCTACAAGGCAAGTCCCAGGCCTCCTGATCCTGACTCCGGCACAACGGTCAACCTTCCCCTAAGGGCAATGGCAGCGGAGGGGGCGCGAAGGCAGATTGAGCGAGCATCTCTCACAGTGAGCGATGCTGATCACTCAACTCCCTCCAAACCCAACCACGATGCTCATCCATAAACTCAACTCCCTCATCGGCGCCCTCGCCCTCACCACTGGCACTCTGCTGGCCGGCACACCTGCCGCCAAGCAAGTCGTCGCCCCTGCACCCGCGCCTGCACAGCCGCTCTTCGGCCCAGGGCTTCACCTCGGTGCTCATGCCGTCTTCCTCACGCCCGACGCTGATCGCGCGGATGACACCTGGGGTGGTGGCGTGAACGTCGATTACTTCTTCAACGCCAATGTCGGCGTGCAAGTGTCCGCCTCCTGGGCTGATCCCGGCACCAGCGAAGTGTGGCACAACTACACGGCCGATCTCGTGCTCCGCGCTCCGATCGAGTCCTGGCACATCGCCCCTTACATCTTCGCGGGTGGTGGAGCGATCGTCGAAGACAGCTCCGAGTTCCTGGGCCGCGCTGGTGCGGGTCTGGAAATCCGTCCAACTGCGAACTTCGGCATCTTCGCCGACTGGATCTACAACTTCCCTGGCGGCGGTGGCGGTGACGACGACGTCGAAGACTATCAGATGGTCCGCATGGGCGTGAAGATCGGCTTCTAATTCGTCAGGTGGTTTTAAGTTGAGGAGCGCGGCGGGTGCCATTGAGTGCCTGTCGCGTTTTTTGTTTGAAGACGAAGTTCCTTTCTCCACACCCATGCAGACCACGGATATCGATCACCTCATCGAGACTCACATCGTGCGCAGCGAGCAGCTTCGATCTCGCGCGCTGCTGGTCACGTCGCTGCTGCTGGTGGTGGTGATCATGGTCGTAGGGGTCACTCCAGCGGCACGTCCGCAAGGTGCTGCCGCCGGGTGGAACTCGGCACTGGCCATGCTTGCCGGTCTGCTCATCGCGCTCAGCAGCTATGAAGTCCTCGTGCTGCGGTTGTTGAAGCGTTGGCGCAGTCGCTCGTTGGGCGCGCCCGTCTTCTTCCGTTACGTGAATGCAGTCATCGAGGTCCTGGTGCCCACCCTCATGATCGCGGACTGGTCTCGCATCGCGGGTCCGGTGCAGACCCTGGGCGGCGTGCTGCCGTGGCTCTACTTCCTTTTCATCGCCGTTTCACCACTGCATCTGCACCCGCGCCTGTGCTGGCTCGTGGGCACAGCTTCGGCCGCCGGCTTTTACATCGTGGCTTCATCCATCGCGTCGAATCACGCCTCGTCGGATACCGCGCTCCTGGTCTCGCACACGTCCTTCACCTTGAAGAGCCTTATCATGATCGTCGGTGGAGCCGTGGCTGGCTTTGTTGCCAGCCAGCTGCGTTTGAACCTGGTTGATGCCATTCGTTCGGCTCGTGAGCGCGATCGTGCTGTGGGTATCTTTGGCCAGCATGTCTCACCCCAGGTGGCACAGCGGCTGATTGACCAGCCTTCCGAGTATCGCGCTGAGCAGCGTCACGTTTGCGTTCTGTTTCTCGATATTCGCGGCTTTAGCACGATCGCAGCTCAGCGCACACCTTCCGCTGTGATGGACTATTTGAATACCTTGTTCACGCCGATGATCACCATCGTGAACCAGCACGGCGGCATCGTGAACAAGTTCCTCGGCGATGGTTTCATGGCTATCTTCGGAGCGCCATTTGAGGATCCCGAGTTGCATCGCAACGCCGTCCACTGCTCTCTCAACTTGCTCCGCTGCGTGGAAGAATTGAACACAACGGGAGCGATTCCTGCCACACGCATCGGCATCGGCATTCATGCTGGCGATGCCATGGCGGGCACCGTGGGCAGTGATGAACGTCGCGAATACACCTTGCTGGGCGACACCGTCAACGCAGCCGCCCGCATCGAGCAGGAGACCAAGAAACTCGGTGCGCAGATCATCGCGTCCGATGCCGTGATGGAAGGACTGCAAGACGAAAGAGCGCGTGCTACCGAGTTGGGAGAAATCAGTCTGCGCGGCATCTCAGAACCATTGCGCCTCTACCGATTGGCGTGATCCAAAGGACAACCGTATTGCGGCGGTCAACGAGGCTGCTAGCCTTGGTCTTCTTCATGCCAAGCACCTGTCATTCAACGCTCTGCTGCTGATGAACGCGGTCACCATTATCAGGCTGGCGGCATGCCATCTTTTCTTCGGGCTTGTCATGGCTGGCGCCCAAGTGGTGGAAGAGCCGAAGTTCTTGGCCAAATCCTGGCAAACTATCGACGGCCTGCCGCAGAACTCCGTGATGGCGATAGCGCAGACGCCGGATGGCTACCTCTGGCTTGGCACGCGCGGTGGACTCGCTCGGTTCGACGGAGTGCGATTTGTCCATTACGGGCTCGCTGACGGCTTGAAAGGGCTGCACGTCAGCTCCCTGATTGATGATGGGCAAGGCGGGTTGTGGATCGCGACGCGGGGAGGTGGATTGAGCCGCTGGCGTAACGGCGTGATCTCGACGCTGACGGCGGCGGATGGGCTGGCACGCAACGATGTGCTGGCGATAGCTCCGGCTGAACCGGGCGCGCTGTGGATTGGCACGGGGAGCGGTCTCCAGCATTGGGGGCCGGATGGATTCCAGCAGGTCGGCGAAGCTGAAGGCGTGCGCGGCATAGTGAATGGAATGGCGGTCAGCCCTACCGAAGGGCTGTGGTTCAGCGTGCACGGCGTTGAGAAGGTCGGCCTGTTTCGCTGTCAGGGCGGGCGCTGCGAGTTCGTCGAACCGGTGCCGAAGTCGCGCGCTCTTTTTCCATCGTCCCTTTTTGTGGATGCAGAGGGGGCGCTGTGGCTCGGCATGGGCAATGGCGTGGTGCTGCGTCGGCAGGCAGGTGTCTGGAAGGAATTCAATCAAACGGACGGCGTGCCGTTCAGCTACATTTACTGTTTCGCCCAGGGGCCTTCCGGGGAGATCTGGGCGGGCTCCTACGCAGAGGGTCTCTTTGTGTTTCGCGGGGGACGCTTTCACGCCGTTCCCCAACTGCATGGGGCCATTCGCTCCGTTCGAGTGAGCCGGGATGGAGTTGCCTGGGCCGGCACCGAGACGGGCGGATTGACTCGGCTGACTCGCCCTCGGGTCACATCTTTTCCGCTGATCAGTGGCACTCAAAGCTGGAAGGCCACGGGTCTGGTGGAAGACCCGCCCGACCGCTTCTGGGTCACCGCTTATGGAGGCGGCTTGTTTCGAGGAACCCTGGACGCGTTGGAACCGGTGATGAGTATGAACGAGCCCGGGCCGATCGGTAACCCGTTCATAAATGCCTGCCTAAAAATGCGTGACGGCACCGTGTTCTTCGCGGCACCATCGCGACTGTGGCGCAAAGAAGTCGGCACGGAAAATTTGAGTTCCGTAGCCCTCACCATCAATCCGCGTGCGCTCTGCGAAGACGAGAGCGGCTCGCTCTGGCTGGGTGGCTATGCTGGTGAACTGATGCGGCTGGTGGATGGTGCACCGCAAGCGGTCGAGAACGGAAAGTTCCCGGCACCAGTCACGGCGCTGGTGCCACAGAAGGGGCCCGTCCTGTGGGCATCCACTGAAGGTGGCGGGCTCTTTCGCTGGGAAGCGGGACAAGTGCGACGTTGGACAACGGCGGAGGGATTGCCCACCGACATCCTGTTTTCGCTCTATCAGGACACGGACGGAACGCTGTGGATTGGCACGGCTGGTGGCGGGCTTGCCTGGTTGCAGGATGGCCGCATCCATTCGGTGAATACCCGGCAGGGCCTCGGCGATGACGTCATTTCTCAGATCCTCGAAGACGACCTGGGCAATCTCTGGCTGGGCTGCAACCGCGGAATCTTTCGCGTATCGAAAAGCGAGCTTCAAGATGTGGCGGCGGGCCGGGCGGCCACGGTGCATTCACTGGCGCTCGATGAATCGGACGGTATGTCGGTGGCAGAATGCACGGGGGGCCGGTCGCCCGCCGGACTGCGTGGCCGGTCGGGCACGCTTTATTTCTCCACGGTGCGTGGCGTCGTGGCGGTGGACCCTTCGCAGTTTGGTCCCGCGCCCAGCCCGCCCGCCGTCCTGCTCGAAGAGGTGAAACTCAACGGCAAGGCGATCCCTGTGCGCGGCGGGGCGTTAACGCTGCCACCGGGACCGCGTGATTTGGAGATCCACTACACGGCGTTCAACTACGCCAAGCCGGAGCAGATTCATTTTCGCCACCGGTTGACAGGCGGAGACGAGGAATGGGCCTATGTGGATGGGGCGCGTTCCGTTCGTTACTTCCAACTCAAACCCGGTGACTACACGTTTCAAGTTAGCGCCGCCAACCCTGATCAGCACTGGAACGAGACGGGAGCCCGTCTCGCATTCACCGTGCTGCCGTTCTTCTGGCAGACGACATGGTTTCGCGTCGCAATCAGTATGCTGCTCATGCTGCTGGGCGGCGGGCTAGTGCGCTGGCGCCATCGCGAGAGACGGCGCAGGGAACTGGCGGAAATGGAGCATCTGCGCCGTGAGACGGCCGAGCGTCAGCGCGCTGATGAACGATTCAGGCTCGCGGTCGAGTCCTCCCTGAGCGGCATTGTGCTGGTGAACGATGAAGGACGCATCTTGCTGGTCAATGCGCGCACGGAGAAACTCTTTGGCTATCAACGAGAGGAACTGATCGGACAAACCGTGGAGATGCTCCTTCCACAGCGGCTTCGAGGCGGGCATCCGGATCATCGCGCTGGGTTCGCCGCCCATTCGCAGGCGGGCACGATGGGGGCCGGACGGGATTTGTTGGCGCAGCGGAAGGACGGCACCGAGTTCCCGGTGGAGATAAGCTTGAGTCCAATGAAGACCGAGGAAGGCGTGCTCGTCCTCGCCGCCATCGCTGACATCACAGCACGCAGACAGTCCGAGCAGGAGCTTGCCTTGCAGCGCAACGAACTGGCGCATCTCTCCCGCGTGAGTTTGCTGGGCAAGCTGGCGGGCACCATCGCGCACGAATTGAATCAGCCGCTCGCCGCCATGCTCAGCAATTCGCAGGTGGGTCGTCGCATGATTGACGACGGGCATCCTGACATGAAGGAGATGACGGAGATTCTGGACGACATCACCGCCGACGCCAAGCGCGCTGGTGGCATCATCCACGGCATGAGGGCGATGTTCAAAAAGGAGACGCCGATGGATTCGCAGCCATTGAACCTCAATGCCAAAGTGAATCAGGTGCTCGGATTGCTTCACAGTGAGATCATCGAACGAAAAGCGAAGGTAGAACTGCACGCCGCAGAATCGCTGCCAAAGGTGATGGCTGGACGTGTCGAGATTCAGCAAGTGCTCATCAACCTGATCATGAACAGCCTGGATGCGACCAAGTCCAACGTGCCCGGCACGGCACGCATCGACATCACCACCGAGCATCGCGATGGTCGTGTCATCGTCAGCGTGCGTGACAATGGGCCGGGTATCGCCAAGGAGATGCAGGACAAATTGTTTGAAGCCTTTGCCACGTCAAAACCCAGCGGCTTGGGATTGGGTCTCTCCATCAGCGATGGCATCGTCAAACAGTTCGGCGGCTCTCTGCACGGAGAGAATCATCCCGAGGGCGGCGCGGTGTTTCGCCTGGAGTTGCCGGTGATGATGTCGTGAAGAGCGCCTCCTGCGCCACCATGCACACCTTGTCATTGGGCTTGTCAGTTGCGCGCTTGCAGAGTGATGTTGGATTGTCTCCTCTCACGAGATCATGAGCCTCCTTCCTGCCACCGTCTTCATCGTCGATGACGATCCCTCCGTCTGCCGCAGCCTTTCGCGTCTAGTGAAGCAGGCAGGTCTGGTAGGAAAGGCCTTCACTTCGCCAGAGTCGTTTCTTCACGCGCTCACGGAGCCGCTCACACGCCCCACCTGCCTCGTTGTGGACTTGCAAATGCCCGGCCTCAACGGCCTCGAATTGCAACGGCGCTTATCCTCCAGTCCTGCCGCATGCCCGGTGATTTTCATCAGCGGCAACGGCGACATTCCCTCCAGTGTGCAAGCGATGCGCCAGGGCGCGGTGACGTTTCTGACCAAGCCCTTCGACAACGACGATCTTCTCCGCGCCATCGCCGAGGCTTTGGAGAAGCACCGCATCGAACTTCATTCGGGAGCCGAGATTCGAGCCATTCAGGAGCGGGTAAATGCGCTGAGTGATCGCGAACGCGAAGTCATGGGGTGGCTCCTCACGGGCGCGCTGAACAAGCAGATCGGTGCAAAACTCGACATCGTGGAGAGAACCGTGAAGATCCATCGCGCTCGTGTGTTGCAGAAAATGCAGGCGGGCTCGGTCGCCGAGTTAGTGCGACTTTGCGGCGTGGTTGGATTCATCGCCGCACCCTCTGAGTGATGCCGGACTCCGAACGTCGATCCGCTGGCTATTTCCCTTTGGTCCAATAGAGGGACCAAATTCAGTGTGCCAGACTTGGGCCAGTCATGTCCAAGGAACGGCCCATCATCTTCATCATCGACGACGACACCAGTGTCCGCCGCGCGCTGGGTCGCGTGATGACTTCTGCCGGGCTGGAGTCACGGAGCTTCGATTCGGTTGAGGACTTCCTGGCGAAGTCGGACCTGCATAGCAAGGGCTGCATCGTGGCGGACATGACCATGATCGGCATGAGCGGTCTCGATCTCAAGCGACTGCTCAACACCGCGCACTCGATGCTCCCTGTCATCCTCCTCACGGCGCATGAATCCGAAGAGATGCGCGCCGCTGCACACGAGGCTGGCGCGGCCAGTTTCTTCCGCAAGCCCGTCGATACCCAGGCCCTGCTCGATGCCGTGCAATGGGCGCTCAACGAGCGGCATCCCAAAGTATCCACCTGATTTTCTGTCAGTCCAAACCGCAATCCCGAACAAACATGAAAACAAAAACACTCAGCAACATCTTGGCTCTGCTGACCACGGGCGCAGCCCTTTTCAGCGCCATTACTCCCGCCTGGGCGTTTCACGGCGGCGGCCGTTGATTCGAGTCTTTAACCGTCGTTCCCAGCCCGCATTGCCTACCTTCAAACACCGACCAAACGCACTCCAAAATGACATCCACCTACAAACAAGATTCTCTCGCTTGTGCGCTCGTCAGCGTGCTGGCTTTCACATCCATCGGAGTTAGTCCATCTGTCCATGCCGAATCAGTGAAGACTCGGGTGGGCAAAATCGACCTCGAACTGGGTGTCCCCACTGAACACAGCGCGCACGAGCTGTTCGACAGCATGGACTTCCAGCGGGCGTGCCAGGCTTATCTGTGGGCGCTGCCCGCTGTCGGATTTGAATATGTTCTCCGGGAGCAGCGAAACGAACTCGGCGCGAAGAACGGGGACGTGGTCATTTACAAGGGACACCGTGACGTGAGCCGGTTCCTCACGCCGAACGTCACCACGCCCTACATCATCGGATTCATGGATCTGGCGGAAGCCGGCCCCATGGCGCTGCAAGTGCCCGCCGGCGCGATCGCCGGGTCGGCCATGGATTTCTGGCAGCGCCCGCTCACCGACTTCGGGATGACGGGACCAGATCAGGGCAAAGGTGGTCTGTATCTTCTGGTCGGTCCGGGGCAGGAGCCGCCGCCCGGGTTGCCCGCGGACGCAAAGATCGTTCGTTCGCCGACCTTCGGCATCGGTTTCTTTTACCGCGCGCTCGATGCCGATCCGGCAAAGGCCGAGGCGATGGAACAAGCCATCCGCACCTACCCTTGGTCACAACGCGACAATCCGCGCGCGACACAACATATCAAGCCGAGCGCGCCGCAGACGGCGACGTTGCCGCGCGGCATGGAGTATTGGGAACAATTGGCCGCAGTGATTAACCGCGAACCCGTGGATGACCGCGACCGTTTCTTTGTCGCGATGCTCCGGCCGTTGGGCATCGAACGGGGAAAGGCATTCAAGCCCGATGAACGACAGCTCAAATTGCTGACCGAGGGCGCGCAGGTAGGCGAGTTGATGGCCAAGGCCAATTCTTTCGACAAGCGTTTCCCCGGTTCGAAGTATCGATCGGATGCGCATTGGGATTACGTCATCATGGCCGATCCGGATCAAGACCTGGCCGACTACAGCCAGCTTGATGAGCGCGGCGCCTACTTCTACGAAGCCGTTGCCTTGTCGAAGGGAATGGTCACCAAGACACCCGGCGTGGGTCAGGCTTATCTGGGCAGCTACCGCGACAAGAACGGGCACGCGTTTGATGGCGGAAAATCATATCGACTCCATGTGCCGCCGAATCCGCCCGCTAAGCAGTTCTGGTCGGTGACCGTCTACGACACGGAGACGCGCGGCATCATTCAGAACACGCAGAAGATCGCCGACCGTTCCTCCCGGCAGGATCTGGTCGCGAATGCGGATGGATCCGTGGATGTTTACTTCGGGCCAAAGGCTCCTAAGGGCTTTGAGAAAAACTGGATTCCCACCGTGCCTGGTCGCTCGTGGTTCACCTACTTTCGGCTCTATGCCCCTTTGGAGCCCTACTTCGAAAGAAGCTGGCCGCTGCCGGACATCGAACTCGTGAAATAACACCCGCATCATTTGCTTCGATCCATGAAAACGATTGTCATCAAATCCATTGCCGCTCTCGCGCTCACACTGACGGCCATTCCTGCCGCCCAGGCGCAGCTTCCGGACAAGCAGACCGTGACCGACGCCTACGTCTATTTGCTGGGCCGCGCCATCGCCATCCGGCAGGAGCACACGGACCTCAAGGAGCCGGGCATCGCCTACAACGTCATCAAATACAACCCAGCCGGGTCGGCGGACTTCGTGAACCCGAACCTCGACGTCGCTTACCTCGAAGCATGGATCGCCGTAGATGACAAAACGCCAGTGCTGCTCGAAGTGCCGGAGGTGAAGGGACGCTATTACACCGCGCAGATCCTTAACGAATGGGGCGAGGTGATCACCAACCTCAACCAGCGCAATTATCCCTCGCATCCGTATGGCAAGTTTGCCTTCGTCGCGCCCGGCTCCACGGCCGAAGTCCAGACGAACGCGGTTCGCATCGAGTTGCACTCGCACAAGGCGAAGTTGCTCGGACGCGTCGAGCTCAAGACGGATCCCGCAGGTGCGATGGCGCTGCAGAAGCAATTCAAACTCACTCCTCTTGGGAAACCAGTCATTCAGTCCGCCGCCCCGATGCCAAACTTCGGGAACAAGGAACTGATCGGCGTTGAGCTGTTCGACAACGTGGATGCGGTGCTTGCCAGCGCCCTGGATGTATCCTCGATCGCACCGCAAATGCAGGAGAAGGCCCGCGAGATCGGCCGGCAAGCCAAGAATCCCACGCAACGCGAGGCGCTCGACAAACTGATCAAAGAGGAAGTCGTCCCGCAGTTCCTCAAATACGCCGTCACGAAGTCCGGTGTCTTCCAGAACAACTGGCTCGCAACGCTGGGCACCGGCAACTACGGTGCCGATTATTGGAAGCGCACCTCGGCAAACTTGGTGGGGCTCTGGGCCAATGCCAATGACGAGGTGATCTACTTCGTCGCCACGCGGGATGCAGACGGCCAGCCGCTCAACGGCTCGAACGACTATGTCCTCGAGTTTTCCGCAGCGAACCGGCCCGATGCCGTGGTGAACGCCTACTGGTCGGTGATTCTCGTGGATGTGCCCGATTACCGGGTCGTCAAAAACCCGCTGAATCGCTTCAACTTCAACAGCGACTCAGGCCTGAAGAGCGAAGCCGACGGGTCGCTGAAAATCCTCTTCGCCTCCAAGCCCAATGCGGCCGTGCCGGAGTCCAACTGGCTGCCGTCAGCGCCGGGCAAGGGGTTCTCGCTCACGCTGCGCACCTACGTCCCCAAAGACCTGGTCAAGCGTGGTGAGTGGTTTCCCCCTGCCATCAAGCGGTTGAAGTGAATGGTTTGAACCTTCCGCCCTGAAACCAGCTCTCCTCAGCCTCGCCCTCGTCCTTGCCGTTGCGCCTCTCCTTCACGCTCAATCAACTGAGCCCGATGCGGCTCCCGAGCGCGGCAAGTGTGAAGCCGCAGCCTTGCCCCCGCCGGACAGGCCCTATGTGGTGCCTGACCTGTTGCCCCAGGCGTTTACGGACCTGACGACGATCATTCCGAAGCGCCGCCGGCGCGCGCACGAACTCATCGCGAGATTCGCCAGCGAAGACCTCACCAGACGCAGCAACCTCGACAAAAGTTATGTCGGCATCAATTGGTGGGCCACACGTCGTGCAAAGATCGGCTTCGGCTGGGGACGCACCTGGCTGGATCGTTTCGACAAGATCGGCGTGATGGACTGCTTTCAGACGTGCTCGCGGTGGATCTATGGATCAAGCAAAGCGCGATCCGGGCGGAGGAAAAATCATCGGTTTGTTCCTTCCCCAAAAGGCAGTAGCGGCATGGGGAAGCCGCAGGCTAATGTGCTGGTCTGATGGCAGGTCTTTTGCCGAGGTGATATGAACCCTTCCTCCCGACTTCTCAAAACCGTGCAGCTGATGCTGAGCATCGGTGCGATCTTCGCGGCGGGTCTGTGGGTCGGGAGTTCGCGGAACAAGCCAGCGGTTAACACACCACCTGCACTATCAACGACGAGGGGTGTATCAACACAGGAGAAGGCAGCTGAGCAGCAAGCCTTGCAGACGAAGCGCCGGCTGAACACGGCAAGTATTGCCGCGCTCTTCCAGGTCGAGGAAGCAATCGCTGAGGAGTTGTTGAAGGAGTATGAGATGGTGCGGGAGCAACACCGCCAGCTCACGCGCGATGGCATGCCGGAGAATGATCCGCGGGACGTCACGACATTTTACATTCAAAGCCTGGGCAAGCGTGCGGAAGCCAACCCGATCTTGCAGCGCTGGCTCGCGGGCAGGCCGGGGTCCTTCATCGGCGAGAGCCTGTGGGGTGAGTCCGCGATCCGGCGTCGAGAGAAGGGCGCGCTGCCTGACTTTCTGCTGGCAGGCAAGTATGGCAGCTCGGGCACGGGCTTCTTTGTCTCTCCGGATGGCTGGCTAGTGACAAATGCGCACGTGGTCGGGCAGCGACAGCAAGTCGACATCCGCGGAGTGCATGGTCTGATCCAAACGGTGCGCGTGGTGAAGGCAGATGCAAAGGCCGACCTGGCGCTGCTGAAGTGTGACTCGCCGTCTCCAGGTTTTCTGGATGTTCGCGGTGAAGATCTGCCTTTGGGCACGCGCGTCTTCACCATTGGCTTTCCCAATATCGACACGCAGGGCGTGCAGGCAAAGTTCACCGAGGGCAGCATCAGCAGCCTAGCCGGATGGCGCGATGATCCCAACGACTACCAGATTTCCGTGCCGCTTCAGCAGGGCAACTCCGGCGGTGCCCTGGTGGACACTAACACAGGGCTGCTGGCAGGCGTTGTGATCTCAAGTCTGGCCCCCAGCATGGCGGACAACGTTGGCTATGCGATCAAAGCCAGCGTGCTGGCGAGGCTCATTCGTTCGACGCCAGAGTGCGCGGGCATCTCATTGCCTGCGTATCAGGCCTCAAGCCGGGATCGAGCGGAGAATATTGATCGCGCCAACAAGTCATCCGTCATGGTGTTGGTGAGGTAATCGACACAACGAAACTCCACCATGAAACGCATCGCTGCCTTCCTGAAAGCTACCACACTCGGTGGATTGTTTGTGCTCATGCCGGTCGCGGTGATTGTGGGTATCGCGGTGAAGACGGTTGTCGTCGCACGAGAGGCCGCACAATCCATCATGGAGAGATTGACCGGGCAGGACTCCACCGTGGCGCAATTTCCGATGATCTTCGCCGTGCTGATCGTGGTGGCGATTTCCTTCATGATGGGTCTGATGATGGTCTCCCAGTTCGGACGCACGTGCGGAACCTGGATCGAGCGAACGCTTCTGTTTCGAGTGCCTGGCTATGCGGCAGCCCGTGCTATCTCCAGAGGCTTTGCCAATGTGGAACACAAAGGCGCTGTGAAACCCGGTTTGCTGTCGCTTCAGGACGGTGGGGAATGCTTTGTCTTCATCACGGAGGAACTGCCAGGCGATCGCCTCGTCGTTTTCATTCCCAGCTCACCGAGTGCTGCCAGCGGCAATGTGCAGATGGTGCCGGGCTCAGTGGTGCGACGACTCAACGTGCGAATCACCGAGGTTGCCACCGTGCTTCAACAATGGGGCGTGGGCTCGGCAAAGCTGCTGACGAAGTCGGCGGCGTCTGTTGCGATGCCCGCAACGGATGGCAGGTCAGAACTTCTGTCTTAAAGACCCAACCACCTCATCACGATAACGCGCTAGCTCTTTCACATCGGGCTCCTCGCTCTCTCAATCGAACTGAGGCTGACAAGCTGTTCGTCCACGACAACGCTCATGAACACTCCACCCACTGCCGTGAAGGTGGACCTGAAGCGCTACATTGGTCGCTGGCATGAAATCGCACGCCTGCCCATGCCCTTCCAAAAGGCTGATGAAGCCGCGATCGCCGAGTATGGCAGCAATGCCGACGGCACCATCTCCGTGCACAACATCGCAGCTCGTCCTGATGGCACTCAGCGTGACATCCGCGGTTACGCGATGGTGCTGAACCCACCGGAGAACACCAAGCTCACTGTGCATTTCAGCACGTGGTTCAGCCCATTCATTCCCGTGTCGAAGGACGGCAACTAACGGGGTCCTGCATGTGGATGCAGCTAATCAGGAAGCCATCGTTGGCACGCCAGTTCGCAAGTATCTCTGGATGTTGTCCCGCACAGCAACGATTCCCGAATCACGCTACGCAGCGCTGGTTACAAAAGCGATAAACCTTGGTCACGATGTCTCGCGTCTAGTCAAAGATGCTCAGCGATGCCTCCCATTTTGCGATTGCTTGCCTCGGTGAGCTGCCTGTTATCGATAGCGTTGCGTGCAGAAATCGTAGCGGTGGAGGAGACTGGTTCGGACGACGGCATTGCAGAGATCATTCCCACACGAGATTCGTTACTCCGATATCAATCACGGGAGTTCCCCTGACCAATCGATGGTCAACCGCCTGGCGTTTATCGTCTCATTGAGGCGCTCAAAATTCCATCCCTGACCTTCCCTTAGGGGCAGTAGCGGGACGGGATGGTCAGCCGCTAGCATCTGCGCATAAGTTGATGAGCACGCCCGACTCACACATCGCCGTCGTCGATGACGACCAAAGCCTCTGCCGCTCCATGAGCAGGCTGCTGCGTGCGGCGAATTTTTGGCCTGTGGTGTATGCTTCGGCTGAAGAGTTTCTCGAAGATCAAGTCCATGCGCACTTTGATTGCATCGTGCTGGACATTCAGCTGGAAGGCATGTCGGGGCTGGAGTTGCACGAGAAGCTAGTGACCTCACAGATCGACACGCCAGTGATCTTCATCACCGCGCACGATGCACCTGAAGTGCGCGCCCAGGCAGAAAGCGCAGGCTGCGCGGGCTACTTCCGCAAGACGGACTCGGGCAAAGCAGTGCTCGACGCCATTCGCGACGCCATCGCCGCACGCAAGCAACACTCCTCCCCCTGATCTCACAGCCACGCATTCACCCCATGAAAACCAATAACCTCCTGTCGCTAATCATCGTCGCGGCTCTCTCCAGCTGCGCCTCATCATCCAAGTCGCACCTCTCCAAAGGTCTCAAAGCCCAGGCCGCACCGCTCTCAACCTTCCTCGATCATCCACAGCTCATGAAGCCTGATCGCGAGCGCGCTCCCTTCGCCCTGGTGTGGGTGAACCCCTCACTGCCAGCGAAGCGTGCAGGCTATGATTCCATCTACGTCGCGCCCGTGGATACAAGTCATCTGCGCAAGGCCCGGACCAACATCTCCAACACCGCCGGCCTTGAGAAGCATCGCCCAGTGGCTGAGATGGCAAACCTGCTGCGTGGATCCTTCATCGACGCCTTCCGTCAATCGCCCGCACCGCGCCTGAAGTATTCGCCCACGCTATCGCCCAAGGGCGTGACCTTGCACCTGGCGCTGGTCGAACTGAATGCCACGGACACGGCCGGCAATGCAATCAAGACAGCCATCCCCTACGGCAGCGCCATCAGCCCGCTGATGAACGGCAACATCGCCATCGAAGGCAAGGTGCGCGACAATGCCACGGGTGAGCTGCTCTTCGAATTCGCCGACAACGAGCGCGATCCGATGACGCTGGTGAGCCTGCGCGACTTCAAGCCCTGGGACCACGCCAAGTCAGCGATCAAGGACTGGGCGAAGCAGTTCGAGGAACTCAGCCGCACGCCGCCGAACCACAAGGTGAAGGACTCCCTGTTCTTCACGCTCAAGCCGCTGTGACCAGATTTTCAGACCAACAACAAGCAACAAGAACATGAACACCCCACTGCTCAAACACTGCCTCAGCCTGATGGCGCTGGCGATGATCCTGCCAGGCTTCACCCCGCAGGTGTCGGCCGCCGAAAAACCCAAGATCCTTGCCAAGCTACGCGCCGCGCTCACGCCTGACAAGAAGCCGAACATCGTTCACATCGTGGCCGATGACCTTGGCTGGAAAGACGTCGGCTTCAATGGTGCCACGGACATCAAGACGCCTAACATTGACGCGCTAGCCAACAACGGCGCGAAGTTCAGCCAGTTCTACGTGCAGTCCATGTGCACGCCGACCCGCGCGGCACTCATGACAGGTCGCTATCCGTTTCGCTACGGTCTGCAGACCATCGTGATCCCTGGCCCTGCGGGCTACGGACTCGACACCAGCGAATACCTGCTGCCGCAGACCATGAAGGATGCCGGCTACACCACAGCCATCATCGGCAAGTGGCACCTGGGTCACGGCGACATCAAGTATTGGCCGAAGCAGCGCGGCTTTGACTATCAATACGGCGCGATGATCGGCGAACTGGACTACTACACGCACAGCGACGCCGGTGTGCTCGACTGGTTCCGCAACAACAAGCCCGTGAAGGAGAAGGGCTATACCACCCAGCTCCTCGGTGCTGATGCGGTGAAATATCTCAACGAACAGAGCGCGGACAAACCGTTCTATCTTTACCTCACCTTCAATGCTCCGCACACGCCGTATCAGGCACCGCAGGATTACATCGACCGCTTCGAAGACATCAAAGAGCCCACCCGCCGCACGTATGCAGGCATGGTCTCATGCCTTGATGACGAGATCGGCAAAGTCGTCGCCACGCTCGACAAGAAAGGCCTGCGCGAGAACACACTGATCATCTTCCACAGCGACAACGGCGGCACCAAGAACGCGATGTTCGCCGGTCAGATGGCTGACTTGTCCAAGACAGTGCTCCCTTGCGACAACGGCCCGTATCGCGATGGCAAGGGCTCGCTCTTTGAAGGTGGCAGCCGCGTCGCCGCCTGCGCCAACTGGCCAGGCCACATCGATGCTCAGACCGTGGACGGCATCATCCACGCCGTGGACATCTATCCCACGCTCGCTGCTTTGGCGGGTGCCTCCACCGCCAAGTGCAAGCCACTCGATGGCGTGAATGTCTGGGAGACGATCTCCAAAGGCAAACCCTCGCCGCGCACCGAAGTCGTTTACAATGTCGAGCCCTTCCGTGGTGCTGTCCGTCAGGGCGACTGGAAGTGCATCTGGCGCTCGCTAATTCCGACGAGCGTTGATCTATTCAACCTCGCTGAGGACCCCTATGAGAAGAACAACCTCGCTGCCAAGCATCCCGAGAAGGTGGCTGCATTCCAAGACCGCATGAATGCACTTGGCAAGGAAGCCGCCAAGCCTCTCGCGCTCATGTATGTCGCCAAGGTGGGCCTCGCGCACGGCAAACCAGCGATGGCGTCCGAAGACGGCAAAGGTGCCGTGACCGTGGAAGCCGATGGGCATTCCATCACGGATGAAGGCGTCGGCGATCAAGACATTGCTCACTGATAAACTGAAGTCATTGGAAAATCGCAATCTCATCCATCATGAAGATCATTCCGTTCATTCAACGCAGCACTTCACTTGCTGCCGTTTTCATAACTGCTTTCGTGATCTCCGCGAAGGCAGACATCTCACCCGAAGCGATAGCGCTGGCAAAAACTGTGTCCGCCAAGCTCGCTCCGGCGAAGACCATTCAGCTCACGGCATCACACAAAGTTGATCCTGAACTAAGTGCCTCGGCCAAGCTTGGCAAAGGTGCGCTGAACATCACGGTCAAGCGCCCCAATCAATGCTACGTGTTGCAACCTGCTGGCGCTGAAACGCGCGAGCTTGCTTATGATGGCAAAACGCTCAGTCTCATCCAGCCCGAGTTGAAGCTGCATTCGCTGGAGGCGCTGAAAGCGAATACCATCGAACAGTTCGCTGACGCAATGGACGAACGATTCGGCTTCCGGCCGCCGGTGGCTGAGCTGCTGTCATCGGATCTTCCTGGACAGCTCTTTGTCAACGCAACCTCCGCAAGTGTGACGGGCAAGGAGTGGGTTGGCTGGACGCGCTGCGAACGTTTGCACATTGAGCAGGACGGACTCAGCGGCGATCTCTGGGTCAGCGTCAAAGACAAGCTGCCACGCCGTCTTTTGCTGACCTTCACTGGCATCAAGAGCCAGCCGAAGTGGGACATCCGGTTCACGAACTGGAAGTTCGATTCAGCCATTGATGAATCGCTTTTCGGCAAACGAGCCGCCGCTGATTCCCAGCTCACCCCGATGCTCAAAAGCCGGTGATAACGAGTGCTTCAATCCTTCCTTCATCTTCGCTTCTCATGAAATCTTTGTGCTTCCGACTTTCCTGCCTGCCTGTCGTTGCCGGCATCCTTTTCGCACTGGTCTCTGATGCCACGGCCCTGCCCAGGCATCACCCCGCCAACCCGCGTGGTGCACTCGACCCCCGCGGCCCATTGGACCCTCGTGGCCCACTCGACCCTCGTGGCGTCTTTGATCCTCGGGGACCTTTCGATCCACGCAACCCCGCTCCTTACATGTATGGGCTGCCCACGGGTTATGCCGTGCGTGTCTATTCCGGGGTCAACTATTACTACTGCAGCGGCACCTACTACTACATCTACATCATCAACGGACAGAACGTGTTTGTGCGATGCACCATCGTGAGAGGCGTGCCGGTGATTCCGCCACGGCCCTTCTGAAGCTCGTGAACTTATTCGTCTGCGTGGCGGTTATGGCTCACGGCCAGCGGTCCATATCGCCTCCGGTCGTGCCCGTCATCTTGTAGCTTTCCCGATGGGTTTTAAGGCACTTGTCGGGATCGCTTGCTCCTTGTTTGCGGGCGTGGTCCGAGTGATTGACCGAGTTCGAGTGTCGCAGGAATGCCGATGGCACTACGGTCGGGACGTCCCCGGGCTACAGCACTTGCCCAGCGCACGATGCGGCGGACGTGCAGCCGCCCATCCACAAGCAGATGCGCTACGGGTGGATGGCAGAGACGCATTGAAACATCACGCCACGGGAAGAAGAGCGAGACATCGCGCGGCACAGCCAGCCCATGCCTGGCCAAGAAGACATAAACAGCTGTAGCTTCTTCGGGATTCACCACGATTAACGCAGTTGGAGGCGTGACGCTGAAAAGCGACTCGAGAAGCGAGTTCAGCCCCAGGGCGGTGGGCTCGTAATCAGGCACATTGAATTCCGTCGCAGCGATTTCGTGTGCAGCCAGTTCCTCCAGGCAGGCCTTGAGTGTGACTCCTGGTGCCGGTTGGCGCCACGAGCGCGGGCACAGCAGCACGATACGGTGATGCCCGAATGCGAAGAGTTGACGCAGCACCTCACGATAAGCAGGTGCGGTGTCAGTGTAGACACTGGCAATGGTCACCTCCATGCAACGCCCACCGATGGTGATAACGGGCACGCTTTGAGCAGCGAAAAATTCGAGCGTCTCGCGCGGAGCCGGCCCTACGATCCAGGCATCGGCTGGGGTGCCTGCGACCAGCTTCGCAATGCGGCGAAGGTCGTGATGCAGTTCGCTCTGAGTCTTCGGGGTGAACTCGGCTGAGTGCCCGGCCGCCAGCAGTTCCCGTCTCACATCATGCAACAGATCGTGCATCTCCCGGCTCTCGATCATCAAGGGATCATGCGGAAAGATCGCCACGCGCAGGGGCCGATTCCCCGCCGCCACCCCCTTGCCTAGGACGATTCGGCGTGTGCCCGCGTGGCCGGCGCTGATCATTCCTTCGGCTTCGAGCATGCGCAGCGCGCCACGCATGGAGTCCTTCGAGACATCGCACAATTGGGCCAGCCTCAGCACACCTGGCAGCTCACCACGCCATCGTCCTGACCGGATGCCCTCGCGCACATGTGCGGCGGTCTGTTCGGTGATGGTGAGTTTGTGAATCCTTCGCATTGGTCTAGATGGGCGATTTTTTCGCCTATTTGCTAAATCGCAAGTCCTTGGCGAAGATGGATGTCTCACACATCACTTTTCAGCGTGAACTCACCTTTAAGATCATATGAAGATCACTGGTCCGCTCTGAGACCGCCAATGGTTTCTTCACTCCCTGACAATCCGCTGCAACCAAGGCTTCGCGGAACACAACAGACGCCGAGAATGCGGGAAGGGCTTCGCCGATGTCTTAAAACAGAGCAAGCCACAAGGCCTGCATGATGAGTCTCAGATCCAACCACCCTGCCACAAAGCCTCAATCCGACATGAAGACGAAAGCTATCCTGACCACGCTCAGTCTCGCGCTGGGCACCGTTGTCTTGCCTGCCAGTGCACAGGACGTGTTGCCTTTTCCGCCTACACCGTCCGCCTCTACCGCCGGTTTGACGATGAAGGATTCGACTCACCAAAAGCGCGTTACGCCGTCGCGGCTACAGCCGGGGGCTCCGAACGTGCTCATCATCTTGATTGATGATGTCGGCCCTGGCGTGGCCTCGACCTATGGCGGCGAGATTCATACGCCAGCACTCGACCGTGTGGCCAAGGCGGGCATTTCCTACAATCGCTTTCATTCCACAGCCATGTGTTCGCCCACCCGTGCCTCCCTGCTGACGGGACGCAATCACACCCGCGTGGGCAACGGGCAGATCTGTGAACTAGCCAACGATTGGGACGGCTTCAGCGGCACGATTCCGAAGTCAGCGGCATGCGTCGCTGAAGTGCTGAAGGACTATGGCTACAACACATCCGCCTTCGGGAAGTGGCACAACACGCCCGCCGAACAGACGACATCCAAAGGTCCCTTCGACTACTGGCCGGTAGGATATGGATTCGAATACTTCTACGGCTTCCTCGCCGGTGAGGCATCCCAATATGAACCCCGCTTGGTGAAGAACACAACTGTGGTGGAGCACTCCCCCAAGACCTCTGGCGGACACAACTATTACCACCTGACTGAAGACCTCGCCGACAACGCCATTCACTGGCTGCGCGAGCAACAAGCTTTCTCACCAGACAAACCGTTCTTCATGTATTGGGCCACTGGCGCAGCCCATGGCCCGCACCACATCATGAAGGAGTGGGCGGACAAGTATAAGGGCAAGTTCGACGATGGTTGGGACAAGTATCGCGAACGTGTGTTCGCCAATGCCAAGGCGAAGGGTTGGATTCCGCAGAGCGCGCAATTAACTCCACGGCCTGCCACCTTGCCTGCGTGGGATTCCATTCCGGAGGATCAAAAGCCGTTCCAACGCCGTCTGATGGAAGTGTGGGCAGGCTTCACCGAGCACGCTGACTACAACGCGGGACGCATCCTCGATGAGATCGAGCAGGAAGGGAAACTCGACAACACGCTGGTGTTCTACATCATGGGTGACAACGGCAACTCTGCGGAAGGTCAGAACGGCACCATCTCGGAACTGCTCGCCCAGAACGGCATCCCCACGACGATTGACCAGCACATCAAGGTGCTCAACGAACTGGGCGGACTCGACGTGCTCGGCACGGCAAAAACTGACAACCACTACAACGCCGCGTGGGCGTGGGCAGGCAGCGCACCTTATAAATCCACGAAGCTGGTTGCCGCACACTTCGGAGGCATCCGTCAAAACATGGCCGTCTCCTGGCCTGCGAAGATCAAGCACGACGAGACACCACGCTCGCAATTCCACCATGTTACGGATATCGTCCCGACCATCTATGAAGCTGCCAAGATCACGCCGCCCCGTGTGGTGAATGCCGTCGAGCAGGATCCGATGGATGGCATCAGCATGGCCTACACCTTTGCCGATGCGAAGGCGAAGGGACGCAAGAAAACGCAGTTCTTCGACATCATGGGCAGCCGTGGCATCTACAATGACGGCTGGTTCGCGTGTGCATTCGGTCCACGCACTCCTTGGGTGACCGGACTTCCATCTGGCATCGGCTCATGGAATCCCGAGAACGACGTGTGGGAACTCTACAACTTGGAAGACGACTGGACTCAAGCCAATGACCTTGCGTCGAAGATGCCGGAGAAGCTCGCCGAGATGAAGAGCCTCTTCCTCGTGGAAGCCGCCAAGAACAAGGACCTTCCGATCGGAGGCGGCTTGTGGACGCCCATCTTCCATCCGGAAGATGCTCCTGCCACGCCTTACACCGAGTGGACTTTCAACGGAGCGATCACCGGGATGCCGGAGTTCACGGCACCGAAGCTTGGCAAGTTCGACAACACCGTGAGCATGGAGTTGGACGTGCCCGCCAACGCCAATGGCGTGCTCTATGCTCTCGGCGGCTTCTCTGCTGGACTGACCTGCTACACCAAAGACGGTGCACTGAACTACGAATACAATCTGTTCGAGATTCAGCGGACGAAGATCCAATCGAAGAGTTCGCTTCCCAAAGGAAAGGTGAAGCTCGAAGTCGTGTCGAAGCTGGTCGCACCCAAACCCGGCGCGCCGATGGATGTCACCCTCAAGATCAACGGGACTGTGGTCGGTGAGGGCCGCGTGCCCATCACCGCACCGCTCTCCTTCACGGCGCAAGACTGTCTTGATATCGGCAGCGATCTCGGCTCGCCCGTGGCGCTCGACTACTTCGATGCCGCGCCCTTCAAATTCAACGGCACCATCGGCACGACCAGGATTGTTTATCCAAAGAAGTAACCGCGCGGCTCCATCCCGTCACTCATCAATCCTTCATCACGACACGACAGCCATGAACCGATCACGCACGCTACCCCTTCTTGTCACAGCACTCGTCTGCGCTGTGACCACATCCCCTGTTCCAAGCCGCGCGGCGGACATCACGCCCGCCGAAGCTCGTGCCATCGCCAAGGATGCCTACATTTACGGCTTCCCGATGGTGGATGGCTACCGCATCCAATACGCCTACTACGTGGACCGCGAGAATCCAGAGTTCAAAGCGCCATGGAACGAGATCCGCAACATGCCACGTGTCTTCACCTCCGAAGACAAGGCGGTGCAAACGCCGAACTCTGACACACCCTATTCAATGGCCGGTCTCGACCTGCGCGCCGAACCGATCGTGCTGACGGTGCCGCCCATTGAGAAGAGCCGGTATTTCTCTGTGCAGTTGATCGATGCCTACACGCACAACTTTGCCTACCTCGGCAGTCGAGCCACGGGCAACGACGGTGGCAGTTTCCTCATCGCTGGTCCGACATGGAAGGGCGCGAAGCCCAAGGGGGTGAGACACGTGATTCACGTCGAGACAGAACTCGCACTGGCGGTGTATCGCACTCAACTTTTCAATCCTGGTGACCTTGAGAACGTGAAGAAGGTGCAGGCTGGTTATCAGGTGCAGTCTTTGTCCAAGTTCCTTGGCAAGCCAGCGCCCGCAGCCGCGCCGAAGATCGAGTTCATGAAGCCGCTCACACCGGAGCAGCAAAAGACTTCGCTCGAGTTTTTTAACGTGCTGAATTTCATCCTTCAGTTCTGTCCCACGCATCCCTCGGAAAAGGCATTGATGGAGCGTTTCGCGGCAATCGGCATTGGTGCCGGACAAACTTTTGATGCGGACAAGTTATCGACTGACATGCGCAAAGCCGTGGCGGAAGGCATGGCGGATGCGTGGCAGACGCTGAGTGAGTTGCAGAGAACGAAGCTGGACACCGGCGAAGTCACCAGCGGCGACATGTTCGGCACGCGCGAGTATTTGAAGAACAACTACCTCTACCGCATGGCTGCTGCTGTTCTCGGCATCTACGGCAATTCGAAGGCGGAAGCGATGTATCCGGTTTACACTCTGGATGCGGATGGAGCAAAGCTGGATGCATCGAAGAACCGCTACGAGCTGCGGTTTGCTACAGACCAGTTGCCGCCTGCCAATGCCTTCTGGTCGCTAACGATGTATGAACTGCCGTCCAGCCTGTTGGTGGCCAACCCACTCAACCGCTATCTGCTCAACTCACCGATGCTGCCCGATCTGAAGCGTGACCCTGACGGCGGGCTGACGCTCTACGTCCAGCGCGAATCGCCAGGCAAGGACAGGGAGTCGAACTGGCTGCCCGCGCCAAGCGGACCCTTCATGGCCGTGTTGCGCATCTACTGGCCGAAGGAGGAGGCGATCAAAGGCAAGTGGAAGCAACCGCCACTCACACGCGCGGAGTGATCCAGCCAGGGCTAACAACCTTCCCCAAGGGGCAGTGGCGGGTGCTGAAGCCGATAGCTTATGATGTCAGTGCCATTACCTCCCAGCGCTGCGCACAACGCATCCTTTTATGAAACCATTTATTCCCCTCCTCGGACGCAATATACGGACCGCCTTGCTGTTCCTCACCTTGGCGTTCCTGGCACCGTCAAAACCGGCCCGCGCAGGCGATATCGACAACGAATACCGCCTCACCATGCTGCCCTACTACCCGTTCAGCAAGGAGGTCGTTGGCTTCGGTTACCTCGGCTTCGTGCCCAGCTGGGACAAGGATTACACGAACTACTACGCGGGCGCAGGCTTCACGTATGACGTGAACGACTGGTTCCAGACATGGACCGGCTTGATCGGCTCTTACACCGACGGTTGGGACAGCGAGGACAAGCTGGAGTTTCGTCCCTTCATTGGTGCAAAGTTCTTCCTGCCGAACGACCTCGGCTGGAACATCTATGCCTTCCCTCGCTACGAATACCGCATGGTGCAGGGCCAGGATTCGCACGACTGGAATTATGTCAATCGCCTGCGCCTACGACTCGGCGCGGAGATTCCGTTCACCAGCCGTGAAAACGCCTTCAAGCCGAACACCTGGTATGGCATAGCCGACGTGGAGCCTTTCTACCGTTGCGACACGGACAAACTCGATCCCTTCCGCGTGCGTGCCGGTCTCGGCTACGTGATGGGCGGCGGCAAGCGCATCGAGTTCATCTACCACGCGCAGTGGACCCGGCCTAACAACGGAGGGCTGGATTACACGGACAACATCTTCCGCATCAACTTCAAGTTCCCTCTGGGCAAAGGCCCCATCGCGCAGGCGATCCGCAGCCTGGACATCGACGACTGATCTTCATCTCACCTCACACATTCCATCCCGCTACCCATCATGAAACCACGCAACCTCTCTCTCTACGCGATTGCCCTGATCGCCTCGGGTGCCACAGCATTCGCCGGCACGCCTGCACCTTCAGCAAAGACACCAGTGTCGCCTGTCGCCACCACTCCGCCTGCCGATGAATGGAAAGTCACCTCGTGGGCCTATGGCTGGCTCGCTGGTGTCGAAGGCACCACGGGTGTCAAAGGCTTCACCTCCGAGATCGACATTCCCTTCAGCGGCGTGCTCGATCACCTGGACATGACGGCCTCGCTCAATCTGGAAGCCCAGAAGGGCCGCTGGGGTGGATGGGTCGATGCCATGTATCTGAAGGTCTCCGCCGGCGGCAGCACGCCGGACCCCTTGTTCGATGTCATCAACATCACTCAGACGCAAGTGGCTGCGGAGGCAGCGATCTTCTACCGCGTGTGGGAAGGCCAGCGCGGTGCGCTCGATCTGTATGCCGGCGCGCGTTACATGTCGATCAAAGGCGAACTGGAACTCACCCTCAGCGACTCGGGTGTGGAGCAAGTTTCCAGCGCCCTGAGTTCCAAGGTGATTGATGAAATCGTCAGTGGGGTGAAGTCGAAGGCAGCTCAGGAACTCGCTGCAAAGAGACCGCAGCTCACGAGCCAGATCGCAGCCAAAGCCAGTGATGTGCTCAGCGACTTGAAGGCCATTGGCCAAGCCCATCCGGGCCTGGGCAATGCGATCAAGAACAGCGAGCGCCTCCAGCAGGCGATTCGCAACGCAGCCGCCGCGCGTGTCCAGGAACAACTCGCCATCGTGCAGGGTCAGGTGGCCGCAGCAAAGGCCGCCGCCCGCAGAGCTGTTAACAAGGCGGAGAAAGCTTTGGCCAATGAGATCGAGCGCGCTCTGCGCAACTCCATTCCCTCCGAGCTTTCGGGCACCAAGGACTGGGTCGATCCGTTCATCGGCGTGCGTGGTTACTACAACTTCACCAACGACTTCTATGCCGTGACCAAGGCGGACATCGGCGGCTTTGGCATTAGCTCCGATCTCACCTGGCAGGTGTATGCCGCGCTCGGCTATCACCTCAGCAAATCGACCACCCTCGAAGTCGGCTACAAATACATGGCCGTCGATTACACGAGCGGTGGCTTCACCAACGATGTGCGCACCTCCGGCGTCTTCCTGAACCTGGGCCTGAAGCTCTGATTTTACCCCCAAAACTAAACAGCAACATCAACTCCTATGAAACCACATCACCTCTTCCTAATTTGCACGCTTCCAGTTCTGCTCGGCTCTTGCGCCGCCGGTCGCGTTGACCGCACCGAAGATCGCTTTGATCGTCGTGAGGATCGTTACGATCGGCGGGTTTACACGGGTCCCGGCGACCGTGCCGAGGACTACTGGGACAAGCGTGAGAACGTAAACGACAAGCTTCGTGGACGTCGCGGTCTTTAACCAGCTTCACTTATGAATCTTCGCCTGCGATGGATCTCTTGCTCGTTGGCAGCGCTCGTGATGAGTGCCTGCTCGACTCATCAACGCCCTGAATTCATCGCAGAGCGAAGTCTGCGTAGCCTGAACGCGAGCGCCCGTCAAACCGCGCTCGCCAAGGCTCTAGTCGAGGCTGAGCAAGCCTCGCACTCTGGACTCGACACCACGGAGTCGCGGCAGCGCTACAATGCCGCCGTCAGCTCCGCTGTGAAGCTGTGGATTGCCTTGTCCAACGATGAGCGAAGCAAGCCGCTCGTCTGCACGCAAGGCGACAAGTCGTTCACGCTTCAGGCTTCGTGGCCGAAGCAGATCGTGTTCGATACGCTGATCGACGCACATGACATCGAGTCGCGTGAAATGAAGCGCCGTATCACTCGCGAAGGCGTGGGCGAACCCTTCGTGGCTTGGTGCAAGTTCACCGACGAGCGTGCGGCCAAGGACCCCTTCATGGCCGCGGCCGGTTACCTTTCGCCAGTCACGGCCACGATTGCTTTCAGCAAGGGAAGCAACGGCAGGCAAATCGCATCGCTGGTGCTGCATGATCCGCGCGTGGTGGAGGAGGTCCGCTTGGCGGGAGCGTCCCGACCACTCGCGGAAGACATCTCGGCGGTCGGTGAATTCCTGCTCTCGCGCAGCGAGGTGCGCATGTCGGGCCTGGGCGCTCTGCTGCGCAGTGGCAAGAACCTCGACAAGCTCGGACTCATCGCCCTGGAGCGACCTGATCCTGAACGTGTGCCTGTAATCCTTGTTCACGGACTGATGTCGCGACCTGCCACCTGGCAGAACGTGGTCAATGAACTGTGGAGTGATCCGAAGCTGCAGCGCACCGCTCAGTTCTACTTCTTCCGTTATCCGACCGGTGTGCCAGTGATCTACAGCGCTGCAAAGCTGCGCGAAAAGCTCGGTTTGCTGCATCGCGAACTCAATGCCCGTGGAGTCAGCCCTGGCTCGCGCGAAATGGTGCTGATCGGTCACAGCATGGGCGGCTTGGTAAGCAAGGCGCAGGTGCAGAAAAGCGGTGATAAGCTGTGGGTGAATGTCTTCGGCTCGACGCCCGACCGGCTCAACCTCTCGCAGAAGGAGATCAATGCGCTGCGAGCCTACCTTGAATACGAACCCAATCCGTATGTCAGCCGTGTGATCTTCGTGGCCACACCGCATCGCGGCAGTTCGCTGGCCGCAGGCACTCTCGGAGCCATCGGGCGCAGTCTGGTGAACTTGCCCAACCACATCATGTCGGACGCGGTATCCATAATGCAAGGCCAAGCCCCCGAACATGGTCCGCTGGCCGACATGCTCCGTCGTGGTGTGCCCACCAGCATCGACAACCTCTCGCCGAAGTCGAAGTTCGTGCAGACCTCCATCAGCCTGCCGCTGCGCCCAGGGCTGCATGTTCACTCCATCATCGGCAATAAGAAGCAGAAGCCGCTGAACGATCCGTCGTGCTCCGATGGCTTCGTTCCTTACACCAGCGCGCATTTGGACGGCGTAGAGTCAGAGTTGATCGTGCCCTACGGCCACAGTGCTCACGAGCATCCGATGGCTGTCGAGGAGATCCTCCGCATTCTGCATGAGCACGTCCGTGGAAGATAGTCCCAAACGACCATCACCGCGAAGGTCCTGGTGGCTGCGCATCATTCGCGCGCTTGTCTGGTCAATGCTGGGTCTGGTCCTCCTGCTCACAGCGGCCTGGGAAATCGGTGCCATCTGTTTCGATGCGCCCCTGGGAGCTGCGAACACAGTGGCTGCGATCATGTTCGGAATCATGCTGATCGTCGTGCTCGCAGCCGCGCGACCGGTGAAAATGATGCTCGCGGTGTGGGCAGGCATCTTCGGCATCGTGGTGCTGACATGGCTCAGCCAGAACCCGCGTGAAGACCGTCGCTGGCAGCCTGATGTCGCGCAGACCGCCTGGGCAGACATTCAGGGCGACACCGTGACCCTGCACAACGTCCGCAACTGTGACTACCGAACGGAGGGCGACTACACACCTCGCTGGGAGGCGCGGACCGTGCAGCTATCCAAGCTCACCGGCTTCGACCTTGCCATCTGCTACTGGGGCTCGCCGTGGCTGGCGCATCCGATTCTCAGCTTCCAGTTCGAGGGAGCAGCTCCGGTCTGCTTTTCCATCGAGACACGGAAGGAAGTCGGCGAGAGCTACTCTGCGCTGGGCGGGTTGTATCGACAGTTCGAGCTTGTCTATGTGGTAGCCGACGAACGCGATGTGCTTCGGTTGCGGACCAACATCCGCACAGGTGAAGACGTTTATCTCTATCGCACCACAGCCAACGCCGACGAAGCACGCGAGCGCTTCCTGGAATACGTGAACGCCCTCAACACTCTGAAGCATCAGCCTCGCTGGTATAACGCCATCTCCACGAACTGCACCACGACCATCCGTGCGCAGCGCTCCCAGGCCAAACGTCTGGCATGGGACTGGCGCTTCCTGCTCAATGGCAAGGCCGATGAAATGCTCTTTGAACAAGGTGTGCTCGTGACGCATGGAATGTCCTTCACCGACCTCAAACGCCACGCACTGATCAATCTCAAAGCGAAGAGGACGCAGAAGTCGGAAGACTACTCACGAGTCATTCGAGCCACTGATCCTTGAAGTCAGCAAGGGTAGAACTCACAGGTGTTGCGTTGCATCGCAGATGCTGGCACCAGCGTTTCAACCAAACGCCATGCCACCTCTCATCACCGTCGCTTATCGCCAGGGCATTTACCTGCCTGAGGCGGATCTATGGCTGGACCCGCACTTCGGGGTGAAGCGGGCCTTCATCTCTCACGCGCATAGCGATCATGTGGCGCGGCACAGCTTGACGTTTTGCTCGGAACTCACTCAGCATCTGATGCGTGAGCGCTACTCGGTGAAGGAGAGTGCGACGTTTCAGGCGCTGCCGATGCGAGAAGTCTTCGAGTGGGAAGGCTATGAAATGCGACTGTTACCGGCGGGGCACATCGTGGGGTCGGCGATGCTGCATCTGACGCGGAAGAGCGACGGCGCGACGCTGCTTTACACGGGCGACTACAAGCTGCGCCAGGGCTTGAGTTCGGAGCGTTGCGAGCTGCTGCAAGCGGACTCGCTGATCATGGAGACCACGTTTGGCCTGCCTTCGTTCGTGTTTCCGCTGCTGAGTGAAACGGTGGCCAGTGTCTTGAAGTTCGTGCAGGAGACGATCGAGGATGGCGGCATTCCGGTGCTGCTCGGTTACTCGCTGGGCAAAGCGCAGGAGATCATCTGCGCGCTCGCGGATGCGGGTTTCCCCGTGATGCTGCATTCGTCGGTGTGGGACATGACTGAAGCGGTCGCGCCTTTGCTGGGACGACTGCCGGCCTACAAGCGCTTCCACGCGAGCGAAGCGAAGGGGCATGTGCTGATCTTTCCACCGAGCAATGGCCGCTCGCTGGCGATCAAGAAACTTAAAGGCAGTCGCACGGCGATGCTCACGGGCTGGGCCTTGCAGCCGGGAGCGAAGTTCCGGTATCAAGTCGATGAAATCTTCCCGCTCAGCGACCATGCGGACTATCCGGAGTTGATCGAGACCGTGGAAACGGTGAAGCCGCGTCGCGTGCATCTCGTTCATGGTTACACGCAGGAGTTTGCCGCTGATCTGAGAGCGCGTGGTTACGATGCATGGTCGTTGGAGAAGGCGGATCAAATGGAGCTGTTTCGTGCTTCGCTGGAGACGCCTCGTGCGACGACTCAGACCTCGGATTCCCAGGACGAGGAAGCCTTTGCTCCGAACAGTTTCAGCCGTTGGTCGCAGGTGTGTGCGGCGACCGCGTTGGAGTCGTCGCGGTTGAAAAAGATCGCCTTGCTCGCGGAGTATCTACGAGTGCTGGACGAGGCTGATCTCGCCCTCGCGGCCCGCTATTGCGCAGGCTTGGTTGGCGACTCCACGGATGCGCCGCTGAACGTCGGCTGGTCATTGCTGCGCCGCACGATGCAAACCCTGAGCGGCATCAACGATGCGGAGTATCGCGCCATCTCCCGCTCGCAAGCCGACGCGGGGCGCACGGCTTTCCTCGTGCTGCAACGCGCCGCCTTGGAACCTGCGCCGTGTTCGCTGGCGGACATCGCGACGTTGTTCGAGACGCTGCGTGATGCGTCCGGTCAGATGCCGCGTGTGACGATGCTGCGGGAGCGTCTGCGTCAGCTTCGGGCGAGCGATGGCTCATGGCTGGTGCGTCTGATGACGAGCGACCTCCGCATGGGATCCAAGGAAGGCCTCATTGAGGAAGCGATTGCCGAGGCCTTCCAACAGAGCGCGGAAGCCGTGCGCGAGGCCGCGATGCTTTGTGGTGACATCGGCCGCGCGGCAGTGCTCGCGAAGCAAGCGCTGCTGCACGAAGCAATGCCGCGAGCCTTCGTGCCGATCAAAGTGATGCTGGCCTCGCCAGAGGAAACGGCGGCGGACATTTGGGAACGCATGGTGAATGCCGAAAGCTCGGTCGTCTGGCTGGAAGACAAGTTCGATGGCATTCGCGCGCAGATGCATCGCACAGCGGATCGTGTGGAGATTTTCACCCGTGATTTGAAGCCCATCGGTGTGCAGTTCCCGGAGGTGCTGAAGGCAGCGACATCGCTGGCGGACGAGGTGATTCTCGATGGCGAGATCATCGCGTATGCGGAGAACAAGAAGCTCTCGTTCTTCGATCTTCAGAAGCGGCTGGGTCGTCGTGATCAAGCCGATCTCTTCCTGCCCAGCGATGTGAGTGTGCGTTACGTCGTGTTCGATCTGCTGTGGCGAAATGGCGAGTCGCTGCTCGACCAACCCTTGCACCAGCGCCGCGAGCAATTGGAGCAGATCGTCATGCCTTCAGGACTGAGTTTGATCGAGGTGCATCGCGTTTCGTCGGTTGATGAAATCGAAGCGTCTTTCATGGCCGCGCGTCGTCGGTGCAATGAAGGACTCATCGCCAAAGACGCGACCAGCAACTACTCGCCGGGTCGTCGAGGCAAGTCGTGGCTGAAGCTGAAGAAGGCTTTCGCGACGCTCGATGTCGTGGTGGTGAAAGCCGAGCAAGGCCATGGCAAACGCAGCCACGTGCTCAGCGACTACACCTTTGCTGTCCGCGATGAATCGGGCGAGCTGCGAGTGATTGGCAAAGCCTACAGCGGGCTCACGGATGCGGAGATCGAAGAACTCACCGAGCACTTCACGCGCAACACGATCAGCGAGAAAGGTCGCGTGCGCACAGTGGTGCCGGACACGGTGCTGGAGATCGCGTTTGATTCCATCCAGGCCAGCAACCGTCACGACAGCGGACTTGCGATGCGATTCCCGCGAATCAAGGCCATGCGCCGCGACAAGACGCCCGAGGAGATCGACACGCTGGCCTATGCGCGAAAGCTCGCGGGGCTGGGTGAGGCGGTCGAGAAGTAGAGATGTGAAGAGGTCGAGAAGATGCCAAGCTTCTCACCTCTACACCTCTCTACTTTTCCACCTCTCTACTTTTCCACCTCTCTACTTCCCGCTCGTCCCCTGCCGCTTCTCCCACTGCTTCACCATCATGCTCATGCGTGGGTTGCGGGCGAAGAAGTCGCGGTGATCGCCGATGAAGCGCCAGAAGAGTTCGTCCCACTGCTGGCACCACAGGCCCTTCGGATAGTCGGACATCTTGAGCAGGTAGTTGGACCCGCTGATGTAGGGCTTGGTGGTGAAGGTGCCGCCGTCGGCGTGGAGGCTCATGCCATAAACGTTCGGCACCATCACCCAGTCATAGGCGTCGATGAACCATTCCATGAACCAGCGATAGGCCGCATGCGGGTCGGTGCGCATCAGCGCCATCGCGTTGCCCAGCACCATGAGGCGTTCGATGTGATGACACCACGCATACTTGTGCAGGCGACGAATCACAGCGTCGATGGGCGGCAGGCCCGTGGTGCCATCATCGAAGCCCTTCGGCAGTGGCTCATCGTGCTTGAAAAAGTTGCCGTTGCGCACACGCGGGCCGTGCAGGTGATAGATGCCGCGCATGAACTCGCGCCAGCCAATGATCTGGCGGATGAAGCCTTCGAGCGAGTTCATCGGCACGTCGTGAGTGCGCGCATAGTCGAGCGCGCGATCAACGACTTCCTGGGGTGTGATCAGGCCGATGTTCAGCGGTGCGGTGAGCATGCTGTGGTAAAGCCAGGGCTGGCCGTGGCTGATCGCGTCCTCGTAGTGACCGAACAACGCGAAGCGCTCGGTGAGGAAAGCGTCGAGTTCACGCAGCGCTTGATCGCGCGTGACTGGCCAACGGAAGGCATCGACGCTGCCGCGAGCGTTGGGGAACTTCGCAGCGACGTAGCGCTTCGCTTCGTCGAGCGCGGCGGTGTTTTCAAAGACGGGCAGCTCAGGCGCGCGATGGCCTTTGGGTAATCGCTGACGGTTCTCGGTGTCGAAGCTCCACTTGCCGCCGACAGGGTCGCCGTTTGCTTCGACGAGGATGCCGAGACGCTTGCGTTGAGCTTGGTAGAAGGCGGCCATGAAGGGCTTCTTTTTGCTGCCGAGTTGCTGCTGGATGAAGCTGAGCGGCGTGAGGAACATCGGTGTGTCGTGCACAACGAGCTTGAGTCCACGCCGCGCGGCGAAGCGTCGCAACCTGCGCGAGAGCACGTCATCAACGGGATCGCACACATGCATCGTGGTGATGCTCTCGGGCACCAGCGCATCGAGCATCGTGAGCGTAGTCGTCGGCTCGCCGGAGGTCTCGCCGCAAATGATCTCGAAGCCTTCCGCGCGTCGCTCGTGCATCCAGTGCGTCATACTCGCGCGATGCAGCACGAGCTTCTGCGCATGGAACCGCAGCGGCCAGTGCTGGTCATTGCCAAAGAACAGCGAGTCCTCCAATAGCAGAACCTTGCGGCCGCGTTGCAGCGCGGGATGCGGAGCGAAGAGCTGATGCGGGAAGACGAGGCTGAGTTCCATGAGTCGTATCAGGCAGGGAAGTCGGCTGACTTGGCGGCCTCAGCAAATGCATCGGCCTCGCGCTGGAACTGCGCACCACGATCGCGCAGCTTCTTCACGGCATAAGCACCGAGAGGGAATCGAAAGGGTAGCGTGCCGCTGTGCACCTGATCGACGATGAGCGTGCCGAGTCGCGCGGGATCGCCCGGCTGGCGGCCATTCATGCGCTCAAGCACCGTGCCGAAGCGTCCGACGGATGCGGCATACGCGTCGGTCTTCGACGACTCGGCCTTGCTGATGAAGTCCGTGCGAAACGGACCAGGAATCGCGACCGACACACGAATGCCAAACGGCTTCACCTCAGCCTGCAATGCCTCGCACGCGCACTCCATCGCTGCCTTCGCCGCGCCGTAGCTGGAGAAGCCCGCGTAGTTCCCATGCGTGGCTGCTGCGCCAATGGCGACGATGTGTCCCTGACCGCGAGCGCGCATGTGTGGCAATACGGCGCGGATCATCGAGACGGGGCCGTGGTAGAGCAGGTCGAAGAGCGCACGCTCGCGCGCTTCGTCGGTGTCTTCGAGCGCTGCGAGCATCCCCTGTCCCGCGTTGAGCACAAGCACATCGACTTCGTTAAACACATCGCGCGCCCGCTGGATGATCGAGGTCGATTCACTCGTCTGTGAAGCATCATGCGCGAGAGCCAGGCATTGATCCCCATGAGCAGCGAAGGCGTCACGCAAGGTCTCGCCGTTGCGAGCGGTGACGACGACGTTCGAGCCCGCGTCGAGCGCAGCCTTTGCGATGTGAAAGCCGATGCCGCGCGAGGCACCGGTGATGAGCCAGGTGGGTGGGATCATGAGGATGAGAGTCGAATGGGACCGCGAGCGGTGAGGAGATACGCGGGCTGGCCGCGCTGGGTGCATCTCAATTCGCCCGCATCGCACAAAGCCGCTGCGACGCGCCGAACCTCAGGCATCAGGGGTCGCCAATCTTCCGCCAGCGCGCGTGCGGTTTCGCTGGGGCAAAAGGTGCTCGTGCCGCGTTCGCTGGCCATGCAGCGCAGCGCTTCGGCGATGGTGTCGTCGCTGATCATGGCTTGGCGCTGCGTTTGCATCGCTCGCTGCAAAACTTCACGTTCTCCCAGTCGCGCTCCCACTTCTTGCGCCACGCAAACGGTCGCTGACACGCGGGGCAGATCTTGGTGGGGAGGTGTTGCTTTTTGACGCCGTGCATCGCTGGGAGCAAACGATGCATCTGCGCCTTCGGGTTGCCTGGTTCTGACATGAACTTGCGCCGTTGGCACTTGTCGCGACAATGCGCGCCCCATGCCTGCCCCTGACAACGAGATCGTCCTGGAAGCCCGAGACCTCACGCGCGAGTTCGACGGCGTGACCGTGCTGGACAAGTTCAGCTTCCAGCTTCGCAAGGGCGAAGTGCTCGGCCTGCTCGGTGCCAATGGCGCGGGCAAGACGACCGCGATGAACATGCTGCTGGGTCTCACGCTGCCGACCTCGGGCCGCATTGAAGTCTTTGGCAAAGAGCTGCACGCGAATCGCATCGAGATCCTCAAGCGCACCAACTTCTCCAGCGCCTACACCGCGCTGCCAGGCAACCTTTACGTCTGGCAGAACCTCGCCGTCTTCGCCCGCATCTACGGCGTGCCGAACGCGAAGCAGAAGATCGCAGAGCTGCTGGAGTTGCTGGAGATTTCTGACCTGCGCACGCGAGTGACCGGCCAGCTTTCCGCTGGTGAATCCACCCGCGTGAACCTGTGCAAGGCGATGCTCAACGACCCCGACTTGCTCCTGCTGGACGAGCCAACCGCGAGCCTGGACCCCGACATCGCGGACAAGGTGCGCAAGTTCGTTCAGCGCATCCAGAAGGAGCGCAACATCGCGATCCTCTACACCTCGCACAACATGAAGGACATCGAGGAGGTGTGCGATCGCGTGATCTTCCTGCACAAAGGCAAGGTCGTCGCCCAAGGCACCCCCGCCGAGATCGTCGAGCGCTCGCAGCAGAGTTCGCTCGAAGACGTGTTCATCAAAATTGCCCGCAGTGGTGATGTCGAAGACGGCTGACGAGCGAAGGGCTAAGAGCATAGAGCGAAGAACACTTCTCCTGCGATTGCCTCAAGCCCAAACGCTAGCCGTCCTCTGCAACTCCACTGTCTCCCGAATATCTCGCAGCTACACTCTTTGCTCTTCGCCCTTCGCTCTTAGCTTCTCATGAACTTCCGTATCATCAGCGCACTCGTGTTGCGCTATCTGTTTCTTTACACCCGATCGCCGATGCGCCTCGTGGAGCTTGTCTTCTGGCCTGTGGTCGATCTCATGGTCTGGGGCAATCTCACGCTGTTCCTGCAGGAGAACACGAACCCGCAGTTCGCCCAGTTCCTCACCTTCCTCATCGGCGGCATGATCTTGTGGGACGTGCTGTTCCGTGCGCAGCAGGGCGTGGCGATCTCGTTCCTGGAGGATGTGTGGACGCGCAATCTGCTGAACGTCTTCGTCGCTCCGGTGCGCACAGTTGAGTATGTCGCGGCCACGTTCGCGGTCGGCTTCCTACGGATATGCGTGACGGTGCTGGTGCTGTGCGTGCTGGCGGCGGTGAGCTACAGCTTCAACATCTTCCGCCTCGAATGGAGTCTCATTCCGTTCTTTGTGAACCTGCTCGTCTTCGGCTGGTCGCTGGGCATGATTTCCACCGCGCTGATCCTGCGCTGGGGACAGGCCGTGGAGTCGCTGGCGTGGGCCGTGCCGTTCTTCATCCAGCCGCTCGTGTGCGTCTTTTACCCCGTCACCAAGCTCCCTGCGTGGATGCAACCGATCGCACAAGCACTACCGGCGACGCATGTATTTGAAGGCATGAGAGACGTGCTCAACCCCGCCGTGCATCACCTCAGCATGACCTCGATGCTATATGCCATCGGCTTAAACGTCGTCTTCATGGCCATCGCCGGATGGATCTTCGGCACGATGCTGAACACGACGAAGAAGCGCGGTCTGCTGACCAAGTTCGCGACGCAGTAGGGCGTGTGACAGTGGTGTGACAAAAGCGTCACAGCGGGTCCTTCGACACTTCAGTGACGAACCTGTAGCAATGTGGCGTGCCAGTTCTGTGACAGAGCTGGCACGCACTGAACTACACTCCTCCACTGCATGATCACTCTCCGCTCTGCCTTCACTGCTGCCGCTCTCGCTACCAGCTCGATGGTTATCGCTGGCACTGACGCCGCCGACTCCGGCAAGAACAAGCTCGAAGCCGCTGTCGCTCCCGCTAACGAGAAGTCCATCTATGACCAAATCTGGGGCCTGTCGAAGCTCTACCACAACAAGGACACGCTCATCCAAGACATCGATTTCACCGGTCGTGCGCAGTTCGACTGGGCTCACATTGATTCCGACGCCGGGGATCTTGATACATGGCAGGCTCGCCGTCTGCGGGCTGGGCTCAAGGTGAAGTTTGCCGACAAGTTCCTCCTGCACGGCGAAGTGGACTTCGCGCAGCAGAAGTTCGAGGACACCTCCTATCGCCGCATGACGGACATCTACCTGTCCTACACCGCCAGTGACGCCTTCGTCTTCACAGTGGGCAAGCATTCGGTGAAATTCACGCTCGATGGCGGCACGTCCTCCAAGGAACTGATCACCATCGATCGCAGCAATCTCGCGAACAATCTCTGGTTCACCGAAGAATATGCACCGGGCGTCAGCGTCGGCGGCAAGGTGAAGAACTGGCAGTATTTCCTGGGCTGGTTCACCAGCGACGGCAATCCCGAGTTCGGCAATTTCGACGCCGGCACCTTTATGCTCGCCAGCGTGGGCTATGATTTTGCTGAGTCACTGGGCTGCGACCGCGCACTTCTTCGCCTCGATTACGTCCATCAGCAGGAAGACGCGGGCAACGCAGCTACTCGTCCTTTTGGCAACATCGCCTCGCTCAACTTCAACCTTCAAAAGGGCAAGTTTGGCCTCGGCACGGATGTATCCGCAGGCGAAGGCTACGGCTCGCAGGGCGATGTATTTGGTGTCCAGATCATGCCGACCTACAATATCACGAAGAAGTGGCAGGCGGTGCTGCGCTACACGCACATGAACGGCGACGACAACTCGATTCGCTTCGCGCGCTACGAGTCCCATGTGCTCTCCGGCAAGGGCGACCAGTATGATGAGTTCTACGCTGGGGTGAACTACTACCTCTACGGCCACAAGCTGAAGTGGCAGACCGGCGTGCAATACGCCACGATGCAGGACAAGAAGAACGACGGCGGCGAATACGACGGCTGGAGCGTCGTGAGCGGCATCCGCATCAGCTGGTAAGCGAACAAGTGTTTGGTGTGTTGAGCAAAGGCGCGGTGGGCAACCTCCGCGCCTTTTCGCGTCCACCTTCAATCGTCCGTCACATCGATCTCCTCGTAGTGAAACGGCTTCCCGCCCGTGATGCTGGAGTCGATGTTGATCTCGACTCCTTCGCGATGATTGAATCCTGACGATGCCTTGACCAGGGTGATCTGATAGCCATCGCCGCTGAACCGCCGCGACTGTGAATGCGGCACACGACCCGCGTCGCTTGCGTGGCACGGCTTGCCGCAGGCACGGATACATGTGAAGTCGCGTTTCGCCTTGGCCAGCTTGGTCGCGGCGGCAGGTGTCAGATGCGTTTCATCAAGCCCCGCAAACAAAGCCTTCGTGCGCGGCAGCACGGAGTGTGAGGCGCAACTGGAGAGTGCCAGCGCGAGCAGTGCGGCCAGAGGCAGGGCGAGTCGGGCGTGAAACATGGGACGACATGAACGCACACCCGAAAGCCATATTACTTGGCGGAGAAAGAATTGGAATTCTGTCAATCACTGCAATGTGACATTTTTGTCACACGTTGACAGCCCGCCTCATGAATCTCTTCTCTCGCGCCCTGGGCGTCCTTTTTCTCACCTCGCTCAGCGCTCTCTCGGCGGATGCACCGACTCCCGTCGCAGCGATACCCATCGTGAAGGGCGAAGTCTTCCAAGAAGTCACCTTCGGCGCGGAGCTGCGTCCGTGGCAGGAGACAGACCTGCACGCGAAGGTCACGGGGTTCGTTGAATCCATCAGCGTCGATGCGGGCGATGTGGTGAAGGATAATCAGGTGCTCGCGGTGCTGGAGGTGCCGGAACTGAAGCTGGAGATGGAACACGCTGCCGCCTCGGAACGCCGCGCGCAGGCTGAAGTGGAGCACGCGCAGGCGGCGTTCGATGAAGCACATCAGGCCTATTCGCGACTCGCCGCCACAAACAAAGCACAGCCGAAGCTCATCGCTGCGCAGGACATGGATGCGGCGCGTGCGAAGGATCGTGCGGCGGAGGCGGCGCTGCTTTCAGCCAAGGAAGCGGTGAAGGTGGCTGCGACCGAGGTGAAGAAGAACCAGACGATGCTCGACTACGCGAAGATCACCGCGCCCTTCGCAGGTGTGATCACGAAGCGCTATGCGAGCACGGGCGCACTGATCCAGGCAGGCACGAGTTCCGGCGCGCTGCCGCTCGTGCGTCTCTCGCAGAACGACAAGCTGCGCGCGGTATTCCCCATCTCGTCATCGTTTGTTGCTCGTGTGAAAGTCGGCGATCCGGTGGACCTCCGCATTGCAGGCGTGAGCAAGCCGATCAGCGGCAGGGTCGCGCGCTTCTCCCGCAAAGTGGAAACCGACACGCGCACCATGGAAGCCGAGGTCGATGTCCCGAACGCGGACCTCGCCTTGATCCCCGGCATGTATGCCTCAGCGGTGTTGAAGCTGGATCGCAAGGAACAAGCCCTCGTCGCTCCTGTGGAAGCCGTGCTGCGTGAGAAAACCGGCTCAACCGCATGGGTTGTGACCAAGGACAACCGCATCGAAGAACGCGTCGTCACGGTGGGACTCGAAACACCTTCGAAGCTCGAAATCCTCAGCGGCTTGGCCGAGAACGATCTCGTGATGATCGGCAGCCGCGCACAGATCACGCTGGGACAAACGGTTCAGCCGAAGCTCCTCGAAACCACGAAGGCCAACTAATTGACCTCCGCGCCACATGTCCCGCTTCGCCCTTCGTTACCCATATTTCATCATCGTCTCGTGCCTGATGACCGTGGTCATCGGCATCACCAGCATCTTCCGAATGCCGGTGGACTTGTTTCCTGAGATCAAAATCCCGGTCGTCGTCGTCGCCACGTTTTATCCGGGGATGCCGCCCGAGCAGATCGAGCAGGATCTCACCGCGCGTCTGGAGCGCTTCTTCACGCTCGCCAGCGGTATCGAACATATCGAGTCGCGTTCGCTGCCGGGCACGAGTCTCATTAAGATCTACTTCCAGCCCGGTGTCAGCGCGGACTCAGCGGTGAGTTCCGTGGGCAATCTCGCGCTCGCGGAGTTGCGACGATTGCCACCCGGCACACTGCCGCCGGTGGTGCTGAAGTTTGATGCATCGAGCCAGCCTGTGTGCCTGATCTCGCTCAAAGGCGAAGGCATGAACGAGGCGCAGTTGCGCGACGTGGGGCACTACAAGGTGCGCACGCAGGTCGCCTCGGTGCCCGGTGCCTCGCTGCCTCAGCCGATGGGCGGACGCTATCGGCAGATCATGATTTATGTCGATCCCATGAAGCTGGAAGCTCACCAGCTCAGCGCGATGGACGTGGTGCGCACGGTCAACGATGCCAATCTCATCCTGCCCGCCGGCGATGTGCGCATCGGGCCGCTGAACTACAACATCTACGCGAACAGCCAGCTCGAATCGCTCGATGAAGTCGCGCGCATTCCGTTGAAGACCATCGGGCAAAGCTCCGTGCTCGTGGGCGACGTGGCCGAAGTGAAGGACTACGCGAGCCTGCAATACAGCACCGTGCGCGTGGACGGCCAGCGCTCCGCCTATCAGCCTGTGTTGCGACAGGGCGGCGACTCCAACACCATCGCCGTCGTCGAAGGCGTGAAGGAGGCGCTGCATCACCTCGTGGACATTCCGAAGCAGCTCGAAACGAAGGTCGTCTTCGATCAGTCCATCTTCGTGAAGAACGCCATTGAGAACCTCATTCACGAAGGCGGTCTCGGCTTGCTGCTCACCGGTTTGATGATCCTGCTCTTCCTCGGGTCGCTGCGCGCGACGGTCGCCGTGTTCCTGAGCATTCCTTTGTCCGCGCTCGCCATGTTCATCGCGCTCGCACTCGGAGGCGGCACCATCAATACGATGATCCTCGGCGGACTCGCGCTCGCCTTCTCGCGCTTGATCGATGACTCCGTCGTCGTGCTGGAAAACATCTTCCGCCATCTCGAAATGGGCGAACCACCGCGCGAGGCCGCGATCAAAGGCGGACGCGAAGTCGCGATGCCCGTGCTCGCCGCCACGCTCACCACAGCGGTCGTGTTCCTGCCCGTCGTCTTCTTGTATGGCCCGAGCCGCTATCTCTTCACCGCACTCGCACTCGCGGTGGTGATCTCCTTGCTCGCGTCCTACTTCATCGCGATGACCGTGGTGCCGCTGTTCTGCGCGACGTTGCTCAAAGCGAAACACAGCCACACCGAAGTGGGCGGCAAAGGCATCCACGGCTTGTTCAATCGTGTGTTCGACACCGGCGCAAAGGCCTACTCGCACACGCTGCGTGTCGCCTTGAAAGCACCGAGCCTCGTCGTGCTGCTCATCGCCGGACTGTTCTCCGCCAGCGCTCTGCTGTATCCGCTCATCGGCATGACTTACTTCCCGCGCACTGACCCCGCGCAGTTCATGATCAATCTCAAAGCGCCCTCCGGCACGCGACTCGAAGAGACGGAGAAGAGCGTGATCAAAGTGGAGCAAATCTGCCGCGAAGTCGTGTCGAAGGAAGACATCGATCTCGTCGTGTCGAACATCGGCATTACGCCTGACTTCTCCGCGATCTACAATCCGAACACCGCGCAGCACAGCGCCGTAGTGCAGGTAAGTTTGAAGGAGAAACACAAGCTCGGCAGCTACGATTACATGGCCAAGGTGCGCGAACGGATCCGCACCGAACTGCCGCAACTCAGCGCGTATTTCCAAAGCGGCGGCCTCGTCGATGCCGTGCTCAATCTCGGCCAGCCAGCGCCGATCGACGTGCAGGTCAGCGGCTCGAAACTCGATGTCATCTACAAGACCGCGACCGGCATCGCACGACAGGTCAAGGGCTTGCCTGGCGTGGCCGATGTGCTCATTCCCATCGACCTCGACTATCCCGCGCTGCGACTCGAATTGGATCGCCAGCGCATCGCCGAACTCGGCCTCAATGCGAAGGAAGTGGTGCAAAACATCATCACCGCGCTGATGAGCAACGGCCTCATCGCGCCCACCTTCTACGCCGATCCCGCGAGCCTGAACGACTACTACCTCGTCGTGCAGTATCCCGAAAACTACGTGCAGGATTTCAACATGCTGAAGGCGATTCCCATCCGCGCACCCGGCATGAAAGAAGCTACGCGACTCGACGCCGTCGCTTCGATTCGTCGCATCACAGGCCCGACAGAGGTGGATCATCATCAGCTTCGCAAAGTGGTGCACCTCTTCGTCTCACCGAGCGGCGAAGACCTCGCGAGCGTGCAGAAGGGCATCGACAAAATCCTCGCCGACAACAAACCACCCGAAGGCGTGCGCGTGGATTTCCGCGGTAGCATCGAGAACATGAACGCGTCATTCAAGACCTTCGGCCTCGGCCTCGTGCTCGCCATTGCGCTCGTGTATCTGATTCTGGTCTCGCAGTTCCAGAGCTTCCTTGATCCCTTCCTCATCCTGCTCGCGGTGCCGACCGGACTCGCGGGAGTGCTGCTCATGCTCTGGCTCACCGGCACCACGCTGAACGTCATGTCGCTCATGGGCGTCGTGATGATGGTCGGCATCGTGGTGAGCAATTCCATCCTCGTTGTCGAATTCGCCCGTCGTCTGCACGACGAAGGCCGCGAGCTGCTCGACGCCATCATCGAAGCCTGCCGCGTGCGCTTGCGCCCCATCCTCATGACCTCGCTCGCCACCTTGATCGGCATGCTGCCCATGGCGATGAAACTCGGCACCGGCAGCGAAGCCTATGCGCCGCTAGCGAGAGCCATCATCGGCGGCCTCGGTGTTAGCGTCGTGCTCACACTCTTCATCGTGCCTGCGGCTTATCTCATCGCGCATCGCAATCGCAAGCCACGCGACCCGCACCATCATACTCCTGCTCATGACTGACGCCTTGCGCCTGCTCCTCGTTCTTCCCTTTGTCGCCGCCGCCGTCGTTCATGCGGAGGGCAGAGTGCTCACGCTCGCCGATGCACAGCGCATCGCCCTAGAGAAGCATCCGAAGATCAGCGTTGCGCAACTCAAGGCGCTCGCTTCGAAGGAAGCCGTGAAGCAAGCGCACTCTGCCTTCCTGCCGCAGGTGTCCACGAATGTTGGAGCCGTGGTTGGTGCGCGCGATGACACGCGGCTTGTCTCGAACTCACTCCAGGTTTCCTCTGTCTTTGATCGCGCGTCCGCATCGCTGAACGTGAGCCAGCTCATTACAGACTTCGGACGCAGCGCGAGTCTGCAACAGAGCGCGCAGCTCAAGGCTGGAGCCGACGAGCAAAACATCGCCGCAACGCGCGCCCAAGTTTGGCTGCAAGTGGATGCCGCTTACGTTGCTGCGCTGCAAGCCCAGTCACTGCTGCACGTCGCTGAAGAAACGGTCAAAACGCGCAAGCTGCTCAGTGATCAGATCGCCACACTCGCGAAGAACCAGCTCAAGTCTGAACTCGATGCGAGCTTTGCCGAGGTGAACCTGCAAGACGCGCAGCTCCTGCTCTCGAAGTCGCAAAGCGATCTCCAGTCCGCCTACGCCACGCTCGCTGCGTTGCTTGATGAGCCGAACACCAGGACTTATCAGCTCTCGGAGTCCAACTCACCCAACACACTGCCCGCTGATGCCAGCCTGCTCATCGCCTCCGCTTTGAAGGACAAGCCCGAACTCGCCCGGCTGCGCCTTGAGCAGCAAGCCGCGCAAGCTTTTGCCAAGGCTGAGAAGGGCCTGAGCAAACCCACGCTCAGTGTGCAAGGCGCGACTGGCGTTCTGCCGTGGCATGACAAGAACCTCAACGAAAACTACGCCGCCGCCGGTCTCGTGCTCAGCTGGCCGCTCAGCACTGGCGGCCTCAACAAAGCGCGCCAGCAGGAAGCCGATCTCAAGGAGAAATCAGCAGCAGCAGCCCTGCGCGATGAAGAAAACAACACCACGCGCGATGTCCGCCTCGCATGGCTGGCCGCGAAGAACGCCCAGGAGCGCGTGACCATCACCGCGCAGCTGCTTGAGCAAGCCAGGAGAACGCTCTCTCTCGCCCAAGCCCGCTACGACGCCGGCAGCAGCAGCATTGTGGAACTCAGCCAAAGCCAGCTCAACGTCACCACCGCCGAGATCACCCACACCAGCGCCCGCTACGACTCCCTGCTGCGCCGCTCCGTGCTGGATTATACGACGGGGAGGATGAGGTGACGAAACCGTCACAGCCACCGCATTGTGAATGTGACGGCGCAGGATCATCGGTGAGGCGTCATCAGACACGACAGAACAAACGCATGAAAACCGCACTCACACTCCTCGCACTCACCCTCGTCAGCGGCTTTGCATCCGCTCAGACCAAGATCACCGTCAAGGGCTCTGACACGATGGTGATTCTCGCTCAGAAATGGGCCGAGACCTACATGGGCTCGCACAAAGATGTCTCGATCCAAGTCACCGGCGGCGGCACTGGCACCGGCGTGGCGGCCTTGCAAAATAAGACCACCGATCTTTGCAACGCCTCCCGCCCACTGAAGTCCGCCGAGGTGCTGGAGTGTGTGAAGGCCTTCAAGGCGAAACCGAACGAGCACAAGGTGGCCCTTGATGGCATTTCCGTGTATGTGAGCGCCAGCAATACCGTGAAGGAACTCACGACGGCACAGGTGGGCGAGATCTTCACGGGCAAGATCAAGAACTGGAAGGACGTGGGCGGCGCTGATGCTCCGATCACACTTTACAGCCGCGAGAACAGCAGCGGCACCTATGAGTTCTTCAAGGAGCACGTGCTCGCGAAGCAGGACTTCGCCGCCAGCGCGCAGACCATGCCTGGCACGGCGGCAGTGCTGCAAGCCGTGGCCAAGGACGCCAACGGCATCGGCTACGGTGGCGCGGCCTATGGCGCGGGAGCGAAGCACCTGCTCATCAAGAAGGACGCCGCCTCCCCTGGCGTGGAGCCCACCGAAGCGACTGTGCAGAGCGGCGAATACCCCATTTCGCGCGCCTTGTTCATCTACGTAAATCCAAAGATCGAGACCGCTGCCATCGCCGACTACCTGAAGTGGATCGCCAGCGATGAAGGCCAAAAGGTGGTCAAGGACGTGGGCTACTTCCCGCTTCCGAAGTAAGAGGATCAATCGAGTTTCCAACCCCTCAGCCAGCAGGTGCCTCGGTGCCTGCTGGCTTTTTGTTGGATGTCTTGTGGTGAGTTGCGAGCGACCCCTTCGGCATCGAAGTCATCGGATCGCGTGTTTGTTGGTTTGAAATGGTCCTGGCCACACGTTTACTCGGGCTCATGAATCCCCTCTCTTCATCTCAGACACGCCGTGACTGGCTGCGCTCGCAGGCCTTGCTCGCGGCGGGTGCAGTCGCTTCGAAGACCCTCGGCGAGGATATGGTGAAGCTGCCGTTCGAGAATGGTGATCGCCCGTTGCGCAAGTATCCAGGCAAGCGTCCGCTGATGGTGCTGACGTCGCGTCCGCCGCAGCTCGAGACGCCGTTCGCGGTCTTCAAGGAGGGCGTGATGACACCGAACGATGCGTTCTTCGTGCGCTACCATCTCGCCGCGCTGCCAGCGGAGATCGATCCGGACACCCACACACTAAGCATCGGCGGGCATGTGGACAAGGCGGTGACCTTCACGCTCGCGGAACTGAAGAAGGACTTCGAGCAAGTCGAGGTGAACGCGGTGCTGCAATGCTCGGGCAATGGTCGCGGCTTCCAGGTGCCGCGCGTGCCTGGTGGCCAATCAGGCAATGGTGCGATGGGCAATGCGAAGTGGAAGGGCGTGCGCCTCAAAGACCTGCTCGCGAAGGCAGGCGTAAAGGCCGGAGCGCTGCAGGTGAGCTTCGATGGGCTGGACAAGCCGGTCATTGAGAAGACGCCGGATTTTGTGAAGGCAATCCCGCTGGACCACGCGATGGATGGCGAGGTGCTCGTGGCCTACGAGATGAATGGCGAGCCGCTGCCGTATCTGAATGGCTTCCCGCTGCGCCTCGTGGTGCCGGGCTACTACGGCACCTACTGGATCAAGCACTTGAGCAAGATCGAAGTGTTGAAGGAGCCGTTCACCGGCTTCTGGAACGCCACGGCGTATCGCATCCCCGACAACGACTGCGGGTTCATCGAGCCCGGCACGACGGCGGTGAAGACGACCGAGATCAAGCGCATGAAGGTGCGCAGCTTCATCACCAGCGTGCTGGACGGCGAGCAAGTGAAAGCTGGCAGCGCAATCACGCTCAAGGGCTTCGCGTTCGACGGCGGCACGGGCATCAAGCAGGTGCAGGTCTCCACGGACGGCGGCAAGAATTGGGCCAATGCGACGCTCGGCCAGGATCTGGGCAAGTATTCCTTCCGCGAATGGGAACTCAGCGGCGTCACGCTGGCCGCTGGTCAGCATGAATTGAAAGTGCGCGCGACAACCAACGGCGGCGAGGTGCAGCCGCTCGAAGCGCAATGGAACCCGAACGGCTACCTCCGCACCGTGGTCGAAACCATTCGTGTCACTGCTGCCTGATTTATGAAGACTCTCGCTCTCATCCTCACTGCCTCACTCACGCTCGGCTGGCTGGCGCAATCAGCGCCGGTGAAGCTCGCGCTGCCTGCGGAAACCGCGACGCTGAAGGCGGGTCCTGGCGTAGAACTCGCCACCGCGAACTGCCTCACGTGTCACTCAGTCGAATACATCAGCACGCAGCCCAAGCTCACGCGCACCGCGTGGAAGGCCAGCGTGGACAAGATGAAGGGCAAGTTTGGCGCGCCGATTCCTGACGATCAGGTGGAGAAGCTCGCCGACTATCTCGCGGCGACTTACGGCAAGCCTGATCCAGCGAAGTGATGCTCACTCGCGTGCCCGCGAGTCCATCGAGATGGTGACCGGGCCGTCATTTATCAGCGCGACCTTCATGTCGGCGGCGAAGACACCGCGACGCACCGGCTTGCCGAGTTCGGTCTCCAGCGCGGCGAGGAACTGCTCGTAGAGCGGGATCGCGATCTCGGGTCGTGCGGCGCGCAGGAAACTCGGGCGGTTGCCTTTCTTCGTCGAGGCATGGAGGGTGAACTGGCTGACGACGAGGATGTCGCCGCCGATGTCTTTCACGCTGAGGTTCATCTTACCATCGGCGTCGGAGAAGATGCGCATCTGCACGATCTTGCCTGCGAGCCACTGCGCGTCATCGACGATGTCGTCGCCCTCAATGCCCACGAGCACGAGCAGACCTTGGCCGATGGCGGAAACGACGGTGCCGTCAATAGTGACGCTGGCTTGTGAGGTTCGCTGAATGATGACGCGCATTTGCCACCCAGTAGAGCGCGGCGATGCACAGTCAAAAAAAGAGAGGTCCCCTTGGCGAGGACCTCTCCGAGATTCGAATGCCTAGCGAATACTGCTCTTACAGTGCGAGCGAGTCGAGCTTGGCGGCGAGAGCACCCTTCGACTGCACACCCACGATGGTTTCCACGGGCTTGCCACCCTTGAAGAACACCAGCATCGGGATGCTGCGAACGCTGAACTGAGCCGCGAGATTCTGACACTCATCGACATTGACCTTGCCGATCTTCACCTGGCCGGCGCGGTCGGTGGCGAGTTCTTCGAGGATGGGAGTCAGCATGCGGCAAGGACCGCACCACTCAGCCCAGAAGTCCACGATGACGGGCACCGTGGAGGATTCGATCTCGGACTGGAAGTTGGCTTCGGTGAGGGTGACAAGGTTATCGGACATGGGATGGAATGCTTTGGGTTAAGGGGTTACGCCGCTCTTGGCGAAAAGGCTACTCGGCCTTGATGACGCCGTTCATCATGATGGAGTGACCAGGGAAGGCGCAGATGAAAGGATAGTCGCCTGGCGAAGGAAGCGAGAACTCGATGGTCTCCTTCTGGCCTGGTTGCACCAGCTTCGTGTGAGCGAGCACGGAAGGATCTTCTGGAACGTAGCCCTTGGCCATGCCCTGAGGGTCGGTGGCGATCTTCATTGCGGCAGCCATGAGCGCGTCCTTGGCACCGGCCTTGCCAATGATCACATTGTGCGGCAGGGGCACAGCAGCAGCGTTGTCAAAGGTGAGCTTGATCGCCTTGCCAGCTTTCACTTTGAATTCCTTCGTGTTGAAGGCCATCGGGTTCACCGCGTCAGGCTTGAGCGTGAGTTCTTCCGCAGGGCCGGAGGCGGCGGGAGCGGCAGCAGGAGCAGCTGCGGTGGCGGCAGGAGCCGGGGCCGCTGATGGTGCAGCGGCGGGAGCGGCAGCCGCTGGAGGAGCAGGATTGCGAATCTTTGAGGCGGCGCGAATCCCTCCGATGACAAAGGCTCCACCCCAGAACAGGGCGAATCCGCCGATGGCGATGGCGAGGATGACATTCAGGAGTGACCAGACGGACGAACCGCCCTGGGTATCGGAGTGAGTTGCGTTGGACATGGCAGTTTTGGGAGCGCGAACCAAGCACAGGAGTCCCGCGGTGCAAGGGGCGGAGTGTCTCCTCGGCTGCTGGAGGGGATGCAACGGTTCGATGCGTTGGTGACATCTCCTTGCTAGGTGTTAATGTTTGGATGGCAAAATGATCTTCCTTCTTAGACGGAAAGGTGAGATTCTGGTCGACTACTTCCCGTCGATATGAAAATGAACCTCCCCCTGCGTTCTCGGCGGCTGAGCACACTGGCGTCGCTTGGCTGCGCCATTCTCGTATCGGCAGCTTTCTGCAAGGCAGTGGACTTCGAAGTGCATACGGCGTTCGGACAGGTCCTGCAAAGCTCGCCGACCAGCAGCGGGTCGCTCACGCTCAAGTGCGCGCCGGGCCTTGTGCGCACGACGAAGCTGAATGTCATCAATTTGTCGGGCACAAACCTCACGGGTGTATCAGCCAGCTTCCGCGGACCGGCTGCGAATCAGTTCGTGGTTGCTCATCCACTGCCGACCGAGGTTCCGATCAGCCATGAATTCCCCCTGGTCGTCGGCTTTGCTCCTCAGACCGTGATGGTAGATGCCAGCTGTGAGCTGATCATCTCCGCCAATGAACTGCCCGACGGTGGCTTTCGCATGACCTTGGTGGGCAACTCGAATGTGCAAGGTGCGCTCTTTGGAGTCAAAGAGGTGAGCGTGGGCGAGAAACTGCCGCTACCCAACGCGGAAGTGCAACTTAATGCCTCCACACCTGTGCATCATCGGGTGACCACCGGCAGACTGGTGGTGACGAACTATGGCAAGGCGGATGCCGTGAATGTGCAGCTCCACGCGCCGAACCAAGTGGGCGAGGCAGCCATCATTTCGCCACGTCTGGTCCCCGGGCAGAGCATTGAGGTGGAAGTGCCTCCGCTCGTTGATTATCCAGCGACCACAGGCGTTTACACCTTCACCACAAAGGACGGGACGACCAGTTACATGCTGGGCGTGGTCTTGCCCACGGTGGTGTTCAACCCAGGCACAATAACCACGGGGACAACCATCGGTCCTGGCAGTCTGACCGTCTCCAGCAACGTCATCATTGGCGGCTCTTTGGTGTTGAATCAGCCGGTGCAGCAACCGGTCAGCCTGGCGGTTCAGTGGCCTCTCGGGGACATCGACTCGGGAGCCGTGGATGGGGCGGCCATCACAGGCAGTTCGCTTTCCGGCTTTACTGGCTCTGGGCCGTTGTTGATCACTTTGAAGGCACTACCGACAGGTGCGCCCACGTATGTCTCCGTGGCGGGAAGCGATCCTGCTACCAAGGTGGGCAGCACCCTCGGTGCCCACTTTGACGGAGCCAGCAAGCTGTCCACCAACTTGGTCCTCAATGCCGTGGACAACTTCGCTCTCGAGTGCTGGGCGCGCCCCACGAGCAGCACCGGCACGCGGTGCATTGCCCACATCGGTAACCCTTTGCTCAATGGTTTCGGCTTTTATCAAGTCGGCAGCACGCTCAGAGCTCGGTTTGGCATCAATAGTGACATCGGACAGACCTCGTTCACCGAGGGAGCGTGGGTGCATCTGGCACTCGTGAGGAAGGGCGGCAGCTCCCAGTTCTACGTCAATGGCGTCGCCACTGGAGTTCCCAGCACACTGCCGCCGCCGACACCAAGCGGCGTTTCCCTCGTGGGCGGCAGCCCTGTGAGCACCGAGTTTTTCATCGGCGATGTGGATGAGGTCCGGCTCTCGATGATCTCCTCGTCATTCAATCCCTCCAGGCATTTGCTTTACACCTCGGCCACCGCCCGTCTCCTGGTGCAGGCTACGATCAATGGACAGACCGTGAGCCCCACCGATGGCACGCTCAATCTCGGCGAATCCCAGCTCAATGCTCAGACCTCGACCTCGATGTGGGTGGTGAATGACAACACGATTGCGACAAGCGTGACAGCAGCGGTGATCGACGGCGCCAATGCGGAGGATTTCAGCCTTGTGCCGTCGCCCGAAGGAGCCTTGCAACCCTTCCGGCAGAAAGGCTTCCAGATTGCATTCAAAGCATCCGCCCTCGGCCCTCGCACAGCCACGCTGCGCATCACTTGCGCGGACCCGCTGAAGAGCCCGGAGCCGGTCACTTTGACGGCGACCGGCACCCCCTCTCCAGACATCTCGGTGGAGACCAGCGATGGCGTGTTCAACAACACGCCCAGCACCGCGCTGCGCTTTCATCCCGGCCAGCGCGATCAAACCCTGACCATTCGCAACACGGGTGCTGGCACCCTCACGGGGCTTTCGTTCAGCTCCATATCTGATGGGTTCACGGCTGATCCGGCCTTGCCGCCTACGCTTGCTGCCGGTGCTAGCTTCACGACCACGCTCAGCTGCTGGCTTGAAAGCTACGCGCCTTCCGCCTCGGAGATCAGGATCGGGAGCAATGACCTGGACGAAAACCCGTTCGTTGTTCCGGTTGAGTATCAGGGTGCAGCACATCTGGAAGCTTCCAGCTCTGCGGTAGCAGTGCTCGAGGACCGCACGGATGCGATTGGGTTCAACCGTGCCGCCCAGCAGGTCATCACCCTTCGGAACTCCGGTGCCATGCCCATGATCGGCACCGTTGCTCTGGAAGGCGCTCATGCGGCGGATTTCAGCCCGGCCACCAACTCCTTCAATGTGGCACCGAACACGACCAGGACGATCACCTTGAACTACGTCGGCACCACGCCAGGTCCGCGTTCAGCCCGCGCACGAATCACGAGCAATGATCCTCAGAACCCCACTCTCGCCATCGCTCTCGTAACCAATGCCGGCTCTCCGGTGCTCGAGGTGCGACGACAGGGCGCGACGCCCGTCACTTTCCTGAATCTCATCAGCGAATACGGAATCGTCGAAGTGGGCCAACAAGTGACGCAAACCTTCGAAGTGGCGAATCGCTCGTCCATCACACAGAACAACCTCAGCTTCGTCAAAGAAGGTCCGCATCCAGATGACTTTGTCGTGAGCGCGCTGAGCCGCACGTCGCTCGCAGCGGGTGCGAAGGCCACGTTTGTGATCAACTTCAAACCCACAGCTCCAGGTGATCGCCGCGCAGTGATCCGACTGAAGCGGGGAACACTGGACGACACGGCGTTTCAGGTGCTCGGCATCGGCATGGCAAAACCTGCGCTGGAGGTGGAGCCAGTCGGATCCATCATCCTCAAGATTGGTGAAATCTTGAGTCTCGATCCCCTCTCGGTCGTGGGCGTGACGCTCGACAGCAATGTGAGCTTCCGCTGGCTGAAGAATGGCAAGCTGATCGAGGGCTCTTCGCCGGCCCTCGAACTCACGACAACAAGCCTCGCCGATGCAGGCACCTACAGCCTCAAGATGACGAATGCGGTAGGCTCCACGATTCTTAACTACGCCGTGGTCAAGATGCTCAACCCCGTGATCACCGGTCCGGCCCAAGCCGCTGTGGGCAAGCCTTTGACCCTCAAGGTTCAGACTGCAGGCCCAGGCCTCAGCTACCAGTGGTTTGACGATGGCACCGTCCTGGAAGGCAAGACGACCCCGACGATCACCATCGTGCCCACCGAAGGCACCCATCAATACTACTGTGTCGTGAGTGGCGGAGGCGAGCAAACCACGGAAATCCTCACCGTGGCGGCCATTTCTCAGAAGCCCGTGCTCGCTGATCCAGGTCCGCAGGAGATGGCGGCCAACGGATTGCTGGTGCTGCAACTGCAACAGACCAGCCCCGACATTGCCCCGCTGTCCTTCGGCATGAGCGGAGTCCCAGGCTTGCGCATCAGCCCCACAGGCGAAGTGCTGGGCACCGTGAGCAAGCCGGGCAACTACGTCATGAAGTTCTGGGGGACTAACGTGGCAGGCACCGGCCCCGTGATCTCCGTGCCGCTCGTGGTGAAGCCCCTTCCATCCGTCTTGCTGGGCACCTTCGCCGGGACGTTCACGAGACATGCAGTGCTCAATGACAACCTCGGGGGCCGGTTTGAAATCACCTCCACGAGCGCAGCTACTTATTCGGGGCTCGTGCAGCTCGGCAAGCGCAGCTGGCGCATCAGCGGTAAGTTTGAACTCGCCGACCTCACTCAACTCACCACGCTCGACAAGGTGCTCAGCAGTGGGCCAGACTTCAGCGTTCAGATGGAGCTGTCCATCACCAACTACGAAGACTCGCCCGCAATCGCGATGCGTCTCACCAGCCAGCAAAATGGCAGTTCCTCCGTGAGCGACGGCATGAGTAAGGTGCGACCCAGTGCGGAACTCGTGGGCCGATACACCACCACCGTGGGGTTCATTCCCTCCCAGATCACGGATGCCACGCCCGATGGCATGGGGTTCGCCACGATCGTGGTGGATGCGGCTGGCAATGTCACCAGTTCGGGACGCCTGAGTGATGGCACGCCCTTCACCAATGCCACCATCGTATCGACGAGCGACTCGCCCATGTTCCAGCTCCTCTATGGTGGACGCGGGTCGCTGCTTGGGTTCGTTGGATGCAGCAGGGGCGACGCTCCCCAGGCCGAATGCGGTGGACTCTTTAGCTGGCTGCGCGAGCCCAACGCCCAGGATCAAGCTTACCCGGAGGGTTGGTCGGCGAACGACGTCATTCTCGCAGGTGCCAAGTATGTAGCCCCTGCTGCCGGACATCGCATCCTTGAACTCCCGGCTATCTCGCCGAATGCCCAGTTGGTATTCAGCGATGGCGACCTGGGTGCCACTCCGTTGACTCAGCCTGTGAGCTTCGGCGTTGGCAATTACCGCCTGCCGTCCGTGTCGAATGCGTTGGCAGGCTTCTGGGTGTCGGTGAACGCCAGCACGGGTCAGATCACCGGCGGCTTCGATGATCGTCGTCCGGTCACTATCGCCGTCTTCCCTGCACCTCCGGCACCGCGCTATGCCTTCTACGGCTTGCTCGTGCCAACGTTCGAACAAGGGGCGGGCGTCCTGGTGCGGACCTCGCCATCGCCGGGGGCCTCACGCGCAGCAAAGATGCTGCTAGAGCCTCTCTCCGCAGCGCCTTGATCCTTCAGGACTCGACCGGGGCCTGCACTTTCACAAAGCGGAACCGAGTATCGAACTGGCCGCGTGAATGACGTCGGCAGCATTGCAGGCAGGCGGACGGGCGCTTGAAGGGGCGCACGCGCCGCACCACGACGAGGCAGGAGGGGCACTGGTAAGCATGAGGCCGCTGGCGCTGCGAACGAGGCAGGGGCAGGCGATGCTGCGCGGGCTCGCCAGGAATACCGAGATCCGCGCAGGCCTGACGCCATTCATTGCCATGGGGCTCAATCCGTCGCCGACCCGCGCGATGGTAGGCCACGAGGTGCGCGAGTTCATGCTTGAGCGTGCGATCCACCTGCCCCTCGAACGCCCGGAGCCGTGGATTGAGTTCGATGCGCCAGCTGGGATAACGCGCGTAGCCAGCGGTGCTGCGCAGGCGGGGATTCCAGTGCACTTGCACGAGGTCGGTCGCGCTCGCCATGCCGAGGTTGAGCAGCATCTGACGGCACTGCCCTAGCAGTTCCTCATCAGGGCCGCAGGGATAGGCTTGTCCCTCTTCATCAAAGTCATCGTCCCCTACCGCCTCGGCGGTCGTCGGCGGCGGCTCGCTCTCTGCTTCCTCATGCGCCATCGCCTCCTCGACCGGCGGCAAGGGCAGCGGCTTCTGAGGCCCCGCTCCAACGAAGTCGAAGCAAAGCTGGGCAAACTCGCTGGCTATCGTGGCAAGTCGCATGGCTCTAGTGAGAACGACGCTTGGTGCTGATGCGATGCTCCTGATCGCCGAGCGCATACACCATGTCAGGCGCGACACTTTCCATCAGGAACACATTCGCGCCGATGGTGCTGCGGGAGCCGATAACGGTATCGCCACCCACGATGGTGGCGCCTGCGTAAATGGTGACGTGGTCTTCGATCGTGGGATGACGCTTCTTGCCCTTGAGCGCCTGGCCTGCGGCCAGCGAGCGCGCCACGAGGCCGACGCCTTGGTAGAGCTTCACATGCTGGCCGATCTCACAAGTCTCGCCAATGACCACGCCAGTGCCATGATCGATGAAGAAGTGCGTGCCGATCTTTGCCCCCGGATGGATGTCGATGCCCGTGCGGCCATGCGCCCACTCCGTCATCATGCGCGGCAGCAGTGGCACCTCTGCCTGATAAAGCCGGTGTGCAATGCGCTGCACGGCAATGGCTTCCAGACCTGGGTAAGCCAGGATAATTTCCTCGAAACTCTGGGCCGCTGGATCGCCATCGAACGCGGCTTGCACATCGGTCTTGAGCAAGGTGCGCACCTCAGGCAGCTGGCGCAGGAAGTGACACACGAGTTCGTTGGCCTCCGCTGCGTTGTCGTGCGCGCCATTGCCAGTCCTAAGGCGCAGGCTGCGCCGAACCTCCACGCACAGGCGCTGGCGGACGCTGGCGACGATCTCGTTCGTCATCATCTGCAGCTCGTCAAAGGTCAGCGCCTCGTCGGAGAAGAAGCCGGGGAAGATGATGTGCAGCAGGTCCTCACAGAGCGAAGCGACGGCTTTCTTGGAGGGCAGGTTGCCTGCATCGACATGGTTGATGCCGCCGATCTCGCGATACGACGAGATGAGGGCGCGAACGATGTCTTCCTGATGGCAATCCATGGGCGGGATGATGCCGGGAATGGAGACGGGTGCAAACGATGCGTTCGCCGTGTGAACAAGTCGTGGCCGACTACTTCGAATCGTCGTCGTCCTCTTCCTCTTCGATCATGACGGACTCGCCTTCGTCTTCCTCGACTTCTTCATCGTCATCGGAGTCGTCATCCAGACCTTCGTCCTCTTCGTCTTCGGAGTCGTCGTCTTCATCTTCCTCCGAGGAGTCGGCGGCTTCGTCGAGATCGGTTTCGTCAGACTCGTCTTCGTCATCAAAGTCGTCATCATCCTCTTCGTCGAGGTCTTCGTCTTCCTCGTCAGTGTCTTCGGCGGCATCTTCGTCAACGTCGTCGGACTCTTCGGAGTCCTCCTCGTCTTCTAGCTCCTCGTCTGCGGCTTCCTCTTCGAACTCATCTTCGTCGTCGAAGTCTTCATCTTCATCCTCTTCGATGACTTCTTCGGACTCGGGCGTTTCATGGGACTGATGAGACGAATGGGACTCATGGGCCTCATCTGTCTCATTGGCCACTGGGGAAGAAGCATCCGCGTCGGGAGTGGGTGCTTCGGGGGCGGGGGACTCGCTGGTGGTCGTCTCCTGAGTCGTGGTGGCCGCAGTGGTCGCGGCGGCTTCGGCGGTCGCGGGCTCGTCCTTCTTCTTGGCGTCACCTTTGCGCCGGATGACCTTGCCATCGGGTCCGATCTCCACCTTGGCCACCTTGGCGGCTTCAGCAGCAGGCCCGCCGAAGCCGAGCAGCATGGCCACTTCCTCCTGCACACCTGCGACTTCATCGAGCCGCAGCTCGGGATCGCGCACGATGTAAATCTCGCCGGTCTTCTTGTTCTCGTAGATCAGCATGATGCCTTCCTCGGTCTCCTTGCGATCCTTGGGGGCGAGCACGCGTTTGCGCTCGAGCATCGCGGCGAGGATGTAGCGGGCGTTCTCGGTGTAGGGATTGCCTTCCTCGATCAGGCGCTGGAGCATGGAGAGGGCGTCTTCACGCGGGGCGATCTCAGGCTTGCCGTCGGGCGTGGACTTCTCATAGACGGACTTCCAGAAGGAGAAGGGCTTGCGGTCGGCGATCTCCTGCTCCCAGGCGTCCAGGCTGACGTCGCGCCGGGTATATTCGCCGGCTTTGGGGTCAAAATAGATGGCGGTATAGTGCTTCTCGCCGTCCACAAACGGGCGTTCAGTCACGGCACAATGATGGGAGCGGGAGCGGATGTTCCACTGCTGTAGCATGGGGTCACAGAAGAGCCTCCGTGCCGGGCCTTCAACCCCGAATGCGCGATGAGGACGCCTCTTCGGGATTCCTCTCGAAGAACTCGCCTGGGTGCTCCGACTTCCAGGTGCGCCGCCCGCGCAGCAGCCGCCACATCGAACGCCAACGGAACCGCGGCAAGCTGGGGATCGATGCCCAGGACAGAGCCTTCGCCTCAGATCGCCGACGAAGAATGACGAGGCCCGCAGTGACCAGGATCAGATGCGGCACGATGAGGGCCACCGGCGCTGGCACTCGTCCTGAGCGTGCCACATTGACCACCGTGCTGTTGAGGAACATCAGGCCCAGGTAGAGGGCGATGCCAATCCCCACACAACGCAGCAGACCCTGCCGCGAGTGCAGCGGCGGCAGCAGCGAGACAACAAAAACCAAGGCCAGCGCCTGCCACGGGAAGATCACCCGGTGCCAGATCTGTGCGTTGTAGTGCAGTCGCACGCGCTGATCACCGAGCGTGCCGGGCGATGCGAGTGCAGCCACGAGGTCGGGCACGCCCATCACCTCGGGCGATTGCGTGCCGCCGATCACATCCCAAATGGTCTCGGTCCAGTGCGTCACATTGAACTGCAGGATGCCTGTGGAAGGAATGTTGTAGAGGTCCACGGGCGAGGCCAGCCCATCTTCGTAGCGCGAGTGCAGCCCGCGTGAGAGCGTCCACATGCCTCCCCGCCAGCGCCAGGCGGACGTGGCAGACCAGGCTTCCACAAGGGAACCATGCTCATCGAACTGACGCACCTCGATGCCCTTGAGCTTGTCGTGCCGGAGATCGTGCGGCACGGACGACACGAACCACAGCCGCCGCGTGGTAGGCAGGTAGCGCATGATGGCCGTCGCCGCCGCCGACTTCTTCCGGGTGTCAGCGGCTGCGCGCGTGAGGCTGTCGCGCTCGCCCTCGCCCTTCTGAGCCCAATCGTAGTTCAGAGCCGCACTGATGAGGCACACCACAGCCGCGAGCAGCCAGAACGGTCGCAACACCCGGGCGGTAGAAACACCTGCCGATTGCAAGGCCACCATCTCATTGGACTTCACCAGGCGGACCATCGCATGGAGCAAGGCAAGCAAGAGAGCGGGCGCGGCCGACTCAACGAAGATGGAGGGCAGCAGATTGAAGTAGAACGACAGAATGCGACCCGCGCCCACCTTGTTGTCCTGAAAATCGCGCAGACTATCCAGCAGGTCCGCCAGCACCCACAGCGAGCAGAAGGCCACCATGCAGAAGGTCAATGGTGCAGCCATGCTCCGCAGCAGGTAACGCTCCCAGATGGGACTGCGCTCATACCACACCAGCACCACCGCCGGCGTCAGCGAGGCCACCATGATCAGGATGAGCTTCAAGGCATAGGCCCCGAGGGAAAACGGCTTCCCGATCATCACGCCGTGCATCAACTGCCACTGCTCGTAGATGTCCCCGAGCACCAGCCACATCGCGAGAAAGCAGCACGCTGTCATGGTGGGCACGATCAGCCTGCGAATTCGCCGTGCCCGAATCACCGCCACATTCAGCACAAACCCTCCCATCAGAGCGATCAGCTTCAGGTAGGGCGCCACATAGTCGTAGAACAACGTCCAGAACGCCGGCTGCTGCCACTCACGCGGCACCTCGGCTCCTGAGGAAGGCAGCCAGGGCATCTGGTGCTCGTGAATGCCCAGAGCCTGACAGATCAGCACCACCACTACCCCGAGCACGATAGCCCAGGCCTCCAGGTTCGGGGCTCTGCGCAACCAGCGCACGCCTTTACCCAGGGCCGTGTTCAACGTCTGCTGCCATTGCCGCCACCGGTGCATTCAGATAAAAGGACCGCGCGATGCTTCGGGAGATGCGGCATTGAAGCAAGGAGAAAGCGCGTGGACTGAAAAGGGCATGTCGGACAACAGCTTAGCGCAACTCTTCCAAGGCATCCTCCAGAGCAGCCTCGAAGGGACGCGAGCCCTCATGCCAGCCGATCGCTTCATCGAGCGCCTCCATGCGCCGAATCAAATCCGCCACGTGCTGCCGTGGATACGGTCCGCCCGCCTCCGCACAGAAGTGCGTGCGGCACCCGAAGGGCCGGTGAGCATAGATCGTGCAGCGGCCATTCACCCCCAGCATCGGACAAGCGTCCTGCGGATGTGCCACTAGCTTCTTCCGACCGCTGGCCCGCACGCCCTGCGCCGCCAGGAGTGCCTCAATCCGCGTCACCAACGGCGTTTTGCCCGTCACACGAAAATGGCAGCACGTCGTCCGCATCTCGCACTGGCGCGGCAGCGCCCGCTGCTCCACCTCCGCATAGATCGCACGCAGAGCATCGAGTTGAGGACGGAGAGGATTGGGTTTGGGCATGACGGCAAGAACTCTGAACAGGAGTTTGACACTTCGCATCCTCGCAGCTTGGAAGAATGCATGTCCGTCCTCGCCGCATTGTATCCCGCGATCAAGCCCTTGCTCTTCCAGCTCGATCCCGAACTCGCGCACACCGTCACGGTCAAGTCGATGATCCTCGCGCACCAGCTCGGCATGCTGGGCAGCATGGACCCCGGCTCCCGCTCGGTCGAATGCCTCGGCTTGAAGTTTCCCAACGCTCTCGGCCTGGCCGCCGGCATGGACAAGTCCGCCAGCGCCGTGGATGCCTGGGGCTCACTGGGCTTCGGCTTCGTCGAAGTCGGCACCCTCACACCGCGCCCGCAGCCCGGCAATCCCAAGCCCCGGCTTTTCCGCCTGCCGGAGCATCGTGCGCTCATCAACCGCATGGGCTTCAACAACGTGGGCATCCACGCCGCCGTTGAGCGCCTGAAGAAGCGCACCACCAAGGCCATCGTCGGCGTGAACATCGGCAAGAACTTCGACACCCCGAATGACAAGGCCGTCGATGACTACCTCTACTGCCTCAAGGCCGCGTATGAAGTGGCCGACTACGTCGCCGTGAACATCTCATCGCCCAACACCAAAGGCCTGCGCGATCTCCAGGGCGAGGAGTCCATGCGGACACTCATCGGCGCACTCAAAACCGAACAGGTCAAGCTCAGCCAACAACACGGCAAGCACGTGCCCATTGTGGTGAAGATCGCTCCCGACCTTGAGGACCTTCACATCGAAGCTCTCGGACGCGTCTTCAATGAACTCGCCGTGGAAGGCATCATCGCCACGAACACCACCATCTCCCGCACCGCCGTCATCGGACACGCTCTTGAAAAGGAAGCCGGGGGACTCAGCGGCGCGCCTGTGACGCAACGCAGCACCGAAGTGATCAAGGCCTTCCGCAGCCTGCTCAGACCGGAAATCCCGATCATCGGAGTGGGCGGCATCATGAACGGCCGCGATGCCCTCGACAAGCTGAACGCCGGTGCCTCGCTGGTGCAGATTTACAGCGGTCTCGTGTATGCCGGACCCGCGCTCATCCATGACGTGCTCGAAGCCATTCGATGACTTTCGGGATTGATCTAAAAGCCATCTCCGAGTCTGATAGCTCACGTTGCTGATCCAGCGGCTTCACTTCTCACTCCTCCAATCCCATGCCCATCCCTCTCGAACTCAAAGCTGGCGACCACTGGTGGTGCTCCTGCGGACTCAGCGGCCATCAACCCATGTGCGACGGCAGCCACAAAGGCACCGGCAAGGCACCCATGAAATTCACCCTCGCCGAGGACAAGAAAGTCTGGCTCTGCGACTGCAAGCGCACTGGCAATCCACCCTACTGCGATGGCACCCACAGCAAGCCCGTCGAGCAGGCGAGCTAGCTGGATAACAAAGTCCTGCGGCCTACAATCCCCTGCCGGCGATCTCGGCGATCAGACCGGTGAGGGTTTCCAGTTCGCGGCTGGCAGGGCCTTGCGGCTGCACCAGCAGCAGTTCCGTCATGGGCACGGGCGCCGCCAGGTTCACAAACACACAGCCCGCGTGCGGCAGCTTTTGCGCATGGGCGGGCATGATGGCCACGCCTTCGCCCGAACTGACCGCACCCAGCATCATGGACAGCGAGTCCACCTCACTGACCACCTTGGGCACGAAGCCCGCCTCGTCACACACAGCCCGCAGGAACTCGCGACGCCCCGGGTAAATCGCGTCTGACAACGAGATCCACGGGTCCTTCTTGAGCGCCGCCAGCTTGATCGACTTCTTCGTTGCCAGCGGATGATCCAGGGGCAGCACCGCCGCCATGCGATGCCGCGACAAGCGCTGCACTTTGAGCGACTCACGATCACGACCCTCGATGTTGCCAAGGATCGCCGCATCCAGCTCGTGCTGGCGCAGCCGCTCGATCTGCGCCTGAGGAGTGAGTTCAAACAAACTCACCTGCGCCTTCGGATGCCGCTGGCGAAACTCGCGCACCGCCGGAGCCACTAGGTCATCGAGGAAGATCGAGAGAAAGCCGAGTCTCAACGTGCGCCGTGCATTGCCAAACTGCTCGCGCAACTGCTGGGCGCTTGTCTCCGCATCACAAATCAACTGCCGCGCCCTCGGCAAAAAGAACCGGCCCGCATCAGTGAGATGAATGCGCTTCCGAATCCGATCGAACAAAGCGATGCCCAGTTCATCCTCGAGCACTGAAATCTGTCGGCTGAGCGCAGGCTGAGTCACATGCAGGCGCTCCGCCGCGCGCGAGATGCTCAGATCCTCGGCAGCAGCAACGAAGTAGCGCAGTTGATGAAACTCCATGCCTACAGACTGGCATCTGACGCAGGTCGCGGCAAGGAACGAGGGCGAGGGCTTTTCATCCCCCACGCAGCCACAGCATCGTCGCTATGGGTTCGCAGGCTTGCGCACATCTTCCTGAGGAGCCGCCTTTTTCAACTGGCCACGCAATTCCTCGACGGCGTGTTGCAGCTTCTCCACCTGCTCGCGCAGCGCATGAATCTCGTCCTTGCCAACGCCTGGATGCTTGGAGGCATGCAACTGCTCTCGCATCTGGGCTGCTGCCTTTTCCAAGTTTCCGGCCACGTCGTGCATCCCGGCGGCACACAGATGTTTGATCGCTTCTCCGAGGTGCTCGAGCCGTTCTTCGCTCGGACCCTCAGCCCCTGGCTTCTGAGGATGCTTGCGCTCTTTCATCAGCTCCCCGGCCAGCTTGTCGCGCAAGGCGTCGGCTTCTTGATGCTTGCCTGCTTTGTGAAGCTCCTCGATCTCGGCCCTGGCGCCGGAGAGCTTCTTGCGCATCTCCGCCGTTATCGGACCCGGACCGCCTTTGCCCTTCTCACCATGGTGCTCGCCGAACCATTGGTCGCGCATCTTCCGCAGTTCCTCGATGCGGTGTTTCATCGCCTCTTTGTGCTCGGGCGACGGTTGTGGCTTCTTCTCAGAGTCAGGCGCAGTTTCCGCACGCATGACGAAAACAGGGAGGAGCATCGCTCCGATGATGGCGGCTGGTTTGATATTCATGACGTGTCTTTAACTCATCCCATGGCGAACAGTTGCAACGACTGGAGCACCAGCCGGCCACCGACATCATTACCGGGCGGCATGAAGTTCAGTAGCAAACAGCATTGGTCCACCTCACTCCATCGCCTCATGGTGTGATCATGAAACGCAGACAACTTCTCACCACTCTCGGCATTGCCCCGACCTCGGTGACTGCTCTCACACCCTCCACCTCAACCGCCAAAACGATGAAACTCACCCTTCGCAAATCCAACGAGCGCGGCCACTTCGATCATGGCTGGCTCGACACTTATCACACCTTCTCCTTCGCGGACTATTACGACCCGAAGCACATGGGATTCCGCTCGCTGCGTGTGATCAACCAGGATGTCATCGGCCCCGGAGTAGGCTTTCCCACGCATCCGCACAATGACATGGAGATCTTCAGCTACATTCTCTACGGAGCACTGGAGCATAAGGACAGCATGGGCAACGGTCGTGTGCTGAAGCCCGGCCAGATTCAGCTCATGAGCGCCGGACGCGGCGTGACGCACAGCGAGTTCAACCCCTCCAAAACGGAACCCGCGAGCCTGCTGCAGATCTGGCTGCGCCCTCGTGAACGCGGCTTGAAGCCGAGCTACACGGAGTGGCATCCCGATCCCGCTAAAGAGAACGACGCCAAGGTGCTCGTCATCTCCGCCGATGGTCGTGAGGGCTCCGCCACCATTCATCAAGACGCGGACATCTACCGCGTGCGCTTGCAGGCCGGCCAATCGATCACCCACGACATCGCCAGTGGTCACGGTGCCTGGTTTCAACTGATCAAAGGCAACGTGGAGGCTCATGGCACCACCTTGCAGCCGGGCGATGCCTTCAGCACCGACGACGCTGGCACTCTTACAATCACAGCTCGCGACAACGTCGAGGGCCTGCTCTTTGATCTCGTCTAATCCCCCAACCCAAACACACCCAAACACACCTGATATGAAACTCGCCTCTCACATTGCCGCCGCATTGCTCGGCCTCGCGTTCATCGTCTTCGGACTGAACTTCTTCTTCAACTTCATCCCGATGCCCGCTGATCCGTCGCCTGCAGATGCACCGCACAAGCTCTTCATGGCAGCCATGTTCCCCACGGGTTATCTCAAGTTCGTCAAGATCCTGGAAGTGGTCGGCGGCGTGCTCGTTATCATCCCGCAGGTGCGCAACCTGGGCTTGCTGGTCCTTGGGCCCATCATCGTGAACATCCTCGCCTTCCACGTGTTCCTGACCAAGGGCGCAGGCCTCACCGATCCGCCGATCCTGGTCATCTGTTCGCTTTCCGCCTTCCTGCTCTTCACGGAGCGCAAGGCGTGGGCTGGCCTCATCAAAGCGTAAACCCTTCACCACAATCCTCACCATGACTTCCTCCGAGCTTCAATCACGAGTCAGTGCCTCGCCCGCACCGCTGCTCTTGCATGTGTTGCCGGAGGAAATCTTCACCGCGCAGCGCATTCCGGGTTCCGCGAATGCCTGCGTGTATGAGATGGCCTTCCTCGACAAGGTGGCCGCGCTCGCTGCGGACAAAGCGCAGTCGATCATCGTCTATGGCGCAGGCAGTGATTCGAGCGACGCTGCGACGGCGCTCACCAAGCTGACCAGCGCGGGCTACACCCAAGTCACCACGTTTGAAGGCGGCCTCACCGCGTGGTGCAGCGATGGCTTGCCTGTCGAAGGCGATGGCACGCTGCCTTGTGCGCCTGCCTTGTCCGGCAGCTTCCGTGTGGACACGGAGCAAAGCGTGATCCGCTGGACCGGACGCAACCTCTTCAATCATCACAGCGGCATCGTGAAGCTTGCGGATGGCGGCATTGAGCTGCGCGACAACCAGCTCGTGGCCGCGCACTTCCGCATTGCGATGGACAGCATCGCTTGCGAGGACCTCACGGACTCGACGTGGAATGCGATGCTCATCCGCCATCTGCACAGCGATGACTTCTTCGATGTCGCGCAGCATCCCACGGCGGAGTTTGTCGCCGATTCCATCGAGCCGCTGCCGGCCTGCACCGAGGGCTCGCCCAACTATCTGCTGCGTGGTCGCTTCACCCTGCGTGGTGTCACGCAAGCCATTGAGTTTCCCATCCTTATCGCCAGCGCGGATGGTCAGCGCCTTACCGCTCAAGGCCTGCTCGATCTCGACCGCACGCAATTCGGCAGCCACTACGGCTCCGGCAAATTCTTCCGCTTCTTGGGCAAGCACATCGTCAACGATGTCATCCATCTGCACGTGAAGCTGCACGCCGACAAGCAACCCTGAGCGCATCGCCGCTCGTTTCTCTTTCCCTTCAAACCCAACACTACATCCCCATGCCTGATCTCTTCACTCCTCTTCAAGTCGGTGCTCTCACGCTGCCGAATCGCATCCTCATGGCTCCGTTGACTCGCTGTCGCGCCGATGCCGATCACGTCCCCAGCGCCATCATGGCTGAGCACTACGCGCAGCGTGCGAGCGGCGGTCTCATCATCGCTGAGGCGACCATGGCGATGGAAGGCAACTCATCCTTCTGGATGGAGCCGGGCATTTACTCCGATGCGCAAGTCAAAGGCTGGAAAGCCGTGACCGATGCGGTTCATGCGAAGGGCGGTCGCATCTTCCTCCAGATCTGGCACGGCGGTCGTGCGTGTCATCCGTTGCTCAATGGGGGTGCGCAGCCGGTGGCTCCGAGCGCGCTGCCGATCGTGGGCGATGAAGTGCATACGCCCGAAGGCAAGAAGCCCTACGTCACACCGCGCGAACTGCGCGACGACGAGATTCCTGGCATCATCGCGGGCTTCAAGAAAGCAGCGGAGAACGCGAAGGCCGCAGGCTTCGATGGTGTGGAGGTGCACGGCGCAAACGGCTACCTGCTCGATGAGTTCCTTCGCGATGGCGCGAACAAGCGCACGGATCCGTATGGGGGTCCGATCGAGAACCGCGCGCGCCTGCTGCTCGAAGTGACGGCTGCGGTTTGTGAAGTCTGGGGCAGTGATCGCGTGGGCGTGCGCATCTCGCCGCTCAACAGCTACAACTCGATGATCGACAGCGATCCTGTGGGCCTCACAACATATGTCGCGACCAAGCTCAGCGAACTGAAGATCGCTTACCTGCACCTCATGCGTGCCGACTTCTTCCAAGCGCAGAGCGGCGATGTGGTTACGCCAGCACGCGCCGCTTTCAAAGGCGTGCTGATCACCAACATGGGCTACACCGCCGAAGAAGCGACGAAGGCCATCGCGGACGGCATCGTGGATGCGATTGCGTTTGGCACCAGCTTCCTCGCCAATCCTGACCTGCCCGCACGCATTAAGGCCGGCGCGCCGCTCAATGCGCCGAACCCTGCGACCTTCTACTCGCCGGGTCCCGTGGGTTACACGGACTATCCCACGATGTCATGAGCGCGGCGATCCATCCCGAGGTGCGCATTGGCCACGTGCATCTGAAAGTGGCCGATGTGGAGCGTGCGTTGGAGTTCTACTGCGGCGTGCTCGGCTTCCAGCTGACGCAACGCTACGGCCCGCAGGCCGCGTTCGTGTCCGCAGGCGGCTACCATCATCACATCGGGCTCAACAGCTGGGAAAGCGCCGGTGGCAAGCCGCCGCCACCGCGCGCCACCGGCTTGTATCACGTCGCGATCTTGTATCCCACACGCACTGAACTCGCGAAGGCACTGAAGCGCTTGGTGGACAACAACGTGCCGCTGGAAGGCGCAGCCGATCACGGCGTGAGCGAGGCCTTGTATCTCAGCGATCCCGACGGCAATGGCCTCGAACTCTACTGGGACCGCCCGCGCGATCAGTGGCCCTTCGATGCGAAAGGCGAACTCCAGATGGTGACGAAAGCGCTCGATCTCAAGGCCTTGCTGGCCGAAGCGGAAGCGCATTGAAGAGGCACGTGACGTGCTGCTAAGATCGCCACCGAGGAATGGTGGCACCGACAGGTCGCTGGTCTTCACCTTTGCCGCGCCCGATCTCTCATGCACGATCCCAACTTCTTCATCTCCGCCTTCATCTACCTCGCCACTGCGGTGCTGATGGTGCCCATCGCGCATCGTCTGGGGCTGGGCTCGGTGCTCGGCTATCTCATCGGCGGCGCGTTGATCGGGCCATTTGCCTTGGGCTGGGTCGGTGGCACGCAGGGCGAGGAAGCGATGCACTTCGCGGAGTTCGGTGTGGTGATCATGCTCTTCATGATCGGGCTGGAACTGGAGCCGTCGCGTCTGTGGCGAATGCGAGGTCCGATCTTCGGTTTGGGCGGCGCGCAGGTCGTGATCACCGCGCTCGCCGTGATGGGTGTGGCGATGGCGTGTGGCTTGCACGCGAAGCCCGCGCTCGCGACGGGCATGATCCTCGCGCTGTCATCGACGGCGATCGTTTTACAGACGCTGCAAGAGAAGGCGTTGATGCGCACGGATGCCGGCAGTGACTCGTTCGCGGTGCTGCTGTTCCAAGACATCTCGGTGATCCCAATGCTCGCGGTATTTCCTTTGCTCGCCGCCAGTGAAGCGCCGGAAGAAGCGCACGGCTGGTTGCAGACGTTGCCGCACTGGGCACAGCCAATGGTCACACTGGGTGCGGTGGCCGTGATCGTCATCGCAGGACAATTCATCGTGCCACGAGGCTTCGCCGTGCTGGCGAAGACAGGCTTGCGCGAGCTGCTCACAGCGGCCGCGCTGTTGCTGATCGTGGGCGTTGCCTTGCTGATGACACAGGTCGGACTTTCACCAGCGCTCGGTGCGTTCGTTGCTGGCGTCGTGCTGGCAGGAAGTCATTACCGCCACGAGTTGGAGAGCAATCTGGAGCCGTTCAAAGGCTTATTGCTCGGCCTCTTCTTCCTCGCGGTTGGTGCATCGCTGGACTTCAGCGTCATTGCTTCACGGCCGGTGCTGATCACGTTTCTCGTCATCGGCTTGATCGTGCTGAAGGCGGTGGTGATGCTCGCGATCACGGTGGTGCTGAAGATTCGCGGCAGTCATCGCTGGCTGCTGTCGCTCGCGCTTGCGCAGGGTGGAGAGTTTGCTTTCGCGCTGCTGTCGATGGCAATGCAGCAGCACATCCTCGACGCAGAAAATTCGAAGCTGCTCGTCGCGGTCGTGGCGCTGTCGATGGCGATCACACCACTGCTGTTTGTGATCTATGAGAAGCTGATCGCGCCACGCTACACGGCGGTCAGCACGCCTGCGCGCGCACCGGACGAGATCGATGAGCACGATGCGCCGGTGATCATGGCGGGCTTCGGTCGCTTTGGTAATTTCGTCGGTCGCTTCATGATGTCGCAGGGCATCAAGGTGACGGTGCTGGAGAGCGATACCGATCATGTGGACATGCTGCGCAACTTCGGGTTCAAGGTTTTCTACGGCGATGCGACACGGCTCGACCTGCTGCACGCAGCTGGCATCGCGCAGGCGCGGATGTTGATCATCACGCTGGCGGACAAGGCGAAGGTCGCGCAGCTGGTGACCGAGGTGCGTGAGAAGTTCCCCAACGTGCGCATCCTCGCGCGGGCTCGCGACTACGACCATCGCTACGAGTTCATCGGCCTCGGCTTGAAGTCGGAGGACGTGGTGCATGAGCAGATGCACAGCGCGCTGGAGCTGGGCCAGAAAGCGCTGTGTGTGCTGGGCAAGCCGAAGGAACAGATCAAGGAAGCGATGCAACGCTGGAAGAACTACGACGAAGAGACCTTTCACATGATCATGCCCGTGCAGGACGACGAGGAAGCCTACGCGAGCATCGTGCGCGAGCGCCGCATCCAGCTCACGCAATTGTTTGAGAAAGACCGAGCAACGGGGCGTCAGGGATGATCCCTGTGTCCGCTGCGCGGCCCTTGAGCATCGATTGGTAGAGAGGCCGCGTGTTGTGTTAACGACGACGGTGGAACGCCAGCCCGAGAAGGCCCAGCATCACGAGCAGCACACGACCGGGTTCAGGCACGATGGTGATATTTCCCGAGGTAAAGATTTGGGTGGTGTCCCAGCTCTTGCCAGCATCGAGCGATGGCAAATTGATGCTCGCGAATGCGCCAGATGAAGGAGGTGTTCCAGCAATCACGCCGAGCCAGTCAAACAGCTTGAATGCATCGCCGACCGACCAGCCTGCGGTGGAGACACCGGTATTGAGGCCGACGTTCAGGACGGCTCCAGTGCCAATCGTCAGATTGCTCCAATCCAGGGCGTAGAGGGCCATGCTGGTGTTCTGGGTGAGCGGATTGAGGGTGCCCAGGTTGTCATTGCCGAACAACGTAAAGTTCACAGCCCCATTGAGTGCCAGCGTGCTGGCACCGGTGAGATTGATCTCCAGGTTCGTGCCAGTCAGGGCACCGAGAGCCCCAGGAGAAAGCGTTCCGTTGACGATGATATTCTTTCCGTCATTAGGGCTGATGACTCCACTGCCTGAGAGCGTGGCACCCGCAGCGACCGTAAGCGCTCCCGTTCCTGTGCCTGATCCGGTCGTGTTGCTGACATCAAGCGTTCCAGCGCTGACGAGCGTGCCACCAGCATAGGAGTTTGCGTCGTTGGTGAGAATGAGAGCGCCGGTGCCTGCCTTCGTCAGCTGCATGCAATCGTCGCCCACGATAGGTCCCGAAGCTGTCAATTTATTGGTTCCGGTCACTTCAAGCGTGCCGCCAATCACTCCACTGAGAGTGAGCGTGCGATTCACACCCAAATCCACATTCGCACCGGTGCTGCGCAGCGTGGAACCATTCGCGAGAGTGATGCTGTTCGTCGCGCTCCCGTCACCGATGCTCTGGGCTGAATTGATCACCACGGTGCCCTGCTGAATGTTGGTGGGACCAGTGTAAGTATTGACGTTGGTGAGGTAGAGCGCACGGGAACCCGACTTGATGATGCCTCCGTTTTGAATCACGGTTTCGATCACGGCATCATTGCGATTCGGATTGGTGATGACGGAATCGACGATGATGCGGCGATTCACTCCACCGAGGTCAAGCGTGCCGTCCGTGGTGCGAGTTCCCACCGCACCGGAACCTGTGATGAGCACCTGGAACTCGGTCGTGCCACCATCGTTAACGCGATTGTTCGTCAGCGTCAGATCACCGTTCAGAGTCAGCACCCCTGTGGCACCCGTTTTGATCACGGTGCCGGTGGTCGAACTGGAAATCAGAGTCACAGCGCCAACGGCGTCGGTGAAGCCGTTGAGGTCCAGCGTCTGGTTGTTGCTGCCATTGTTCGTCAGCGTGATCGGCGCGGTGTTGGCAATCTGATTGTTCTGCGTCAGCTGCACCGTCGTTGGGTTGCTCGTGCCGCTGATGAGCAAGCCACCCGTGCCGATCGACGTGCCCGTGGTGTTGTTCAACACCAGCGTTCCCTGGGCCACAATCACCTGACCGGAGTGGGTGATGGTGGTGCTGTCTCCGATGGTCAGCGTGCCTGTGCCAGTCTTGGTGAAAGAGCCAGCGCCCGAGAGGTTAAGGCCCGTGGCTGTTGCCGTGAGCGCACCCACATCGATGGTGCCACCGCCTGTGCCAGCCACCATGGTCTTGCCACCCAGGTCGTCTGCGAACGTGGTGTCGAGCTTCAAGGTGCCGCCATGGAAATTCAGCGTGCCAGTTCCTGTCTTGTCGAGGTCATCAATCAAGAGGTTGCCCTGATTGAGGTAGATGGCGTTGATGGCATTGCTGGTGCTCGTGAGTTTGAGCGTGCCTGCGCCTGACTTCACCAACGGAGCCACCGTCGCAAGGGCGGTGTCGATGGAGAGCACCCCAGCGGAGTTGGTCACGAAGATATTGTAGTCACGGGTGGCCGCCGTCGTCAGGCCTGTGATGCCGCCAATGCTATGGCTGCCTGCACCTGCTGCAAGCACCGCACCGGAAGTGATTTCCATGAAGGATGCCGAGCCAGTGAGTGCAACACCTGTCGCCGAGTCGAGCACCAAGGAGTTGATCGCCGTCGGCGTGGACGCAATGGCCGCCGTGGCCGTGAATCGGACGTTGTCCGTCAAGGTGCCAGTGATGCCCGTATTGTTGTTGATGTATTCCGTGGTGAGATCCAAGGGCTTGAGCCCATTCGTGGTGCCGGTGTTGCGGACAAAAGAGTTGCCGACGCCGGTAGCGGATGTCTCACCCACCATCCATGCGAAGATGCTGGTGTTCGTGGTGCCAGCTGCGCCACCACCGCCGATGACGGCGTTACCGGTGCCGGGAGCCGTGGAGAAGATGAGCTGGCCACGCTGAGTGGCGGCCGAGTCTCCAAGGCCTGCGCCGCGGACCAGAAGTGTGGCGCGGTTGTTGCGAGCAGCCAGCGATGCAAGCGTCAGGGTGCCAACGGTGGCTGCCTGAGACGAAGTGGCCGTGATGATGTTGTGTCCAGCGCCAAGGGTGAGCGCACCGACCGTTTCGGCATTGCTCGCTGTGTTGTCGCTATCCGTCAGTGAGAGGCCAGAACCAAGCGCTGTGTTGTTCAGCGTTATGGTCGCCGTGTTGGAAACGCGATTCACGTTCGCATCCTGGTCCTGCGTGATGGCCAGATTCCCAGCACCATTGAGCACCACCGCCGTGGCCGCCGAGAACTGCGCGTAGTTGCCAGTCAGGGCGATCTGGCCGTTGTCGATTCGAACGGTGCCGGAGAAGCCGGGTGAGTTCCCCTGGACTGTGAGAGTGCCGGTGCCGTTTTTGACGATCGTGCTCGTGGTGCCGCCGGTGAAAGCACCCACGAAGCCGGAGGTGGTCGTCTGGTTGATCGTGATCGTTCCTGTGCCGAGGTCGATCCCGCCGGAGGAGAAGTTCGTCGAATCCGCTCCCAGATTGCCGATCGCCTCGCTCGTGTTGTTCAAATCTAAGGAACCACTGCTGCGCATCATCACCGTCGTCGTGTCGCCGATGGCATTGCCGCCTGCGACTCGCACCGTGCCTTCGTTGATGGTGAGCCGGCTGCCAGTGGCGAGGTAATTATTGTTGCCGCTCAACACCAGGATGCCTGCGCCGCTCTTGGTCACCCCGGAACTGGCAAGGATTGAAGACGAGATGGTGAGGGGAGCTGCGGAGTTGTTCTGATGAACGATGAGTTCCCCCGGGTTGGTCGCATTCGCACCGTAAATAGATCCGCCAGAGATGGTGGAGGCAAAGCTGCCCACCGTGGAATTGACCAAGATGCCGCCGCTGGTGATGTTCAACACCTGGCCAGTCGCGATGGCCACAGTGGAAGCTGCGGCTGCATCAAAGGTCAGGCTGGAGATCGTGACGCAACTGCTGATCGTGCCCGAGTAGCCGCCACCGCTATTGATGACGTTCGTGTTGTCGATCCATGAGGTAACACTGTTCTGCGTGTCGGTCACACCCTGAATGATGTTTCCTGTGCCGTCGATAGCACCGATGCGCGTCGTGCCACTGGTGGTGACCGTTGCCCATCCAAGAGAATTCGTTGCGGCGTTGGTGGTGGTCGCCGTCGCGCTGGTCGAAGCATAGTCGAAGCCGACAGTGCCGCCGACGACTGAGCGTGTGATCGCATTCAGCGCCAGGGCTGCGGTTTGACTCGTGCCATTGTTGATGTCGATCAACGTGTGACCCGTATTGCTGATGGTCGTGCTGGTAACGCTCTGTGCCGTCGCAGACGAGTCGTTGCCATTGATCACCAAGGACGTGGGCGAAGTCAGATTTCCCTGAGCAGCGCCAAGCGTGAGCACACCACCGATCTTGCTGGTATTGTTCGTGGTGTAGTCGAGCACCAGACTGCCCTCCTGGATGTTGGTCGCACCGCTGGTTGTTCGGGTGCCAGCAAAGGTCACGGTGCCGTCGGTGACTTTGGTGATGGCACCCGTTCCTGCGAGAGTGATTCCGCTGGCGATGCTACCAGCGCGCAGTGAGTATCCGTTGGTGGAGTTGATCGCGCCGGTCCCGGTGATGTTACCGAGGCTGCCGCCCGCACCACCGAGTTGCAAGGTGTTACCGGAGCTGATGTTTGCAGCGAGGTCGAGCCTGGCCGCAGCGGCTGCGCCGACGGAGTTGATGTCGCCGATGAGAATCTGATCGGTGCCTGTGCTGATGCCATTGGCGACTGTCACATTGACCCGAGCACCAGCGCGGATGTAGAAATCATTGCCCTGATGCACACTGGCACCGGAGATATTGACGATGGTGGAGTCCTGCACGCCAGTGCCGGTCACGATCACGTTGTCTGCTGCGTTCAGCGAGTTGCCTGCAGTGGCATTCACCACACCAGCGTTGATGTTCCAGTCGCCAGTGCCTGTGGTGTTCGTTGCCGCATTAATGGTGAGCGTGCCGGTGCCGCTCTTGGTTAGCGAGAGATTCGAACCGGTCAGTGTCCAGGCACCATTGATGGTCATGTTGCCAGTGCCTGTGACCGTGGCGCTATTGGCAGAAGCATACGTGCCGTTCAACGTGAGTTCCGAACTTGAAGACGCGACCGTAGTGGAGTCGTTGACCGTGAAGGTGCGCGCGGCAGTTCCGTTGCTCAGGTTGGCATTGATAACTGAAGCGAGCGGGTTGTTGGTGGCATCGTAAGTCACGTTGCCTCCGAGAGTGAGCAGACCGCCTGTAGTGCTGTTCAAAATAGAGGCCGAGGCTGCGCTATCCCCACCGCCCAACGTGACGGCTCCAGCGAGAGTCGCTGTGCGACCATTCAGATCAAAGGCGGCCGTCTTGCCCGCGCCTGCGACGATGCTCAATCCAGCACTGCCACTGAGGCTGGCAGTGGTGCCGAGCATCAGGGTGCCATCATTGATGGTGGTGCTGCCAACGTAAGTATTGGCCCCGTTGAGTGTCAAAGTTGAGCCGCCTTGCTTGACGATCGCGATCTGGTTCTCGTTGGTTCCCGCGCCGCCGATTGCTCCATTGAAGCTTCCATCGGCAGCCTGCACAATGGTGAGTGTCGAAGCCGTCGTCGCTCCGCCAACGATGGCATTCGTTGTCGCGGCTCCCGTGTTGAGCGTGCCGATGGTGGTGCTCGAAGCACCGGAACCATCGCCCAGCTGAAGTGTCGCGCCTTGCGTGGCGTTGCCCATCGTCAGCGCCGTGGTGGTCGGAAGGCGATTGCTTGCACCACCTTGCAGCACCAGCTTGCCTGCGGCCAGGTTCGTTGCGCCGGAGTAGGTAGCAATGCCCGCCGCACCACCGAGGACCATCGTGCCAGTGGATGAACCATTGTCATTGATCCCGAGCGGCCCAACGCCACTGAGTGCACCTGTAAAGGTCAGCGTCGAGGAGGCATCGGCGATGTTAAACGACTGCGCCTTGCCCATGGCAACGTTGCTGCTGAAGCTGAGGTTGGGCGCGCCAGTTTGCAGCGTGATGCCTGCGGCGTCCGTGGCATTGCCAATGGTCAGGGTGTTTGCACCACCCACCGAGACTGCGCTACCGCCTGAGTGGACGATCAGTTCCTGGATCGTCAAATTAGCGCCCAGTGTTGTCGCGAAGTTAGTCGCACCGGTGGCACTGAAGTGAACGATGGAACCGCTATCGGGCGGCACAGCAGCATCGGTGCCGGTGGTTTGATCCGTGTCCCAGTTGGTGGGGAATCCGGTGCCGCTGGTGGTCGATGCCGACCACACGCCCGTGCCAATCCCACCCAAGTCTCCCCTCCACCACACATTATCTGCCGCGGCCACAGAGGTGGGCGTGAGCACCCATTTCTCACCTGCTCCCACCGTGATCTTGTCGAGCGCATAGGTGAAGCTGCCGCCGTTGAAGACCACTGGGTTCAAGTCAAAGGTGCCGGAGCCGAAGATCGCGTTGTCGTCAGCAGCATTGATCAGCACATAGTTCAGGCCAGCGGTCGGCGCATTGTTGACGTGGATGGCCGTCGTGAGTGTGCCATTGACAGCCATGGTCTGACCAGCGGCGAGGTTGAGCTGCGAATTGAAGAGTCCATCAATGCCAAAGCCGAGCACGCCGCCAGTGGTGCTGCCGACGGTGATCACATTGCCCGTGCCGGAGAAGCTGCGGACGACGTTGGCCAAGGGACTCGTGCCACGCAGGTGGAACTCAGCTCCGTCGTCCAAGGTGAGCCCCGCCGTCGTCGCAGGGAAAGCCGTGGCACTATCGACATAAAGCTTGCCGCCGCTCACCGTAGTGGAACCCGAGTAAGTGCTGGTGCCGCTTAGGGTGAAATCACCCGTGCCGGTCTTCGTCAGGCTCAGCGTGCCTGCCGTGTTGGCCAGCGATCCAGAGAAAGTCGAAGTTTGATTATTGCCGCCAACGCTGAGCGACATCGCTCCCGCTGCCGTGCTATCGATCGTGCCTGCACCGGACAGACCATTCAATGCGTCTGACTTGCCGTTCAAATCAAGAGTGGCACCACCAGCAATGCTGAGGTTGCCCTTGCCGGCACCATCCGGAATCACATTGGAATTCCCAAGCTTGGTGATTCCAGCGCTGATCATGGTGTCACCCGAGTAGGTGTTCGCTCCCGCCAGGGTGGTGGTGTTGCTGTTGGTAATGATCAGTCCGTTGTTCGTGGAGGCGTTGCCATTGGAGATGATACCGTTGATCGTCGTCGCACCCGTGCCCGTGATGGTGAGCGTGCGAGCGTTTGCGGTCTCCGCATTGATGCCCACGTCACCCAGAGTGAGCGTGCCGCCTGTGATGCTGCTGTCGAGCGTGCGGGAGCCGCCTGTCACACCGGTGACCGTTCCGTTGATCGTCAGGCTCTGTGTTCCCGAGATCGTGGCGGCGGTGAGATTGACGTTGTTACTCAGCGTGCGTGCGGCATTCACTGCCTGGACCGTTCCCGAGGTCAGCGTGACCAGGCCGGAGGCGAGACCGCCATTGAGTGCGTTGTTGAGTTGAATGGTGCCTGCCGTCAGCGTGGTGACACCGGCCGTGCGATTGTCGCCTGAGAACACCAGCGTGCCCGCTGCGGCATTCATGGTCGTGGTGCCGCTGTAGGTGTTGTGTCCGGTGAGCGTCGTGGTGTTCGTGTTCGTGATGGTCAAGCTGCCAGCCGCCGTGCCATCCTGAATCTCACTGTTGATCGTGACCGCCCCTGTGCCCGCGATGGTCTGGGTGCGTGCCGTCGTTGCAGTATCGACCAAGGCAAGGTAGCCACCAGTGATGGTGGTCAGGCCCGAATTGTTCACTGTCAGGACGCGGTTGGCACCGCCACCAAAGACGGTATCACCGGTGAAAGTCACGTTGGCCGAGCCCGTCAACGTGCTGCTAGCCTGCACACTGAAGTTTCCAAGCGCCGTCACAAACGCCCCCGTATCGAGCGTGCCACCATTGAGCACGACCGAAGCATTCGATGGGAGTGCGGCGGCCACACCAAACTGCAGGGTGCCAGCCGTGACGATGGTCGTGCCGGTATAGGTCACGGGTGCATTCAGCGTCAGAATCCCGGTGCCCAACTTCGTCAAACCGCCGATCCCACCATTCCCGACCGCATTCGCCAGTGTGACATTGTTGCCATTCGTATCGAGCGAGCCGCCACCGGAGCCGAAGCTCATGACCTTGGTGGACGGATCAAACGTGGCTCCCGTCGCCCAGCGCAGGCCACCGCCCTGGAACTTGAGATCGCCCGTGCCGAGCTTGTTCAAGGCATCGGTTTGAATCAGGCCGTGATTGAAATACACATCGGTCGTGGAATTCACAGCTCCCAGCACCAGAGTGCCAGCTCCCGCCTTGACGAGCGGTGCAGCGGTGGTGAGCGGGGTATTGAGCGTGAACGTGCTTGTGGGGTTCGTCACATACACGGTGTAGTCGTTGCCAGCGTCCGTCGTCAGACCGGTGAAACCGCCCAAGGTCATCGCGTTGGCAGGCGTTGTCGTCGTCGCGAGAATTGCACCGCTCTTGATGTTGAGCGAGCTGGCTGGGCCGTTGACGGTGAGGGCTTCAGTCGAGGAATCGAGCACGAGCGAGTTGATCTGCGTCGCCGTGCCAGCCAGCGTGCCCGCCGGGTTGAGGGCGAATCGCACGTTGTTCACCGCCGTGCCGGTAAGCGCATCGAATCCTGCCTGATTGAGCGTGTATTCCGTCGCGAGATCGAGCGGACGCAGACCATTCGTCGTGCCGGTGTTCATGACAAACGAGTTGCCATAGTTGTCAGTGAGAGTGGCGTCGGTCATTGCCGCAGACTCACCCACCATGTAGGGGAAGATGTTGATCGTGGTAGAAGCAGCCGCACCGCCGCCACCAATGGCACCCGTTGGAGCCGCAGAAAAGATCAACTGGCCACGCTCCCCAGACGTGAGCCCCATCATCTGACCACGCACCAGGAGGGTGGCGTGATTGGTGCCACGATCCAGAGAGGCCGCCGTCGCGGTGATGGTTCGCGCCGATCCAGAGGTAGCACCGTTTTCATCCACCTGAATCACGTTGTGGCCAAACCCAAGGGTGATGGCACCAACGGTCTCCGAACGGCCAGCTCCCTGGTCGGGATTGCGCACCCAGAGACCACGGCCAATCACCGTGTTGTTGAGTGTGATCGGAGTCGAGTTTCCAATGTGATCCACGCTCGCGCTCGTTTCTTGATCGCTGATCAATTCACCCGGACCATTGATCACGATGCTGGAGGCCGTGTTGAGCACCGTGGCACCTTCACTCAAGTCAATGAGACCCTGATTGATCACAAGATTGCCCGTAAATCCACCCGTTGCTCCACCGAAGAAGGCCTGTGAAGAGACACCATTCTTCACGATGGTGCCGGTGCCGGAGATCGAGCCTTGATAGACGCGGGTCGCGACCGTGTTGTTGATGGTCAAAGTGCCGGTGCCGATGGATACCATTCCATCTTCAATGCCAGTGGTGGAGAAGACTGCCGTGGAACCCAGCGCACCAATCGTCTCGGTGCCATTGTTCAAATCGAAGACCGAACCTCCGTTGCTCTTGAGAGCCACCAGCGAGAAGTCACCAATGGCTTTGCCGCCCGATGGGATGAGGGTGCCATCGTTCACGTTGATCGTGCCGTGGAAGGTGTTGTTGCCCGAGAGCGTCAGCGTTCCCGCGCCAGTCTTGGTCAAGGCACTGCCGCCAAGGAGGTTCGAGCCGATCGCAAAGGACGACGTCGTGTTGTTTTGATGAACGATGATTTCATTGAGCGTGCCTCCGCTCAAGATACCACCGGTGATCGATGCTGGTCCTGCCCCCACAGCTGTGGTCACGAGGATACCGCTGCTGCCGATGTTCAGACGATTGTCGGCGTTGATCGTGACCGTGGAAGTCGCAGCTGAACCGAAGCGCAGGCTATTCACGCTGAGGTTGTTCAGACTGCCAGTAAAGCCGGTGGAATCTGTGACATCATCACCTACAGCCCAGGTGGAGACATCATCCTTTGCCGTGGAGGTGAAGGAGATAATGTTCCCTCCAGACACCGTCGCGAAGTTGCTGCCGCCCACGGTTGCCCAGCCTCCCAGGATCGTGCCAGCGCCGTTTGCTGTCGAAGTCGCCACGCTTGCGCTGCCTGATGACAGTGTAACATCCAGGGTGCCGCCAATCGCCGAACGAGTGATGCCATTCACATTCAAGGCTGCCGTCTGACCGGTGCCGTTGTTGACAACGAGACGCGTTGAACCAACGCCAATGGTGATGCCGCCAATCGTCTCCAAAGTAGCTCCACTCGTATTGCCCGTGAGCGACAGAGTGCCACCCGCCGCACTGATCACGGCGGAGTCTGACAATTTGCTCGTGTTGTTGGTTGTGTAGTCGAGCGCAAGCGTGCCACGAGAAAGCGTCGTCACGCCCGTAAGCCCGGAGGTATCTCCGCTCAGAGTTACCGTGCCAGGGCTTTGTTTCAGCAAGGCGGCGGCTCCAGTAAGATTGGCCGCGATACTTCCACGGTAGAGATTGAGGGCTGTGGTCACCGTGAGCGTGCCTGAGCCAATGACGCTGGCCTCGCCCGTCGGAATCAACGCTGCACCCACATCCAGACGAGGGGTGGTCATGCCGAAGGTGTTGGTGTTCAGCGTGGCAGGTGTCCCGACGACGTCGCCCATCAGAATGAAATCAAGACTGCCACTGTTGGCGGCGCCATTCACATCGTTGGCGTTCAAATTGACCGTCGCTCCGTTACGGATGTAGAGACCGTTGCTGGTGCCAGCGGTGTAGGTGAGGATGCCTGTGGTGTTGAGATTGGTCACCACCGTGGGGCCGGAGTTGATGAAGTCGTCAGCGATGACGAGCGTTCCAGTGCTGAAGTTCCAGGTGCCACTTGAAGGGCTGAGGTCCGCTGCCGTTCCGGTCTGGATGACACCGCCCGTGATGCTGCCACCCGTGGTGCCGGTCAGCGTCAGAGTGTTTCCAGACGTATTGATGGCACCCGTGTAGCTGATCGTCGCTCCACTGGTGCCGCTTCCATCAAGGGTGGCTGCGCCGGACAGAGTGACGGCTCGATTGGTGGACTGGTTGCTGCCACCCACGAAGCTCAGAATGCCGCTGCCGCTGAGAGTGATGGCATCCGTGCCCTGGCCCAGATTGCTCGCAGCTCCACCGTTGTCACTGACGGTGGAGAACTGCAAAGTGCCGGCACTCACGGTGACCCCCCCCGTGAAGGTGTTGGCTCCGGAGACACTCAGGATACCAGCGCCAGATTTTGTGAGTCCACTCGCTCCGTTGGCCAGGAGGTTGGCGGTGACCGTTACCGTGTTACCCGTCGCTGGGCTGGCTGCATACGAGGTGCCGGAGAGGGAACCGTTTTGAAGAGTCGATGTGCCGGCAAGACTGACCGCTCCTACGGTGGGTGTGGTGCCGCCGAGATCCAATGTGCCGCCAGTCATGGTCACGCCACCGCTGCCGATGCTACCTGAGCCGCTAACGAGCAAGGTGCCAGCAGTCACGGTGGTCGTTCCTGTGTAACTATTGGCAGCGGTCAGTTCCAGCGTGCCGGTGCCCAACTTCGTCAAGCCGAGAGCATTGGCCCCCGCATTGGTATTCGTGAGAGAGGTGCCGAGGACGAAGTTGCCCGTCGCGTTGGTCGTGTCGAGCGCGATCGCAGAACCGCCGAGGAAGCCGTTGGTAGCCGTGCCCAGCGCTGCAATCGTAGCCACATCGGTGGAAGTGAACTCCCCTGTGCCGCCCACATTCAGGCCCAAGGTTGCACCGCTGGAGACTGTGATGTTGGTCGCGGTCCAGCTCGCAGGCGTGTTGTTGTAAAGGGACACCTGCTTGCCAAAAATCAATGTGCCAGCGGAGATGGTGGTCGTGCCCGTATAGGTATTCGTGCCACCCAGTTTCCAGGTGTTTGTGCCAGACTTGCTCACGTTGAGAAGCTTGGTTCCAGTGGCGGTCGAATTGATGAGGTTGCCTCGGAACTCGTTCACGTCCGCAGCGGGGTTCGTGCCGCCAAAGATAAGCGTGGGTGCCAGTGCGGAGGTGTTGGTCGTGTTCTTCAGGTTGGACGTGAAGACGAGGTTCGCCCCTGCTGTCGTGGACGTGTTGGAGATGGTGATGGTGTGAGCCGTCGTGATGGCTCCGGAGCCCAGCGCGATCGAGAGCACGCGATCCGTGGAGGCTGCCGTGGTGCCGCTATAGGTGAGGCCAGAAGTCTGGGATGCAGCGTTGTTGTTGAATGTGATGTCGGACGTTGTGCCGGTCGGCATGCCGATCGAACTCGCGACCCCGGCATTCTGTAGCGATGAAACCGTGAGGAAGCCGCGGTTGATGATGGTCGCGCCAGTGTAGGTGCTCGTCCCAGTGAGGGTGAGTGTATTCGTATTCGTCTTGGTCAGGGCCAGGGTGCCTGTGGTATTCTGAATGATGCCGGAGAAGGTATTGCTAGTGGTGTTGCTGACCGTCAGCACCTGATTTCCTGCCACAGTGCGGTCCACCACACCGGCGCCCGCCAGACGTGCGATGGTTTCAGTGGCTCCACCATTCAGCAAGAGCGTGCCGCCCGCATTGACGGTGACAACGCTGCCGTCATCGATCGCATTGGTGCCACCGGAGATCTGCACGGTGCCGCCGGAGTTGATGTTCAACGCCGCAGCCCCCGATAGCTTCGCGCTCGCACCCACGATGATCTTGCCATTGTTCACGGTGATCGCGCCCGTGCCGGTGTTCACACCGTTAAAGTTCAGATCAGCCGATCCATTCTTCGTCAGCGCGCCAGCGCCACTGATGATACCCGAGACGGTGGTGTTGCTGGTTCCGTCGAAGATCAGTGCGTTGCCTGCCGTGTTGAGCGCTCCCCCGACGGTAAAGAGCCCGCCCGAATTGTTGACGATCGAAGAGTTCGTCCCCAGGGCCAGCCCCAGGTTGGTCGAGCCTACCGTGACTGGTTGGGCTCCACTGTTCACGGTGATGCCCGAGGTGCCCAGAGTCAGGACACTCGCTGCAGAATTGGTCAGCGTGTAACCAGACGTCGAGGCACCAAATACCAGTCCTCGGACGCTTTGAGTGCCCACATTGACAGTGCCGCCAGCGCCAGCATTACCGAACAGAGCAATGTCACCGAACAAGTCATTCGTCGTGGCCACATTGGCCGTGCCGTTCCAGAAGGTCGCGCCACCAACTGTCCATGTGCCAGCACCGTCCTGGGCACCAGAGGTCAGGGTGTCGCTGTCCCAAATCAGCGTAGCACCTGCCAGGGGCTGCTGGATCTGCCAGACCAAAAGAAGGGCACTGAGCACCAGACCAAGGGGGCGGCGATTTCTGCGGAGGGTTCTCATAGGGTAGTTTGAAAAAGAAAACACGGTGATGTGCCGGAAGCCTTCGAATGCTTCTGATTTGTCCTGCGGTGCGAGGCCGGGAGGTGCCTCTTCGCCGTTAGGCGATTATGAACTGAGGGAGCGCAGTTCGGATACGAGATCACCACGAACATCCCGCCGGAGCAGGAGGGAGGCAGTCACAGGGATCAGGTAGGGGACGCAGGGGATGGGCATCAGGGTTTGATTACACCCTAAAACCGGCAAATCTGTCAATCGCTCAATCGCGACGGGAACACCTTTATTCCGTTCCCCGGGCAAAGGTGTGATACTCCAGCTCTTGAAGCCTAGTGTTCACACGAGTAGCTGCAATGAGCAACCCAACCCCACTGGCGACCACGAATCCAAAGCCATACCAGGCCTCGTTTTGCCTCACCGTCAGGGCACTGAGGAAACCATTGGCCAGCAGGAACACGAAGGAGCACAGCAGCGCCCCACGGCGGTCATTGAAGTAGAAAAGCACCGTCTGCATGGCCAGGAAGGCCATGAGCAGGAAGCCGCCGAACAAGGTGATGCGGAAGATCCCAGTCTGCACAAAGCTCACGTGGAAGATGGAACCGATGGCCGAGGCACCAATCACGAGCAGGGCAGTGGTCAGCCCTTGCACCTTGAGCAGGCGGCGGAATCCTTGCTGCAAGCTTTCAATGATCTGACCGCGCGCGACGACGATGTCGCTCAGCGAGGCACCGTGATTCACCTTGTCGAAGTAAGCCTGGAATCTCTCGGCAAAACTCGTCTCCACCTGAAGGATGAACACCGCCATGCCGGGCACGATGGAAAGCAAACTGAGGTAAATCGCCAGATCATAGTCTGGCGCGGCATAGAGCCTACCCGAGACCTGCACCGAGCTGTGGGACATCCACCAGAAGAGGAACTTGTCGATCCAGATGCCCAAATTGTAGAACAGCCCGCAGAGCAGCAGGTCGGGCAGCTTTTTCGCTGCGCCCAGGAAGGCGAACATCGAGCCGCTGCCCTTGCCAATCTCATAGCGCACATGCGCCGCGAGCAGGATGAAAAGCACTAGGTGTCCGGCCAGCAGCCCGACCATCGCCCCCGTGATGCCGTAGTGCTGCGCCAGATACCAAGCCGCCACCACGCCGCTGCCGTAGCCCACGAAGAAGGCAAAAACGATCCGCCCATACTCACGCAGCACGCTCAGATACACGCTGGCCACGAAGATGCAGGACACATAGACCAGCAGCGCCGCCGCACTCACCTGGAAATGCCACGGGACCTCCGGCACGAGGCCGATAAAAAACACGCCGCCCACGATGCTGGCCATCACGGCTGCCACGATCAATCCACCACGGAAGCTCGGAAAAATCTTCTCCGGCGTCTTGAGTGAGAACTGGTCTGCGGTGTAGCGCGTGAGCAGGATCTGCAAAGGTCCCGTGAGCACCAGCGCGAAGGCATAGACATGCGTCACGCTGGCGGAGAAAAGGCGGATGTGGTCCTCCTCGCGCGGCAGCACTTTGTGCAGCAGCCAGGTGAGCAGCATCAGCGAGAGGATGGAGATCATCCACGGTCCTGCACTGATGATCGCCGCGCTGGCATACGCACCGATCTGTCCAGTGAAGTGACTGGACTTGCTCAAGCGTCGAAGTTGGAAACCAATGCCGGCCATTAGCAGAAAGGATGAAGCATGAATGATGAAGGATGAAACAGGCTCACGTGAGGTGCTTGGCGTAAAGCTCGTGGTAGGCGTCGCGGATCGCGTTCTCGTGATAAAGCGTTTCCACGCGGCGCAGGCCGGACGCGGTCATCTGATCGAGCAGCGCATGATCGGTCAGCACGCGGATGAGATGGGCGGCGAGTTCGTCACTGTTGGCGATCTCGGCAATCAAACCTGCGGGACCAAAAGCTGGCGATTCGCCGGGGCGCCCATTGAGCAATTCGGAGCACGCGCCCACATCGGTGGACACCACGGGCACGCCCGCCGCCAGGCTCTCGATGATCACAAAGGGCAGCCCCTCGCTGATGCTGGAGAGGATCATCACATCGAGCTGCGGTAGGAAGTCATTGCGTTGCGTAGGCCCGAGGAACTTCACCTGGTCCTGCACACCGAGCTGCTCCATCAACTCCACGCACTCGCGATAGTATTCGGGTTCCTCTTCATGCGGACCCGCCACCAGGAACCGCGCCTTCGGAAGCACATCGCAGACCTTGCGCGCCGTGCGCAGCAGCGTCTTCACGTCCTTGATGCTCACCACGCGTCCGAGGAATCCCACTACCTGGCTGCCCGGCTCGCGGGAGCGCCGTTCATCCCGCTTCTTCTTCAACTCGAAGAACTCCTCCGTCTTGATGCCGTTGGGGATGATCGTGATCTTCGCCGGGTCTGCCCCGAAGTGAATCTGAGCGTCCGCGTTCTTGCCAAAGAGGCTGACGATGTCCGTGGACTGATGGTAGGCCATGCGCCCGATCACATCGAAGAAGCCAATCCACAGGCGACGGAGCGTGCCCAGGGGCTCATCCAGGTTCGGTCGGCGCACGAGTTGATCCGGGATCCACGGACTGCGGCAGATGTCCGCGATGCGCTCGCGGAGGTAGATGCCATGCTCCGTGAGCACCATCGGCTTGCCCGTTTCCGCCGCTGCCATCGCTGCAGCCAGCCCGGCATAGCCCGTGCAGGCCGTGTGATAAACTTTGGCCTGCGGCAGCCGGTTCATCGCACGCGCCAGTTTCCACACGGGCTGGATCAGGAATCGCAGCGTCCAGTAGAAGTCCAGGAAGCTCTCGTCAGGGGCGTAGCGGTCGTAGAGTTCGATCGCCACATTCCAGGTCTCGGGATGCTTCCAAAAGGACTCGAAGCCCACCCGCGAATGGTCGCCTACATGCTTGAGCAATCCTCGCACCAGGTCGAGATCGTGCCGGTCACCCACAGGCAGGCGCACGCCGAGCTTGCGCACGTTTTCATAAAACGGCTTCCACTTGCCACCCACGCCGCCGAGCAGCCCGCCATCCACGCATTGATCGAAGAGATACACCTCTTCCACCGCCTTCACATTGGGCGGAAGCTGATACTTGTATTTGGCCTTCGGATCCTTCTGCGCGCCCAGGTAGAAGAGCGAGAAGGTCCAGTCTGGAAACATGTTGATGATCTGGTGCACCCAGGTGGACACACCACCGGCCACGTAGGGGTAGGTGCCTTCGAGCACCAAGCAAATGTCAGTCGTGGCAGGCTTCGCAGGCATGATCAGGCCACTTGCTTTTGATGCAGGGCGTGGGCCACTGCGGGTTCCAGTTCCGCGCGCAACGGCGAGCCCTGAGGCAGTCGCACCAGCAGAGGCTCCGCGTCTTCAGGGCGACCCGCCTCCAGGAAGACCTGGATGGCCTGGCTCAGCAGCGCAGGCGTGGCCGCCGACGTCTTCAGGCGAGCCGCTGCGAGGTCGGACAAATGCTTCAGGAACCCCGGGCGCTCAGCCGCTCCCGTGAGCGTGGGACTCGCCAGGGCAAGACCCGTTTCCAGCATCCAGGCCGCGCTCTGAGCATCATCCTCGGAAGCGCGTTGCAGCTTCACCAACTGCACCTGCAAGTGCTCGCGACTCTGCGCCAGGATGCTCTGAGCGTAGAGTTGCAAGGCCGGGTCCGCACACCGCACGTAGCGCGCCAGCAGCGGAGCCGCCTGCTCGACCGGCAGATGTCGCATCCCCAGCAAGTAGCCGCCCATGTCTGCCGTCGTCAGCTCGCGACTCAGCGTCACCAGAGGCCGTTTCACCACAGGCTGATGGGGCGCGAGAGCCGCCGTCTCCATTGGATTGCCCGCCACCACGCCACAAGCTTCGCGACGCTTCGATGGCACCAGCACGATCAGCCACGACACCATGATCGGCACCACGGCCAGCACCGCCAGCACACCCACAGAGGTCAGAGGAGGCAGCGACTCAATCATGGTTTCAGCACATGATTCCAGAATTCTTCCGCCGAAGGACCGCGCGTGACCGGATACTTCACCGGACTCTTCTTGATCCCCAAACGCTGCCACTCCGTCACCAGGGCCCCGGCTTCCATCTCGCCCGCCAGAGGCAGCAGGATGGCAATGCCCGAGCCCTCCGGCAGTCGCGTGGCGGCAGCGGTCGGCGGCAGCATCTTCAGAATGACTTTCTCCGAGGCAGCATCCACCTCCTGCTTCACCACCATCGAAGGCACATCATGCAACTGATCCGTCGCGATGGCTTGGTTGATCAGCACCTTCCATGCTTCCACAGGCACCAGCTCGCCCGGCGCACTGAATTGCCCGCGCACCAGATCCATCGCGAAGGTCCAGAGCATGATCAGCTCGATGCGTGCGAGGTTGGCCCAGTTGAAGGCACGCAGCGGCATGTCCTGCACCAGCAGCACGCCCTCCATCTCCCGCCGCTCGAACGGCAGCGCCGCAAGGAATGGCTGGTCCTTGGTGGTCTCCATTGCGGACTTGACCGACATCACGGAGCGCTCCTCAAGCGCCCGTCGGGCCAGCGGATTCTCATCCATCGTCAACGACTCCTTCAGCGGCTTCGTCGGATGCAGGACTGCCACGCGTTCTAGCTTGTCCCCACGACGCAAGTAGAGACCAGCCGAAGTCACCTGCGCGTGCTGGTGCAAGAGCGTGAGCAATCCAGCCATCAGCGACTCGGACGATCCCGTCACCAGCTTGCGCAGATCATCGTCCAGGCCCGCCAGCGTGGCATTGTGCAAGGCCAGTCGTTTTTGCAAATCATGCTTCGCTTCGCGCTGCAAATCAAGCTCTGCGGACATGCGCTCCAGCTCGAAGGCCTGCGCCTTGCACTTCTCATCGAGAGCCGCCTTCGATCCGCTCAACCACCGGCCGCACTCACCTGCGAGGTAACCCATCAGCACCAATGCACTGAAGTAGAACGGATGGTCCTGCACAAAGGCCTTGGTCTCGTCCATTGCCCTTCCTCCATGCGCCGCAGCGATCAGGGCACTCGTCACCGCACCGCTGAAAAGCCCCGCTACAGCACCATATCGAGCCCCGAGCAGCACGGGCACTAGCAGCCATGGCGTGGGATTGAGTTCCAGCCAGCCGAAGTCAGATCGAGAGACCAGCCCGTTCACCATCGCGATCATCCCGCCAAGCACGATCAAGTCGCGCACGCACTTCACTATCTGACGAGGATGTTGTTCCATTGTAGGAGAGGGAGAGAACCGCCGAACGAAAGCAAAGCCCGACAAAGGCCGCACACACTTTCTTCTCCAGGTTCCCAAAGAGTTCCAAGCGAAGAGCTAAGGGCCTGGAGCAAAGAGGCGCGATGAGGACTGCTAAGTCTGACATCCACACACGGGCATGAAAACGAGGGATGCACTCGAAGGCAGAGCATCCACTCTTCGCTCTACGCCCTTAGCTCTTCGCTACTTCCCCTCCGCCTTTCCACTTGTGCCATGCAGAAGGTCGTCTAGTCTCCGCCCGCTGTCAGGGGTCGTGGAGTGTGGAGCTTGCGAACCCCGCCAGGACCGGAAGGTAGCAACGGCAGCATGCCTTCACTCGGCTGCGGTCCCCTGGCAGCACTTTTTCTCCGTTGCCGAAGACTCATCGTTCTTCCAAGGCAGCTGCGCTCACCTCCTCGTTGGGAAGTTGCGCCCTGGAGACCACAAGACGCGTTCAAGTCCCTGCGAGAACAGCGACCCGCTCGCGTTTCAGCGGGCCTCATGAAACTCGCTACCCTCCTTGCCCTGTCTGCCTTCGGCCTCGCCGCGCAGACCTCCTTTGCCGACGACGCTCTGCTCGCGATCCCTGGAAAGCTGATCCTCGACTCCAAGCTCGACACCGCTCCGGCCGCTCCCTGGAAAACCGCCAAGGGCAAATGGGAAGCGGTGGAAGGCGTGCTCCGCGGCTCCGAACTCGAAGCCGACAAGCACGGTGCCGTGATGCGCGCCACGCAGGACCTCACGGACTGCATTGTGCAAGTGGACGTGAAGTTCGCCGGAGCCCGCACCACCACGCTCACCATCAACGCCAAGAAGGACCACATGGCGCGTGTGGCACTCACGCCCACGATGGTCACCGTCCAGCGCGACGACAACGATCACGAAGGCCCAGACAAGGCCATCATCTTTCACCGCGTGAAGGCGGATCTGAAGCCCGGCGAATGGCACACGGTGCGCATCGAAATGGTGGGCGACACGATGCTCGGCAAGGTGGACAACGTCGTTGGCTACGGCAGCAGCGAACTCTTCACCCAGACCAAGACCGCTCCTGGCGTCACCGTTGGCGGGCAGTCCGTCGAGTTCCGCAACTTCAAGGTCTGGGAGGCCACCAAGAACCCCAAGTGGGATGAAGTAAAGGCCACGATCAAGAACGAAGTCACCCCGCTTGGCGCTCCCGCAGCCGCCAAGGGCAAGGGAAAAGGCAAGGCCGCCAAAGGCAAAGCCAAGGCTTCGAAGTAACGCTCTTGTTGTCGTTCACTCAATCGTTAGGCAAAACCTGACGCCTGTTTTTACCAGCCTCAACAGCTCTGCCGCACCCGCGCGCAAAGCTGCTTTTCTTTGCACCCGGTGACTCACGGAGCCAGCGGCAGATTTGCCGAGACGCGGAAGAACAGATGGGTGCTCACGGGCGGTGGCAAGGTCATGCCAAGCGTGCTGCCCGTGAGCGGATCGCCGACGGGGCTCCAGTTAACAAGGTCGCTGCTGCAAAGCACCGTGTAGGCGCGGCGATTGGAGCCGGTCCAGTCGAGGTCGATGTCGCCCGTGGTGGGATTGACGGTGAAGCTGGTGACCTTGAGCTTCTCGTTGCCCACGAAGGGGTTGGTGTCGGCAATGTATTCGTCGCGATCACTGATGCCGTCGCCATCGTAGTCGGAGGTGGGCGTGGTGCCGAGGAGGTTGAGATTGTTGCCAAAGAAGCCAGCAGCCAGAGCGCGCTCGCGTTCCCAGGCGTCCGCGATGCCATCGCCGCTGCCACCGTCAGCGATGGGCTCGGAGTCGGTGCCGGTGGAGATGCGCGTCTTGATGCTGCCGAGGTGAATCCAGCCGCAGTTCGCCGAGTAAGCGTAGCCGCTGAAAGCTCCGGTGATGAGGTCCACTCGTGGTGGATCAGCGATGGTGGGATCGAAGTAGATCCAGCCGATGTTGGCACCGTAGGCATAGCCCGTGAGGCCGCCCGCGCCGTCGTGATTGACGCCAATGTCGCCACCGGTCTGCGTGTAGCTGCCTGTAGAGCCCGAAGGTGTGCCGTCACCAAGGTCGATCCAGCCGACATTGGCCGAATACACTTTCCCATGCAGCATGGTGGTCTCGATGACCGGTGCATCGACGGCGAGGGGGCGGGTGCGCCAGTTGAGCCAGCCGAAGTTCGCTGCGTAGGTGTAGCGGGCGGCGGGCGTGATGGTGCTGGTGGAAGGGGCGGCGAGGATGATGTGAAACTGAAAGCCCCCTTGAATGCTGGTGGGAGTGTAACCCGCGAGCGCCCCGGTCGTATCGACAGCCACCGGAGTATCGCGTTGGGTCGTGGTGCCATCACCGACCTCGCCTTGATTATTGAAGCCCCAACACGCGAGGTCGCCATCCGAGGTGAGGGCGAGACTGTTGAAAAGACCAGCCGCAATCGCACTGACGGTTTTTCCCGAGAGCACGCCCGAGGTGTCCACCGCCACAGCGGTGTTGGACTGAACGACGACTGCTGCATTGCCCAGCATGCCATACTCGTCGGCTCCCCAGGCATACACAGTGCCATCGGATGCCAGCGCCAAGCTGTGCGTGTAACCCGCAGCAAGGCTGGTGATGGTCTTGCTCGCAAGGACGCCGGAGACATCCACAGCCACGGGCGATGAGCTGCTCGTGGTGGAGCCGTTGCCGAGCTGTCCGCGAAGATTGCTTCCCCATGCGAATAGCATTCCATCGGATGTCAGCACGAGCGAGTGGGAGGAACCAAAGCTGATCTGCGAAACGACTTTGCCGGAGAGCACGCCCGAGGTGTCCACGGCCACGGGCACATGACGTTCTGTCGTGGTGCCGTCACCCAGTTGTCCGGAACTGTTGGCTCCCCAGGCATAGACCTTGCCATTGGAGTCCAGCACGGCACTGCACGATTGCCCACCCGCAATCTGAACGATGGTTTTGCCTGCAAGCACACCCGTCATATCCACAGGCGTCGGCAGAGAGCTGTCCGAGGTGGAGTTGTTGCCGAGTTCGCCGTTCGTGTTCCTGCCCCAGGCAAAAAGAAGTCCATCGGAGGTGAGTGCGAGGCTGTGATAAGCGCCCGCTGCGACAGCCACCACGGTCTTTCCGAGCAGCGCGCCACTCATGTCCACAGCCACGGGCGACGGCACCGACGGCACCATGCTCCCATAGCCAAGCTGACCACTCGCGTTCTCACCCCAACCATAAACTTTGCCATCCGAGGTCAGTGCCAGGCAATGAAAGGCCCAGGAGGAGGTCTTCAAAGAGACGATCGTTTTGCCTGCGAGCACGCCGGAGACATTGGTGGCCGTGGGCGTGCTGCGATCCGTCGTGGTCGAATCTCCGAGATTGCCGCCGAGATTGTAGCCCCAGCCAAAGGGCACCGGATCAGCACCCCGAAGCAACGACGACGTCATCAGCGCCGCAAGAATCCATGTGTGTGTTTTCATGGCCGTGAAGGCATGGAGGATTACAGACCGAAGTTCGCGAACGGATTCGAGGCACCGAAGGCCGTCTGAAGGGGCGCAATGCCATTGGCGGGAGCAGGCGTCACCGGGCCGGCCGTGTTGCCGCGCAAGGTGTTGCGCGTGACGATGTTCTGATCGCTGGCCACTTCCACACCATAGCTGCCATTGGTGGACGCACTGCACTGGTCAATGCTGTTGCCGTTGCTGCCGAAGTAGCCGTCACGGACATTGTTTGATGCCACACAGTTTGTTAGGCGGCACTTGTCGCTGAAGTTGAAGCCATCGCCGGAACCTGGAGGACCGCCGATCTGTCCGGCGGTGCCGTTCTTGTCCGCAGTGCAATGGGTGAACGAGCAATCACTCGTCGCGTGAAAGCCATCGCCCTTGTTGTCCTGAGCCACGCACTGCACGAAGTTCGTCGCGTTGTTGAGCACGGCAGGACCATTCGGCACAGCGGTGTTCTCCACCCAGAATCCATGATCCATGTTGGCCAGGCTGGTGACGTTGTGAAGGGCGCAACCGTTGCGCACATGCACGCCAGGATCGCCGCAGTTAATGGCGCTGCTGTTCATCAAGGTGCTGCCCTGGTTCAAATCGAAGCCCGTGCTGCCGCAGGTGCGCACCGCACATCCGCTCACACTCGCGCTATGGGCTGCGACGATGCCGCAGCCAGCGACCAGATTGACCGTGCAATCGACGATGCGCACACTGTCCGTGCCCTGAATGCCAATGCCTCCGATGCCCGTGGCGGTGCATGCATTGATGACGGAAGCCTCTTCCGCGTAAATACCGCTGTGCGGACCGGGCGGAGGCGACTGGGGGCTCTGCACCCAGTTCCCGCGCACACGGCATTGATCGACGAGGCTGTCGTCACCCACCTTGATGCAGTAACTGTCGCCGCCCGAGACATCCACGCCGCTAACCACGCTGTCGTCGCCGAGCTTGACGCCGATCTGCCAGGCACCACGCACGCGGCCGTTGATCACCTTGGTGCGCACCACCGTGCCAGCCACGCCGCTTTGGGCTTCAATTCCGATGGGACCTGTGCCTGCTCCGGTGTAGCGCACCTCGAAGCCGCCGAGGTCCAGTGTCACATTGTCCGCCGTAATGAGGATTCGTTTCGTGAGATTCTCTGTTAGGTAGTAGCGGCCCGGCGCATTGAGATTGTAGTAGCCGATGGAACCATCGAGGTTCGTCTTGCTCGGATCGCGGCTGGGAATGTGTTCGCCCGCGTCGATGTGCATGAGTGTCTTCATGCTCGGGATCGGAGCCAGGGAAGCATTGAGGGCACGCTCGCTGGGATAGCTGAAGGCGGGTCCTGGAGGCGTGAGCTGTCCCTGGCCAAAAGCGAAGACTGGAAGCACGAGCGAAGCCGCAAGCACGGCGCGGCGAAGGAGGGATGAGGATTTCATGATCGTGAAGGAAGGCGGGTTGAACTGTTGCAACCTCTGTCTTCACGACTGCGGGAGATGAGTTACACACATCCATCTTCACCCCACAAAAAAGCCGCAGGCTCATCGCCTGCGGCTTCCCGAACTCGGACACGACTATGACTTCGGAGCTTCCGACTTCTTGCTGCCCAGCTCTTCCATCAGACGGAGCCCAAGCAAACCGGACAGGGCTCCATTGTTGTCGCCACCACCGCTGCCACCCGTAATGAGGATGTCGGGGATGAGTTTCATCTTCTCGCGACCAAGAGTTTCAGCGATCTTCGTGCGGGTGAAGTTGTCACCGCCCATGGCGCGCACTTGCAGCTCATAGGCCTCAGCGTTGGCCTTACCGATGGCGAGAATCTTTTCAGCTTCGGCGCTACCGGTCATCTGAATACGCTGGGCCTCAGCACCCGCGATGAGCTTGGTGCGTTCAGCTTCAGCAGCAGCATTCAGCTTTACGCTGGCCGCGTCACCCTCAGCCTTCTTCACGGTCGAGTCAGCAACGCGCTCAGCAATCTGCACTCCCTGGTCGGCTTCCACGATCTGGCGCTGCATGTCAGCGATAGCCGTCTGCTTCTCGAGATCCTGACGAGTCTCCTGCGCCATGCGCTGGGTGTCATACGTGACCTTTTGCTCTTCGGCGATCTTACGATCGGTCAATGTTTTCATCAGCGACTCCGGCGGCGCGATGTCGCCGATGAGTGTGTCCACGCCGTTCACATCATACTGATCGAGCACGTGGTTGATGTGCTCCTTGGCACTGGCCTGGCGCTCCTTACGCGTGCTCAAGAAGGCGATCACGTCGCTGTCTTGCGCGCTGTTGCGGAAGTAGTTGCCGATGGTCGGTTCGAGCACCTGGGACACGAGGTTGTTCATGTTCCCGAAACGCGCGATCACCTTGCTGGCCTCGGTCATCGGAATGTGGATGATCTGCGAGACATCGAGGTTGAACGGGAAACCGTCCTTCGAGCGCACCGTGATCGTGGAGAGATGCTTGTCGAGCTGGTGAGCTTCGCTGCGGGCGTTCGCCCAGTTGAGCACAAGGTTGGTCGTGGGCACAAGTTCGACACGCAAGATGTAGCTGTTGAGCGGATACTTGCCGGGTCCGAGAGGCTCGGCCCACACGCCTTTGCATCCCTTGCGCACGATGTTGCCGTGCTTGAAGTCCACACCGCTGAGGTCCTCGCCTTCATCGCCGTAGTAGCTGATGACGACTCCGACCGAGCCAATGGGAATCTCGGTCATCGGAATCTCTTCCACATGCACGAACCAGCTGTTGAGAAAGTAGGAGCCTGCGAGGATGACGTGCGGCTGGAGACCACGGCTGCCACCATTGGTGAGGAAGGCATCTGCGTCCTGGAAGTTGTTGTGCCCCTCGATCATGCGACCAGCGATCTGGCCTTCGGGCAATGGAGCACCATCAAGGGTGGTGACGATGCCCACCATGTTGTCTTTGATCTGCGTGACCTTGGTGAGGGACACATCAAACAGGAAGGCATTCACACGATAAGTCCCCGGTGTGAGGTAGGCAGCCTGACGTCCTTTCTGACCTCCATTGCGGAGGAAGGAGTCTGCGTTCTGAAACATGTCGCACTCGACACGGCGGGCAAGCACCGCACCAGCGGGCAGCTCACAACCGTCCTTCGCCATCACCAAACCAATCGCACCATCGGGGATGACGACGAAGGGTTGCAGCTTGATCTCATACTGCCAGATCCACTTCCAGAAGTAGATGCCGGGAGCCAGTGTTTGCGCCTGGAAGCCAGCCTCACCTTTGGTGGCGATAATGCGGCCTGCGGGGATTTCTTTGTTCGCACCGATAAGCACGAACTTCTTCGTGACGAGACCGATGCGGTCCTCCGGGATGATCACGACGCCAAGCAATTGGAAGATGGGTCGGAAGAAGAGGAAGAGGATCAGTGCGCCAGCGGCGAGCCAGATCCAGATCTTGTATTCGGCGAAAATCGATTCCGGTGAAATCGCGCCGAGTAACGGGAGTATCATTGTTTTCATAGGTTGACGGGCTGAGTGTCGTCACAGGTCACCAGAGGGGGCAATTCTATTCGTTTCGCTTGCGTGGAATGACGAAAGCGCGAGGACGCATCGTGTTGAACGCATGGTTGTGTTCGGCCGCGACTGCGGCTTTTGTCACCGCATGAAGACTCGTCGCGATCTCCTGAAGCTCTCTATTGGCAGCACCCTCGCTTCCGCTGCCACGCCCGTTCCTGCGGCTTCGCAGCTCGCCTCGCGTGTCATCGACGTGCACACGCACTTCTATGATCCGGCTCGTCCGCAAGGCGTGCCCTGGCCATCCAAGGGATCGCCGGTGTATCGCCCGGTGTATCCGAAAGACTGGCTGGCGCAGGCTGGACGATTCGGCATTCGCGAGACGGTCGTGGTGGAAGCAAGTCCGCTGATTGAGGACAACGACTGGATCCTCAACCTCGCAGAGAAGGAGAAGAGCATCGTCGGTTTCGTGGGCAACGTGTCGCCAACGAGCACGGACTTCGCAACGCAGATCAAACGCCTCGCGAGCAATGAGCTGTTCCGCGGCATCCGCGTGAACGGCAAGGTCGTCGCCGAGAATATCGACAGCGCCGACTTCATCGCCGCGATGAAGCTCATGGCCGACTCGAATCTCTCGCTCGATGTAAACGGGCTCTCGAACTTCGATGCTGTCGCGTCGCTCGCGGAGAAAGTCTCCGCCTTGCGCATCGTCATCAATCACTGTGGCAACTGTGGCGACGCGCAGAAGATCACGACCACATGGAAAGACGGCATCACGGCTTGTGCGCGACGAGCCAACGTCACCTGCAAAGTCTCCGCGCTGATGGAAATGACGCAAACGCCGCCCGGCAAGGCCCCCACGGACACCGCTTATTACCAGCCGGTGCTGGACCATCTGTGGGAACGCTTCGGTCAGGATCGCCTACTCTATGCCAGCAACTGGCCCGTCTCTGACAAAGGCGCGGGCTACGAGGTCATCGTGAAAGTCGCGGGTGAGTTCGCATCGTCGAAAGGCGTTGAGTTCGCCGAGAAGTTCTTCTGGAAGAACTCGCTCGCGGCTTATCGATGGATCGAGCGGAAGTAGCAGTTCACGGTAGCTTCCACACCGACCTCAGCGCCTGGTAATCCGCCGCTGGCAGCAGCACATAGTGCGGCGACGCCTGAGGATTAAGCCAGCGGATCATCGCTTCCAGGTTCTCCACGGCCATCGTGGTGCAGCCAGCACTGGGTTTGGTCGGGCCGCGACGGACGTGGAAAAAGATCGCGCTGCCATAGCCCGGCGCGGCGGGTGGGGGATTGTGGCGGATCTCCAGCATCCATTTGTAGGCGCTGTCGCCGAGGCGCATCTTCGCCTTCTCGAACCACGGCGGGATGTTGTTCGGGTCCACGCGCACATGCTGGTTGTAGAGCGGACTGCGCGGGTCGTCGATGAAGGCATCATACTCGCCCACGCGCACATACGGCCAATTCGCGCCCTTCGGTGGTGAGGCGGCATAGCCAAACAACTGCCCAAGCTGAAACACACCCGCAGGCGCGCGCCAGTCCTTCTCCACCTTCGGCGGAATGCCGTTCTGCGGCGGAGTGAAAACGCCACGTCCCCAGGCCAGCCCGGAGCGACCGAGCAGCACGGGCCACGTCTTGGTAAACACCGGCTGCCACGGTGCCTCAGCCGAGGCGCGCTGGTAGCACTGCATGGTCGCGTTGCTGGCGTTCCAGTCCGGTGCCTGCGCCACGATGAGCTGTCGGACTGGGGGACCGACCTGCCCAAAAAGCGGGATTTTTGAAAAACACAGGAGCCCGACCAGCAAAACGAGCGTCCAACGACTCATCGCACCCCTCGCCAGGAGCTTGATTTTACAAGGGTTCCGCAGCTTTCTGTGTGGTGTGTGACTTTTTGTTTGCATCTTTTTTCGATTTTTTGCAGCATAGCTCTATCAACCCTGTCGGGTTATTCGGCTTCAGGTTTTGGGGGTTTTTTTCCTGAATGTCGACTCGACAGGGTTGCTTTGTTTCTACGTCTCGCGGTCTGCGAGAAGGCACCCATCCCAGGCGTAATTGCCAGCCCATGATGAACCGCCCCCTGCTCATCGCTCTCGCCCTTGGCGCGGCCTTGCCTCTGCGTGCCGCGACGACGCTCGATTTCAATCGCGACATCCGTCCGATCCTCTCGGACAACTGCTTCGCGTGCCATGGTTTTGACGCGAAGAAACGCAAAGCCGACCTGCGTCTCGATGTCGCCGAAGGTGCCTTTGTGAAGAACAAGGACGGCGTGGCCGCGATCATCGCTGGCAAAGCGGACGCGAGCGAGTTGATCAAGCGCATCGTCACGAAGGACACCGATGATTTGATGCCGCCGCCCGACTCGCACAAGAAGCTGACTGCCGCGCAGATCGACACGCTGAAGCGCTGGATCAACGAAGGCGCAGGCTACAAGAAGCACTGGGCGTTTGAGGCACCGGTGAAGTTCTCAGTTCCGGGAGTGGAAAAGGCTGGCAGCCCTATCGACGCTTTCATCGGCGCGGCGCATGCGGAACACGGCTTCGCCTTCTCGCCGGAAGCCTCGAAGGAACAACTCCTCCGCCGCGTGACGCTCGATCTAACCGGCCTGCCGCCGACTCCGAGCGAGATCGACGACTTCCTCAACGACGAGCGCCCCGACGCCTACGAGCGCGTGGTCGATCGCTTGATGAAGTCCGTGCGCTACGGCGAGCACATGGCGCGCTACTGGCTGGATGCGGCGCGTTACGGCGACACGCACGGCCTGCACCTCGACAACGAGCGCAGCATGTGGCCTTATCGCGACTGGGTAGTGAAGGCGTTCAACGACAACCTCTCGTTCGACAAGTTCACCGTCTGGCAGCTCGCGGGCGATCTGTTGCCGAATGCGACACAGGAGCAAGTCGTCGCCTCCGGGTTCAATCGTTGCAACGTCACCACCAGCGAAGGCGGCGCGATCAATGAGGAGTGGATCTATCGCTACGCCGTTGATCGCACGGACACCACAATCTCCGTGTGGATGGGCCTCACCGGCGGCTGCGCGGTGTGCCACGATCACAAGTATGACCCGCTGACGCAGAAGGAGTTCTACTCGCTTTATGCGTTCTTCAACAGCGCCGCCGATCCCGCGATGGATGGCAACATCTTGCTCACGAAGCCCATCCTTCAGCTCAGCACTGACGCGCAAAAGAAGCAGCTTGCCGAATACGACACCGCGATCGCGGACAAGCAGAAGGCAATCCGCGAGGCGCTCGCGAAGCTGAACTACGTCGATCCCGCGACAGCGAAACCCGCGCCGTCGGTGCAGACGAGCGAGGTCGTGTGGTTCGATGATGCGTTCCCTGCAGCGGCCAAGGTGCAGTCGTCCGGCGGGCACGCGACGACGTTGATCACGAAGAAAGATGGCCCCGTGTTCTCGGGTGAGAAGGCGCTGAAACGCACCGGCAAAGATGTGACGCAGGACTTCTTCGACACGGGCGCGAAGTTCGAGATTCCGCCGAACGGCAAGCTCTCCGTGCAATGCTATATCGACCCGGCGAACAAGCCGAAGTCCGTCATGTTGCAATTCTTTGTCGGTGGCTGGAACCATCGCGCCGTGTGGGGCGAGGAGGGCGCGATTCCGTTCGGCAAGGTGCGCACCACCGAGCGTGTGATGATTGGCGCGTTGCCCGAGGCAGGCGCGTGGCAGAAGCTCGAGTTCGCGGCTGATCGCCTCGGCCTCAAGCCAGGGATGAAGGTCACTGGCTTCGCCTTCACGCAGTTCGGCGGCACGGTGTATTGGGATCGCCTTGCGATGACTTCGCGTGTCGATCCAGCGAAGGACCCGCAGTGGTCGTGGTCGAAGTGGATCGAGAAAAACCAAGGCAAGCGCGTGGAAGGATTGCCCAACGACTTGCTCACGCTCGTGCGCGGCAAGAAGTCCGCCGAGTGGCCCGCAGCGGACGCGAAGCGTGTGCAGGACTGGTGGTTTGAAAATGAGTATCAGGGGGCCAAGCAAATCATCGACGGACCACGCGCGGAGATGCTCGCGATCCAGGCGAAGAAGAAGTCATTGGAGGACACCATCCCCGCGACCTTCGTGATGGCTGACCTGCCGCCCAACGAACAGCGCGAGGCCTTCGTCATGATTCGCGGCCAATACGACAAGCCCGGCGACAAGGTCACGCGCGGCACGCCCGCCGTGTTCCCGCCGCTGCCGAAGAAGGAAAGCTACAATCGCCTCGACCTCGCTCAGTGGCTCGTGAGCCCGCAGCATCCGCTGACCGCGCGCGTGACGGTGAATCGCTTCTGGCAGCAGTTCTTCGGCACCGGCTTGGTGAAGACCGCGAACGACTTTGGCAGCCAAGGCAGCCCGCCCACTCACCCCGAGTTGCTCGACTGGCTGGCCATCGACTTCCGCGAGCACGACTGGGACATGAAGCGCTTCGTGAAGCAGCTCGTCATGTCCAAGACCTACCGCCAGAGCAGTCACGCCACGCCCGAGTTGCTCGCTGCCGATCCCGAGAACAAGTGGCTCGCCCACGGCCCGCGCCATCGCTTGGATGCCGAGGTGCTGCGCGATCAGGCGCTCTTCGTTTCCGGCCTGCTGAATCCCACCATCGGCGGCAAAGGCGTGAAGCCTTACCAGCCCGACAACATCTGGGAGCCCGTCGCCTACTCCGGCAGCAACACGCGCAGCTACGTCCGCGACACCGGCGACGCCTTGTATCGTCGCAGCCTCTACACCTTCTACAAGCGCACCGCACCGCCGCCTAGCATGACCACCTTCGACGCGCCCAGCCGCGAGCAGGTCTGCCTGCGTCGCGAGCGCAGCAACACGCCGCTGCAAGCGCTCGCGCTGATGAACGACATCCAGCACATGGAAGCCGCGCGCAATTTTGCTCAACGCATCCTCACCGAAGGCGGCAGCAGCTTCGACTCGCGACTCAACTTCGCCTTCCGCCACGTCGTCGCCCGCTACCCGCGCAGCGACGAGGCCGCGATCATCGAGAGCACGCTCGCCGAGCACGCCGCGCGCTACGCGAAGAACATCGAAGCCGCGAAGCAGCTCATCACCTTCGGCGACTCGAAGCCCGACGCGAAGCTCAACCCCAGCGAACTCGCCGCGTGGACCATGATTGGCAACCTGCTGCTGAATCTGGACGAGGCGGTGAACCAATAAAAAGGGAAGCGGAGCACGCCTCCCAACGTGCCCCGCTCGTGACATCGGTGGCGCCCAAACGAGAACCGCCGACTTACACATATAACGACACAGGTGCCGGAAACGGTGCCAACTTTTCCTTTTCCTCTGTCCGCGCCCCGGCAGAATGCCGCCAGTGATCCACGCCCCTGCACCCGAGCGCCACAAGCTCTCCACGATGTTTTTCATCGTGGGCATGGCGCTAGGCCTTTGGAATATCAACCTCAGCAGCGTGCTGGCTGCCCATGGTTATGCGGCGGCGATCATCGACAACGTGTGGTGCACGAGCGCCATCGCAGCCATCATTTCCCCTCTGATCGTGGGGGCGCTGGCCGACCAGAGCTACTCAAGTGAACGCGTCCTGCGGTGGCTGGGACTGGGCGCGGCCATCTTTGTTTGCCTGTTGTTTTACGGCATTCACGAGCGCTGGCACGGCGGTGTGATCATCCTGCTGGCGCAAGTCCACGCTCTGTGGTGCGCGCCGTCTTTTGGTCTTGCGACAAGCCTAGTGATCAGCCGGCTGGCGGATGCGAAGTCGCAGTTCGGACCCATCCGCGTCTGGGCCACGCTGGGCTGGATGCTCGCCGGTCCGGTCGTCAGCTATGTGCTTCACTCCGATGATGGGGTGACCTCAGGCTTCACGGCGGCAGGCGTCTGGCTGATTGCCATCAGCTTCACGTTCACGCTCAAGCCCATGCCGCCGCCCGAGCGGAAGGAGAAGCGCACGTGGAGTGACTTCCTCGGACTGGAGGCTTGGTCGCTGCTTCGCCATCGAGACCATCGCGTGGTCTTCGTGGGTGCCGCCTTGTTCAATATTCCGCTCGCGGCCTTCTATCCGCACACCGCGTTGCATCTCAAGGAGCTCGGCGTCCAGCACACGACCGCGCTGATGAGCCTGGCCCAGATCATGGAAGCGATCGGCTTGCTCGCGCTGTCGTGGCTGCTCACGCGGGTGAGGTTGAAATGGCTTTTCCTGGGCGGGATCGCGGCTGGCGTGCTGCGCTACGGGTTGTATGCGCATGGCACCGTGGTCTCGCTTTGCCTCGGCATCGCCCTGCACGGCGTTTGCTTCACGCTGTTTTACATGACGGCGCAGATTTACCTGGAGCACCGCATTCCTGCCGCGATGAGAAGCCGCGCGCAGGCGCTGCTTTCGCTGATGATGTCTGGCATCGGTAACTTCATTGGCTACCAGGGTTGCGGCTGGTGGCGGCACGCGTGCATGAGCGACGGGCACATGGACTGGCAGACCTACTGGACGGGGCTCGCTGCGCTCATCGCGGTCATCTGGGTATGGTTCTCACTGAGCTACAGGGGCAGGCACAACGTATGAAGTCAGTTCTCAGTTCGCGCGACATTGATGACATATTCGGTCTATAGGTCTGGCCCTTGTTCATCCCATGTCCACCCACCTCTCTCATTACCTCGGCATCGAAGGCGGCGGAACGCGCTCCACGCTGGTGCTTGCGGACGCTGATGGCAAAGCCATCGCCGAACTCCAGGGCGGTCCAGCCAATCTGAAGCTCCTCTCTGATCGCCAGCTGCTGTGGTTGCTGAAGTCCTTCGCCGCCCGCCTGCCAAGGGTGCCGATCAATGCCATGGCGATCGGGCTGGCGGGCGCTCGCAGCGATGCCGACAAGGACCGCATTCGTCGCGCCGCTGCTCGCATTTGGCCGCGGGTTCCTTGTTATGCGACAAACGACCTCGAAACCGCGCTTGCCGCTGCGCCGGAAGAGAAGGAGGTGGCTGCGTGCGTGCTCATTCTCAGCGGCACCGGCAGCTGCTGCTTCGGGCATTCGAGCGATGGTCGCACAGCCAAGGTGGGCGGACGTGGCCACGTCATTGGTGATCGCGGCAGTGCCTGTGATATCGGACAGCGAGCGCTCAAGGCGGTGATGGCCGACTACGATCATCGCGGGCGCTGGCCGAAGCTGGGCGAGCACATCCTGCAAACGCTCCTGCTCAACGATCCCGAGGACCTTATTCCCTGGTCGATGGAGGCGGACAAGACACAAATTGCAGCGCTTGCGCTGTCCGTCTTCACGATGGCAAAGCAACGCGATGCCTTGTCCCGCGAACTGCTTGATCACGCCGCCCAGGCGCTCGCCGACGACGGTGATGCCTGCGCCTCCCGGCTGAGCAAACGCAGCGCCCGCGTGCAGTTTGTGTTTAACGGTGGCGTGCTGCTCAAGAACCCATCTTTTGCCAACGACGTGGTCAAGCGCCTCAAGCTGCGCTGGCCTCAAGCCATCATCACCAAGGTGGAGGGCAGCAGCTCGTGGGGTGCCGTCGCGCTGGCTCGTCAGCATGTCCCGAGCACTCGTGCGAAGGCCCTGCCCAAGGCGCACGATGCTCTGCCAGCCGACCATCCGGCCTTTGATCGCGAGTTGCTAAAACAATCGCCAACCGAGCAGCGCAATCCGCGGTCGATGAAGCTCGACACGATGCCGCTCAAGGCCGCCGTCGAACTCATGCTCAGCGAGGACGCCAGCATTCCCGAGGCCCTGCGCGCGGAGCGCCCCGCGATCACCTGGGTGATCCAGCAAGTGATAGCCGCGTTCCAAAACGATGGCCGTCTGTTCTACGTGGGTGCAGGCACCAGCGGGCGGCTCGGCGTGCTCGATGCCAGCGAGTGCCCGCCTACTTTTCGTGCTCCGCGCGAGCAGGTGCAGGGGATCATCGCCGGTGGACAGCGCGCGTTGTGGAGCGCTGTGGAAGGCGCGGAAGACGATCCCGCCAGCGGTGCGGCAGCGATCCAGCATCGCGGCATTGGCAAGCGCGATGTCGTGATCGGCATCGCCGCGAGCGGACGCACGCCGTTCGTGTGGGGCGCGCTCGCCGAGGCATCGAAGCGCGGTGCGGTCACCGTGCTCGTGTGTTTTCACCCCGGCTTCAAGAAGCTGCCACAACGCAAAGGTTTGTTCTACCCGAACAAGGTCATCGCACCCAACTTAGGTCCCGAGGTGCTCACGGGTTCCACCCGCCTGAAGAGCGGCACTGCCACCAAACTGCTTCTCAATCTCTTCACCACGCTCGCCATGACGCACAGTGGCAAGGTGATCAGCAACCTCATGGTGGATCTCAATCCATCTAACGTGAAGCTTCGTGTTCGGGCCGTGGGCATCGTGCAGCAACTGACCGGCTGCGATGCCGCCGCCGCGCGTGCCGCGCTCGAGCAAACCGGCTGGGTGGTGAAGGATGCCTGGCGAAAGCTCAAGCCCTAATCACGTGGCACGTCGGGCTTGGAACGGACGCTCGACAAGACGGTAGCCCAGAGCAGCGAGCAGCCCGGAGGAAACCAGCATCGCGACGACGAGCTTGGCTGAGGCACGTTGTTCGGCCAGCTGCCAGCAACCCCACAGGGCCAGCGGATGGAAAAGGTAGAGCGAGTAGGACCATCGACCGAGCGCTTCCATGACCGGGACCCGACCTTGACCCAGTGGCGAGAACACCATCGCGCCGACCACGCCGGTCGCGAGCACGGGCAGGGCATAGGATTCCACCACGAGCCACAAGGTGTGCCAGCGCTGTCCATCGACCATGCCAAGCACGAGCGACGCGATGATCACCGCCACGGCAACAGGCGTGTTCTTGAGCCAACGCAATCCCAGCCAAGCACGGCTCCGTCCTGCGTGAACCTCGGCCAGCCAAGCGCCGAGCGCCCACACCCACCAGAGGTTGAGGAAAAGATGGTGCCAAGTCCAGCGCTCCTCAGCATCGAACCACGAGCGGCCAGCCAGCTTGATCGCCATGGAAATGCTCACTAGCAGCAGCGTGAAGCCAGCGATGCCCAAACGATTGCGCAGCCCGATGAAGAGGGGATACAAGGCGTAGAACTGCACCTCCACGACGACGGTCCAGAGCACGCAGTTGATCTGCAAGGCGGTGTCGTGGGTGAAGCCGCTGGTGAAGGTGAGATGGGTGAGCACGCCGGCCGTCGTGGGCGCGGAGATGAGGGCTGTGCTCGCCATGGAACCGGCGACAAGGCTGAGCCCCAGCGCGGCGAAATAGCCTGGCAAGATGCGTCGTGCGCGCCTGGCGAAGTAGGTGCGCCAGTCGGGTTCGATCGCGGTCGTGGTGCTTTGCTTGAGGACCGAGCCGTGGATGCAGAATCCGCTCAGCACGAAGAAGACGATGACACCCCAGCCACCGAGCCAAAGCAATAGTCGTCCGCCTGCGGAGCCAGCCAGAGGATTGCCAACCAATTGCTGAGCGATGTGGTGGCACACGACGGCGAGGGCCGCGAGCCCTCGCATCATCTCGAGACCAGAGAGGTGTCCACCGGGCGCACGGTTCATGCGCCATCAATCGCGGGGTCCATTGCGCCGCTGCGCGAAGATCCAGTCGTGCAGTTCGGCCTTGGAATAAACCACGCCCGTGATGCCGTGGCCTTCGCCAGTGAGTTCGGTGTATTTGCCGATCTTGCCACCTGCTGCTTCGATGGCCTTCATCACATTGCGAGTGCGCTCCACGGGCACCATGTCATCCTTGTCTCCGTGGAAAGCCCACAGGGGCACCTCCTTGAGCACCTCCGCGTTCTTGGGATCGCTGCCGCCGCAAAGCGGAACGACGGCGGCAAAGACCTGGGGATACTTCGTGGCGAGGCTGAAGGAACCAAAACCCCCCATGCTGGAGCCCGTGAGGTAGAGACGGTTGGTGTCGATGGGCAGCTTGTCGGTGAGGTCAGCGATGAGCGCCATGAGGTTGTCGGCCACCTGCTTGTTCCAGCCGATGTCGGCATCGGGGCACTGCGGGGCGATCATGAAGCAGGGGTTCTTCGCCTGGTTCTCTGACTTGGTGAAGACTCCAGTAGCACCGCCCATCTGGGAGGTGTTGTCGCTGCCGCTCTGACCCGAGCCATGCAGCCAGATGACAAGCGGGTAGCGCTGCTTGTTGTCCCACTTCGGGTTGCCATAGATTTGGTAGTTGAGGCCTTGCTTGGAAGTGGCCTGAACAAACGCTCCCGTGATCTTCTCAGCGTAGGGTCCCTTGGTGAGGCTCTCATCGAGCGCTCGCTCGTGCAGCAGCCCACCGACGAACGCCTGATCTTCCTTCGAGAAGGCACTGAGGGGCACCTTCATGATCTGGAGATCGGTGGCGCGCTTGATGCGGATTTCCTGAGCATCGTATTCGAGCAACTCGGCCTCCAGCGCACGACCATCAGCCGACTTCCAGGTGCGGGTGATCTTTTCTGCGGTGCCCTGGCGCGCTGGCAGGGCGGCCATGGTGGAACCCAGAACAAGGAGGCAAAGACTGGCGCAAAGGCATTTCATCATGGCAGTGTAGGCGTGCGTGGAGACTGGTGGCAAGACGTTCCAGAGCTCCGTCTCTTAGCAGGTGGCGGATTTCGGCTTTGATCGGAGCCGATTGCAGCGTTCTGATCGGGCATGTCCAAGCCCCACGTCCCACCTGTCGATCCCGCTGAAGTCCCCGCGCTCGCGCTAGCGACGATCAAGGCCGCGAAGTTCCCGATGCTCGCCACGATGGACGGCGATCAGCCGCGGTTGCGCCCGGTGTCGCCCGTGCGCACAGAGGGCTTCACCATCTACGTGGCCAACCTGCGTCGCTACGGCAAGACAGCCGAGATCGCGGCGAATCCGAAGGTGGAACTCTGCTACTGCGACGCCGATCACCATCAGGTGCGCATCACGGGCGTGGCCGAGGTGCTCACTGATCGTCCCCTGCTCGAAGAGATCTGGGCGAGCAATCCTTTGCTCCGCGCCTACCTCGGCTCCCTCGACAATCCAGAGCTGATCATCTATCGCATCGTGCCGAATCAAGTGCGCTACATGCGCGAATGGGCACTGGAATACTTCGAAGTGCCGCTCTGATCCTCAGCCCATCGCACGCAGGCTGACGGCAATCGCTTTGCCGAGCTTCTCATGCGCAGGCGCATCGAAGTGGATGCCGTCCACCGGACTCGGCGTGATCACTTCTTGCGCATTGAGAAACTCCACTCCGTGCAGCCGTGCGATGGCGGCGTAGTGCTTGGGGAATTGCAGCGACTTGGCGCGACCATTGGCAACACGCGCATCCAGGTCCGGCATGGTGGAGAAGTCGCCCACTGCTGCCGGGCACACGAGCAGGACTCGCGGTGCCTTGCCATCCGGGCCTGCATCGCTCTCGCGAATGAGGCGCACCAGCACGCCTGCGCCATTGGCAATGTCTTGCGGCGGCACGTTGAAGAAGGTTTTGAGATCATTGGTGCCGAGCATGAGCACCACGATGTCGATCGGCTTGTGCGACTCGAGCACCACAGGCAAATGCGCCCGCCCACTGCGCGAGGCCCAGGCCGTGGGATCGTCGTGCACGGTGGTGCGGCCGTTTTGCCCTTCTTCAATGATGCGAAAACCAGCCCCCAGCTCCCTCGCTAGCACGCCCGTCCATCGAACCTCCGGTGCATAACGAATCGGAAACGGCGAGATCGAGGTCGCGGTCGGGTCGTAGCCCCAGGTGTTGGAATCGCCAAAGCAGAGAATGGTGCGCATGGGCGGGGAGAGTGAAACGCAATGGTCTCAATGCAAGCCCGCCGAAACACGGCGAGCCTCTTCCATAAGCGCGTCAAGGATCGGTGTGGCCTTGCCCACCCAGAGGGCGGTGTAAGGCACGGTGGGGAAGTCGGTGAGCGGCACGAGGCGGGTGCCTTTGGGCAGCGGGCGATCCTTTTGCACGGGCACCAATCCAATGCCGAAACCCTCGGCAGAGTAACGATGCACGAGGTCGAGGGAGTTGAGTTCAAGCGTGGGGAACCAGTCGATCTTCCGCCGCTGAAGCTCCTGCTGGAAGTGCAGATAAAACGGATCGTAGGTAGGCACGGTGATGAGCGGCACTTCGATGCGATCCATGCGCCAGAGTTGCTCCGCATTCTTCAAGCCGCTGCGCTCGGTGACCAGGAGCGCCATGGGCAGGCGGACGATTTCCTCGTGACGAATGCCAGCCTGGGGCTTCGAATGAATGGCCGTGAACGCGATGTCGATCTGTTGATCGAGCAATTGCCTCTCCAGTTCATCCTGCCGGCCACTGGCGAGGGTGAATTCGAGCGACGGATAGCGCTTCTTCATGCCTCGCAGCAAAGGTGGTAGGTAATGCTGCTGAATCGCCTCAGGTGCGCCAATGCGCACGAGCACTTCACGTCCCCCACGAAGCTTGTCCGCGATCTGTGGCAGGCCTTTGAAGAAGGGCTCGATGAAGGTGTAGAGATCCTTCCCCGCCTGGGTCAGCTCGAAGGGCCGACGATGAAACAAGGTGGTGCCCACGCTGTCTTCGAGCTGAATGATCTGCGCGCTGATCGCAGGCTGCTGAATGCCATACGGGATGTGCCGCGCTGCCGCACTCACCCCCTGATGCTTGGCGACGTAGTAGAAGAGTTCGAGGTGGTGGACGTTCATGGTGTGGGGCTGTAGGTCGAGAGAAGATAAGAGTGAAAGACTGAGATACCCACGAGACAAAAGGGTGGCGGTTTTCCAACGTCATCTTCGGAGCCAAATGTTTTATGGCCGGAGGATTGTTCTCATACGATTACCGGCGATGACGACACTGTGACCGTCGGTTCTTGTGGTAGCATTGATTGAATCAGGCAAATAATCCGCTTATACCCTGTCCTATGACTTGGAGAATCCGTGCTTCATTAGTTTCGCTCGTGCTGTTTCAACCCAATCTCTGGGCTGTGGAAGGCGCTGATCCTTCATCTGTGGAGTTGCCAGCTTTTGTCACAAAAGACTACCCATTTCGCGAGATTCTTCCGGATTCCAAGATGGTGATGACTTCGCCGCGCCATCTCAAGGTGTGGGGTTTCCAAGATCTGGTGGTTCCTGCGGGAAGCACGGCTGTCTCGATGAATCTTTTTCGATCTCAGATCGCGATGGAGCATAAGGGGCAGCTCTTGGGCACTGGATACAAGACCGGCCCTGAATACCTGCGCAACCGCCTCAAGATTCGGGCAGCGCTTGAAAATGAGCGTCGAATGGGTGGGTCACCTTTGATTTCGGTCATGGGTTTCTTCAACTCCGATGGTTCGCGCATTGAGTCGCTGCCGATGACCATCGATTTTTACGGCGGTAAAACTGGCGGCCTTGTCACAGCTGATATTCCGAGTCCAGGTTTTGGGCTGGAGAGGGGTTTTGCCGAAGACATTGCAAGTTCGCGGCACAGGGTTGTCAATCCTGATGACATGCGTGCTGTGCATAGCTACTCGGGGATGGTCTCGAATGCGGGCTTTGACGGCCATGGCTACGTGGTTCCGATCACACTTCGAGCAGGCCACCTAGAGTGGACGAGAGGGCAGGGATATTTTGGAGAGTTTCGGTCAGGCCGATTGGTGAGACGGGTTGAGCTGGCTTCGTTCGGAGGGCCGATGGCACTTCAGGCCCAGCAAGAAGAAGCCGCTAGGGGCCAGTTCATGGGACCGATGCTGGGAATGCTTGCGGTCGGAGCTGTAGCTGTCCTGGCAGGAGGTGCAGTGGAGATTGGCGGCAAGTCCTCAGAGTTTATGAAAGACGCTCTGGTTGAGGGGCTGCGCCAGCAAGCTAAAGGAAAGGGTTCAGAAGCACGTTCAGCCTCTTCTAAACCTGACGTTCAGCCTCAATTTAAACGTTATGCAGGAACATCGCGAACTTTTGAGGTTTCGGCATTGGGTAATGTAGGCGGAGTTAAAAACATGCTTCCAGGCAACGGAGGAACAGTGACTGTCAACGACTCTGCCCAGAATCGAAGGCTAAGTTTCAATTACGGAGAGACACTCGGCACCAAGATTGGGGACTCGATCACGGTGGATTTTGATGCTTCCGGGCTTCCAATCAAGCTGCGCAATAATCGCACGGGCAAAGCAACGGCGATTCAAGCGGCATGGTAGTCCTTGCTGAACCCACGCTTCAGCTTTGAGCCCGTTGGCTGCCTAGCTTATCGGCGATAATCAGCTGCATTCTGATGGAGACGCGAGCTGCACCCACGTCGCGCCCCAGCCTCCGTAGTTCGCAGCAGCTGGCCACGTCCAGGACTCGACCATGGGCAGCGATGGCAGCAGGCGATGCACGCCCTCGCGCAAGGTTCCCGTGCCTTTGCCATGCACGACTCGAACGTTGAAGATGCCATGCGCCAGGCACTCGGCGAAGTAAGTGGGCAGGAGATCGCTGATCTCGGATGGACGGAAGGTATGGAGGTCCAGCTCATCGGTGATGGGCAGGGGGACGGGCTCCAGGTCGTCAGTCATCGCTGAAGATGGCGCGGAGGAAAGCATGGTGGCAAGCGCATTGACGGTCGTAATGTCTTGCACCATGCGCTCGGTGCTCTGTCTTCTGTTCCTCACCATGACGGTCTCTGCTGCTGACACGCTCCGGCTTCATCCCGAGAACCCTCGCTACTTCGAGTGGCGGGGGAAGCCCACGGTTTTGATCAGCTCGGGCGATCACTACGGAGCGGTGCTGAACCTTGATTTCGACTTCACCAAGTATCTCGCCACTCTGGAGCGCGATGGGCTGAACCTCACCCGCACGTTCACGGGCGCAGGCTACGTGGAGCCTGAGCAGGCGTTCAACATCACCAAAAACAACCTCTCACCCAAGCCCGGGCGTTACCTCGCTCCCTGGGCGCGATCCGATCAGCCTGGTGCTTGGGATGGCGGCCACAAGTGGGATCTCTCGCGATGGAACGAGGACTACTTCACACGCTTCAAGGCCTTCGTCGCCGAAGCCTCCAGGCGCGGCGTGGTGGTGGAAGTCACCTTGTTCTGCCCGTTCTACCCTAACAAGGACGACAAGACCAAATCTACCATGTGGCCGCTGAGCCCCTGGAACGCCACCAACAACGTCAATGGCCTGGGCAACGGGCCCTTCGCCAAGGTTCACTCACTCGATGGCCACGGTGGCCTGCTTGCCGTGCAGGAACGCTTTGTCAGGAAGCTCGTGGAGGAACTAAAAGACGCCGACAACGTGTATTACGAGATCTGCAACGAGCCCTACTTCGCCGGAGCCAGCCGCGATTGGGAGCACCACATGGCCGAGGTGATCGCCAACGCCCAACACGAGCACGAGAACCCGAAGCTCATCTCGCAGAACGTCGCCAACAAGACGGCGAAGGTGAAGGACCCAAGTCCTCACGTCTCGATCTTCAACTTCCACTACACCTACCCGCCCACGGTCGTGGCTGAAAACTGGGAGTTGAACAAGCCTATCGGCGAAAACGAGACCGGCTTCCGAGGTCAGGCCGACGATGTCTATCGAAGCGAGGCCTGGGACTTCATCCTGGCGGGCGGTGCCTTGTTCAACCACCTGGATTACAGTTTCGCCGTCGGCCACGAAGACGGAACCTTCGCCTACCCAGCCACGCAACCCGGCGGCGGCAGCACTGCCTTGCGGAAGCAACTCGGCATCCTGAAGCGCTTCATTGAGAGCTTCGACTTCGTGCGCATGAAACCGGTCAAAGTGAAGGATCAGAGCAGCGCCAAGAGCTTCTCCGTCGAGGTGCTTGGTGAGACAGGCCAAGCCTATGCCGCTTACCTCCACCGGAGCGAGAGGAAGGGCTGGAAGAACTCCAGAGAAATGAACAAAGGCGAATTTGAGAACTGGTTCGTCATCGACCTGCCTGAGGGTCGCTATCAGGCCGAATGGATGCTTCCTGCCACTGGCAAGGCGGTGCAGACCTCCCGAATCCAGCACGGCGGCGGTGATCTACGTCTGGAGACACCTGTGTATGAGATGGATCTGGCGCTGAGCCTGCGGCGTTTGTGAGTGATTTCAGAGACGCGACGAAGCGCGAGGTGAGCCATTGGTCCATCATTGAAGCGTGGGGTCGTGACCCTCACCGTTGGCCGTTTGGGCCTTCTCTTCCATCGAATCACAAACGGACGCGGACCCTGGCAACGATCTCCGTGTTTGTGCTTCCGGCCCAGGTGCATCAGACGAAAGTCGTAGAACCTTAGTCCCATATCGTGACGCGTGGGAATGCTCCATGCTGGTGATGTCACTCCCACTTCCTCACCCATGAATCCAACCTTGAAACGCACCATCGGCTTTGTGCTCCTCGCCCTCGGCATCACTGGCGTCATCTCGCTTTGCACGAAGGAGTTCCCGCTCGCTCTCTTCGGTGAGCGCAGCACGGGCATCGTGAAGAGAGTCGAGAAAGTGACCACCAGCACCGGCTCGGAGGGCAAGATCCGCAATGGAGTGCGCGTGGGCAAAAAATACGGCAGCGACCTGACCTTCCTGCATATCGACTTCACCACCAAGGATGGCAAGGCGATGCAAGTGAAGACGCTGGCCACCTTCAACACCGAGGCTAGGGAAGGTGATCAGCATCCGATGATCTACCTGCCATCAAAGCCCGAGACAGCAAAGATCTACTCGGCGAAGCAGCTCTGGCTGCCGATGTGTATCGGCATCTTCTTCAGCACGGTATGGCTGATCGGTGGCTGGCTCATGATCCAGAAACCACGCCCACTAGTGGCCTGAGAGTAGCGGTTTTTCACCCAGTCGCCCGACTTCACCACCATGAGTGATTCCACCATTTCACCGCTCCCGGGCTCCTTGGGCGCTCCAGTTCCACCACTTTGTCATGCCGAGTGGAGCGTGGGTCACACCGGTCGGGACATGATGTATTACGAGGAAAAGATCAACGGCACCTGGGAACGCATCGACATCGACGGTGAGATGCTCATGGGCCGCGCACATCATGTCATCTACTTCAAGTCCGCCACCGACTGGCAGCGCTATCCTGAGTGGGCACGCCACCGGCGCGCAGAGATTATCGCACGTATCAAGATCCAGTTCCGCGAGCCGGACTACGAGTATCAAGGTGATGAACCATAGATCACCATCAACCCGGCCGACAAAACAAGAACTCCGCGCGCTGGCGACAGCCATCCTCATCATGGCAGCCATCAGCGTGGGCGTGGGATGGTTTGCCATCTCCGCCCTGCGCAACAGCAAGACGGTTCTGCCCTTGCATCAGCCGTCACACCAGCGGTCGGTTGAAAGGACAAAGGAGCCAGCCCTCTTCTGGTTCGTGACCGGTTTGTATGCCACCGCCAGTCTTGCTGCCGGAGCGAGTGCCCTTTGGCTCGCACGCCAGGGATCAGGTGATTGAGGACCGCCGCTCACTGCGCCCCCTCTCCCATGAACAGGTGACAGTTCTCCATTTTCATCAGCGCTTGTCCCATGAAGCGGAGAACCCGCTCCATGGCCGCTTGTGAAATTTTTCACAAAATCGGGTTGCCGCTCTGCGGGCGGGGCGGATACTCGCCGCCATGCCCACTGTTACGAGAGAAATCGAAGCCCTCGACCCCGCGACGCGCGCGGCGCTGCAGCTTGAAGCCAGCGAGGAAACCACGACCGACATCGTGGGCGAGAAGCTCGTCTTGAACATGGGTCCCTCCCACCCCGCGACGCACGGCGTGCTTCGTCTGGTGCTGGAGATGGACGGCGAAATCATCACCAAGGCCGATCCGGTCGTGGGCTACCTGCATCGCGGCGACGAAAAGATCGCCGAGAACATGCACTACAACCAGTTCGTGCCCTACACGGACCGTCTGGATTACCTCGCACCGCTGGCCAACAACGTGGCCTATGCCATGGCGGTGGAGAAGCTGCTGGGCTGGGAGCTTCCGGCTCGTGGGCAGGCCATTCGTCTGATGTGCTGCGAGATCGCGCGCATCTCATCGCATCTGCTCGGCGTGGGCGTTTACGCCATGGATGTGGGCGCGATGACGGTCTTCCTCTACACCTTCCAGCAGCGTGAGATCATTTACAATCTGACCGAGCAGCTCACCGGTGCTCGGTTCACCACGAGCTACACCCGCGTGGGTGGCCAGACTCGCGACTTGCCTCCGAACTTCCTCAGCGACCTGACCAAGTTCCTTGATGGTCTGGAGCCCGTCGTCGAAGAGACGGACAAGCTTTTGACTCGCAATGCCATCTTCATGGCGCGCACGGAAGGCATCGGTGTCATCTCGAAGGAAGAAGCCATCGCCTACGGCCTCACGGGTCCGAACCTGCGTGGCTCGGGTGTCGAGTTCGACCTGCGCAAGAACCACCCGTATCTCGGCTACGAGCAGTTCGACTTCGACATTCCCATCGGCACCAAGGGCGACTGTTATGATCGCTACCTCGTCCGTATGGAGGAAACCCGCCAGTCGATCCGCATCCTGCGCCAGTTGATCAAGAACTTCCCCTCCGGCGAGATCAACGTCGCCAACAAGAAGGGCTTCCTGCCCAAGAAGGAAAAGGTCCTGATGTCGATGGAGGAACTCATCCATCACTTCATCATCGCCACTCAAGGCATCGACGTGCCGCCGGGCGAGATCTACTTCGGTGCCGAGAACCCGAAAGGGGAGCTCGGTTTCTACATCCACAGCAAGGGCGGCGGTGTGCCGTATCGCCTCAAGATCCGCAGCCCCAGCTTCGTGAACCTCAGTATTTTGCCCAAGCTCCTGCTGGGGCACACGATGAGCGACCTAGTCGCCATCCTCGGCTCACTCGACTTCGTGATGGGCGAGTGCGACCGGTAAGCGACCGCATCGAGTTTGCAGCCGAACAGGGCGTTGATGCTCACTCAACGCCTCAACAAAAAGAGGGGGCATTGCTGCCCCCTCAACTGTTACTACAGAATCGTTGCTGGATCGGCTAGACCTTGAACTGGCCGCGATACTCGCGGGTGAGCCACTTGGGATCGCCGCCGCTGATGAACTCGCGCTTGGTGGGGTCCCACTTGATGTTGGCACCGTGCCAGTAGGCCATGTTCATGAGGTGGCAGGAGATGGCGGTGGTGGCACCGATTTCCACGTCGCAGATCGGGCGTGTGCCGGTGCGGATGGCATCGACGAAGTCGTCGTGATGGCTCTTCTTCGTTTTGTAGAGCTTCACCTTGGCTTCTGCGAGATACTGGCTTTCCAGCTTGGTGGTTTCACGCAGGAGCGTGGTCTTCTTGCAGGCTTCGTCCTTGCTGTCGTAGTAGGCCACGGTCTCGCCTTTGACGATGACCTTGATCTTGCCGCGGTTGACGTGGACCTCGCCGCTGGTGCCGTAGAAGGACACGCCGAAGCCTTCGCCGTGAGTGAGGACGACGCCGTTCTGGTAGATGAGCTTCGCGCCACGCTTGGCGTTGGCGTGATCAGCAGGTGCCACGATTTCCACCGGGCCGTGGCCGTCTTCATTGAGGCCCCACTGCGCGATGTCGATGTGATGCGCGCCCCAGTCAGTGATCATGCCGCCACCGAACTCGCGCGTCATGCGCCAGGCCGGGAAGTGATTGTGCACGCCGCGCGGGCTGAGCACGGAGCTGTAAGGCACCTTGGGACCTGGGCCGCACCACATGTCCCAGTCGAGGCCGGGTTCCATGGCTTCTTCAGGGTTGGCGTTCGGCTTGGCGGGATCGCCGAAGGAGGTGGTGATCGTCTTGATGTCGCCAACGACGCCGTTGCGCACGAGTTCGCACGCGACACGGAACTCGCCGGACGAGCGCTGTTGCGAGCCGGTCTGGAAGGTCGTGTTCTTCGCGCGCACGGCTTTGATGAGTTCCACGGATTCGTGGATGTTGTGCGTGAGGGGCTTCTCGCAATAGACGTTCTTGCCCGCGTTCACGGCGGCAATCGCAACCACCGCATGCCAGTGGTCAGGCGTAGCGATCACGACGGTGTCGATGTCGCTGCGGCCGATCAGTTCGCGGAAGTCATTGTAGGCGTCCACGTTCTTGGCGGGCGCGCCGTCTTTCTTCTTCGCATAGGTTTCGTTGGCGCGCTTCTGAGCGGCTTCACGGCGCGTGGTGTCCACGTCGCACACGGCGAGGACCTGCGCGTCGTCGCGACCGAGGAAGTGGCCGAGGTGACCGCCCATCTGCTTGCCCATGCCGACGAAGCCGACGTTGAGGCGGTTGCTGGGAGCGTTCTGGCCGCGCAGGAAGCCGGAGGGAAGAATGAAGGGAGCCGCGGCGGCGCCAGCGGCCTTAGTTAGGAAGGATCGACGTGAGGTAGAGCTCATGGTTTGAATCAGTTGGTGAGATTTTGGGGATGGGCTTTACGAAGGCAGGTTCCCCATCTTGCCTCCGCGACCGGACAAAGTTTGTGCGATTACTGCCACACGACGTCGTGCGAGAGCATCGTGTCATCGTCAAAGCAGAAGCGACCGGTGAAGTGTTTCTGCTCGATCAAGACCTCGCGCAGCCAGAAGCGATCGTCCGCCCACATCTCGTCCAGCGGCAAGGCATCGAGCGGTGTCCACACCGGCAGCGCCTCAGGCGTCTCGGTCGGTTCGCCGGTCCACTTGGTCGCGCGATACACGCCCACGACCATCTGCAAGCCATCGACAAAGTGGAACCACAACTCGCCATGCTTCACCGGATCGAGCGCCGTGACGTGCAGCTCCTCCTGCGTCTCGCGCACCGCGCATTCGACCTCCGTTTCGCCTGGATCGAGCTTGCCTCCCGGCCCGTTCATCTTGCCCGCGCCCAGCCCGCGCTTCTTGCGGATCAGCAGCACCTGCCGCCTCTCTTCATCAACGACGAACATCAGCGTCGCGCGCTGGTTGGGCTGCCAGGTGGTCCAGTCGGGAATCATAAGTTAATGAGCAGCTGCTTCCTCCACGCTCGTGCAGGTGCAGATGAGGTGGCGATCGCCATAGACGTTGTCGATGCGGGCGACAGGCGGCCAGTATTTGTTCTCCTTCACCCAGGGCAGCGGGAAGGCGGCGGCCTCGCGCGAGTATGGATGCGACCACTCGGTGGTGAGCACGGACTCGGCGGTGTGCGGGGCATTCTTGAGCGGGTTGTCCTTGTCGCTGATGGCACCGGATTCGATGGCCATGATCTCGGCGTGGATCTGCTCCATCGCTTCGCAGAAGCGGTCCAGCTCGGCTTTGCTCTCGCTCTCCGTGGGCTCAATCATGAGCGTGCCCGCGACCGGCCAGCTCATCGTCGGAGCGTGGTAACCGAAGTCCATGAGACGCTTCGCGACGTCTTCCACGGTCACCTTCTTGAAGCCACGGAAGTCCAAGATGCACTCGTGTGCGACGCGGCCGTTGCGGCCCGAGTAGAGCACGGGGAAGCGCTTGCCCAGGCGCGTGGCGACGTAGTTCGCGTTCAGGATCGCATACATCGTCGCGTCGGTGAGACCGGCGGTGCCCATCATCGCGATATACATCCAACTGATCACCGTGATGCTCGCGCTGCCCCACGGCGCACTCGCCACGGCACCGGCATGTTGTTCTTCATCAAAGGAACCGTGACCCGGCAGGAAGGGCACAAGATGCGCCGCGACACCGATCGGGCCAACGCCTGGACCACCGCCGCCGTGCGGGATGCAGAAGGTCTTGTGCAGATTGAGATGGCACACGTCGGCACCGATGTGACCGGGCGAGGTGAGCCCGACCTGCGCGTTCATGTTCGCGCCATCCATGTAAACCTGGCCGCCGTGCAGATGCACCAGCGCGCAGATCTCGGAGATGCTTTCCTCGAAGACACCGTGCGTGCTCGGATACGTGACCATGAGCGCCGCAAGGTTCTCGCTATGCGCGGTGATCTGCGCGCGCAGATCGTCGAGCGAGATGTTGCCTTGGTCATCGCACTTCACGGCGACGACCTTGAAGCCCGCCATCACGGCGCTCGCTGGATTAGTGCCGTGCGCGGACACCGGAATGAGGCACACATCGCGATGCGACTCGCCACGAGCCTCGTGGTAGCGACGAATCGCCAGCAGGCCAGCATACTCGCCCTGCGATCCCGCATTGGGCTGCAAGGACACGGCCGCGAAGCCAGTGATCGTCGCGAGCCAGGCCTCGAGGTCCGCGAACATGTCTTGGTAGCCTTCGCTTTGTTCGGCTGGTGCGAAGGGATGCAAGGCATTCACTTCCGGCCAGCTCACGGGCTGCATCTCCGCAGCCGCGTTGAGCTTCATCGTGCACGAGCCGAGCGGAATCATGCTCCGGTTGAGCGCGATGTCTTTGCTCTCCAGGCGATGCAGGTAGCGCATCATCTCGGTCTCGCTGTGGTAGCGATGGAAGACCGGATGCGTGAGGAAGTCGGACGTGCGCTGGAGGTGCTCGGGGATGAGCGTCACATCAGCGGTCGAGTCGGCCACGAGTTCCAGCGGCGCGTGAATCTCCTCGATGCCGAATGCGCCGAGCAGGTTGTGCAGCTCTTCTTCGGTGACGCGTTCATCGAGTGCGATCACCACCGTGTGCTCGTCGGCGCAGCCGAGGTTGAAGCCGACATCCGCTGCGTGCTGAAGCAAGGTCTCCGCGTCCTCGACTTGCGCCGTCACGGTGTCGAAGAACTCATCGCCCGCGATCTCGTAGCCTGCAGCCACGAGTTCATCCGCGAGCCAGCACGCCGCGCGATGCACACGACGCGCGATGCTGCGCAAGCCCTCGGGACCATGATAAACCGCATACATGCTGGCCATCACGGCGAGGAGCACCTGCGCGGTGCAGATGTTGCTCGTCGCCTTCTCGCGACGGATGTGCTGCTCGCGCGTCTGGAGCGAAAGCCGATACGCGGGGCGACCGGCGGCGTCCACGGACTGACCGACGAGGCGGCCCGGCATGCGGCGCTTGAGATCATCCTTCACCGACATGAACGCCGCGTGCGGTCCACCAAACCCAAGCGGCACGCCGAAGCGCTGGCTGTTGCCCACGCAGATGTCAGCCCCGAACTCGCCCGGCGGCTTCAGCAATGTCAGCGCCAGCAAGTCCGCGCACACGATGAAGAGCGCGCCCGCCTCATGCACCGCAGGCGCGAGGTCGGTGAAATCGCGCACCACACCCAGCGTGTCGGGATACTGCACCATCACCGCGGCCAGATCCTTCTCGCCATCGGGATTCCAGTTCATGATGTCGCCCACCTCGACCTCAATGCCCAGCGGCTCCATGCGAGTGAGCACCACGTCGATCGTCTGCGGATGACACATGTCGGAGACAAAGACGCGCTTGGCCTTGCCATGCTGCGCGATCGCCAGCGCCAGTGCTTCGGCGGCCGCTGTGCCTTCGTCGAGCAACGATGCATTCGCGACCGGCAGCGCCGTCAGATCGCAAATCATCGTCTGGTAGTTCATGAGCGCCTCCAGGCGACCCTGCGCAATCTCCGCCTGATAAGGCGTGTAGGCCGTATACCAGCCCGGGTTCTCCAGGATGTTTCGCTGGATCACCGGTGGCGTGAAGGTGTCATGGTAGCCCATGCCGATGAACGACCGCATCACGCTGTTGGGCAGCAGCTTCTGGCAAAGACGGAGCAGCGCTTCTTCTTCCGTCAACGCATCCGGCAGATCGAGTGGCTCCGGAAGCCCCATCTTCTCGGCGGCCAATCGAAACACGGTCAACGCATCCGGCAGATCGAGTGGCTCCGGAAGCCGAATGCCCTCAGGCACCACTTGATCAATGAGCGAATCGAGCGTGTCGCAACCGAGCGCCTCCAGCATCTCGGTGGTTTCGTGAGCAGAAGGACCGATGTGGCGGCGGGCAAAAGGAGTCGGCATGACGGCTTGCGACTTAGCAAGCTAGGCACGCATGAAAAGCAGCGATTGAACCGAATTGCCGCGAAAGACGGATTCAGGCCTCGACACGCAACTCATGCGCAAGAAACAACCTGTAGGCACCTCAGAACCATCACTCCAAACGCTGATGGGTTTTTGTAGTCGCCAAGGAGGAGCCTCTTTGATTGAATCCGCGCCGTCACTCCTCCCCATGACAGAACTCGTCTCAGAAGCCATCGCTCTGCACAACCTGCCAGCCACTCTGCTGCTCGGATTGATCGTGGGTTACTGGCTCCTCGTTCTCCTGGGCGTCGCGGACTCCGACACGGAGCCGATGGACCTTAATGGAGATGGCATTCCCGATGTATCCGGCTCACCCAATGGACTGTGGCCGACCTGCGGCCGCTTCCTTTACCTCGGGCAGGTGCCGCTCATGATTGTGGTGAGTTTTCTTGCCGTCAGCATGTGGATGATTTCGATGATCTCGAACTACTACTTCAACGGCCTGCCCGGACATCGCAGCGCGGGCGTGGCGGTGCTGCTGCTGATTCCCAATGTGCTCGTCAGCCTCGTCCTCACCCGCATCGCCGCAGCCCCGTTCCGCAAGCTTTTCAGCGCCATGGACAAGGCCTCCACCGAAGGCGAGACCGTGATCGACCGCGAGGCGATCGTCACGAGCGCGCAGGTCGATGATCGCTACGGCCAAGTTGCCATCGTCACGGGTGCCGCCCCGTTGCTGGTCAACGCACGCACGGCCCCGGGTGATCCGGTATTGATCAAAGGCACCACTGTCCGCATCACCAGCGCCGGAGCCGATCACGCCTTCTATTTCGTCGAACCCACTCCATCCCTCACCCCAACCACCAGCCAACCATGAGTCCGCCCATCCTAGCCTTCGTCCCTGAAACCTTTCTTGTCGGCGGTGCCGTCATCGTCGCCATCGCCTTCGGCATCGTCATCATGTTCTCGCGCTTCTACCGAAAGGTGCAGCAAGGCCAGGCCATCGTGAGGAACGGCGTCGGCGGGACCAAAGTCTCGTTCAACGGCATGGTCGTCGTGCCGGTGGTTCATCAGATTGAGCACATGGACATCTCCGTGAAGCGCATCGAGATCGAGCGCCAAGGCGCTGAAGGATTGATCTGCAAGGACAACATCCGCGCCGACATCAAGGTGGCCTTCTTCGTCCGCGTGAACAAAACCGACCCAGACGTGCTGCGTGTTGCGCAGTCCATCGGATGCCAGCGCGCGAGCAGCGTGGACATGATCCGCGTGCTGTTCGATGCGAAGTTCTCCGAAGCGCTCAAGACCGTGGGCAAGCGCTTCGACTTCGTGCAGCTCTACAATGAGCGCGATCACTTCAAAGATGAGATCCTCAAAGTGATCGGCACCGATCTCAACGGCTTCGCCCTCGACGATTGCGCCATCGACTTCCTGGAGCAGACCGCTTTGGAAAACCTAGATCCCGACAACATCCTCGACGCCGAAGGCATCAAGAAGATCACCGAACTCACCGCCGCACAGGCCAAGCTGGCGAACAACATCCAGCGCGATAAGGAACAGGTCATCAAGAAGCAGGACGTGCAGGCCCGCGAAGCGATCCTGGAACTCGAGCGCCAGCTCGCCGAGACCGAGGCCAAGCAGAAGCGCGACGTGGAAAGCGTGAAGGCACGCGAAACCGCCGAGATGATGAAAGTGCAGGAAGAAGAGCGTCTCAAAGCCGAGCGCGCGAAGATCGCCGCCGACGAAGAGATCGCCGTCGCCACGCAGAACAAGGACCGCCAGGTGCTCGTTGCCCAGCGCAACAAGGAGCGCACCGACGCCGTGGAAGTCGAGCGCGTCACCCGCGACCGCGACCTGGAGATCATCGAGCGCGAGCGCGTCACCACCTTGAAGGGCATCGAGAAGGAGAAGGCCGTCGAAGTGGAGAAGAAGAACATCCAGGAGGTCATCAAGGAGCGCGTCGCTCTGGAGAAGACCGTCGTTGTCGAGCAGCAAAAGATGAAGGACACCGAAGCCTTCGCCACCGCCGATCGCGAGAAGCAAGTCGCCCTTACCAACGCGGAGAAGAACGCGCAGGAACAGTTGATCCAGAAGATCAAAGAAGCCGAGGCCGCGAAGCAAGCCGCCCAGCTCGCCGCCGAACAAGCCGCCTTCGCCCAGACCAAAGCCGCCGAAGCTGCGAAGCTCGCCGCTGAGCTCCACGCTCAAGAGTTGCTCACCCTTGCCGAAGCCCGCCAAGAGGCCGCTGGCAAAGATGCGACCGCCACCAAAGCACTCGCCGATGCGGAAGCCGCCAAGGCCGCCGCTCCGGGACTTGGCGAAGCGCAGGTGCTGCTCGCGAAAGCCGATGCAGTGAAGAAGCAAGGCAGTGCCGAAGCCGAGATCACGCAGCTCAAACTGGCCGCCGAAGCCGATGGCATCACCAAGAAAGCCGAGGCCATGAAGCTGCTCGAGAACGCCGGTCGCGAGCACGAGGAATTCAAGCTCAACCTCGAGAAAACCAAGGCCGTCGAACTCGCGCAAATCCATATCCAGAAGGACATCGCCGCCGCTCAGGCAGGCGTGCTCGGCGAGGCCATGAAGTCCGCGAAGATCGAAATCGTGGGCGGCGAGAGCCAGTTCTTCGACAAGATCACGCAAGCCATCGGCACCGGCCGCGCCATCGATCGCATGGTCGAAGGCAGCCGCACCTTGACCGATGTGAAGGAGACCTTCTTCAATGGCGACCCCGACTACTTCAAGGCTCAGGTCCGAGGCCTCGTCGATCAGTTCGGTCTCACCGCCGAGGACACGAAGAACCTCACGATGAGCGCCCTGCTCATCAAGATGCTCGGCCTCAATCCCGACGAAGGCACCACCGGCAAACTCACGAGCCTCGTCGGCGCGATGGCGAGGTTCGGTCTCGCTGACAAGCCTGCCGGTGTGCTGCTGGGCGGGAAGAAGTGAAGCCAGTTGTTTCGTGACCTAACGTCATGCCTGACACTCCCACAACGCCGCCTCCTTCCCAGCTCGAAGCGGGAGCCTACGAGGTCATTCGTGCGCGGCTGGACAAGCATGCGAGCGAACTACGCCGTCGGCTGGAGCTGCTGAATGCGGATCGCAAAGAGCTGTTCGGCGGCATTGAGACGGCATTGGCGGCCACGGTTCGCCTCACGACGGAGAACAACTGCGTGCCGCGCGATCTCGCGGCCATTGGACCTAAGCGGTTTGTCTTCGGCTACAATGTGCATCTCGGGCTGCGCTCGCAGATGCAGGTGGCGGATGTTTTTGCGGTCTATGACTACCACGCAGAGGATCACTCCTTCCATCCGAACAAGAATGGCCTGCTCGCCGATCCGAAGTTCACGGAAGACTTCGATTACCTGTATCGCTACTACAAGTCGGCCACGTTCCTGAAGTTCCATCGCATCGGTCCCCATCTCTACATGGGCATGTCGGTAGGTCGTGATGTGGCGGAGGTGAAGGCCTTCAAATGGCTGGTCAATGACGAGACCGGCACGCTGCAATACCTGGGCAATCGCTTCGATCACGAGTTCGTCTTTCCTGCGGCGCAGGAGTTCGAGTGGAAGCGCGCACGCCGCGAGATGTATCGCCACGGCGAGCATCCGCATGTCTCGATCGAGGACCGTGTGTTCGTCGAGACCATCGGCGGCGATCTAACGATCAAGGTGGAGAACAACACCGACAGCGGCAAAGGCATCTACTCCGAGCCGGTCGAGAATAAGGATCAAACACTGGACGATGCCGAGATCCACTACGCAATCATTGGCAATCTCATCCTGCTCAAGGTGCTGCCGTATCAGGAGAAAGCGTATCGTTACCTCGTCTTCAACGAGCGCACCCAGGACGTGCGGCGCATGGATGCCATCGCCGAATCCTGCGTGCTGCTGCCCGATGATCACGGTGTCATCTTCCCGCGCGGCTACGTGCTGCAAACCGGTGAAGTGAAGACCTTTGAGACAGGTCTGGAAAACATGCGCTTCGAGCGTCGCATCGCATCGGCCAATGGCGAGGACACGCTCTTCATCTTCCACAATCTCTCGACCGGTGCCTACCTGTTGTTCGCCTACAATCTGATCGAGCAAAGCGTGGGCACACCGCTGATCTGCAACGGATTCAGCCTCTTCCCCACGGGCGAGCTGACCTTGTTCCAAGGCGATCCCGAGCCGCGCAAGCATCACGTCATCCAGGTCTGGCGCACGCCGTTCCTGAGCGACGCAGTGTCGCAGGCGCAGCAAAAGGACACCTTCCTCGCAAAGATCGGCAATGCCGACATCGTGCGCTGCATGGCAGAGTGCCGTGGCGTGCTCACGCTGCTCGCGAAGGAGGACACGTTCAGCGGCTTGTATGTCGAACTGTCACGACGCGCGGGCGACATCGCGGACAGTTACTTTTGGATCGACAAAGGCGAGGCCCACGACCTGAAGTCGGCGCTCGTCGAGATCAAAGGCGCGGCTGAGGCAGCGCTAGGCGAGTTCGAAAAGGTGCGCCGCATGAGGAAAGCGGCGAAGGACCAAACGGAAGGGCTGCGCACGAAGACGTCCAAGGCACTCAACGAAGCCAGCGGCTCGGATGCAAATGACATCCTCGGCTTCGTGAAGCACCTAACAACGTTGCGCGAGCTACGAGGCCAGATCCTCGCGGCGCGTGATGTGCGCTACGTCGTGCTCGATGATCTCGCAGCGATGGAGAAGTCCGTCGTCGAGGGCACGGACCGCCTGAGCCAGCACTGCATCACCTTCCTGCTGAAGCCGGAGGCGCTTGACCCGTATCGCAAGCAAGTCGCCGAGCAGAAGGCCCGCATCGATCAAGTCAAGAAGGTCGCGGAGGCCAATGAGGTGGAGCAGGCACTGACGCAATCCGGCACCGAACTGGAGATGCTGATCAGTGTGGTGAGCGGCCTGAAGATTGGGGATGCCACCGAGACCACGCGCATCATCGAGAGCATCTCCGAGTTGTATGCGCAGCTCAATCAAGTGCGCTCGGTGCTCCGGAACAAGCGCAACGACCTCGCTAAGGCGGAAGGCTCTGCCGAGTTCCAGGCGCAGCTAAGCTTGCTCAATCAGAGCGTGCAGAACTACCTGGAAGTCGCCAGCACGCCAGAGAAGTGCGACGAAGCACTGACGCGTGTGATGGTGCAGGTGGAGGAAGTCGAAGGACGCTTCTCGGAGTTCGATGACTTCACCGTGCAGCTCAGCACGAAGCGCGAAGAGATATACTCCGCCTTCCAGACACGTCGGCAAAGCCTGGTCGAAACGCGCAACAAGCGCTGCCAGTCGCTCGGACAATCGGCGGAGCGGATCCTGGCGAGCCTGCGCAATCGCGTGGTGAGCTTCGCCAAGCCGGAGGAAGTTCACGCCCACCTCGCCTCCGATGTGATGGCGGCGAAGCTGCGCGACCTCATCGAAGAGCTGCGCGGCCTGGGCGACAGCGTGCGCGCGGATGAGCTGGGCACGCGCTTCAAGACCTTGCACGAGGACGCCTTGAAGCAGATTCGCGACAAAGCGGAACTGTTCTCCGAAGGCGGTGATCTCATTCAGCTCGGCAGGCACAAGTTCACCGTCAATCGCCAGCCGTTGGAACTGACCATTCTGCCACACGATGGCGGCTTGTTTTATCACCTCACGGGCACGCGGTTCTTTGAGAAACTGGAGCATCCCGATCTCGATGCGTTGCGCACGGTCTGGGAGCAGAGCGTCGTGTCCGAGGATGCGACGGTCTATCGTGGGGAGTTCCTGGCCTGGCGTTTCCTTCAGTCCCTTCAGCACGACGACGCAGCGCTCGCGGCTTTCGAAACCTCATCGCCCGAGACCAAGACCGAACGGCTGCGCGAGTTCATGCACCAGCGTTACAGCGAAGGCTACACCAAGGGCGTGCATGACCATGATGCTGCATTGATCGCCGGTGCGCTGGTGCAGATGCATCGTGCGCTGGGCTTGCTGAAGCACTCGCCTGCGGCACGCGCGGAAGCGTTGGTCGCGTGGCATTGCTGGGCTGACAGCGCCGAGAAGACGGCGTTCCAAGCAGCGATGATGGCGCGGGGTCGGATGGGGTTGCAGGTTGGCGCGGTTCGTGAACAACCCGTGCCTGCCTTGGAAAACCCTGCCGGAGTTCAGGCCTTGCTTGATGAGCTGCGTGCCTTGTCCGCGAAGCATCCGCAATTGCCTTTCACGCGCTCGTTCGAGGCGGTGGAGTTGCTGCGTTCCTTCAAGAAGACGCTCACGGCCAAGCGCATGACCGCCGACTTCGATGCCGCGATGGAAGCGCTGAAGTCGCAGCCACGCACGCAGTATCAGATCATCTTCGAGTGGCTGCGCGCCACGCATCCCGAAGCAGGCGAAGGCATTGCCCGAGAGGCCGCGGCCTTGATTTTGATGAATGATCAGCCACCCGCGACACTGCCCACACCGCCGCCGTCCAAGGCCACGATCACAGGCTTGACCGGTGCCTACGCACGCATCGCAGACGGCGCACTGGCGCTCGATTACCATGAGTTCACCGCGCGTTTGTCACACTACGACGCCACCGTGGTGCCCGCGTTTGAGGCCTTCACGAAGCTGAAGCACGACCTCGGTGAGCAGAAGCGCAAGGCGCTGCGTTTGCACGAATTCAAAGCTAGCGTGCTCAGCTCCTTCGTGCGCAATCGCTTGCTCGATCAGGTGTATCTGCCGGTCATCGGCGCGAACCTCGCGAAGCAACTCGGGGCCGCTGGCGATCAGACGCGCACGGATCGCATGGGCTTGCTGATGCTCATTTCGCCACCCGGCTACGGCAAGACGACGCTGATGGAGTATGTCGCAAACCGACTGGGCATCACCTTCGTGAAGATCAATGGTCCGGCCATCGGGCATCGCGTGACTTCGCTCGATCCGGCGGAGGCGCCGAACGCCAGTGCGCGTGAGGAAGTGGAGAAGCTCAACCTCGCGTTCGAGATGGGTGACAACGTCATCATTTACGTGGATGACATTCAGCACACGAACCCGGAGTTCCTGCAAAAATTCATCTCGCTCTGCGATGGCTCGCGCAAGATCGAAGGTGTCTTCAAGGGCGTCGCGCGCACCTATGATTTGCGTGGTCGCAAGGTCGCCGTGGTGATGGCGGGCAATCCCTACACCGAGGTCGGTGGCAAGTTCCAGGTGCCCGACATGCTCGCCAATCGAGCAGACACTTACAACCTGGGCGACATCCTCGGCGGCCACGAAGCGGCATTCAAAGACAGCTACATCGAAAACGCACTGACCAGCAATGCCACGCTGGCGAAGATCGCAGCGCGCAGTCACAAGGACGCGCTCACCGTTTTGCAGATCGCTCAGACCGGCAGCCGCGAGGGCGTTGAGTTCGAGGGCAACTTCGGCGCGGATGAGATCAACGAAGCCGTGGCCGTGATGGAGCGACTGCTGCGCATTCGCGAAGTGATCCTTCGTGTGAACCAAGAATACATCCGCAGCGCCGCGCAGGAGGACGCGTATCGCACTGAGCCACCGTTCAAGCTGCAAGGCAGCTATCGCAACATGAACCGCATCGCCGAGAAGGTGCTGCCGCTCATGACCGAGGCCGAGGTGCAGTCGCTCATCGAAGATCACTATCGCGGCGAGTCGCAAACGCTGAGCCAGGCCGCCGAAGCCAACCTGCTCAAGTGGCGCGAGATCAACAACTTGCTCGATGAAGCCGGAGCCAAGCGCTGGGAGGAAATCAAGCGCACCTTTGGCCGCAACCTGCTCACGGGCGGCGGTGGCGACAATGATCCCATCAGCCGCATCACAGGCCAGATGAATGCCTTCAACGCGGGCCTGGAGAAGATCAGCGACGCCGTTTCGAAGCCCACGCTCAGCGATGCGACCATGGTCAGCTTGCAGAAGATCATCGACGGCCTGCGCGCCGTGCCGGTGAATGTGGAGATCAAGGTGATCCCCGTTGAACCCCTGGCGAACGATCCCGACATGCTCGTGGGCATTCAGAGCGATGTGGTCCAAGGCGACCCCGCACCCGCGCCATCGAAGAAACGCAAACCCACCCAGTCATGACTCCCCGTCACTCCCTCGGACCCGCGAAGCCCGAATTGTATCCCGTGCCCAAGGCCTGGGACATTCCCGAGTCGATCCGTCATCGCCTCGGTGTCGAGGCTGGACCTCAGCGCGCGATCTTCGAGGACGGACACCTCCTGGTGATCCTCCACCACATTCCCAAGCCTGATCAGACGGACCGCGTGCCTGCCTTCTTCTGGCGCAACGCCGCTGGCGAATGGCGGAGCACGGAAGGCAAAGGCATGGGACCCGTCGCCTTGCAGAACTTCTTGGATGCCTGGGAGACGAAGCTGCAAGCGCTGGAAGTCGCCGAGCAGAAGGCCATGACCGCCACCGAGTATCACGCCCTGCTGGAGGAAGCCGGTCCCATCCTGCGCACCACGCGCGGCCTGCATCGCGCGCTGCAACAGGCCCGCGAACTGGTGAAGGACGACCGTGACCTGATCAACTTTCGCGACATCGCCGCCGGCCTGGAACGCACCGCCGAACTGCTGCTACAGGACGCGCAGTTCGGACTCAACTTCATCGCTGCTCGTCAGTCCGAGCACCAGGCCGCCATGGCCCAGCAGATGAATTCCACCGCCCATCGGCTCAACATCATCGCCGCCCTGTTCCTGCCCGTGACCGCCATCGCCAGCATCCTGAGCATGGACATCTCCAGCGGCCTGGCCAACACACGCCCCAACTTCTGGCTCGTGCTCGCCGCCGGCTGCCTGCTGGGCGGCAGCCTAGCAACTTGGGTGAGCCGGAGGAAGTGACTACGCGATGTGCGTGCGATACGCGTCGGCGGCGAGGAGCTTGTCAAACTCGGCAGGGTCGAAAGCCTTGATCTTGAACATCCAGCCGGCGAGATACGGATCGCGGTTCACGAGGCCGGGATCATTGAACAGGGCCTCGTTTACTTCGACCACTTCACCGGAAATCGGGGCATACACATCGTTAGCTGCCTTCACGGACTCGATGGTGCAGATCGCTTCACCGGCGCTGACCACGCGGCCGACCTTGGGCAGCTCGACGAAGACAACGTCGGTCAGCTCATGCTGAGCGTGGTCGGAGATCCCGCAGATGACGGGATCGGAGGAGGGATCGCACCATTCGTGCGAATCACGGTAGCGGAGGTTGTCGGCGACGGCGCTCATGAGTTGGGATGGCTGTGAAGATTCAGTGCAGGGACTCGGCGGAAGCATGAACAGGAATTGGCGCGATGAAAAGACAATCTGTTGCGAGATGACAAGATGGCGGGAAAGGGACCATCGGCGATGCGCGAGGTCGTTGCGCAAGAGTGGGCACTGCTTGGCTAGAAGTTGATTCGTGCGCTGGACCGCCGATAGCTAGCGGCTTATGCGCAACGCTTTGCTTTTCGTTCTTCTCAGCACGCTGGCAGTTCATGCGGAGATCGAGGTCACGCTCGAACTCGGCACGCCGGTGGCGAATCTCCAACTCGCTCGCGATGCCGTGCGGGCGAAGCGCAAAGCGGGCGAGAAGGGCCATGCGACGATCTGGGTGGAGGGCGGCACTTACTTGCAGCGCGAGGTGGTGACCTTTGATGCACAAGACTCGGATCTCACCATTCGCGGGGTCAATGAGGCGACGATTCAGTTCATTGGCGCGCCAGTGGTGACGGGGTTCACGAAGCACGAGGGGAGCATCGTGAAGGCGGATGTGTCGGCCTTGATCAAGAAGGGCGCGAAGTATCGTCAGGTGCTGAGCGACGGTGAGAGAATGATTCTGGCACGCTGGCCGAACTTTGATGCGAAGAACCCGCTCTACGGCGGCTGGGCTTTTCTTGACGCGATTCCAAAGGCGGTGATCGAGCAGCATCAGTGGAAGCAGGAAGGCTATCTGAAAGAGCAGGACGTCCGCACTTGGGCGCATCCGGAGGATGTGGAGATCGACATCTTCGCGCAATACGGCTGGTGGAATTTCATCGAGCCCGTGCAGACCATCGACACGGCCTCGCGCAAGCTGACGCTGGCGAAGAAGTGCAGCTACGACCTGCACCCGCACAATCGCTTTCACTTCCAGAACGCGCTCGAAGAACTCGATGCACCCGGCGAATGGTATCTCGATCCGCGCACGAGCACGCTCTACGTGTGGCCGACGAAGGAGAAGAGTGACGTGCGATTGGTGACGCTCGATAGCTTCATCAAGCTGAACGCGGACGCGAAGAACATCAGCATCGAGAAGCTGTCCTTCACCGGCTGCAATGCGACCGCCGTGACGATGACGAATACGAAGAACTGCCGCGTGGCAGGTTGCACCTTCGTGAACATCGGTGGCTTCACCGGCAGTGCGATTGGCATCAGTGGTGGCAATGATAACGCGGCGATCAGCAACGACATCAGCTACACAGGCAGCAATGGGATCAGCCTCAGCGGTGGTGACCGGATCACTCTGACGGCTTGCAACAACAGGGCACACAACAACCACATCCATCACTTCGGTGTCTTCAACAAGAACGCCTGCGGTGTGGGCGCGACGGGTTGCGGCATCACCATCTCGCACAACCTCATCCACGACGGTCCACGCATGGCGGTGCAGATGAGCGGCAACAACATCATCGTGGAATACAACCACATGCACCACGTGATGCTGGAGACACAGGACGGTGGCGCGATCTACACCGGCGGTCGCGACTGGATCAGCTCGCGCGGCAGTGTGTGGCGCTACAATCGCATCCACGACATCATCGGTGTGGGCCAGGAGGCCGATGGCTTGAAGCATCCGTGGTTCAGCTTCGGCCTCTACCCGGACGACAACACGGGTGGCGTCGATATGATCGGCAACCTCGTTTATCGCTGCGAGTGGACGCCGATCCACATGCACAACTCACGCGACTGCATCGTGGAGAACAACATTTTCGCCTTCGGCAACAAGTTCCAGTTCGACCTGCATGGCTGGACCAAGGACCAGCACTACTGGATCGATCACGGCCCGACGATGGTGAAGGGTTGGGAGTCGGTGAAGGATCAGCCCGCATGGAAAGGGATGCGCGGCATGGAACTCGATCCGCGCAAGGCCTTCCGCGAAGACGGCACGATGATGAGCGGCGATGTAGTGCAGCGAAACATCATGTATTCCAACACGCCGGGCGTGAAGTATGGCGACCTGCGCAACGTGTCGCCGAAGTGGAACACGATTGATTACAACCTCGCGTGGAACGGCGGCCATCCGGTGATGACGGGTCTCAATGCAGTGGGCAAGGACATGGGCGAGCCAATTCTGGTGGAAGACTTCAGCAAGGTCGAGGCTGGCAAGACACCGAAGGGCTGGGGCTTCAATCATCAGCCTAACAAGGCAGTGAAACTCATCGCGGTGGATGGTGCCCTGGCCGTTGATTGCGCGAAGGGTGAGGACACGAAGAACACGCACAGCGTCTTCCACAGTCCCGACATGCCCATCAAGCAGGGCTCGGCCTATCGTGTGAAGCTGCGCGTGAAGACGACCGAGCCATCGGGTCGTGTGGGCCTTGCGCTCGCCTCCTTTGAGAATGGCAAAGGCTACTGGCAGGGCGCGAGCAAGTCGGTCGCGGTCACCAACGAATGGCAGGAAGCCGAAGTCACCGGTCGCATGCCGAAGGAAGGCGAGGCGCAGTTCAAGGACTGGATGAAGACCTTCTGGCTGCGCGTGGATGCCCACGACGAGAAGGGCCGCATCCTCATCGACGACGTGCGCGTCACCGAGGCCGAGCCGATGAACGAGTGGCAGTCATGGCAAGAAGCTGGCTGGGACAGGAACAGCATCGTCGCCGATCCGCTCTTCGTCGATGCGAGCGAGGACGACTTCCGCCTGAAGCCCGAGTCCCCTGCGATCACCAAGCTCGGCTTTAAGCCGCTGCCGATCGATGAGATGGGCTTGGTGAAGGACGAGTGGAGGTGAGTTGAATTGAACCACGTAGTGGTTCTCCATGAGTAGCCGTAGATGATCCGAGCGAAGCGAGGTGAACCTACGGTCACGGGGACAATCGAACCAACCGCGCAGAGGTTGTCCCATCACGATCGTCGAGAACCCAGCAACCTGATGGGCCTACCGCTGCGCGGTAAAATGGGTGGCGAATGGGTGACCGTAGGTTTGCCTCGTCAGACTCGGCATAACCTACGGCTACTCATGGATAACCGCTGCGCGGTTGCCGATAAGTGTGGGCGCGCCACATGACGGTAGCGCTTTGTTTCAGTGTCTTGCCAACTGATGCTGTTGTTGTGAGCGTGGCGTGTGGTTGGAAGTCTCGCGCCTCCCACCTCATTGAGGTGGGCTACAGCGTTGAGCGTCGCGAGACCTCACTCAAACGCACTGATCACCGGCTTGCCGTCGAACTCGGCGGGCACGGGCACATCGAGCAACCACAGCGCAGTCGCGGCAGTGTCGTAGGTCGTGACGGGGGCGGTGATGGTGAAGTTCTTTTTGACGCCTTTGCCCCAGGCGACCCAGGGGATGATCATGTCGTCGGGGATGTTGTCGCCGTGCGTTTTGAGATGGCCGCCGTGATCGGCGGTGACGATGACGACGCTGCTGTCGGCGATGCCGGCATCTTTGATGGCTTGCATCACTTGCCAGAAGGCCTGGTCGGAAACCTTGAACGCTTCTTTTTGTTCGGGAGATCCCCAGCCGCTCGCGTGGCCGGCGCTATCGCCATCGGTGAGATGGATGAAGGCGAGCGTGGGCTTCTTTTCTTTGATCAGAGCGGCGGCTTGCTTCGCCACTTCTTGCGAAGGCTTCTTGCCTTTCTCGATCTCAGCGGTGCCAGCGACGGGGCCGGGCGTCTGCGCGCCGCCGTAGTCGAAGACATCGAGCGTGTCCTTGATCCACAGATGACGGAACTTCACCTTGCCCACGACCATGGCCGTGAACGCCTCGGGGCGCGCGGCCTTGAGCAGCGAGAACATGGTGGGCACTTTGACGATGCCTTTGATCGGCGAGAAGTCGTTCCACAGGATCTGATGCTTGTCGGGTCCAACACCGGTCATCATGGAGGTGTGCGAGGGGAGCGTCTTCGAGGGGAAGATCGTGCTGGCCTGCCAGGTCACGGCTCCTTCCGCGGCGAGTTTTTTCAGCGTGGGCATCTCGCTCTCGGCGATGACGGTGGGCTTGCCTCCATCAAAGCTGACGACAAAAACGTGCTCGGCGCGAGGCGCGGCTTGGACCGTGATGGCGAGGGCGAGAAGGGGAACAAGGAATCGCATAAGGGGCCACGATTAACGGGTGGTCGTCGCGATTGCTTCCAAAAAGGTTGAGCGTGGATTGCGCTGCGATCACGCGGACCACTGCTTCTCGAACAGACGCGCGAGGCCTTCGGGCGAATTCGAGAGCGTGGTGTCGAGCAGGACCTTCGCGACGTCGAGGCGCGAGACTTTGACGCCCGCGAGCAGCTGGGCATCGGTCGCCTTGCGCAGATGCGCGAGCGTGCGGACGCCGAGGATCAAGGGCAGCGCGGTCGCGTAGCGGAGCTTGCCGTGCTGGAGGAGCTGCAAGTAACGAAGTCCGGCGCGCAAGTGCTCGGCACCGATGTCGAACCACGCCTGCCACACGGGCCGCAGGCAGGCCGGGTCGCGTTGGATTTGTTCGATCGTGAGTCCGTGTGCGGACCATTCATCGGCGGGCAGGTAGCAACGACCGAGGGTCGCGTCCTTGCCGATGTCGCGGAGGATGTTGACGAGTTGCAGACCTTTGCCGAAGCGTATGCCGAGGGCAATCGCTTCATCGAGAGTCGCGCCGGGCGCGAAGACGCCGCTCATCTCGCTGAAGCACAGCCCGGTCCAGAATTCGCCCACGCAACCGGCGACGCGGTAGGTGTAGTCGTCGAGTTCGGCAGCGGTGGTCAGCGAATGAAGTGGGTCGGCGGACGGGAAGCGGGTGAGGTCGGCTTGCTGGCCGCTGATGATCGTGGCGAGGACGGCGCGGATGTTGGAGAGAACGCCGCCCGACATCGTGCCGAGCCAGGCGAGCGATTCCTGCGTGTGCTCCATCAGGGCGCGCTCCGCGGGATCGCTTTGGTGAGTCGCAAACTTGTCCCGGACCCGCTGCGCGAATTCCTTGGGCTCGAGGCAGTCGGCGGTGCCGCCTTGGATGAGTTGGTCGAAAGCGGTGAGAAGTTGGAGCCGCAGCTCGGTGCTGACTGCGGTCGTGTCGGCGATCGTGTCCGCCGTTCGCGCGAGGAGGTAGGCGAGGGAAATCGGCTCTCGTAGTTCTCGAGGCAGGGCTTTGAGCGTGAGGTAAAACGACCGTGAGACGGAAGCGAGCAGCTGTCCGCCGAGGGCTTTTTCGTGATGGCTTTCGTCGCTCAAGGTGGGTTTTCGATGCCACGCGGGGCAGGGGGCTTCAAGGGCTGAGATGGGGTCGGCGCACCAGGAGTTGTTTGTGTAGTCGGCTACGAAAACAAGATATAGTGGTTACATTCAGTGTGGAAATGCTGTTCAAAGCTCAGAGTTGCGCGGGCCATCGTTTCCGCGCTATGCTGCCCTTTATGGCAGTCTCTCGTCCTTCGATCTTTGTGGCCGGTCATCGCGGCATGGTGGGTTCAGCGCTCGTGCGGGCGATTCAGGCGAAGGGAGAGATGGATGTCATCTCCGCGAGTCGAAGCGACTGCGACCTGACGAACCAGGCTTCTGTCGAGGCTTTCATCGGGGATCGGAAACCTGATCTCATGATCGTGGCGGCGGCGAAGGTGGGGGGGATTCACGCCAACGCGACCTACCCGGCGGATTTCATTTATGAGAACCTCATGATCGCGGCGAACTGCGTTCACTCGGCCTACCGCCATGGGGTGAAGCGTCTGCTCTTCCTGGGCAGCTCGTGCATTTATCCTCGACTCGCCCCGCAGCCGATGCCGGAGAGTTGTCTTTTGACCTCCGAACTGGAGCCGACCAACGAAGCCTACGCCATCGCCAAGATCGCGGGCCTGAAACTCTGCCAGCACTACCGGAAGCAGTATGGGGTGATGTTTCACTCGGCGATGCCGACCAATCTCTACGGTCCGGGCGACAACTACCACCCCGAGAACTCGCATGTGATCCCGGCGCTGCTCCGGCGCTTTCACGAGGCGAAGGTCAATGGCGCGCCCGAGGTGGTGTGCTGGGGCACGGGCACGCCGATGCGGGAGTTTCTTTTCGTCGATGATCTGGCGCAGGGCTGCCTGCACTTGCTGAATGCCGAGAATCCGCCGGACTGGGTGAACCTGGGCAGCGGCACGGATGTGACGATCAAGGAGCTGGTCGGGCTGGTCGCCGAGACGGTCGGCTACTCGGGCAGAATTGGTTGGGACACGAGCAAGCCTGACGGCACGCCGCGCAAGCTGATGGACGTCTCGAAGATGACCGCGCTCGGCTGGTCGGCGACGGTGACGTTGAAGGAGGGGCTCAAGCTGGCCTACCAGGATTTCCTCGCGCACCTCGCGAAAGGCGACGCCCGACTCTGATCACTTCCGCAGCAGGATCGCGAGCAGGGCGATGTCCGCCGGGGTGACGCCTTGGACACGGGCCGCTTGGCCGAGGGTGGCGGGGCGGATTTGGTTGAGCTTGAGCTGCGCCTCGCGCTTGAGGCCCTGGATCGTGAGGTAGTCGAGGCTGGCCGGGAGGGTCTGGTCTTCCATCCGGGCGGTCTTCTGAATGAGCGATTCCTGGCGGGTCACGTAGCCTTCGTATTTGAGGTGGTTCTCCAGCAGGGACCAAACCTCGTCCGTGAACTGCGTGCGGATCTCCTCCGGCAGCAGGGCAGGGGAGTTCTCCGGGCGACGGAGCCAGCGCTCGATTTTGATGCCGTCGTGAGCAGCGGTGTGGGCGAAGGTGGTGGCGGCTTCGAGTTGGGCGGCCTTTTCCTCCGTGTGGCGACGGCGGAAGTCATCGACCAGACCCAGCGCAGCGGCTTTCGGCGTGAGCCGGAGATCGCAGTTGTCCTGGCGGAGGAGGAGGCGGTGCTCGGCGCGGCTGGTGAAAAGGCGGTAGGGCTCCGTGGTGCCCTTCGTCACCAAGTCGTCCACGAGCACACCGAGGTAGGCCTCGCTGCGGCTCAACACGAGCGACGGGTTGCCCAGAATCTTGAGCGCCGCATTCGCTCCCGCGAGCAAGCCCTGGCCACCAGCTTCCTCGTAACCGGAGGTGCCGTTGATCTGGCCGGCGAAGTAGAGGCCGCTCACGCGCTTCGTTTCCAGGGTCGGCTGGAGCTGTGTGGGGGGGCAGTAATCGTATTCGACCGCGTAGCCGGGGCGGATGATCTCGGCGTTTTCGAGACCGGAGATCGACCGGATAAACTCCAGCTGCACCTCGAAGGGCAGGCTCGTGGACACCCCGTTCACGTAATACTCCTGCGTGTGGCGACCCTCGGGTTCGAGGAAAACCTGGTGCCGATCCTTCTCGGCGAAGCGCACCACCTTGTCCTCGATGGAGGGGCAATAGCGGGGGCCGACGCCCTCGATGCGGCCGCAATACATCGGCGAGCGGTCCAGATTGGCCCGGATCACGTCGTGGGTTTGCGGGTTCGTGTAGGTGATCCAGCAGGGCATTTGTTCCACGTGGAACTTTTCGGGCTGCCAGTGATTGAGGGTAAACAGGCTGCGCCCGACCTTTTCATCGTCCTCCGGCAGGTGCCCGGAGAGGTAGCTGAAGCGGGGTGGGGGAGTGTCGCCGGGCTGCGCTTCGCACTTGGAGAAGTCGATGGAGCGACCGTTGAGGCGGCAGGGGGTGCCGGTTTTGAAGCGTTTCACCTCGAAGCCGAGGGCGAGCAGGCTGTCGGAAAGGGTCGAAATCGCATCCCCCATGCGTCCGCCGGACTGGTTCTGAAGACCCACATGCAGCAGTCCGCGCATGAACGTCCCGGAGGAAATGACCAGTGAACGGGTGCGGTAGGTGAGCCCCAGGGAGGTTCGCACGCCTGTGACCTGATCGTTCTCGACCAGAATCTCCGCTGCGTTCCCTTGGTGCAGGTCCAGGTTCGGCTGGTTCTCCAGCAGCCACTTCATGCGGAATTGGTAGGCCTTCTTGTCGCACTGGGCACGAGGTGCCTGGACGCTGGGACCCTTCCGCGCGTTCAGCATGCGGAACTGAATACCCGTCGCATCCGTGTTGAGCGCCATCACCCCGCCCAAAGCATCGATCTCGCGGACCACATGCCCTTTGGCCAGTCCCCCGATCGCCGGGTTGCAGGACATCTGGCTGATCGTGTCCAGGTTCTGGGTGAGAATGGCGGTCCGGCAACCCAGCCTCGCGGCAGCCATCGCAGCCTCGACCCCGGCATGACCGGCACCGCAGATGATCACGTCGTAGTGGACTGGGTAGGTGTAGAGGCTGGCGGACATGGGGTAGGAGAGTTAGCAGACGCCACATGGTTTGTCACTTTCGAGCTGACCAACGTATGGTTATGCCACTCATCGGTCACCAAGGTGGAACCTCATTTGTTCCACGTGGAACAAACATCGAGTCGAAGCTGACCCGAAACACTCTCTTCGTGACCCCACACTCCGAGTTGCCCGAGGCACCAAACTTGCTACTCTCCGCCACCTCACCGCCATGCCTAAAGCTCTCTCTCCGAACCTTCCCTCACAGGCCCCGATCAACCAAGCACTCAAGCCTTCGGACAAAGTGGACCTCTATCGCACCATGGTCCGAATCCGGAAGTTCGAGCAGCGCAGTCTGAACTCCTACCAGTCAGGAAAAGTCGGCGGATTCCTCCACCTCTACATCGGGCAGGAATCGGTGGTCGTTGGCACCCAATCTCTCCTCGGTGCCAACGATCACACCATCACCGCCTACCGAAACCATGGCCATGGCCTAGCGGCGGGAATGAACATGAACGAGTGCATGGCGGAGCTGTATGGCCGTGCGACCGGCTGCTCGAAAGGGAAGGGGGGATCGATGCATTACTTCGCTCCCGACAAGAATTACTGGGGAGGTCATGGAATTGTGGCCGGTCAGACGCCCCTAGGCACCGGCCTCGCTTACGGTCTGAAGTATCGCGGGCTTAAAGGATGCGCACTGGCTTTCCTGGGCGACGGAGCCGTGAATCAGGGTAGCTTTCACGAGTCGTTAAATCTCGCGGCTCTGTGGGATCTCCCCATCATTTATGTGATCGAAAACAACGGTTACTCCATGGGAACCAGCCAACGCCGCTCGTCCGCCTACCCCTCCTGCCTGGCAGAGCGAGCCGAAGGCTACGGCATGGCATGGGATCAATTCGACGGCACCAACCTCTATGAAGTGCGCGCAAGAACTCAGGTCGCGATCGAACGTGCCCACAACGAATCGAAACCCACCTTGCTGGAAATTGCGACTTACCGTTGGGAAGGTCATTCTGTCGCCGATGCGATGAAGACGGTTTACCGCACCAAGGAAGAAATCGAAAAGTATCAGCGAGAGCACGATCCGATCATGGTCTGGAAAGAGATCCTAATTTCGGAGAACATCGCCACCGAAGCCGAGCTGAAGCAGATTGATCGCGCCGCTCAAAAGGAAGCCGATGAGGCAGCAGACTTCGCCGAAGTCAGTCCTTACCCCGAACCGGAGTCGATCTTCGACGACGTTTACTGGGAAACGGACAACAAGACCGAAGCCGGAAATACCGGTCGCCACTTCTTCAACGACTAGCCTCACATCCGCGCGAAATTCTGCTGGCACTCTAGCGAATCGCGTTTACTCTCTGCGCCCGTTTCTCGTGATGGTGGTCGTAGCTCAATGGTAGAGCCCCAGATTGTGATTCTGGTTGTTGCGGGTTCGAGTCCCGTCGATCACCCCATTTTTTGATACCTCTGGCCCGCGAGGCGGAAGCCTCATCAAGAAATACAGAACGAAACGAAATGCGAAGCTCCGAAGAACTTCAACACATCATCGGCTATCGTTTTCAACGGCTTGACCTTCTGAAGCTTGCGCTCACGCATCCAAGTATGCGTGTGGAGAATCCCAAGTCCGGAGACAATCAACGCTTGGAATTTCTTGGGGACGCCGTCGCCCAGCTCCTTCTGTCCGAGCGCATCTACCAACTGATGCCCGAAACAAACGAAGGCGGCATGACCCAAACCCGCGCTGCTGTCGCCTCTTCGAAGAGCATGGCCTCCATCGCTCGCAAGTTTAATCTCGGAAGATTTCTCCGCCTTTCCAGGAGCGAAGAATCCACTGGGGGTCGCAACCGCGACGCTGCTCTGGCCGACGTCCTCGAAGCAATTCTCGGCGCCATCTATCTTGATGGTGGGATCGAACCAGCTCGCGCTGCGATCGAACTCTTCTTTGCTCCACAAATTAACCAAGCGACCAAGGTGACCAAACTAGTCACCGACTCCAATCCAAAAGGAAAACTCCAGGAAGTGATTCAGGATCACACCAGCATCCTACCCACTTACCGAATCACGGAGGAATCCGGCCCCGACCACGACAAGAAGTTCACGGCCACGGTTCACTGGGAGAACCATCTCCTTGGATCTGGCGAGGGCCCTAGTAAAAAGGAAGCAGAAATTGCTGCCGCCCTTGCCGCCGTGCAAAACACCAGTCTCTTGGAGATCATCAAAAACTCCGGCCAGACCCAAAGCTGAGTTCTGTAGATGCACGTTGGACCCTTTTACCACAAGGGAGACCACATTCCCATCGTGACTGTCTGTTGAATCGGTGCCAGCCGCTAACGGGCTTTGCACATCTGCTCGTCGGCTCAGTCAGGTTCCGCGATCTGGCGGGAGCACCGACCTGAGCTTTACTTGCTTTACGATATTCGCACAAAACTCAGAATCACCATTAAAATAAAGTCTCGTCACATAGGTCATCGTTGAAACAAATCGCCTGTGCAATGCTCGTCTTCGACCGCCTCCAGGCTCCAAAAGATATCCACACCCGCAAGAGGACAACTGTGTGGATCAGCGAGACCAACTCGACAAACCCCCCCCCTTCTCGACAAAGCAGGGCGACTCATTCACGAATGTGCCCAAGTCATTCGCAGACTCCGGGGCAGTGGAACGCAAACCTTAGAAGCGGGGAACACGCTTACTCACAAATTCACAGCGATTACTGATAAGGCGATAAAGAAAACAGATCATCCATCAGAATCAATTCTGTGAAGAGTCGCGGCGGTGAACTACTCCTGAAGTGATGCCCATGCACTCCGTATGAAGCGAATATAATTACCATTCATAATATTAGTGACATCATCGCTGGAATAACCTCGCCGACTTAGCATCTCAGGAATCCGAGCAAGATCCGCGATCGTGTCCAAATCCGCTGGAGTCTGTTCGGTGCCATAGCCCCCATCCAGGTCCGTCCCGATACCCGCGTGAAGTGAGTTTCCTGCCAGCTGACAAACGTGATCGATGTGCTCCACGATCACCTCCAGCCTTAACCCTGTCGATTGAGGCGTGGTCTGGCCTCGAATCCACCCAGGGATCATCATCCATGCGTCCAGTGCAGCACCCACCACGCCCCCGCGCTCAATGATGGCCTTTAGCTGCTCATCGCTGAACTGGCGGGGATCAGGCACCAGCGACCGGCAGTTCGAGTGACTCGCCCAGAGCGAGCCGCCAAAGATTTCCAGCGCATCCCAGAAGCAACCGTCGGACAGGTGAGTCACATCCAGGATCATGCCCAACCGATCCATCTCCTGCACCAGCTCCTTTCCAGCCGCAGACAGGCCACCCACTTGATCGTGGCCGAGCGCATAGCGGCACATCCCGTAGTGGGCGGGCCCCATCGCGCGCAGACCCTGTTCCCACGCCCGTTCCAGGTGGCCCACCGAGCGGATAGAATCTGCTCCCTCCAGGCTAAGTAGGTAACAAATCGGCTTGTCCTCATCTGCGGCATCGCTTTCCCACAACGCCAACGCTGCGTCCAGCCCGGCCAAGTTGCGGATCTGCCGCATGTGACCGTCTTCCTCCATCGCATGATACCAGGCCAGCTGGCCTTGCGTTTGGGACCACGCCTGATGGGGTGACATCCAATTCGCAATGGGACGGGCCCCCTTCATGCAACCGGCGAGCTGCGTGGCCACGCAGAGCCCCACACGACCCCGGCGCATGTCGGGGAAGGCCGTTGTGCTGGCCGCCCGACCCTTCAGATCCGTCATCCCCACCTCGCATCGCCTGATCTCGTGCGTGGGCAATCGCAGGTCACGATTGTATTCCAGGGCGTTCAAACTTAGGTCCAGGTGGCAATCAAAAATCAAAGGTGTGCGCATGAGTCCATAACCAACGGCCCACATTGGCTGCACCCATCAGGGAAAACTCAATCAAGAATCGAGTTCCGCTTCATCATAGGTCGTCGAGCAGACTCATGATCTCTTGCCCGAATAGCGATGGATCTGTTACCTTTGCTCAATAGGGCAACAGAACCGTTGGTATGAACTCCACAAGCTTGTTGCTGATTCGACTGCTCGCCGAAAAAGTGATTCTCTCGCCATGAAGCCTCTTCTCATAACCCTTGTGGCGCTTGTCACCATGACTGCTCAGGTTGCCGCAGAACTGATCACCACGGGAACGGCACTTGCGCGAGCGCAGATGGCGCTTGCAGAAGCTAGGCACACGAAGAGCGGCTTGGAGATGTCTGTCATGCCATCCGACATGGCTTTGGACTTTTGGACGGTTGGCGACGGCATTCTGATTATTGTTTACTCGCCTGCCACGGGATTGATCACCTCACTATCATTCACCGTCATGGACGAGCGACCCAAGAGCACGCGAAAGGAGTTCTATTTTCCAGCTGATTCATTTGATACGGCGACTGGAAAGCTTGTTCTCAGCACCAAGAAGCCCCGGTGAGTTTGAATCTCCATCAACTCTGACTCCGAACAAAACGCTGGTGCCAACAGATCGAAGCCGTTTATCGTGGCATTGACGGCTGCCAGTGTCCTGCTCCATCCCAGCCCGGTGTCGCGGCGATCCAGGTCGTCAGGATTGTGACAAAGCTGAGCGATCACCGATGTGACGCCAGTCGCTATCGATGGGTCACGGTGGATGAGCTTAGCCAAGTCCCAGGCGCTCGACTTCATCCTCGTCGAGGCCGAGGTAATGGGCGAGTTCGTGGAGGAGGGTGGTTTTCACTTCGTCGCGGTAGGTGGAGATGTCGCCCTCGGCGTAATCCCAGAGGCTGGGGAGAAAGAGGGTGATGCGGGGGAGCTCGTCGGCGGACTGAGGCTCGGGATCGTGCCGGGCGTTGCCCTCGAAGAGGCCGAGGAGGTCGTGGTCCTCGGGGATGGTGGCGAGGTCGATGCGGCAGCGGTCGGCCTCGGCGCGAAGCTCGGCGGGCAAAGTGGCGAGCACCTGGGCGACGACGCGGTGGGCGATGAGTTCCTGGGGACTACTGCGGGGTCGCGTTGACATATTTTTCCTTCCAGTCAGCGGGCAGGCGGAGGGGGCGGCCGAGGGGCATCTGCACGAGGGCAAGCTGCTGGCGGCAGGTGATGAGGAGGGTGTGGTCGCCGTGACGGCGCATCTCGAAGGCGCACCAGAAGCGGGCACGCTCTACGGAATCGAGCCAGCCTTTGATGACGAGTTCGTCGCCGAGGGTGGCAGGCTTGCGGTAATCGATTTCGGTGCGGACGACGACGGGATACACCTGGGTCTGGGCCATCTCGCGGAGCTGCATCCCCATGCGGGCGGCAAGGCGGGTGCGCGCGGTCTCGATCATGCGGAGGTAGGCGAGGTTATGCACCACGCCGCCGATGTCGGTATCGAAAAACATGACTTCCTCGCGGGTCTCGATGGTGGGAATCTCTGCCATAGCGTTCCCTCATAAACCCGCTAGCATCGCGAGGCAACGCTCATGGCTCTCTCCCTCGACTGGTATTCCACCCCGCTGTATTACGACATCATCTTCGACGCTGACACGAAGAAGGAAGCGACCTTCCTGGAGGAGGTGTATCGGATTTATGGCCGGGTGAAAGGGAAGCCGGTGCCGCGGGTGCTGGAGCCGGCGTGTGGGAGTGCGCGACTGATGCTGGAGCTGGCCAAGCGGGGCTGGCAGACGTTTGGTTTCGACCTGAGCCCGGAGATGATCGACTTCTCAAAGAAACGGATGAAGAAGCATGCATCGCTGCTCTGGGTGGATCGCATGGAGAGCTTCCAAGTGCCAGGAAAGGTGAAGTTCCCCCTGGCGCACACCTTGGTGAGCACCTTCAAGTATCTGCTCACGGAGGCGGAGGCCGAGGCGCATCTCCAGCGGGTGGCGGAGAGTCTTTTGCCCGGCGGCATCTATGTGCTGGGAGTGCACCTCACAGACTACACACAGACAACCCCTGACCACGAGAGGTGGTCGGGTGAACGTGCGGGCGTGGAGGTGGTGTGCAACATCCACAGCTGGCCTGCGGACAAAAAATCTCGCCTGGAGAAGGTGCGGTCACGCCTCCGCATCACGAAGGGCGGGGAGACAAAGCAGCAGGAGACGGTCTGGCATTTTCGCACCTATGATGCGGCACAGTTGAGAGCTTTGCTGAAAAAGATTCCAAGTTTGGAACTTGTAGCTTGCTACGATTTTACTCACACCCTGGAAAACCAGCGCGAGCTTGATGACAGCTACTCGGATTGCGTGACTATTTTGCGAAAGCGCTGATCACGCAGCGGTCTTCTTTTTGGCTGCCACTTTGGCCTTGGGCTTCGCTTTGGTCGCTTTCGGTGCGGCAGTGAGGCTGGTTTGCCAATCGGAAATGGTCATCCAGTCGGTGGTCAACTCGCGCCGAACGTAGTCGCTGGGGACAACGATGCCGCGCTTGATGAAGTCGAGGACTTCCGTGGGTTTGAAGGGACCGAAGTCAACGAACGATCTGCTCAAGTAGAGGGCGTCTGTCATGAGGAGGGAAGGGTGGGGGTTTTTGGCGAGGGTGGGAGGAACCCTCGAGATGATGGGGAGCAATTCCCCTGCCAAAAATTCTGTCGCCTTCCAGCGGGCGGTGGTGACACAGCTGTCACGGAGGGACTGGAGCAATCACAAAGGCTTCAAACACGAATCCCAACGAATGGGACGCGAATGATCGCAAATTACGGCGCACTGTCAGATTTGTGGTCACTCGTTTTCATTCGCGGTCACTCGCGTTGAAAACGAAATCCATCCACCCTTCGCACTCATGCCAGCGCACTGTCTTTGTCCATCCTAGCGCCCAGAGCAACGACGTCGGCACCACTTACGCCATCGCCTTCTGGCGCAACCAGTGGTCCACCAGCACGAGGTGAACCATCGCCTCCACCATCGGCACCGCGCGTGGGAGCACGCAGGCATCGTGGCGGCCACGAGCGGCGAGCGTGGTCTCTTCGTGTGTGTTGGTGATGGTTTTCTGCTCTATCAAGATGGTGGCCGTCGGCTTGAAGGCGACACGAAAGACGATGTCCTCGCCGTTGCTGATGCCGCCCTGGATGCCACCGCTGCGATTCGTGCGGGTGCGGACGCGGTCGCCATCCATGTAAAACTCGTCGTTGTGCTCGCGACCGGTGAGCAGGGTGCCGCTGAAGCCGCTGCCGACTTCAAAGCCCTTGGTCGCAGGCAGGCTAAGCATGGCCTTGCCGAGGTCAGCCTCCAGGCGGTCGAACACAGGCTCGCCTAGGCCGGGGGGCACGCCGCGGATCACGCACTCAATCACGCCGCCCACGGAATTCCCCTCGCTGCGCACCTGGGTGATGAGGTCGATCATAGGCTCCACCATGGCTGGATCGCCGGTGCGGACAATGTTGCTCTCGACCTGCTCGGCGGTGACGGTGGAGGGATCGACGTTCGCGGTCAGCCCCTGGATCGTCTTCACGTAGGCGACGGCCTCGTAGTTCGGCAGGGTGGACTGCAAAACTTTGCGGGCAATGGCTCCACCAGCGACCCGGCCGATCGTCTCGCGAGCTGAGGAACGACCACCGCCGCTCACGGCACGGATGCCGAACTTCGCATCGTAAGTGTAGTCCGCGTGGCTGGGGCGGTAGGCCGTTTGCATCTCGGTGTAGGCCGAGGGACGTTGATCGGTGTTGCGCACCAGGATGCCGATCGGTGTGCCGAGCGTTTGTCCGTCCAGCACGCCGGAGAGGATCTCGGCGCGGTCGTCTTCCTTGCGGGGTGTTACGATCTTGCTCTGGCCTGGGCGGCGGCGATCCAGCTCGTATTGGAGGTCGGCCTCAGACAAGGCAATGCGTGGCGGGCAGCCGTCGACGACGACACCGACGCCGACGCCATGAGATTCCCCAAATGTGCTGATGCGAAAGAGAGTGCCTAAGTTGCTCGCCATGGTGTGAAGGCCGCGACCATGCCACTGCGACAAACGCGGCGCAACGAGGGCGGCAAAGTTTGTGAACGAAGGCTTTCCTTCCTGGGCTGCTGTGATAAAACCGCGGCCATGAAACGCCCCCTTTTTCTGTGCTGCCTCGCTGCCGCTGTGCTGACACTTTTGCCCGGATGCAACAGCCCGGCCGCGAACGGCTTGCTCAACAACACGTTGGGCATTCCGGTCCGCATTTTACAAGCCCTGGGACGCACTGCGGGAATGACAGCCCAGACCGATCAACCCTCCGAGAGCCCTGAAGCCGTGCGCCTCCGCGGCCAGCAGATCGAGCAACGCGGTCCTCATGCCCCGGTGCTAACGTCGAGCCCCTCGGCTGCCAACGTGGTGCAACGCTAAGCTTTGCTCATGGCCCGACGCCCAGCCGTCTTCTTTGATCGCGATGGCGTGGTGAATGTCTCGCCAGGCGATGGCTACGTGCTGAGCTGGTCGAGGTTCGAGTTCAGCCCCGGCATCTTCGAGGCGACACGCCTGTGCCGTGATCGCGGCTATGCGCTCGTGGTCGTCACCAGCCAGCAGGGCGTGGGCAAGGGGCTGATGTCCCAAGCGGACCTCGACTTCATTCACCAGCAGATGCAGGACACGCTGCGCGTCCAAGGCGCACCCTTTGATGCCATCGAGGCCTGCACCCATCTGTCGGGCACCTGCACCTGCCGGAAGCCAAGTCCTGAGATGATCCTTCGCGCCGCCGCCGAGCTGGACCTCGACTTGTCCCAGTCCTGGCTCGTTGGCGATCACGACCGCGACATTCAGATGGCGATCAATGCCGGTGTGCCGCACACCATTCGCGTCCTCAGCCACCACTCGCCTACCGTGCCCGCCGAGCACACGATCTCCAGTCCCGCCGAGTTGCCAACGTTGTTAGACCGGGTGCTCCGGGTCGCCGGCTAGATCCTAGATGCGATCAAGATGGGAAGAACCTCCCATTCTGGCCATCGGGAATCCGGTGACCAGCACCGAGCCTAGAGCTTCATCGCGTAGTGAACCTGGCGCGCCACTTCCTCAAAGCCACACGAGGGATACAAGTGCTGGCCGACGGCATTGCTCGCCATCGTTTCGATCACGGCGACGTGCAGACCCTGATCGCGAAAGTAGCCGAGCGCGTGATTGATCAGCCGACGGCCCAGCCCGAGGCCACGCGCTTCTTCGGTCACAGCCATGTTCGGGATGCGACCCCGCGAATTGTGACGGTCCACGCGGGTCGTGATGTAGCCCAGGATCTGATCGCCGCGCACCGCGAGGAACACGCCGTCGGGGTTCGAGGCACAGTCGTCATCAATGTGATCCGCTTTCCTCGCCTTCCAGCTCCGCTCGTTCCACTGGCCAAATCGTTCCTCCAGCATCTGCTCCAAGGCAACGCCACTGAACGAATCGACAGTGATCTGGCGCAGCACGGGGAGATCAGTGGGCCGGAAGGTGCGAACGGTGATGTCAGTCATGCGAGGACATTTACGATTCCGAGAACCGAAAGCATTCGAATCTGCCTCGCAATTCCTGCCCTCGCGTTTGCACGCCCGGCGCAGCGTGCTACGCTCGCGGCCCCCGCCAAGGTGGCGGCCGTTACTTCCTCCAAACTTCGACACACTCATGGGCAAGACACTCTTCGCAAAAGTCTGGGACTCGCACGCGGTCCGCACTCTCTCGAATGGACAGACGCAGTTCCTCATCGACACGCATCTCGTTCACGAAGTGACCAGCCCGCAGGCCTTCGGCATGTTGCGCGATCTTGGGCTGAAGGTCGCCTACCCGAACCGCACCTTTGCGACCGTGGACCACATCGTGCCGACCGACAGCCAGGTCGCGCCCTTCGCTGATCCTTTGGCCGAAGAAATGATCCAGGCGCTGAACAAGAACGCGCAGGAGTTCGGCATCACCTACTTCAGCCTCGCGACGGGCAAGCAGGGCATCGTGCATGTGGTCGGACCTGAGCAGGGCATCACGCAGCCGGGCACCACGATCGCTTGCGGTGACTCGCACACCGCCACGCATGGTGCGTTCGGCGCGATTGCGTTCGGCATCGGCACCACGCAGGTGCGCGACGTGCTCGCGACGCAAACGATGGCGCTGAACCCAATGAAGGTCCGCCGCATCAATGTGAACGGCAAGCTGCGCCCCGGCGTGTATGCCAAGGATGTGACGCTGCACATCATCCGCCTGCTGGGCGCGAACGGCGGCATCGGCCACGCCTATGAATACGGTGGCAATGTCTTCGACGAGATGACGATGGAAGAGCGCATGACCGTGTGCAACATGGCCATCGAAGGCGGTGCCCGCTGTGGTTACATCAATCCCGACGACACCACGTTCGCTTACCTGAAAGGCCGTCCCTACTCGCCCACCGGAGAGGCTTGGGACAAGGCAGTCGCGCAGTGGCGCACCTTCGCCAGCGATGCGGACTGCGTCTATGACGACGTGGTCAACATCAAGGCCGAGGACATCCCGCCGACCGTGACCTGGGGCGTGAGCCCGGACCAGGCCATCGCCGTCACCGAAAACGTGCCGTCGCCTGACGACGCGAAGAACGACGTGCAGCGCGCTAGCATCAACGAAGCGCTCGCCTACATGAAGCTGCCCGCTGGCAAGCCGATCAAGGGAACCAAGGTGGACGTGGCCTTCATCGGCTCCTGCACCAACGGTCGCCTCAGCGATTTCCGCGAAGTGGCGAAGTTCATCAAGGGCAAGAAGGTCAACCCGAGCGTGAAGGCCATCGCCGTCCCCGGCTCGCAGATCGTGGACGTGCTCGCGCGTCAGGAAGGCCTCGACAAAGTCTTCACCGAAGCCGGCTTCGAATGGCGCGGTGCTGGCTGCTCCATGTGCCTCGCGATGAACCCTGACAAGCTCATCGGTGACCAGCTCTGCGCCTCGTCCTCGAACCGCAACTTCAAAGGTCGCCAGGGCTCGCCCACGGGCCGCACGGTGCTCATGTCGCCCGTGATGGTCGCTGCGGCAGCGATCAACGGCAGCATCGCTGATGCTCGCGAAGTCTTCTCCATCTAACCCTTTTCCAAACGACACCATGGCACTCGCAAAAATCACCTCCGTCTCCGGCCGCGCTGTTCACGTTCCAGGCGCTGACATCGATACCGACCGCATCATCCCTGCGCGCTTCATGAAGTGCGTCACGTTCGATGGCCTCGGCGAATTCGCGTTCTACGACGTTCGCAAAAATGAAGACGGCAGCGACAAACAGCATCCGCTCAACGAGCCCCGTTTCAAAGGCGCAAGCATCCTGCTGGCGGACTCCAACTTCGGCTGCGGCAGCTCCCGTGAGCATGCTCCGCAGGCGCTGTATCGCTTCGGCTTTCGTGCGGTCATCGCGCAAAGCTTTGCCGAGATCTTCTTCGGCAACTGCACCACGCTCGGCATCCCTTGCGTGATCGCGAGCGAGGCTGACATCAAAGCCTTGTCCGACGCGGTGAACGCTGACCCAACTCTCGAAGTCACCGTCGATGTCGCCAATGACCAAGTCCGTTACGGCGACAAGAGCTTCAAGGCCAGCAGCGCCACCACGGCGAAGGAAGCACTCATCACCGGTCACTGGGACCCCATCGGCGAGCTGCTCGAAGCCAAGGACGACGTGGCTAGCAAGATGAAGGCTCTCGGCTGGGCGGCCTAGTTTTCCCATGTCCCTGCTCGTCATCGGTCACCGCAATCCCGATACCGACGCGATTTGCTCGGCCATCGGTTACGCAGCGTTCCTGCGTGCTTCGAAGAACGAAGACGCGCAGGCGGCGTGCTGTGGCGAGTTGAACGTGCGCACGTCCTGGGTGCTGAAGCAGGCTGGCCTTGAGCCGCCCAAGCTTGTGCTCGATGTGCGTCCTACGGCCGCAAGCATTGCGCGCAAAGAAGTGGTGACGGCTCGTCCCGACGAGACACTCCTCGCCGTGAATCGCCGACTGCTCGAGCACGAGTTCCGCAGCATTCCCGTCGTCGATGAAGAAGGATGTCTGCTTGGCATGCCCTCCCTGGCAGACATCGCGCAGCTCTTGATGCCACCGACTCAGGCCGACGATGCGAATCATCGCCGCGTCAGAACCAGTTTGCACAATATGGTCGAGGTGCTGGAAGCAGTGCGTGCAGGCACGGCGGAAGCTTCGCGGCAGGTGGAGGAGCTGATCCTCACGATTGCGGGATCGAGCCGGGAAACGACGAAGGCGCGTGCGACGCAGTTTGATCCGCGCAAGGTTGTCCTCATTGTCGGGGATCGTCCCGAGATTCACGAATTGGCCATTGAGTCGGGCGTGCGATGCCTGGTGATCACGGGTGGATTCCAATTGGATGAAAAGCTGGAGTTCATTGCCCACGAAAAGAAGATCGGCGTCATCCTTTCGAAGCACGACACCGCGACGACAGCGCAGTTGATTCGCTTTTCGCGCCCGGTCGGCGAGGCGCTTTCGCACGAGTTCCTCTCCTTCGGCACGAAGACGCTGGTGAAGGAAATCCTGCCTGCCGTCGCAACCTCGCATCAGCCCTTGTTCCCTGTCATCGACGAAACCACACACCAGCTCGCCGGCGTGTTCTCCAAGTCCGATCTTATCGATGTGCCACGCACCAAGCTGGTGCTCGTGGATCACAACGAGTTCGCCCAAGCCGTGACTGGTGCAGACGAAGCCGAGATTCTTGAGGTCATCGATCACCATCGTCTCAGCGGCAATCTGCGAACCAAAGAGCCGATTCGTTTCATCAATGAACCGGTGGGCAGCACCAGCACGATCGTTGCGCTGATGTATCGGATGCGCGGGCTGGTGCCGGATCGAGCGACGGCACTCTGCTTGTGCGCTGGTTTGATTAGCGACACGCTGCATCTCACTTCACCCACGACGACGAACACTGACAAAGACATCCTCAGCTGGCTCTCGGGAGTGGCGGGCATTGATCGTGATCAGTTCGTGAAGGACTTCTTTGCCGCCGGTTCGATGCTGCGTGAGAGCACACCCGCAGCGGCCATCGAGAGTGATCGCAAGGAGTTCGAAGAGAACGGCTGGCGCATCAGCATCAGCCAGATTGAAGAACTGGGGCTGGATGAATTCTGGAAGCGTGAGGAGGATCTGCTCGCTGCTCTCGAAGCGGTTCGAGACAAGCGCGGGCTGCACTTCTCCTGCTTGATGGTAACAGACATTTCCGAGCATAACAGCGTGCTGCTGGTAACAGGAAACCAGCGCGTGATCGACGGTATCGAGTATCCCGAGATGCGTCCGCACCTGCACCACATGCCCGGCGTTGTCAGCCGCAAGAAGCAGCTCTTCCCTTACCTTGGCCGAGTGCTGTCGAAGATCGCGGCGCCTTGATGCCATGGCGTGCTCTGTGCATGTGAACGCATTGTCACGGTAGGTGTGTTGTGGAGTGGCATGGGTGCTGCTCCCTCATAGCACCCCCACATGCCCCTCACCCCCTCGCCGCTTCCCTCAGGGCGTGCGATTCGTGAAGACTCAGAACGAGTCACCACGGAATGTCCACGCCCTGAAGACTACCTTCGTTGCTCAGTGACGGTGCGAGCTCTGCTCGTTGCTGTCGTCATGTTAGGTGCTGAACTTTGTTCGATCGCTGCGACGATCACCTGGGACGGCAATGGCAGCAACAGCAACTCCGCGTGGATCTCGACTACCAACTGGAATCCCGACTCCACGCTCCGCGCCGGTGGTGCTCCCACGAGCACCGATATCGCGGAGTTCGCAGGTGTGGGTCTCGCGGCTTCCATTGGCATCAACTTCAATGGCACGACGAACAACGGCACAGGGGCTCAGATCGTGGGTCAGATTCTGCAGAGCGGAGGCGCCTCAAGAACCATCGGTAGCAGCACGACCATTGTGGATGGAGTGCTCACCATCGCAGGCGTGGGAGGTGTTTTGATTGCCAACACCAGCTCGAACAGTCTCACCCTGGCGCCCAATGTGGGAGCCGGGACAAAGTTGATGCAAGTTCAGTTTGGGTCCGTGGGCAACATTGATGTAACTGGCAGTGGTTTGGTCACGATTTCATCGGTCGTCGGAGGCAGTAACGGGTTCGTCAAAACAGGCAGTGGCCAGCTCGACCTTACGGGCATTAACACGCATACGGGCGTGACCACGCTGCGCGAAGGAACGTTGCGAGTGACGAGCATCACCTCGCTCGGTGCCTTGCCCGGATCGCCCACGACGACGGTGGTTCTCGAGGGTGGGACCTTGATCACCGATGTATCGAGCAGTTCGGGGGCGAATCGTGGTTTCGCTTTGGGACCCACCTCCGGGAGCGGTTCTGCGACCATTGAGGTGCCAAGCACCAGGAGCGTGACCATCGGAGGAATCATCGCGAACAACGGAGCTGGCACGGGCGCGCTGATCAAGACGGGTGGTGGCACCCTGGCTCTGACAGGCACCAATACTTACACCGGGTCCACCACGGTGCTGGGTGGCACGCTCTCGGTGGATGCGGGCACGAGCATGGGCGCGGCTCCGTCGTCGCCGACGCCTGGCTTTCTCACGCTCAATGGTGGCACGCTGGTCTCGACCAACACTTTTGCTTTGTCATCGAATCGAGGCATTGGCATCGGAACGGCGGGCGGCACGATCAGTCCGCAATCGGCGACCACCTTGACCTATGGAGGTGTGATCGCTGACAGCGGCGGCCCTGGTGCTTTGACGATGGGAGGTGCGGGCACTCTGATTCTGACCGGGACCAATACTTACACCGGTGGGACGACGGTGAACGGCGGTGGAGTGCTGCAGGTGGGGAATGGGGGCACTGGCACGACGGGTGTGGGCGCTGTAAGTGTGAGCACGGGCTCCACGATCTTTGGGTCCGGAACTCTGCGTGGGAACTCAAGCGTCACTCACACCTTCGCAGGAGCCGTTCGTCCAGGTGATCAGTCAACAGGTGCGACTCCGATGGCGAACCTGAAGGTGGAGGGAAATCTTACCTTCACGCCTGTCTCATCCACGTTCTTCGAGATTGGAAATCCAGCATCTTCGTATGACCGCATCACCGGCACGGTGGCGGGCACTTCAGCCACCCTTGATGGCACGATCAAGGTGGACTTCTCCAGCTACACGCCAACGGGTGGGGAGTCGTGGCGGTTGTTTGACTGGACGAGCTTGGTGACCACCGGTTTCAATTCTGGCACCTCCCTGCGCACGGGCGCCGATGGCGTGGACGAAGGTGATCTGGATCTTCCCGATATGAGTGCGCTCAGTTTGCGGTGGGATTTGTCGGGCTTTGCGTCCTCAGGAACGATCAGCCTGACGGTGATCCCTGAGCCCCGGCTGTCGATGCTGCTGGGTTTGGGGATGCTTTTGTTGGGGGGCAAGCGGGTGCGCGGGAAGTGATCGTTGAGGAGCAAGGTCGTCTCTGAACTCCGTATGAGAGGCGTATGAAGTTTGTTCGTCTCCCTTTGGTTGGTCTGGCATCGTTGCCTTTGTTGGTGGCGTCGTGTTTGTTCGGTGAAGAGGCGGCTTGGTCCAGGATCAAACCGTTCTTCACTCCGCCTGCGGAGTTCGCGAAGCCGCTTGAATCACTTCGGTCACCATTGCTGTTCAAGGATGGCACGCCGGTGAAGACGAAGGATGACTGGCCACGACGGCGTGCCGAGATCTTGAAGTCGTGGACCAGCCTCATCGGCGAGTGGCCGCCCTTGATCGAGCGTCCCATGGTGGAAAAGCTCGAAAGCACCAAGCGGGAGAACTTTACCCAGCATAAGATTCGTGTGGAGGTGACGAAAGGGATGATGCTGGCGGGCTATCTTCTCGTGCCCGAAGGCAAGGGGCCTTTCCCCGCCGTGGTGGTGCCCTACTACGACCCTGAAACCAGCGTGGGATTAACAGACAAACCGTTGAGAGACTTCGCGCTTCAGCTCACCCGTCGCGGCTTCGTCAGCATCGCTGTGGGCTCACCCGGAGGCGATGCGCGCAAGCCCGACCTCGCGGGCGTGAAGTGCCAGCCGCTCATGTTCCTCGGCTACATCGCGGCCAATTGCTATAACGCTCTGGCTTCCATGCCCGAAGTCGATGCGAAGCGCGTGGGCATCGTGGGGCATTCGTATGGCGGGAAGTGGTCGATGTTCGGGTCCTGCTTCCATGAAAAGTTTGCGTGCGCGGTCTGGTCCGATCCAGGCATTGTATTTGATGAAGCACGAGGCAGCGTAAACTACTGGGAACCCTGGTATCTGGGTCTTGAATCAGGCCGCACGCGCAAGCCTGGCCTGATCACGCCTGAAAGCCCGCGCACGGGGCCGTATGTGAAGCTTGTGGAGCAGGGGCATGATCTTCACGAGCTGCACGCCCTGATGGCTCCGCGGCCCTTCTTGGTATCCGGAGGTTCGGAAGATTTCCCGTCACGCTGGCGTGCCTTGGGACACGCAATCGCAGTCAACGATCTGTTGGGTGTCAAAGAGCGTGTGGCGATGACAAACCGTCCCGAGCATCCGCCCACGGAGGAGTCCAATGCGCAGATCTATGCCTTCTTCGAGCACTTCCTGAAGCGGTGAACTGCGAGGCACAAAAAACAAGGGCGGGCCCAGAGGCCCGCCCTTGCGAAGGATTCGTGAATCGAGAGTCGCGTCTTAGACTTCTTCGCCCACGGCGTAGCGGACGAAGCGGCGGACGTTGATGTTCTCGCCCATTTCAGCGATCTTGGACTTCACGAAGTCGGTGATCGTTTGGTCAGGGTTCTTGATGAAAGGCTGCTCCATGAGGCAGGCGCTGGCGTAGAACTTCTCGACGCGGCCGTTGAGGATCTGGTCGATGATGTTCTGTGGCTTGGGTTTGCCCTTGGCGTTCTCGGCTTCGAGAAGACCGGCGGCGATGTCGCGTTCCTTGGCCACGAGGGCCTCAGGCACTTCTTCACGACGCACGAACTGTGGCGAGGAAGCTGCGATGTGGAGCATGAGATCCTTGACGAAGTCGCGGAAGATTTCGTTCTTCGCGACGAAGTCCGTTTCGCAGTTCACTTCGATGATCACACCCACGCGGCCTGGGCCGTGGATGTAGGAGGCGATGACGCCTTCCTTAGTGGCGCGGTCGGCCTTGGAGCCGGCCTTGAGGATGCCCTTCTTGCGGAGGAGCGTCTCAGCCTCTTCGAGGTTGCCGTTGGTTTCAGTGAGGGCCTTCTTGCAGTCCATCATGCCCGCGTTGGTTTTGTCGCGGAGCTGGCGGACGAGTTCAGCAGTGATATCAGCCATGAGTTGGGGAAAAGTGCTTGGGGGTGAGGGGAATTACTTGGTGCTTTCGACGGCGATGATGATCGGGTCGATCAGCTTCTGGAGGATGATGCGAATCGAGCGGATGGCATCGTCATTGGAAGCGATCGGGTAGTCGATCTTGTCGGGGTCGGCATTGGTATCAACGAGAGCCACGACCGGGATGCGGAGGCGACGGGCTTCATCGACAGCGATGTGCTCGCGAGCGGCATCGACGACGACGACGGCGTCAGGCTGGCGCTCCATGGCGCGGACGCCCTTGAGGTTGCGCTCCAGCTTGGCCTGCTCGCGGCGCATGGCGGCGAGTTCCTTCTTGCCGATCATCTTGTATTCGGGCTTCTTCTCGATGTTCTCGATGTAGTCCCAGCGAGCGACGCTCTTGCGGATGGTTTCCAGGTTGGTGAGCGTGCCGCCCAGCCAGCGGTGATTGACATAGAACTGGCCGCAGGCTTCGGCAGCTTCGCGCACGGCTTCTTGAGCCTGGCGCTTGCAGCCCACGAAGAGGATGCGTTTGCCTTTGCGGGCCAGTTCAGCGAGGAACTCGGCGGCGGTATCGATTTGTTTCACCGTCTCGTTGAGGTTCAGAATGTGAATCTGATTCCTGCTTTCGAGGATGAAGGGCTTCATTTTCGGGTTCCAACGCTTGGTCTGATGACCGAAGTGGACGCCGGCTTCGACGAGTTCAGCAAGTTGTGCGGACATGTAGTGTAGGTAGCGCTTGTCTTCCGCACGTCCTCCCACCAAGGAAAACGCTCGACTCTCGTCGATCCGGTTGAGCAAGCCAGTTGAGGTTCACACCGGGTTCATCCCAGCGCCCCGGAAAAGGGGCCGCGAATCTAGGGGCGAAGGCCGATTTGGCAAGTGGAGAAACCGCCACCGTGCAATCGCCATCAGGACAGCGTATCAAAATCAGCGACCACGAGACGTCGAGCGCGTGACTCCTCCAACGGACCTCGCTCACGAAAGCACCGCCACCTGTCCATCGCGCCAGTCAAGGCAGCGATTCTTGAGCCCGCGCTGGCTTTGACGGCTCAGCACCACAGGCACGCTTCCGATCTTGAACATGCAGTCCTCTGGTGCCCGATGTGCCGGCCACCACTCCATTCGCCACCAAGCTGAGCCTTTGCTCGGTCCCGACGAAGCACGGAGGTATTCGAGCGAAAGCACCTGCTGCGGACCATGCGCGAGACGCGCGATGTAATCCGCAAAAGCATTGGTATAAATGACGCCGCAGCGAAGCCGATGCATGGGAGGCAAGGGAGTGAAAGCGGGGATGCTATCGAGCAGGTTGTTCACACGCAAGTCTCCGATTGGGAATAACTTGCGAATAAGCGCCCCCTGCCGCTACGCTCAGCGCATGAATTCCCGCCGATCCTTCCTCTCCAGCAGCCTTGCCCTCGCTGCCAGCCAAGTATTCAGCGCCGAGCGCACGCGGCTCCGCATTGCTCAGATCGGCACCCAGCATGCCCACGCAGCGGGCAAGATGGAAGCCATCCGTCGGCTCTCCGATCTCTACGAAGTGGTGGGCCTGGCCGACATCGAAGACTCCAATGCCGAGGTGTATGCCGGTCTGCCGCGAATCGGAGTGGATGAGCTAATGGCGCAGTCCGACCTCAAGGCGGTCGTCGTCGAGACCCGGCTTGAGGACTCGTGTAGCACCGCCTTGAAAGCCATCCAGGCGGGCAAGCACGTCCATCTCGACAAGCCGGGAGCCGTGAATCACGCCGAGTTCGCCGCGATGCGAACCACAGCAGAGCAACGTGGCCTCACCGTCCAGATGGGCTACATGCTGCGCTACAACCCCGCCTTCATTGCCCTCATGGAAGCCGCCCGCGAAGGCTGGCTGGGCGAAATCACCGAAATCGACGCCATGATGGGCAAGCTCGCCGATCCCGGCACCCGGCAGAAGATCGGAGCCCTCCAGGGCGGAGGCTTTTTCGAACTCGCCTGCCACATGCTCGACATCGTGATCACCCTCCTCGGCAAACCCAAGAGCGTTCACGCCTTCTCCACACCCACTGGCACCGACGGCGTCAAAGACAACCAGCTTGCCGTGCTCGAGTTCGCCAAAGCCACGGCCACGCTCCGCTGCAATCATGCCGATCCCTTTGGTGGCCCACGGCGCAGGTTCCAGGTCACCGGCACCCAGGGCAGCATCGAGATCCAGCCCATGGAGTCCGGTCAATTCGTTGCTCGCTTCACCAGAGCCTGCGGCCCTTACAAGAAAGGCGAGCAAATGGTGAAACTCGACGTGCCCAAGGGCCGCTACGACGGCGAATTCATCGATTTGGCCAAAGTCATCCGCGGTGAGAAGATGCTGGCCTGGAGCGCCGCGCACGACATCCTCGTGCATCAAACCCTGCTGCAGGCCTCAGGGATTGCCTCGTGAAGGATTTCTCGATGCACTATTGTCATTTGGGCCGGACGCCCTCATCATAGCCGCCAGCCCACGTCCTCCTCCCACCCTATGGAATCGCACGAAGTTCTTCGCCAGGCGCTTGAGAACGCCAGTCCCAAGGAAATTGCCGCCGAGATCGGCGTCTCGCTCTCCTTGGTTTACAAGTGGGCCCAGTCCCAGGATCAGGGCAGCGGCACCGTCAATCCGCTCGACCGCGTGCTTCAGATTTACCGTGTCTCGCGCGACGACACCGTGATCCAATGGATCTGCCGTCAGGCTGGAGGCTTCTTCGTCAAAAACCCGCGAGCAGAAAAAGGCACCTTCGATCTCATGCCTGCCACCCAGGCCATCGTGCAACAGTTCGCCGAAATGCTCACCGCCATCAGCAAGTCCGCCGCCGATCACACCATCACTGACAAGGAAGCCAAGGAAATCCGCCGCGAATGGGATGAACTCAAGCGCTTCGCCGAAGGCTTTGTCCGTTGCTGCGAGAACGGCGATTTTGATAAGATGGAGCAACTCAGCCGAGAGGTTCGGTCACACCACAAAGAGGTCTGACCGAGAATTCGCGCCATGGAGATCGCCTCACTCGTAGGCCGCGCGATTCATCGCTCCTGGGAACTCGCTAGGCTTACTGCCAACGCTGCCTGAGGAGAGTGCAAAGCCATCGCGAATCTCCAGCGTCTCAGAGAACGTTTCATACGGCCTCTCCGCAACCAAGTAGCGCCGTGTCAGGAACTCCTTACCTGCGAATTGCGTGCGCTCTTCGTTGAGCAGCTGAAACCGCGGTCTCTCCGAACCCCAGCGTGCAACCAACGAACAACTCGGCAGCAAGGTCACGATCACAACAGCCAGGGACAACGAATGGATTGTTTTCATCAGGGCCATGCTACGAGACCGCCAAGCTCCTTCGCAATAGCCTCGTAGCTCCTGCACAAGAAAGTCTCCGCTCGCCGATGAAAGACATCGAAAACGGCCCAAAAGGCTGGCCGATCACGATGGTTCCGATCGTGACGGCCAGAGAGCAGATGGAAAGTGACCGCGACGGATCAATTGGCTCAGAAACGTGAGTGCCCAATCGGTTGGGGTGTGAAGTGAACAGTGATCCCATGGGTTGGTATGTGGATCAAAGATGGTTCAGAACCACTGAGTCTCGGGCCCGATAAAATAGGGAACTCACTGATAGGCCCAATAAGGTCAAAACCTCTTAAAAACAGTTGGACACGGCAGCTTGTTCTATGAATATTCACAAATACAACGTTTTTCATATTTGAAACCCATGAGTGATACCGAACAGACAGCTCTCGTTCCCGAAATTCGGGGCATCCTTTCCCAGCACGGACGCATGCCCGTCGAGCAGCTTCAGGAGGGCGATGATCTCTACAACGCCGGCCTCACATCGCTGGCGACTGTTGCCGTCATGCTGGCGCTGGAGGACAAGTTCAATGTCGAGTTTCCCGACACCATGATTGGGCGTCGCACCTTCAAGAGCATCGAGTCCATCGCAGACGCGATTCGGCAGCTCGCTGCCTAGTCCCTCCTCACGGTCGCAGGACCGCGTCCTGGCATTGCCTCAAACCCCTACGCTCAAAACGTCCCGTGACCGCCCTACTCAGCACCGAGATCGACTTCGATCAGCTCCTTCAGAAAGTCCATGCCATTGGCAAATCCGTGTTGCGTGTCCATGCAGCGGATGTTGATGCCAAGGCACGGTTCCCCGTCGAGTCCATCAATGCTATGCGTGGGCTCCGCTTGCTCAGTGCTTACGTCCCTGAGTCGTATGGCGGCCTGGGACTGTCGGTGACCCAGGTGGCAAAGGTATGCGAGGCGCTCGGGCAATACTGTGGATCGTCCGCGATGATCTATGCGATGCACATGATCCAGGTGGCTTGCGTGGTGCATCATGCGCAGTCATCGGACTACTTTCGAGATTACCTCGGCGAGCTGGTCACTGATCAGCGCCTCATGGCGTCTGCTACCACAGAGATCGGCACAGGAGGCGATCTACGATCCAGCATCTGCGCCCTCGAGACCACCGGCGACGAATTCATTGTCACCAAGCAGGCGCCCGTCATCTCCTATGGTGAAGACGCGGACGATCTCTTGCTCACATGCCGACAGTCTGCGGACGCGCCAGCCGACCTCCAGGCTCACGTCATGCTTCGCAAAGGAGAATACACCACGGAGGCGCTCTCGAACTGGGACACGCTCGGCTTCCGTGGCACATGCAGCTCCGGTTTCACGGTGAAAGCGAGCGGCCATGTGCAGCAGATCCTTCCCGAAACCTTTAGCAAAATCCTCAGCCAGACGATGCATCCCTCGGCGCACATCTGGTGGAGCGCCCTCTGGGCAGGCATCGCCACAGATGCGGTCAATCTCGCCCGCGCCTTCGTGCGTGCAGAGGCACGGAAAACACCCGGCGAAACACCCATCTCGGCCATTCGCCTTGGAGAGGTCGATCTGATGCTGCAAGAGATGCGTCACAACATGACCGCACACGCCAGGGACTATCAGGAACGTCTGAGCAGTGAGAACCCTGATGCGTGCGAGGAATTCGGATTCGCGATTCGCACCAACAACCTCAAGCTCTCATCCTCAGCGAAGCTCGTGGACATCGTCGGTCGTGCGATGCTGATCTGCGGGATCTCGGGCTATCGCAATGATTCCAAGTTCAGCCTCGCGCGTCATCTCCGCGATGCCTACGGCGCTCAGTTGATGGTGAACAACGACCGGATTCTAAAGCTCAACGCCACCATGCTGATGATTCACCGGGAAGCATAGAACCATGATCTGCAATTCCACCACCGCTCTGCCCCTCACGGCCGCCTACCAAGCCTTTCTCGACCAGCTGACAGAGGCCGGGCTCTTCATTCCCCAGGGCGTGCAGGGCGTCTATGGATTCAGTGGTGCCTTCGAGGATGTGCTCCAGGCCTTTGACCGCTTCACGATGCGACGCTCAGCCCACATCCCATCGGAGCCCATGCATTTTCCCGGCGTGCTCAGTCGTGAGGTGTATTTGAAGACTTCACACATCGAAAACTTCCCCGACCTGATGGGCTCTGTCCACAGCTTCGTGGGACGTGAGCGCGAACATGCCGGCATGCTGGCCAAGCGGCAGCAAGGCGAGGAATGGACCCAGGACCTTTCGCCAAGCCAGTTGATGCTCACTCCGGCCGGATGCTATCAGTTGTATCCGACTGCGACCGGCACACTCACCGAACAGGGAAGAACGGTCAAACTTGTGTCGTCGGTGTTCCGACACGAGCCCTCGGTCGATCCCTGCCGCATGCAAGTCTTCCGCATGAGAGAATACGTGCGCATTGGCACGCCCGACCAAGCTCTCGAGCACCGGCGGCAATGGCTCGCGCTGGGCAAGGACATCCTCACCGAATTAGGTCTCGGCGTCGAAGTCGTTCTGGCGAATGATCCCTTCTTCGGCCGTGGCGGGCGCGTCATGGCGGCCTCGCAGAAGGAGCAGGACTTGAAGCACGAGTTCACCATCGCGGTGGCAACCTCTGAGAAACCCACGGCCATTGGATCGACCAACTGCCACATGGACTACTTCGGCAAAACCTTCGACATCAAGACACCCGACGGTGCCACCGCCCACTCGGCGTGCATCGGGTTCGGCCTTGAGCGCGTGACGCTTGCCCTCTTCAAGCATCACGGGCTGGACCCGGATCACTGGCCGCAGGAGGTGAAGAACGCCCTGGCTCTATGATGCGGCAGCTCATCGCCCTCGACCCGAAGAACTACTCACGGCATCGTCTCCATGAGCAAGAACGCGATTGGGCAGAGACCAACTGCTACGTCGATGTGTGGATCGAATTGCTGCACTCCTTGGGCCTCGATCCCATCGCGGCTCTTCCTTTTACGCTTGCCATCGACTTCGAAGGCGATCAGTGGACCTTCTTCAAGTATCCGCCTGAAGACCTCTTCGATCTCTACTCGCTCGACGTTCTTGAGCTGGCCATCTGGCGTCCGGTGCCTTTGCACATCGAGGAGCAGCTCTCGCTAGGCCGCCCCGTGCTCGTGGAGCTGGACTCCATGTTTCTGCCGGACACCGCAGGCAGTGCCTATCAACTCGACCATGTCAAAACCACGGTGGGCGTGGTGGAAATCGACATTGAAAATCAGCGCCTCGGCTACTTCCACGGGCAGGGCTATTACCACCTGCACGGCGATGACTTTGCCAACGTCTTCCACACGCGTGGTGAACGAAACCCAGCCATTCTCTCGCCTTACTGCGAGATCGTCAAACGCCGTTCCGCTGCGCCCTTGCAGGGTGAGGAACTGCTCCGAGCATCGCTTCGCCTCCTGACCAAGCACTTGCAGCGGCTGCCGCAGACCAATCCCTTCGAGAAGTTCAAGGCTCGCTTCGAAGCAGATCTCCAGTGGCTGGCGAATGAACCACTGACCACCTTCCACCAATACTCGTTCGCCACGCTGCGGCAGTTTGGATCCTGCTACGAAGTGGCTGGAGCTTACCTCGGTTGGTTGCAGGGCCGGGGCATCGCCGGCCTGGAGCAGCCGATCGCGGCCATGCGCGCGCTTTCAACAAGTGCGAAGACCATGCAATTCCAACTCGCTCGCGCCATGGCGCGAAAGAAGCCCATCGACCTCCAGCCCTTCGATCAAATGGCCGAGCACTGGTGCAGCGCCATCCAGCGCCTGAAGGATCAGTTTTCGCCGTGAACGACTCGGGCACAGCGACCTCGACGCACTCTCCAGCCCCAACCGTGAGCCTGGAGGATGTCCGGTGGTCGTGTTGTGCACAGCCCGCTGGCAGCATCATCGAGCCAGCTGACCTTGGCACCGCTGCCTGCGATTGGATGCCCGCGCATGTGCCTGGCACCGTCGCATCTGCCTTGCATGCGAGCGGGCGATGGAATGATCAACATCCGATCGACCTCGACGCTTGCGATTGGTGGTTCCGAGTATCGTTTGAGACGTCAGAATATGAGGCTGGTGTGCTCTGTTTTGATGGACTCGCAGGACTGGCCCAAGTCTGGCTCAATGGCGAGTGTGTGCTGCAAGCGGACAACATGTTTCGCAGCTACCGTGTGGACGTCGCTGGACACCTGCTCGCCAGCAATGACCTCGTCATCGTCTTTCGCTCCCTCGCCTTCGAGCTAAAAAAAAGGCGTCCCCGTCCACGCTGGAAAACCAATCTCGTCACGCACCAGCAACTTCGTTGGATACGCACCAGCTTGTTAGGCCGCATCCCAGGCTGGACGCCACCCGTGCCAGCCATCGGGCCTTGGCGTGCCATTCGATTGGAGCAGGACAGCGTGTTGCTCAGCGAGATTCAGCATCGAGCCGCAATCGAAGGCGATGATGGAGTGGTCACTTTCAGTGCTCTTGCAACGGCGTCCGACCCTTTGCTTTCGGCGCGGCTGTGCGTTGGAGACCATGAAGTCGAACTGCAACTCAACGATCGTCGATTAACCGGCGACCTTCGCATCGCGAACCCGGTGCGGTGGTGGCCGCACACGCATGGTGAACCACACTTGTTTGAATGTCGTTTGATCGTTCAGACCACGACTGCGCAGAGAACCATCGTGTTGGACCGGATTGGCTTCCGGGCGCTGGAAATTCGCGGCGATCCCGGTTTTGGTCTGCGGATCAATGGAGAGCCTGTCTATTGTCGCGGTGCGTGCTGGACGACGGCTGACATCTTTACGCACTCGAGCACGACGGAGTCATTGCGGCACGACCTTCACCTCGCCCGAGATGCGGGCATGAACATGGTTCGTCTGGGCGGCACCATGCACTACGAGAGCGATTCCTTCTATAGGCTGTGCGATGAACTCGGCATCCTCGTGTGGCAGGACTTCATGTTCGCCAACATGGACTACCCCGTGGATGACTTGCTGTTTGCCGAGAACATCTCAATGGAAGCCCGCGAGCTTCTTGATCGCCTCGCACCGCATCCTTCGGTGGTGGTGTATTGCGGCAGCAGCGAGATCGAGCAGCAGGCGGCAATGCTCGGCGTGCCGCGTGAGTTGTGGCGAAATCGTTGGTTCGGTGAAGACCTGCCGGCGCTCTGCGCGCAATACCATCCCGGCACTGCCTATGTGCCGTCATCGCCCAGCGGTGGCACCTTGCCCTTCCACGCGAAGAACGGCATTACTCACTACTATGGCATCGGAGCCTATCGGCGATCCCTGCGCGAACTGCGACAGGCAGATGTGAAGTTCACCACGGAGTGCCTCGGCTTTGCGAACATCCCTGAGCCTGAAGTGATCGACGAGTGCATGGGCGGACTGCTTCCAGTCACACATCATCCCAGGTGGAAGCAGCGCGTGCCTCGCGACACCGGATCGGGCTGGGACTTCGAGGACGTTCGCGATCACTACCTGCGCGAGTGGTTCAACGTTGATCCTACCACTCAACGCAGCTTCGACATGCCGCGTTACCTGGAACTCAGTCGCGTGGTCTCGGGTGAATTGATGGCCCGCACCTTCGCTGAATGGCGCAGCGCGAGCAGCAACAATGCGGGAGCGCTGGTGTGGTTCTTCAAGGATCTCTGGGCGGCCTCTGGCTGGGGCATTCTCGATCATCGTGGCCTCCCGAAGGCTGCGTATTATCAACTCAAGCGTGCCTGGCAGACTCGACAGCTGTGCCTCACAGACGAAGGCTTGGATGGCTTGCAGCTTCATCTCGTGAACGAAACACGGGAGGCCATTGACGGAGTTGTAGAGGTGCAGTTGCTGCGTGAGCCTGGCCACGTGTTGGCCAAGCATGAGGTGGAAGTCAGCGTCGCGGGTCGGTCGAAGGCAAGTCTCAGCGTCGATGAAATCGTCGGCGTCTTCAGAGACATCAACTATGCCTATCGCTTTGGTCCCCTCAGCCACCATGTCGTGGTGGCCACGTGGTTCGATGCCGACCGCCACAACCTCAGCGAAGCGTTTTACTTCACGCGCTCACGTGATCCCGAGCCGCACTCCGTCTCCTGGCAGGCGCAAGGTGAACCACTAGGCGACGGTCGTTACCGGGTCGTTCTGCGGAGCGACACCTTTTTGCATCACGTTCGTTGCTCGGCGAAAGGCTTCCTGCCCGACGACAACTACTTCCACCTTGTCCCCGCACGGTCCAAGACCCTCACCTTCGCGCCTATCAAAGATCATGCTGGACCCTTGCGGGCCACGATCGAGGCTTTGAATGCCCTGGGAGAACTCACGGTGGACATCAAAGCCGCGCCTCACTGAACGCCATGTCTGTCGCCCTCCTGGAACCCGAGCTTCTCCACACGCACGATGCCGTGTTGGATGTTCGCGACCATGAAGTGGCGCGCACGGCCTGTTACTTCGAGAGCCAGCGGCGCTCTCTGTTTGCGTGGCTGCATCGACCTGCGGGCGTGGTTGCCCACCATGGTGTGCTGATCTGTCCGCCCCTTGGCCATGAGCTGGTTCACGCGCATCGCTCGTTGCGGCACTTGGCTGATCGTCTGGCAGCTTCGGGCTTTGCAGCGATGAGGTTTGACTACGATGGGACGGGCGACTCTGAAGGCATGGATCATGATGCCCAGCGCATGCCGACGTGGGTGGCCAATGTGAACGACGCGGTCCAATGGCTGAAGCAGGAGGCTGGTTGTGACGTGGTGAGCCTGATCGGATTGCGCATGGGAGCAACGCTCGCCGCCTTGCATGCCGCAGAGCATCGCGTTGAGAATCTCGTGCTCTGGGAGCCGGTGGTGAAAGGCCGGCGCTACGTGCGTGAACTCACTGCTCTGAATCTGGCCGCCAGCCAGACGACCAACCCCTCATCCATGATCGAAGCGGTGGGTTTTGTTTTCACCAACGAGACGGCCCAAGCGCTGGCGAAGGTGGATCTGCTCACCGTGTCGCCGCAGTTCAGCAGCGGGCTCATGGTCCGCAGTGACAAAGGATCGAAGGACACCGCGCTCAAGGACCATCTCGACACCCTCAGCAGCGACGTTCAGCAGGTGTGCTATCCGGGATTTGAAGAGATGATGGCCGAGCCCCAACACGCCGAGGTGCCCAGCGCGGCGCTCGAAGGCATCGTTGACTGGCTGGCTTCTCGTGAACTTCAGCTGCCCGAGCCAGGCCCGGCACGTCGCTTGGATGCTCCAGCCATGATGACAATGCACGGTTCACCACCAGTGCGTGAGAGCCTGCATCAGATCGCCGCAGAATCAGAATTGTTCGGCATTCTGACCGAGCCAGTCGATGGTGGCACAGCACGCCCATGGATCATCATGCTCAATGGTGGAGCTGCCTATCACATCGGTCCGGGGCGACTGCATGTGCAGCTTGCACGTCATCTGGCGACGCTGGGTTACCCATGCCTGCGAATGGACATCAGTGGTCTGGGAGACAGTCCGGCGGACGATCCGAGGCACGAAAATGACGCTTATGCGGCCACCGCATTTCGCGACGTGGCACTGACCTGCGACTACTTGAATCGTTTGCAGCCCGATCGTCCGATCGTCCTCATGGGATTGTGTTCGGGTGCGTATGCGGCGTTTCAGTCGGTGGTGCAGTTGCCGCATCCAGCCTTGATCGAAGGCATCTTGCTTAACCCGCTCACTTTCTTTTGGCGCGAAGGCATGTCGCTCACGGCCTCTCCCACCCAGCGATTGCAGACGTGGCATTACTATCGCAGCATCGTCTTTGATTCGAACAACTGGCGGCAACTTTTCTCTGGCAAGCCTGGGATGGGGATTGCAGGGGCGGTCCGGCGATTCGTCCAGCGCATGTTTCCTCGGGCAACGCATACCTTTTTGCCTCAGATCGCTCGAGATACTCGCAGCGACTATGGGCATCCTGCGAAGGAAGATCTCAGTGCGGACTTGAGTCGTGTGGCAACGACCTCGCGGAAACTCGCGATGTTTGTCTCCGAAGGCGATCCCGGGCACTTCCTGCTGATGCATCAAGCCCGACGCAAGGCCTTGAAGATGATTCGCAAAGGCCAGCTAAAGTGCTTCTTCGTGAAGGATGCGGACCACACGTTCTCCACGGAAGCGGCGCGCCGATCCTTGACCCAGAGCCTCACGGATTACCTCGAGAGCCGGTTCTCGTCCGAGGCTTGAATGCCCAAGCGACACAGCCCCATCGACTTCCTGTGAAAACCGGTGGCAGCGGCCGTGCGCTCAACCTAACCCTGTGACGCTCGGGGAAGAATTGCCTTTGCCGACACCTTCCCAACCAACTCGTCATGACTCCGGCCAAGCTTCTCTCACCCTTCGCCGCCACTTGCATGGTGGTGGCGAATATGATCGGCGTGGGCGTGTTCACCAGTGTCGGCTTCCAGCTCCCAGGGTTGCCATCGGCCGGGCCGATCCTCGCCTTGTGGGCACTGGGCGGATTGCTGTCGTTGTGTGGAGCGCTTTGTTATGCAGAGTTGGTGGCGATGATGCCGCGCAGCGGGGGCGAGTATCATCTGCTGCGCGAGGCGTATCATCCCATGGTCGGCTTCATGGCCGGGTGGATCTCGCTCGTGGCGGGCTTTGCTGCACCGATCGCGCTCGCGGCCTCCGCGTTTGCCAGGTATGCCCAGGCCTTCGGCGTCAACGCGGAGGCGCATCTGCTTGCGGCAGCACTGGTCATCGCGGTGGCGGCCGTCAACCTGACCGACGACCGCATCCTCGGGAAGTTCCTCAGCGGGTTCACAGTGATGAAGGTGCTGCTGATCCTCGCCTTCATCGCTGGCGCGGTGTTTTTGCCTGGAGGCGTTCACAATTCGATCGCGCCCAAGGCTGGCGATGGAGCGATGTTCATTTCGCCCGCCTTCGCGATCTCGCTCGTCTATGTGATGTATGCCTATGAAGGCTGGAATGGCGCGGCTTACGTGGCTGGCGAGGTGGACGATCCGCGCAAGAACATGCCGCGTGCACTGGTGATCGGCACCGTGATCGTCACGCTGCTCTACGTCGCGGTTCATGCCGTGTTCCTCTGGCGTGCGCCGTGGGCTGCGATGGAGGGCAAACCGGAAGCCGCACTGATCGCGGCGCAGTCGATCTTCGGCGAGACCGGCGGGAAGTTCATGGGCTTCCTCATTGCCTTCGGCCTCATCTCCACCGTCGCGAGCATGATCTGCGCGGGCTCCCGCGTGAACGAGCGCATGGGCGAGGACGTGCCATTCCTGAAGCTGCTGGCCTATCAAAACAAGGCCGGGACGCCCGTCGTGGCCGTGCTGCTCGTCACGGCGATGTCGCTCGCGATGCTCTTCACCAAGACCTTCGAGGAAGTGCTGCGCTACGTGGAGTGCCTGCTGCTGCTGTCCTCATGCCTGGCCGTGCTGGGCGTCATCGGACTGCGCATCCGTCGCCCCGAGGCACCGCGTCCGTTCCGCGTGCCGCTCTACCCGATCACGCCGCTGCTGTTCGCGGCGATGACGATTTACATGATCACCTTCATGGCACGGCAGCACCTGGATGAACTGAAGTGGGGCCTCGTCACACTCGGCGCAGGTTTGGTCGTTTATGTCGCAGGAACGCTGTGGCAAAAGGCGCGGTCCTGAGGCATGACATCGCCGCATGTCTGACCTCGCCTCCCAACTCATCGCCCTGCTCGGTGCGGATGCCGTTTCCACCACCACCGATGACCTCGCTGTCCACAGCACGGACAAGTGGTTCGCCAGTTCCCCGCCTGAGGTCGTGGCTTTTCCTGGCAGCACGGAGCAGGTCTCGAAGCTGTTGAAGTTCGCTCATGAGAACAAGATCCCCATCACCGCACGCGGCGCTGGGGTGGGCTACGTCGGCGGTTGTGTGCCGCTGCGTGGCGGCATCGCGATGTCACTGATGCGGATGAATCGGATCAAGGAAATCAACACCGCCGATGGCGTGGCCGTGGTGGAACCCGGCGTGATCACGGGGGTGCTGCAAAGTGAGGTGCGCAAGCTCGGCTGGTTCTATCCGCCCGACCCTGCAAGTCTCAAGGAATGCAGCCTGGGCGGCAACATCGCGGCCAATGCGGGCGGTCCGCGCTGCGTGAAGTATGGCGTCACACGCCACTACGTGCTCGGCCTGGAGGCGGTGCTTGCAGATGGCACCATTGTGAAGGCCGGCGGACGCTGCCACAAGAACAAGCAGGGCTTCGATTTGGTCGGGCTGTTTGTTGGTAGCGAGGGCATGTTAGGCGTGGTCACGGAGGCGACGCTCCGGCTTCTGCCCCACCCGCCCACGCGGGCGATGGTCAGCGCCGGGTTTAAAACCTTTGCCGAGGCCGCTGCGGCGGTTCAGCGGGTGTTTGGCAGCGGCTTCCTCCCCAGCGGGCTGGAGATCGCGGACAAGTTCACCCTGCGCGCCGCTCGCGAATACCTGGGCGAATCGGTGACGCCCACGGGGGATGCGCACCTGCTGGTGGAAATCGATGGGCACGAGGAGTCGGTCGCGCTGGAACTGAAAAAACTCGAGGCCCTGGTGCACGATTGCGGGTCCATCTCGCTCGAAGCCGCGATGGGCGAGGAGGCCTGCGAGCGCTTCTGGAAGCTGCGTCGCGAATTCAGCTACTCGCTGCGCAACACGGGACTCATCAAGCTCAACGAAGACATCGTGGTGCCTCGCAGCCGGCTGGTGGAACTCGTGGATTTCACGGAGCAGCTGCAGACGGAATGCGGGTTCCCGATCGCGAGCTTCGGCCATGCGGGCGACGGCAATATCCACGTCAATATCATGGTCCCCAACATGACCGATCCGGAGATCAAGGAGCGCGCCGAAGTGGCCCTGGATCGTCTGTTCCACCAGATCATCGCCTGGAATGGCGCGATCACCGGGGAGCACGGGATCGGCATTGCCAAGCAGCGCTGGTTTGCTGATGCCGTGGGCGAAGGCGCGGTCACCTTGCATCGTCGTTTGAAGGCGGCGCTCGACCCGAATGGCGTGCTCAACCCTGGTAAATTCCTGGGTTGAGAGTCAGGGTCGTGTGACAATTTTATCGGTGTTCAGTCCTCCGCATCTGTGATTAATCGGCCCGGACATGCAGCCTGACACCACGCCCGACATCAAAACGGAGACCCGCCGCCTCATCATCGGCGCGTGCCTGGTCGGTGTGCTGATCGTCCTGATTTACCTCACGCCACTAAAGGAGTGGCTCGCCGAGGTGAAGGCGCTCAAGTCCCGCATTGATGAGTTTGGCTGGAAGGCGCATGCCGCCTTCATTTTCGGCAGCATTGCAGGGATCGCGCTCGGAGTGCCAAGATTGCTCCTGTGCGGCCTCGGCGGGTTCTTGTTTGGGTTCTGGGAAGGACTGCTGGCCTCGCAGTTTGCCGGCGTGCTAGGGTCGTATGGAGCCTTCCTCATTACCCGCACCTGGGCTCCCAAGGCCTGGGTGCAGAGCAAGCTGGCCAACCGAGAGCGCCTCCGCGCTGTGCTCGAAAAGCCCAGCGTCGGCAGCATCTTCGTCGCCCGACAACTGCCCGTTCCAGGTTTGGTGCCCAATGTGCTCCTCGGGGTGCTGCCCACCCGGCACACGACGTTCCTGATCGGCACCTTTCTGGGCTACCTGCCCAGTAATATCCCGGTGGCGCTGGCGGGCAGCAGTCCTGGCAAGGGCGACCTCACGATGGCGGGCTGGCAGCTCACGGCCAGCATGGTGGCATTGGCGGTTTTCAGCAGCCTGATCATGTGGATTCGCCGGAAAGTGGACTGAAACCAGGAGCCGGGTGCCAGATCGGCACCGTCCAAGGCGCATCAGTGCCACATTGGCGCGACAAAATGGCATTTGAGCCATACTCGCGAGTGCGGGCAAAAGTGATTCGTTCCTTGTCGCACTAGGCGTCCAGCTTCTTGGGCACCTGCTGGCACGAAGCCTGCCAAGTGAACGAGACCAACTTCCCCATACCTCTATGAGCAAAATCCTCGGCATCGACCTCGGCACCACCAACTCTTGCATGGCTGTTCTTGAAGCCGGCAAGCCCATGGTGCTCGAAAACTCCGAAGGCGCCCGCACCACGCCTTCCGTCGTCGCTTTTACGAAGAGCGGCGAGCGTCTCGTGGGCCAGGCAGCCAAGCGTCAGGCCGTCACGAATCCGCGTAACACGGTGTTCTCCGTGAAGCGCCTGATGGGCCGCAAGTTTGCTGAGCTGTCCGCCACGGACAAAAACGTGCCTTACAAGATCGTGGAAGCCTCCAACGGCGACGCCCACGTCGAAGTGGAAGTCGGCGGCGAAACGAAAGTTTACTCCCCGCAGGAAGTCAGCGCGATGATTCTCGCCAAGCTGAAGGCCGACGCGGAAGCTCGTCTGGGCGAAAAGATCAGCGAGGCCGTGATCACGGTGCCTGCTTACTTCAATGATTCGCAGCGCAATGCGACCAAGGCCGCTGGCGAGATCGCTGGCCTGAATGTGCGCCGCATCATCAATGAGCCCACCGCAGCAGCCCTCGCCTACGGCTTGGACAGCAAGTCCGACGAAAAGGTCGCTGTGTATGACCTCGGCGGCGGCACCTTCGACATCTCGGTGCTCGAGATCGGCGACGGCGTCTTCGAAGTGCTCGCCACCGACGGCGACACGCACCTCGGCGGCGACGACTGGGACCGCAAGCTCATCGACTGGGTCATCAGCGAGTTCAAAACCGAAAACGGCATCGACCTCAGCAAGCAGCCCGATGCACTTCAGCGCATCAAGGAAGAAGCCGAGAAGGCGAAGATCGCGCTCAGCTCCAGCCAGAGCTACGACATCAGCCTGCCCTTCATCACGGCAGACGCCAGCGGTCCGAAGCACATCATGAAGACGCTCTCCCGCGCCAAGCTGGAGCAGCTCTGCGATGATCTCTTTGAGCGCACGATCAAGCCGGTCCGCGATTGCTTTGGCGAAGCCAAGCTCACCGCCTCGCAGGTGGATGAACTCGTGCTCGTGGGCGGCATGACCCGTATGCCCAAGGTGGTCGAAACCGCGAAGAAGCTCGCTGGCAAGGACCCGCATCAAGGCGTGAACCCGGATGAAGTCGTGGCCATCGGTGCCTCGATTCAAGGCGGCGTGCTCAAGGGCGACGTGAAGGACGTGCTCCTGCTCGACGTGACTCCGCTGACACTCGCGATCGAAACGGCTGGTGGCATCGCCACGCCGATGATCCCGCGCAACACAACCATTCCGAAAAAGCACAGCCAAGTCTTCTCGACCTACAGCGACAACCAGCCCGGCGTGGAAATCGTGGTGCTCCAAGGCGAGCGCCCGATGTCCAAGGACAACAAGATCCTCGGCACTTTCAAGCTCGACGGCATCCCGCCTGCACCGCGCGGCGTGCCACAGATCGAAGTCACCTTTGACCTCGACGCGAACGGCATCCTCAACGTCTCCGCCAAAGAAAAAGTCAGTGGCAAGGAGCAGAAGATCAGCATCGCTGGCAGCTCGGGTCTGACTCAGGACGAGATCGAAAAAGCCAAGCGCGATGCCGAAGCCCACGCCGAGGAAGATAAACAGCGCCGGGAACTGGCCGAAGTGAAGAACAAGGCCGAGTCCATGTCCCACGAGATCGAGAAGCAGCTCAAGGAAATGGGCGACAAGCTCCCTGCCGATCAGATCGCGCCGCTCCAGGCGAAGGTGGACAGCTTGAAGAAAGCCGTCGAAGCCAACGACCATGAAGCCATGAAATCAGGCGTGGAGGAACTCGAAAAGATGTTCGCCGCCGCCTACCAAGCCGCCGCAGCTGCTGGTGCCACCGCTCAGGCCGGTGGCCCTGATGCCACAAGCACCGAAAGCACCGCCGATAGCAGCCCGAAGGGCAACGTCGTCGATGCCGAGGTCGTGGATGAAAAGAAGGCGTAAGCTGCCCCACAAACCCCTAACGACTGCATCCGATGTCCAAAAACAAACCCAATCGCAATATCACCCGCGCCGTCACCTATGATGGCGCAGGCAATCAAACCGCCGCTGGCTGGATGGTTCGCTTCACCCGTCGCGGGAAGAACTACCAGTGGTTCTTCGGCGATCACAAGCACGGTGGCCAGCGCAAGTCGCTCGCCGCTGCACGTCTCGTTCGCGATGAGCAGCAAGAGAAGCTCGCCAAGTTCGCCGAGAGCCCGGTGGAGCGCCGTTCCCGCAAGTATGCAGGCAGCGCTTCCGGCATCACTGGCGTCACCTGGGCACCCAAGGTGATCATGCGCGGCAAGAAGAAGTATGAGTATCTCTTCGCCCGCGCGGCCTGGACCGACTTCGAAGGCAACCGCTGCACCAAGTCCTTCTCCACCGGCAAGTATGGCAAGAAGAAAGCCTGGGACATGGCCGTCGAGGCCCACGCCAAAGGCATTGCTGCCGTCGCCCGCGAATGGCGCGCTCAAAAGAAAAGCGCTGCCTGACAACATTTTCCCGCCCGGCTGACTGCCACGGACTTTCTACCCAACAGGAAGGCGCGGCCGCAAGCCGGGCGGGTTTTCAAGACAACCCGAAACCGAAACCACGAACCCACACAGCAGAAACAATACCACTATGGCAACCTCGATCACACCCCTGGGCCGCCGCGTGCTTGTAAAGCGCTCCAGCAGCGAAGAAAAAACAGCAGGTGGCATCTTCCTTCCCGACACCGCGAAGGAGAAGCCCCAAGAAGCTGAAGTTATCGCACTGGGCACTGGCAAGGACGACGAAGGCAAGAACGTCGCAGACCTCTTCACCGTGAAGAAGGGCGACAAAGTGCTCATCTCCAAATACGGCGGCACCGAAGTGAAGGTCGATGGCGAGGACCTCCTCATCATCAACGAGACCGACATCCTCGGCATCATTGGCTAATAACCCGGCTGGAGTTCAAATCCCAAATCTCAGATCTCAAATCACATCATGGCAAAGCAACTCTCTTTCGACGAAAACGCACGTCAGGCCCTCCTGGTCGGCGTGAAAAAGCTCGCCCGCGCGGTCAAGGCCACCCTTGGACCTTCGGGACGCAACGTCATCCTGGAAAAGAAATTCGGTTCCCCCACGATCACCAAGGACGGTGTCACCGTGGCCAAGGAAATCGAACTTCCTGATCCCTATGAAAACATGGGCGCCCAGCTCATCAAGGAAGTCTCCTCCAAGACCTCCGATGTCGCTGGCGACGGCACCACCACCGCCACCGTGCTTGCCGAGGCCATCTACAGCGAAGGCCTTCGCAACGTCACCGCTGGTGCCAACCCCACCTCGCTTCAGCGCGGCATCCTGAAGGCCACTGAGGCCATCGTTGCTGAACTGAAGAAGATCTCCACCCCCGTCAAGGACAGCAAGGAAGTGGCCCAGGTCGCTACCGTGTCCGCCAACTGGGACGCCGAGATCGGCAACATCATCGCCGACGCGATGGACAAGGTCGGCAAGGAAGGCACGATCACCGTCGAAGAAGCCAAGAGCATCGAAACCACGCTCGACGTGGTGGAAGGCATGCAGTTCGACAAGGGCTACCTCAGCCCCTACTTCGTGACCAACGCCGAAACGATGGAGTGCAACCTCGAGAACGCCTACATCCTCATCAACGAGAAGAAGGTCAGCAACCTCAAGGACATGCTGCCCTTGCTTGAGAAGGTCGCTCGCTCCGGCAAGCCCCTCCTCATCATCGCGGAAGACGTCGAAGGCGAAGCCCTTGCCACCCTCGTGGTGAACAAGCTCCGCGGCACTCTCAACATCGTGGCCGTCAAGGCTCCTGGCTTCGGCGACCGCCGCAAGGCCATGCTCGAAGACATCGCCATCCTCACCGGCGGCCGCTGCATCACCGAAGACCTCGGCATCAAGCTCGAAAACATCGAGCTGACTGACCTCGGCCGTGCCAAGCGCATCACCATCGGCAAGGAAAACACCGTCATCGTGGAAGGTGAAGGTTCCTCCGACGCCATCGCCGGACGCGTGACCCAGATCAAGAATCAGATCGCCGAAACCACCAGCGACTACGATCGTGAGAAGCTCCAGGAGCGCCTCGCCAAGCTCGCTGGCGGTGTGGCCGTCATCAACGTCGGTGCTGCTACCGAGACCGAGATGAAGGAAAAGAAAGCCCGCGTGGAAGACGCCCTGCACGCCACCCGTGCAGCCGTTGAAGAAGGTATCGTCCCTGGCGGCGGTGTCGCTCTCATCCGCGCTTGCGCAGCCGTGGGCGACCTCGGCCTCAAGGGCGACGAAGCCACTGGCGCTGACATCGTGAAGCGCGCCATCGAAGCTCCGCTTCGTCAGCTCGCCGCCAACGCTGGCGTCGAAGGCGCCCTGATCGTTGCTGAAGTCAAGAAGGGCAAGGGCAACCACGGCTACAACGTCGCCACTGGCGAATACACCGACCTCATCAAGGCCGGCGTTGTTGACCCCGCTAAGGTGACCCGCAGCGCTCTTCAGAATGCCGCCTCGATCTCCGGTCTCCTCCTCACCACGGAATGCCTCATCGCAGACATCCCCAAGGAAGAAGCTGCTGATCCGCACAGCCACAGCCACGGCGAAGGCATGATGTAATCCGTCGTCGCGTCACCCGCTGACGCGACTTCCAAACTTTCCTCAGCGCCGGCCCAACCACCGGCGCTGAGCGAAATCAAAAACCCCACAGAACACACGAACCAAACACCCCGGAGGCGAAAGCCTTCGGGGTGTTTTTGTTGGAGGGTTCTCAGACTAGGAAGGCGGTCAGGCGAAGCGTAAGACTTGGCTCCCGGATCAACACTTACAGCCGCGCCTGCAACCAGCCGAGCAGCTCGCTGATCTGGATACGGTGCTGGGCGTTGCTGTCGCGTTCGCGGACGGTGACGGTGTTGAGCAGCTCGGGCTTTTCGCCGAGGGTGTCGAAGTCGATGGTCACGCCGAAGGGCGTGCCGGCTTCGTCTTGGCGTGCGTAACGGCGGCCGATGGAGGCGGTCTCGTCGTAGAAGCAGTTCATGTGCGGCTTGAGCAGCGCATAGACTTCGCGGGCTTTGGCGACGAGTTCGGGCTTGTTCTTCAGCAGCGGGAAGACGCCACACTTGATCGGGGCGACGCGCGGATGGAAGCGCAGGACGGTGATGGTCTCGCTCTTGCCTTTGTCATCGGTCTTCACGGTTTCGTCGAAGGCCTTGGCGATGACGGCCAGCGCCATGCGATCGAGGCCGGCGGAGGGCTCGATGACGTGCGGGACGTAGTTGCCTTTGAAGAGGCGCTCGAACCAGGCGCGCACATCGGCTTCGGGCATGGGCTCGCCTTTGACCTTGGCTTGCTCGGCAGCGAGGCGCTTCTGGATGAGCGCTTCCTTTTGCTCGGGCGTGAGCTTGGCGGCGGCGTTCTTGAGGTCTTCGTCGAAGACTTCCTGTGACTTGGTGCTGGCCTGCTGATGGGCGGTCAAATCGAAGGCTCCACGCGCGGCGATGCCTTCCAATTCCTCAGTGCCGAAGGGGAACTCGCACAGGATGTCCACGCAGGCGCGGGCGTAGTGCGCGAGGTCGGCAGGCGTCTGCCAGTAGTATTCCAGCACGTCACCGAGGCCGATGTTCTGGTAGAACTTCGTGCGCTGATCAACCCAGTAACGGTGCCACATTTCCCAGCCCCAGTTCGGCTGCGGCTCGCTGAGGTCAGCGCCGTCGCTCCACTTCGCGACTTCGCCGGAGATGATCTCCACGGCTTCGTCGGGCTTGATGAAGAACTCGAGTTCCATCTGCTCGAACTCGCGGCTGCGGAAGGTGAAGTTCTTTGGCGTGACCTCATTGCGGAAGGCCTTGCCAATCTGGCAGATGCCGAAGGGCACCTTCACGCGACTGGAGTCGAACACGTTCTTGAACTGCGCGAAGATCGCCTGCGCGGTCTCGGGCCGCAGGTAGGTCACATCGGCTTCCGTGGCGGTCGGGCCGAGGTAGGTGCGCAGCATGAGATTGAACGGACGCGATTCGCCCAGCAAGCCACCGGACTCCGGATGGAAGTCCACGCTGGCGGTGACGACTTCCGTCTTCTGCTCGCCGAGCAACTCGATCTCCTCGGGCTTGCCTGCAGCGGCACCGGCGTTCTGACCAATCAAGGCACGCACGCGCTTGCGGAAGCTCTCGATGTGCTCGCCTTGCTTCATCAAGACAGTGATCTGGCGGCTGATGCTCCAGCCAGTCGCGGCCTTCGCGCCGGTGAACTGCATCACAGTGCCTGCCTGGGCTTCGACGTGGTCCGCACGCACGCGCTTGTTGGTCAGCGAGCACTCGCGCATCATGTCAGCAAACGTATCGACGTGACCCGATGCCTTCCAGATCGCGGGATTCATGAGGATGCACGCGTCAAGGCCGAGGATGTCCTCGCGATCACGCGTCATTGCACGCCACCAGGCTTCGCGCAGGTTGCGCTTCAGCTCCGCGCCGAGCGGACCATAGTCCCACACGCCGCCGCAACCGCCGTAGATCTCGCTGCTCGGATAGATGAAGCCGCGGCGCTTGCAGAGGGAGACGATCTTCTCCATTTGCGCGATGGGATCTGGCTTGGTGTCGGACATGATGAGGCGTGGGTGTTGTTTGCTAATGCTTGCCAGCAGTTCTGGCGAAAAGGGGCGCGAACTACCGGCATCGCATCGGTTTCAGCAAGCGGAAAGGCGCGCCTGCACGCGCCACTAAACCGATGCGTGCAAATCGAGCCAACCATGCTATCCCCGGCGCGATCATGAAGCTACCCACTCTCCTGCTCGCCCTCGCCCTGGCTTGTGGCACTGCTTTGGCAAAGGCCCCGAAAGCCAAGGCCAAGGCCGCCAGACAGCCGACCTACCAGACGTGGTCCTACACCGATGAGGACTTGTATCCCGGAGCCATCATCTCTGCCGCCACGGTGGACTGGAACACGGACGAGGAGGACGAAGAAGCGGAGATCGGCACCTACGGCGATGAGAATGGCTGGCTGGGCATCGTGCTCTACGATGCGCCCAAGGGCGCGAAGGTGACGGTCGAGATCTCGGCGGACGGTGGCTGGATGAAGCCCTCCACCCTCAGCATTGTCACCGAGGACAATGACGACGAAGTGCTGATCATTCCGAAGGGCATCTTCGACTACGATGCGCTCCGCCAGGTGAAGCAGCAGAAGCCGGTGAACGTCACGACCAAGGTCACGATCAATGGACAACCTTTGGAGGAAACAACCGAGACCCATCTTCTGCGCAGCGTGAACGAGTGCCCCTTTGCTGTTTACTATGACGATGATGAGGAGCCGGATGACATTTCTTTCCTGTTCGCTGGCTATGTGAACGAGAACCATCCGTGGATCGATGGCCTGCTGAAGGAAGCGCTCGCGACGGGCATCGTGGACAGCTTTGACGGCTATCAGAGCGGTGACCGGGACAAGGTGCTGGCCCAGGTCTTTGCCATCTGGCATGTGCTGGAGAAGCGCGGCCTGAAATACAGCGACATCACGGCCACGCCGCCCAGCAAGACCGTCGCCTCGCAGTATGTGCGCTTCCTGGATGACTCGATCGAGAACAAGCAGGCCAACTGCGTGGACGGCACGGTGCTCATGGCCTCCATCTTGACCAAGATCAGCCTCAATGCCCACCTCGTGCTCGTTCCCGGGCATTGCTACCTCGCCTTCGATCTAAAGGAAGACGATGAGACGGGACGCTCCACTGTGGCGCTTGAGACCACCATGCTTGGCACCAAGGAGGTGGACCCTCTCGACAGCCTGACCAAGCTCTCCGTGAAATCGCGCGCCAAGCTCAATGCCGTCGCCAAGAGCCGCAAGGTGTCCGTCCTGAGCTTCGCCAACGCCTTTGAAGTTGGGACCTCCGATTACAAGGAAAATGCCGCCGAGTTCGAAGAGGACGGCGATCCGAACTATGTCCGCGTGTCCATCTCCGACGCTCGCGACCTCGGCATCATGCCCATCTCAGCGGGGCGAAATTGAGTGTCGTCCTCGCAGCGGGAACGCCTTTTGGACGCCCAACTCAGAGCTTCACCACCTTCAGAGCGATGAAGACGGGAAATTCCTCGGCAGCGCGGTGCTCGCCACGGCTGCGGGAGCCGGGCTGGGAGCGGCGATGGCTGTGGAGTTCTTCGCATTGCGTCACGGCTAGTCCTGCGCCGCCGATAGCATTCAGATAAACCGACAGCGAGCGGTGGTGGAACCATGTCTGCTCCCCGGTTGCTTGGCCAGGATGCGTCGTGATGGGGATGCTCAGCGGCTGGCTGTAACGATCGAGCCGACGATACTGCACCTTCTTTTCCTCATCCCATCCCCAGTGTGACTGGCGCGGGATGCGGAAGCACGGATGCATGAAGATGATCACGGCCCGGGCTCCGGGTTTGAGCGCTTGCGCGAGGTGGGCGAAGAGCTTGTCGATGGCCTCCAGATCATGCACGGCCATGATGCAGGCGGCGGCATCGAACTTGCCATCCGCCCAGGTGGCGTTGGTGCACACGTCGGCGATGAGATACTTCACGCGCGGGTCACGCGAACGCTCGCGGGCGGCCATGATGAGCTTGGGCGAGGCATCGACGCCGACCACTTCCTGCACGCCCTGCTCGATGAGCAATCGCGCGAGCACGCCCTGGCCGCAGCAGAGGTCGAGCACGCGCTCGCCGGGCTTGGCGGCCAGCATCTTGAGCGCGGCGGGGAGGATGACGTTCTTGTGATAATCGGAGCCCTCGTCGCCGACGAGCTTGTCATACCACGAGGCCACTTGGTCCCAACCTTGCCCCGGACGTGGCTGGGGATGGGAACCGTGCGGCCCGGAGGGACGACGACCGTGGCTAGGTTTGCGGAAGGGTGCGGGCACGGGCCTTATTTGTTGTCAGCGTGCTCGGCCTTGTAGTGCTCGGCGAGGATGTCGCGACCAAAGTCACCATCGAAGTCGCGCCACACGCTGTGCACATGGTTTGCGCCGTTCTGCACGTTGTCGTATTCGAGGAGGAAGGTCTTGCCTTGCACGCGGTAGTAGTGGGGCTCGCCGCGCTCCTTGCCACCGGCCCAGCCGAAGAAGATCGGGCCGCTCTTCTCGATGCGCTGCCAGGCTTCATCGGCGATCTCGGGGCGCAGGCGCTCCAGGTATTCGCGGACGATGAGGTGCAGCTGGGCTTTCTGTTCGGCGGTGAGATCAGAATCCGCGATGCCATCGGGCTTGAGTGGGTTCACCTTGTGCTCGGCGGCGGTGATCATTTCCTTCGGGGCCTCAGTGGCGACGACGGCCTTTTTCCACTGCTCATCGTTGAGGCTCTTCACCAGCGTGCGGCCCAATTCTTCTTCGTTGTGCATGACGCGCAGGCCTTTCATCGGACCGACCATGACTTCGCCGGGGTTGGAGCCGAAGAACGAAGGCGTCGCGCGAAGAAACTTGCCGTCCTTGATGGAGAAGTTCATCGACAGGTGGTGGCCTTCGATGCGCCAGCCCCAGGTGCCGGTGGGGTTCGGGGTGCCGAAGATGCTCACGTAATACTTGCTCGGGTCGCGCTTTTCACGGGTGGCGGCGCGCTTCGATTCATCGGCGGCGGACTCCATTTCATAGAGCACTTCTTCCAGGCTCATGATCGTCTCTGCCTTCATCATGCCACGATAGCCGAGGCCGCTGGCCATCAAGGCGTGAGCCAGGAGGCGCTGCTGGTCGGTCATTTCCTTCATTGGCAGGCCCTTGCGCTCGCGGGGGATGAAGTGCCAGTTCTCGCGCTCCTCGTCCTCGAACTTGAACACGGCCTTGGCGCGTTGTTCCTCCTTGAGCGAGCCGAGGAAGGCATTGGCAAACTCTGCCATCTGCGCGTCCGCATCGTGGGCGCGGACAGGCATGGCGGGCAGAAGGAGGGCGGCGAGGAGGAGACAGCGAGCGATGGATTTCATGAGCGTTGGTTTAGGCGATGCCACTGAACGCGCAGAGCGCCAGCGGTTTGTCAGAGCGAAACAATCGAGGGCAATTGGCACTTTCCCTGATGAAAGACCAGAGGCACCACCGCGTTTTAGCGGCCCCCAAAACTCGTTCTAACGATTATGAAGACCCCCCTCCGCCTTGTCACCCTGGGCTTGATCGCCGCCTGCACCCTCGGTCAGGGGCGTGCTGCTGCCATCGACCTCAAGGCCACCGCCGCCAAGATCGATCAACTCGTCGCCGCCGATCTGGCCAAGCAAAAGATCGAGCCCAACGCCCCTGCCACGGATGAAGTCTTCGTCCGCCGTGTGTATCTCGACGTCGTGGGCCGCATCCCCACGCTGAAGGAGACGAACGAATTCTTGCAGAGCACCGACAAGGACAAGCGCACGAAGTTGATCGACACCCTGATCAATAGCGAAGGCTACGTGCAGAACTTCTTCAACTACTGGAGCGATGTGCTCCGTCTGAAGTCCCAGATGATCGGTGGCGGCCAGAGCGCCTCGGCGGCCTACGCTTACCAAAACTGGCTCAAGGACAGCCTGCGTGACAACAAGCCCTTCGACAAGATGGTGCGCGAGATGGTCACCGCCGATGGCAAGACCTATGAGAATGGCGCGGTCGGCTTCTACATCCGCGACTACAACATGCCGCTGGATAACATGGCGGTGACCACGCAGATCTTCCTCGGCACGAGCATGGTCTGCGCCCAGTGCCACAATCATCCCTTCGATAAGTGGACGATGATGGACTACTACCAGATGGCCGCTCACACCTACGGGATGACAGGCACCAATGGTCTCACGAATCCCCTGCTCGCCCAAGCAATCTACGGCGGCGGCGCTCCCAAGAACAAGAAGGCCAAGACGACCCAGACCGTGTCCAAGATGGATCTGCCCGACGGCATGCAGCGCAAGGACATCAGCCGCGCCATGACCGAGATCCTGCGCCCTCTGCGCTACAACACCGTCCTCGATGAATCCCATCGCCGTGAGCTGAAGCTTCCGCATGATTACAAGTATGACGATGCCAAGCCCAAGGCCACGATCGAACCCGTGATCCCCGCCGCCTTCTCGAAGGATGGCAAGATCGTCAAAGACAAGCAGTCCCCCGTCGATGCCTACGCTTCCTGGATGACGAGCAAGAGCAACCCTCGCTTCACCACCGTGATCGCCAATCGCTTGTGGCGCAAGGTGATGGGCGTGGGCCTCATCGAGCCCGTGGACGAGATCACCGATTCCACTGTGCCTAGCAATCCCCAGCTCATGACCTTCCTGGAGGAGACCATGAAGAGCGTGAACTACGACATGAAGGAATACCTTCGCGTCGTGCTCAACAGCGAAACCTACCAGCGCGCCTCCTACACGAAGGACGTCGAATTGGTCGAGCCCTATCACTTCCAGGGCCCCATCCTGCGCCGAATGTCCGCCGAACAGATCTGGGACAGCATGGTCGCTCTCTACAAGCCCAGCCCTGACCAGCCTAACCTCGCCCAGAAGATCGCCGCTGAGACCGCCCTCCGCCGCATTGAATGGCTGGACCGCGCGCTCAACAGCCTGCCTCCTGAAGAACTCAAGGCCTGTGCTGTGAAGGTCGCCCAGAAGCAACGCGAACTCGCCGACGAAGTCCGCAAGGCTCAAGAAAGCCTCACCGAGGCCAACAAAAACAAAGACGAAGACGCCATCCGCGCCGCCAAGAAATCCGTGAGCAGCCAGCGCAAGCGCCTCGATGAAGCGGTCGAGGAGATCGTCTATGATACGGGCTTCAAGCGCTTCGCAGAACTCGCACGCCAGGGCAAGCTGGACGACTTCAGCAAGGACGAGGACTTCGCTCGTGAAGTCGCCGCTGCCATCAAGGCCAAGAACGGCAAGGACCTCCACATCGACGAGGCCCTCGGCATTCTTGCCAAGCAGCAGCGCGCCCGCGCCGATGAAATCGCCAAGCAGCGCCGGAAGGCCGACGCCGAGCGTTTCAACGTGAAGCTCAAGAGCGCGGACAATGGCAAGCAGTCCCTCGCCTCCTGGGAGTCGTTCCGCGACACGATCTACGTCCGTGCTTCCGACATCCGCAGCCCCGCGCCGAACGGGCACTTCCTGCGCGAGTTCGGTCAGAGTGATCGCGAGATCGTCGAGAACGCGAATGAAGACGCCAGCGTGGGCCAGGCACTCATGCTTCTCAATGGCAAGACCTTCAGCCATCTCATGAACCCCTACACCGTCATCGCCCGCGCCATGGCTGGAGCCAAAGAGAAAGGCAGCGATGCCCTTATCGACACCGTCTATCTCGCCCTCATGAGCCGCAAAGCCACCGAGGCCGAGAAGGCCGTGCTTCGGCCCGTGGCTGACAACGCAGATGCCACCGACCGTGGCGATGTGCTGTGGACCGTGCTCAACACACGCCAGTTCTTCTTCATCCAGTAACCGGGACCGAGAACCTTTAACCGAGAACCCCACCTCCATGAACCTCATCAAAGATCCGTTTTCCCGCCGCACCTTCGTCAGCGGCGCAGCCAAGTCCTTCCTCGGCGTCAGCGCCATGAGCGTGCTCGGCGGCAAAGCCTTCGCCGTGCCCGGCCAGGAAGCCTCGAAGGTCAAGCAGGTCGCCACCGCCCACAACGTCATCTACCTCTACATGACCGGGGGCATGAGCCACCTCGACACCTTCGATCCCAAGCCGGAGAACAAGGAAGTGATGGGCTTGACCAAGACGATCAAGACCAACGTGGATGGCATACAGCTCTCCGAGAATCTGCCGCTCGTCGCCCGTCAGATGGACAAAATCGCGCTCATCCGCAGCATGTTCTCCACGCAGGGCGCCCACGAGCAGGGCCAATACTATCAGCACACCAGCTACACCCTGCGCAGCAGCATTCGCCACCCTTCCATGGGCGCATGGCTGGAGAAATTCCAGGGCCGTGGCAATCCCACGCTGCCGGGCTCCGTGATGATCGGCAATGACAGCCGCCACCCCGGTGCGGGCTTCTTCGAGAGCCGCTTCGCCCCGCTCATGATCAATGATCCCGAGGCAGGCATCAACAACGTGAAGACCAACCAATGGTTCACCGAGGAGCGCTTCCATGATCGCCTCTCGATAGCCAAGCAGCTCGACAAGCAGTTCGCCGAGACCTACAACGTCAAGAACGTGCGCGCCTACGCCGACATGTATGACGATGCGCTCAAGATGATGAAGAGCGAAGAGCTGAAGGCCTTCGATCTCAGCAACGAACCCGACGCCTTGCGCGCGAAGTATGGCAACGATCGCTTCGGCCAGGGCTGTCTGCTTGCCCGTCGTCTCGTCGAGCACGGCGTGCGCTTCGTGGAAGTCAGCTTCGGCAACTGGGACACGCACAATGCCAACTTCACCCGCGTGCCCGAGCTGTGCGATGAATTGGACTCCGCCCTCAGCACTCTGCTCCAGGACCTCAGCTCCCGCGGCATGTTGGACAACACACTGGTGGTCCTCGCTACCGAGTTTGGCCGCACACCCGAAGTGAATGCCAATGACGGACGCGATCACCACGCGACCGGCTTCACCACCTTGCTCGCCGGTGGCGGCGTGCGTGGCGGCCAAGTCTATGGTGCCACCGATGAAGGCGGCAAGAAGGCCATCGACAAGCCCACGAGCATCCCTGACTTTAATGCCACGATCGCCTACGCGCTCGGTCTCCCGCTCGATCAAGTGCTCTACTCGCCCAGCAAGCGTCCCTTCACCGTCACGGACAAGGGCAAGCCGATCACGGAAGTCTTCGCCTGATCCTCATCGCCACCGATCCCTCCATGGCGCGACCTTCACCGGTCGCGCCATTTTTGTTTTGGAGAGATCGTTCGGCTACAGAGACCACCAGGGCTTCACATCTTCCACCGCCGCACTGGCCCGCTCCATGATGCTGACGTAGTCGCCTCCCATCTCCTCGTTCACCTGGAACTTGTGCACGACGTCAAACATCTCCTTGTAGGCCTGATCGCTGTCTTCGAAGTCCTTGGTTAATCGTGCAAAATCTGCCAGCTTCGCACCCACTTCACCCACCTGCTTGGCCAGCTCGTCGATCCTTTCATCCAGCAAGGCGACCCGCCTTTCTACATCAGCTTTGCGAGCCTTCAGCGACTCTGTGATTTCATCGACGTAAAGACGCAGCAGCTTCTCCAGGCGGGCTTTTCGTTGCTTCGCTTCGTCCAGTTTGGCGGCATCAGGAGTCTTGGACTCAGACAGCACTTCGATGTCCACCTTGCACACCATCAGCTCACTGCGGGCATTGAGGTAGTCCATCTCGGATCGCGTGAGGCCCATGGGCGTGGATAATGAAGCACCACTATTGGCGGCGGAATTCGCGGACCTTTCCGCAGCCATGCGACGCTGAGCGACGCTTGCTTCCACGTCCTGCTGGGCCAGTTGAATCTCGCTCAAGTCGAGCTGCAGCTTGTTCTTTTCGAGGGTGACCTGCTTGAGAATCTCCACCGTCTGACTTTGGCTGTTCGTGAGCACCACGACGTTGTTCGCCTTCTTGAATGCCTCCAGCTTCTCAGCCTTCTCCTTATTCGCTTTTTCACGCTTCACCACATCCTCGGCCATCGCTGTGAGGGCCTTGTTGCGCTGCTGCTCGCGAATCTGTTCACGGAAGGCACGGAACTCATCCAACAGCGCATCTAGAAAGACGCGCGTGAACTTTGGTTCTGTGCCGATCGCGGCCACGTTAAAAATGGCGCTGCCCTTGTTCTGAGTGACGTGGATGTCCACGTCGGCCTCTTTGAGGTCGGGGTTCAATGCTCTGACGCGCTCCAATGCATGGCGACGCATCTCTGCGCTCTCCAGCGTCTCGACCACTGTGCCGTAGAAGTCCTGGAGATACTCTTGATACTGCGGACCGCTGCCGCTGTTGCTCACCATTCGACCTCCCGCCACCAGCTTGGCGAGACTGATGTATTGAGGGGGCTTGGTTTTGCATCCCACCAGCACCACGGTGCTCATGCTGATCGTCATGATGATCATCGCGGCCGACGCGAGTGCACCGAGGCGGTCGCGCCAGGGATTGTTTCGCAGCAGCGAACGCACACGTTGATCGAGATCGCTGTAGCCAGACATCGCAATGCCCACACGCATTCCTGGCGAGGCAAGGCATGAGCCACGGGCGATCTGCACGAGAGCCTCCGCGTAGTCCGGCACCGTCAGCGATTGTGTCACTGTCAAATCGTCAGCGGCGTGCTCCGCCTCCGTCTTCATTTTGCGCAGAGCGATCCAGCTCAGGGGCATCCACCACCAAGCACAGGCCGCCAGCGTTCCGATCGCCTGCCACAGCCCATCTCTGCGCAGGTGATGGGCGCGTTCATGCTGAAAGGCGGCGCGCAGTTTGAGATCGTCCCAGGTGTTAGCTTCGGTGGGAAGCCAAACAACCGACTTCAGCCAACCGGTGATCACCGGGGAGCGCACGCGTGATGACATCCGGCATCCAAGTTCCGCAGGGCAAAGTGTCTGCACAGATGCAGACGGAGCTTCGCTGCTGCGGCCCAGCCACCAGCGGCCCATGAGGCAACCCGCTGCCTTCCAGGACGCCATCAACAAAAACCCGAGCAACCAGAGGGTCGTCATTCGATCATCGAGCCGCCGCAGTAACAAGGGCCATCCCTTTGTCACCGCCACCTTCTTCGCTGCCGCAGCTGGCATCGGCGGCACGGGATGTGGCTGCACGGTGATCGTTGCATTCTCGTGAGCGGATCCAAGGGAGGTTGCGGTTGGAGATGCTGGCTCCGGAGAGCTGCGCTTCAGCGTCATCAAAGGCGGGTCCTGCTTCACCGGCAGATGATCTGCGACATCGATGGCAAAGCCGAAGTCCGCGAGCGGTGCCGGGCGCGCGATCCAGCCCGCGAGCACTAGCAGCATCGTGAGCGTGAGCCGCCACACCCAGTTGCGGGCTCGAGCCGAGCGATGGGCGAGCACCTGCACCATGAACCACGCAAGGCTGAACAGGGCTGTGGCTTTGAATGCCGATGCCAGCACGGCGAAGAAGCCGGGATACCTAGCGTGCAGGGACAACAGAGAGTCGATGAGAGCATTCATTTTTCACGGGCCTCCTGGATCAGTTTCATGAGTTTCTCAGCTTCCTCGGCAGAGATGCGGGCCTTGCGCTGGCCGAGCAATGCCAGCGCTGCCTCACCGACGGAATTGTCGAAGAAGCGCTCCACCAGACTGTGCAGCGCCTTCACTCGTGCCTTGCCCGCAGCGACTGGCAGCCTGAACCAGTCGCGCCCCTCGACGTGCTCCTTGAGCAGGATCTCCTTCTCCACCAGAAGCCGGAGTATGGATCGCACCGCCGAGTAAGTCGGTGCATCGGGCAGTTCCTCCTCGATCTGACGCCCCGTGCAGCGCCCATGCTTCATCACAATTTCCACGACCTGCCGTTCTCGACGGCTGAGATTTTTGGCTGAATTATCGTCCCACATGCCTGCTGGTTTATCAACATGCTGAAAAATCAGCAAGACAAATCTGCTGATTTTTCAACACCCAACCGGCAACGCGGCTCACGGTGCCGTGTTCTTCACTTCACCGTGAAGCCCTGCGGCGTCTCGCCCATGAAGAACACATCTCGGTCCGGCCTCGAGCCCGGTGAGTGGATGTCCAGCATCACGAGTGCTTCGTCAGCCGTGATGAAGCCGTGCGTTGTGCCCGGTGGCAGGCGAAGAAAGTCGCCGCGCCTTAACTCGTAACGCTCGCCATTGAGCAGCGCGATGCCGCTGCCTTCGAGCACATAATAGATCTCTTCCGCCACCTTGTGATAGCTCACCGCTGTGGTGCTGTGAGGCTCGATGCGCACTCGATACGCCGTGCCTGCCGCCTCATCCTCGCGAGGAATCAAGGACTCGATCTGATAGGGTCCAAGTTTCTGCGGAGCGGAGACAGGCGCGTCCTCGCGAATGTGAAGAATGCGCAGGCTCATGGGTTCGTCTTCAACCACTCAGTCACCTGGCTCAGGGCGCGTGCACGATGGCTGAGCTGGTTCTTCACCGCACCCGGAAGCACGCCGAAGGTCTCAGTGTAGCCATCCGGCACGAACAAAGGATCGTAGCCAAATCCACCGCTGCCGTGCTCGGTGATGAGGATGCGTCCCTCGACGGCTCCATTGAAAACCCCGAGTGTCTGGCCACCGCGTGCCAGCACCATGCAGCAATGGAATCGCGCCGTGCTCTCACGTCCTGCGAGTTCGCGTTTCACCCGCTCGCGATTGTCCGCGTCCGTGGCCGAAGGCCCTGCATAGCGAGCCGAGATCACGCCCGGTGCGCCGCCCAGAGCATCGACTTCCAAACCCGAGTCATCCGACAGCACCAGCACCCCCGGCAGCTCGCGACTGGCGCTCTCCGCCTTGATCCTCGCATTGGCTTCGAAGGTGGTGCCGTTCTCCTCGGGCGAACTCAACTGCGGATGCGCCCGCAAGTCCTCCACCTTCCACTCGGACCCGAGGATGGCGGCGATCTCCTGGGTCTTGTGGGCATTGCCAGTAGCGACGAGCAGCATTCGTGAAGTCATGGCCGAAGCCCATAGCATAGTGGACCAAGCCCGCAATTCGCGGTTGCCGCCGCGCCGATGAAGTCTATGATCCCGCGCGTTCACGCAAGGCCGGGTTAGCTCAGTGGTAGAGCAACTGATTTGTAATCAGTAGGTCGTCGGTTCAAATCCGACACTCGGCTCCAGACAGCCTTGGAAGCGCGTCTGGCAATCCTACTACCTCATTCCGATGGACTGGCGCAGGCTTCTCACTCGCATCGTTTTTGGTGACTGGTTTCGGAACGATGAGATCTCGACTCAGATCGCCGAGCTGCGAAAGAAAGCAGAGTTCGGCGACCCGCAAGCGCAGTATGAACTCGGCAACTGCTACCACAATGGCACCAATGTTCCCGAGAACCCGGAGGCAGCGGTGCGATGGTGGCAGCGAGCTGCAAATCTAGGGCACAAAGACGCTGCGACGATGCTCAAGTTCAGCGCTGAGAATACACCTTCGGCCAAGTTCTTTCAGTTTTTGGGCGGCCGCCATCGCGACTAGCGACGGATTCAAATCCGGCGCCAGTTGCGACCATCGGTGGCGAGCATCTCATCGGCTTCGCGGGGGCCCCATGATCCGGCGGGATACTCGCACATGGGCGGTGGCTCGGCGGACTTGTGCCAGGCGTCCTCGATGACGTCGATGTAGCGCCAGGCGTGCTCGACTTCATCATTGCGGGCGAAGAGGGTGGCGTCACCGGCCATGGCATCGAGCAGCAGGCGCTCGTAGGCCTCGGGCGAGGCTTTGCCGAAGCTGGTGGAGTAATGGAAGTCCATCTTCACCGGTTGCATCCGCAGGAGCACGCCGGGCTGCTTCGAGAGCATGCGCAGGCTGATGCCTTCATCGGGCTGAATGCGAATGACGAGGGCGTTGTCGTTCCCGGTCACGTCTTCGGTTTTGAAAAGGTTCTGCGGCGGGCGTTTGAAGTGCAGGCTGATCTCCGTGGACTTCTTCGGCAGTTGCTTGCCCATGCGCATGTAGAAGGGCACGCCCTGCCAGCGCCAGGTATCGATTTTGAGCCGGAGGGCGACGTAGCTCTCGGTCATGGACTGCGGGTTCACGCGATCTTCCTGACGATAACCCACGCGCTTGACGCCATCGACGACGCCTTCGGTGTATTGTGCGCGAATGACGTTGGCAGCGACATCGGCGGGGCTGGTCAGCGGACGCAGCGAGCGGATGACCTTCACCTTCTCATCGCGAACGGAGTCGGCACTGAGGTCGGTGGGCGGCTCCATGGCCACGAGGCTGAGGAGCTGGAAAAGGTGGTTCTGCACCATGTCGCGCAGGGCGCCGGCGGTGTCGTAGTAGCCACCGCGTCCGCCTTCCATGCCGAGGTTCTCGGAGCAGGTGATCTGGACGTGATCGATGTAGCGGCTGTTCCACAGGGGCTCGAAGATCTCGTTCGCGAAGCGCAGCACCATGAGGTTTTGCGCGGTTTCTTTGCCCAGGTAATGGTCGATGCGGTAGGTGTCTTTCTCTTCGAAGACCTCGCCGACGATGCGGTTCAACTTCTGCGCACTGGGCAGGTCCTTGCCGAAGGGTTTCTCGCACACCACGCGCGACCATTTGCCCTCGGGGGCTTGGTTCAGTCCGGCGGCGGCCAGTTGCTCGAGCACGACCGAGAAATACTCGGGAGCCGTGGCGAGGTAGAAAAGGCGGTTCGCCGGGGCTCCGCGCTCGGCATCGAACTTGTCGAGCAAGGCCTTGAGCGATGCATAACCGGCCGCGTCGGTGAATTCGCTGCGGTGGTAGTGGATGCTGTGCGAGAAGGAGGCCCAGAGTTCGTCGTTGTGACCCTGGCGGGAGAATTTCTTGTTCCCCTCCAGCATCTCGGCGCGGAAGCCGTCGTCAGATTTTTCGCGGCGGGCAAAGCCGACCACCTTAAACTGCGGCGGCAGGTCGCCCGAGGCAGCCAGATTGTAGAGCGCGGGGACGAGCTTGCGGTAGGTGAGGTCGCCGGACGCGCCAAAGATCACCACGGTGCAGGGCTCGGCGCGCTGCCGGGTGATAAGCGTGTCGAGGAAGGGGTTTTCGAGAGCTTCGGACATGGGGGGCGCGGATACTAGCCCCGTTGCCACGCCACGCAAGCACTCGCACCCCTCGGGCGATGAAGCCTTTGCACGAAAACGCTGAACCGGATTCAGCTTACTTGATCGGCGAGAAATCGACCGCCTTCATGAAGACGGACTTCACACCGCCCTCCTTGATCGTCAGCGGGCCGTCCTTCTCGCTCTCCGCTTTGGCCGCGATCCACTCGGGGTCCGCGCGGAAGGCTTCGAATGATGCCTTGGCCGCATCGCGACTAGCGTGGGCCAGGACATAGATCAGCTGCTTCCCGCCGCCCGTCTCCGCATCCGTGGGCGACCAGTAACCAATGTGTGTCATCCCGTGCTTGGAAAACAAGGCCACCGTGTGCTCGCGGAAGCGCTTGTGCAGCGCGTCCAGCTTGCCGTCATTGGTCGTGTAGGTGCGCAGTTCAAACACGCGCTCCCCGCCGGCTCCCGGCTGAATCGCACATGAGTAATCCGTCGCCTTCATGAAGATGGACTCCGGCTTCGAGGCCAGGATCTTGCCGTTCACCTCGCTGGCCTTTGCCGCCGCCTTCCAGTCCGGATCAGCCTGGAACGCCGCCCACGAGGCCTTTGCCGCCTCGCGGCTCTTGTGCGCGATCACATAGATCAGCTTGTTGCTCGCGCCATCCGCCTCCTCCATCGGCACCCAGTAGCCGATGTTCTCCATGCCATGCTTTTCAAAGAGCTTGCACGTGTGATCGCGGAACCGCTTCAGCAGGTCGGGCAGCTTGCCCTCATTCGTCACGTAAATCCGCAACTCAAAGGTCCGCGCATCTTCCGCAGCATGAGTGGCAGCAGTGAAACCCAAAGCCAGGGCCGAAGCCGTGACGATCCAGTGGCGACGAGAGAAGAGCAAGTTCATGAGTGAGCCCGTCATAACGTCTGCCAGAACCGAAACTCGCGAGACAATGCTCCCGCCTCTCGTCCATCACTTTCCCCTTGCCTCGAAAGCAATCCTGGAACTTGGAAGCCACCCACGAGAAACCGCCAACCCTGCCGCCCCGCCCATGTCCGATCCCGCCCGCTCCGAGCTTCGCTCCATTCTCCTCGCCAAGTCTGTCAAGACGGGCGACTTCACCCTTGCCTCTGGTGCCAAGAGCAACCTCTACGTGGACTGCCGCGTCACCACGCTCGACCCCCGTGGTGCTGTGCTCGTCGGCCAGCAGATGCACAAGCTCGTGCGCGACGAGGAAGCCAGACGCGGAGTGAAGGTGGACGCTCTCGGCGGACTCACTATGGGTGCCGACCCCATCTCCCTCTCCACTGCCATGACCAGCAGCATGTCGGGCGATGCCACCCCGATTCGCTGCTTCGTCGTGCGCAAAGAGGCGAAAGGCCACGGTCGTGGCAAGCGCATCGAAGGCAACTTCCAGCCCGGTGACAGCGTCGTCGTCGTCGATGACGTGATCACCACCGGCGACAGCACCCTCAAAGCCATCGCCGCCGTCGAAGAAGAAGGAGCCAAGGTCGCCTTCGTCGTCGTCCTCGTCGATCGCGAAGAAGGCGGCCGCGCCAACATCGAAGGCAAAGGCTACCCCGTAGCCGCCTTGTTCACGAAGACGGAGTTGATTGGGTAACCTGGCCGCGCGTGCAACCACACGCTTCTCCACTCACCCCAGCCCAATCCCTGCATCCGTCCCACTCAGCTCCTCGATCTCCTTAGCCAACTGCAATGCCGTAGTCTTCAAGTCGGTGATTTCAGCTTCGACACCTGCGATCTGCTGCTCGATCACTTGGTCAAACATCTCCGGCTTCTTCTCCATGATTTGGTGAAGCTCATAGTCCGGGCTCTCCTTCAGTGTGTCTGTGGCCTCGATCACCGCGATGATCTCGGCTTCCAGGCTGTTGAAGAGCTTCTGCAATTGCTCCAGTTCATCGGAATCGCCCAGCTCGATCGCCGTCCAGCCCTGTCGCATCACATAGCCCATCGGATCATGGGCGATCAGTCGCAGCGTCGCCAGATCACCGTTGTCCTTCGCCGCATTGATCGCCGCCGTGAGATTCGTGTAGGTCGCCTGCTTCTCGGGATCATCAGCGAAGCGATCAGGATGGAACAGCTTCACCAACTCGCGCCAGAGCGCCTTTAGCTCCGACTCCTCGGAGTCGGAGAGTGCCCGCTTCGATTCCATCGCCGCCCCCGTGTCTGCATACTCCTGCTGCGTGTGCGCATCCGCTTGGCGGTAGTCCTCGCGCACTTGCTCCACTCCTTCCTCACCCTCGCGGAGCAGCGTATCCAGAAACGTCCGTCGATAGTTCACCACCAGCCGCAGCCGGTCGCGCTCTTCAAAGTGTCGCCGCAGGCGCTGGAACAACCGGGCTTGCAGCGCGGCGACGTGGTTTCGCAACGAGGTGTAGGCCGCTTCCAGCTCGGCAAGTCGCGCACGCGATCCGGCGATCAGACCACGCAGCCGCTCGATGCCTGGATGGACGTAAAGCACGATCCCTTCGCCGCGAGGCATGGGATCGGAACTCGCCGCCGCAGACTCCGTGGCGACCAGCACCGCGTCACTCGTCAGGTTTGGCTCCGCTTCCAGTAGCTTCAAATACCAGCGACCCATGCTCGCACTGCGCGCGTTGGTGGAACTCGCCAGCCACTCGACCCACTGGCGCAGTTCCGGGTTGTGACGGGCATCGTGAATGGACTTCCCCTTGTGCTTGCCGAAGGCAATCCGACTTGGATACCACTCGTCCTCTGCGTAGGCCTTGATCGCTTCCCAAGTCGTCAGACCACGCTGCTCAGCGATGGGCCGGAGCACTTGTGAGAACAAGTCCGCCACCGTCAGCACATCACCCAGCGCCGTGTGGGCACCACGCTCCGGCAGCCGGTAATACTGGCGCAGCGTTTGCAGCTTGCAGTTCCCTGCAGGGACGGGGTCTAGCAAACGTTGCGCCAGCCGCAGCGCACAGAAGCCATCGCGTCCCATCGGCACGATGCCTAGCCCGCTCCACTCCGGCTTCAACACCTTCTCCAGGTCATACTCAAGGTTGTAAGCCACCATCGGCAAGCCGAGCGCATAACGCCGCAGTTCCTCATACACGACCGCCGGCGGTTCACCATCGCGCTCCAGAATCTCCCGTGTGTAGCCATGCACTCGCGAAGCCTCTGGCGGGATGTCCTGATTCTGATTCACCAACCTCCGAAACGGCTCCCCCACCGGCACCCATCCCCGCATCCGCTGCGCCCCGACCTCAACAACGAAAATCGGCGCTATGAAGCCCGTCGTCTCGGTGTCGATGATGATCCAATCGGCTTCGTGCATGGCAGAACGATTTGAGACGAGGTCAGGTCCTAGTTTGTTTGTTAAATTGGATTCTTTCGCCTGAAGCTAAAACTCGACTGCTGCACGCGAGGATTTGCTTTATGCCGCTTCATCTACAGCTACGCTGAATGCATCTTCCCCATACTGCTCGATAGCGTCAATCAAATCGAACGATGTTAGCTGTTGTCCCAAATCGAGTGGCGTTGGCCCTGGATCCGTGACAACGAAGAGTTCATTTTGATACTCATCGAGCTTCTGCCGAGAAAATGGAAAGTTTCGGTTGAGACGATCCGCCTCGGTCCAGTCGGCAATAGCTCTTGCATACGCAGAATTTTTCTCATGGAGCATACCGCGGAATGCGAATGAGAAGAAGTCAGAGCAGTCAAGCTGGATAGCAACTGTGAAATCCCCAATAGCTTGGTCCACATTTCCTGTCTTGTAATACGTGCAGCCACGCTTGCGGTAAAGTTCTGCTGTTTGGGGACTGAGCTGAATGGCCTCGTCGTAGCGCTTGATCGCTTGGTCATAGTCGTCTTTGACGTAGTGAAAATTAAAATGAGAGTTCCCATCGCAGTGCTCCGACTTCACGTAATCCGCCCTGGCCTTGTCGCGATCACCTTTATCTGCGTAAGCGCTGCAACGGTTCAGATAGCACTCCCTGTCGCCAAGCCCTAAATGGATTGCTTCGGTATAGTCCTGTATTGCTTCATCATAAGCACCGCATCGGGCGAACGCACTGCCTCGATTGTGATGCAACCTTGCGTCCTGCGGACAAATTCCGAGTGCTGTATTGTAGTCGGCAATAGCTTCACGGTGCCTGCCAAGTTCAAAAAAGACGTTTCCTCGCTGAGCATACGCACCAGCGAATTCAGGATATAGTCGAATTGCTATATTGAGTGCTTCAAGAGCGTTGTTGAAATCATTCTCGAGACGCTGAGTGAAACCGCGCTGACAATGAAGTTCGGCAATCAATCGGTTCGATTGAGCAAGCGCTGCACTCACCATTTCTGCGACGATTCGTCCGTTACGCGGATTGACCTGGGCAGGGTTCTGGCAAATCGGAGGCGTGATTTGAAACTCAGCGTCTGACATGTTCAGAATAGTATCGGAGGTTCTAAAGACCGAGTGGTTCCACCAGTTCAAACCACATGCCTATTCATCCGACTTGATCGAAGCTCCGGCGATAACAGGGATGACTCCTTTTGGAACGATTTGTGAACGGTTGGCAGTTCGCCGCAGCTGCATAAGCTGAACGATCTGTGCTCTGGACAGCTCTACCCGCTCCACTCGGCGAATGCCGAACACACTCATGAAGTCATATACTAAATGGCCTCCCAGGATCTCACACTCCAGCGGGAGGCTAGATGACCAGAAGTCTCCTTTCTTTGGGGGCAGTTCAACCCAGTCGGTCCGCATTGGTGAATGCTCGCCACCATAAGCACAAGGAAAGTCGGTTGATGCGCCGTTCTCAGCAAGCGCAGTTAGAACAACGGCCCTGATGAAAACGCTGTAGTCGGTGCTGTTGTATATCTGAATACTGAACGTCTTTGCCGTTGATTCCCAGCCGCCACCTGCAACGTCCTGGAGCGCTTTCTTCATTCCTTCTGCAATCTTCACCGTCCGGCAGTGATCCCGAAATTTGATGTAAGCCCAAGCCAAGAAGGTAGCCACTAGGCTTCCGACACAACCAAGAGCAATGTTTCTGAGATCACTATTCATGGAGTGAACGATTCCTTTGAATAGTGTCCAATGCAAGCCAACGACACACGAGTCCCTCAACGAAGAGGGCCGCACTGATGCCGAAGGCAAACGTGAATCTGATCAAGACCGCGGAGTCATGGGGTGAGATCGAAAACGCGATTGCGCAGGCGGGGCAACCACAGGGTTGGCGATTGACCGCGCGCGCCCCTCAGCTAGTTTTGCCACATGCAAACGACGACAACCCTGTCCGAAACGCTGGCTGCCGTGCGAAAGCGTTCCGCCGCGAAACTCGCTGTGGTGAAGTCCACGGCTGCAAAGCAGCCACAGAGCTTGCCACCGCTCGCTGAGAGCGAGAAGCAGCTCATCCAGGATGCGGCGAAGCTGGGTGCCGAGTGGCGCACGCGTGCCAACGACGCTGGCTGGTAATTTTTATGATGGTGGTGCTCGACACGAATCATTTCACCGAGTGGGTCAACGAAGGGGCACCAGGAGCGCGCTTGCAAGACCGATGCGCGACGCACAAAGCCATCGTTTTCACCACCATTGTCACCTCGCAAGAAAGTGCCGAGGGCTGGTTTGCCCTGATCAAACGTCATTCAGCCGGGCCGATGCAGGTGCCTGGGTATCGTTTGTATCAGCGCAGTTGCAGCATTCTCAGTGAGATGGGCACCCTGGCTTTCGACGATGATGCAGCAGAGATTGTCGAGGCGCTAAAGGCTTCGCGGGTGCGGATTGGCTCGATGGATCTCAAGATCGCCGCCATCTGTCTGGCACACGATGCCTTGCTGCTCACTCGCAACCTCCGTGACTTCGCACAGGTGCCTGAATTGAAGGTTGAGAACTGGCTGGACTGAGGGGCGGCCAAACGTCTCACGTTACACCCGGACCGACCCCGCCGGTCTTCAAATTCCCTCATTCGTCATTCGCCAATCGTCATTTGGCGGGCATTTTACACGCCCCTCACCCACGTCCTATTTGCCCCCATGCCCCGTGTTTTCATCAAGACCTACGGCTGCCAGATGAACGAGCGCGACTCCGAGCAAGTGTCGCAGATGTTCATCGAGCGCGGCTACACGATGACGCGCACCGAGCATGATGCGGATGTGGTGCTGATCAATACCTGTTCCGTGCGCGATCAGGCGGAGCAGAAGGCGATTGGGAAGATGGGCATGGTGCGGCGTCGGCGTGTGCCACTGGTCACCGGCTTCATGGGCTGCATGGCGCAGAGTCGGGGCGCGGAGTTGCTGGACACGAAGGTGGACCTCGTGGTCGGCACGCAGAAGTATCATCGCGTGGTGGAATATGTGGAGCAGGTGATCCGTGCGAAGGAGGCGAAGCAGATGGACGATGAGCGCTTCAGCATCGTCGATGTGGAAGAGGAAACGGAGTCGCAGAACGCGATCCGTGATCATCAGCTCAAGGATCAGCAGGGCAGCGCGTTTGTGAGCATCATGCAGGGCTGCAACATGAAGTGCACCTTCTGCATCGTGCCCTACACACGCGGTAGCGAGCGGGGTCGGCCCATCGCAGACATCGTGGAAGAGGTGAAACGCCTCGCCGATCGCGGGGTGAAAGAAGTCACGCTGCTCGGCCAGATCGTGAACTTGTATGGCCGTCACGAGTTCCCCGTGGTCGATGGGAAGTCGCCGTTCGTGCAGTTGCTGGAGGCCGTGCATGAGGTCGATGGCATCCAGCGCATCCGCTTCACCAGTCCGCATCCCATTGGCTACAAGAAGGACCTCATCAAGGCTTTCACGTATCTGCCAAAGCTCTGCGAGCACGTTCATCTTCCGCTGCAAAGCGGTAGCGATGCGATCCTCAAGAAGATGCACCGCCCTTACTCGACGGCGAAGTTTGAAGAACTCGTCGCGAGCATTCGCGAGGCCCGGCCCGAAATCGCGGTGACCACAGACATCATCGTCGGCTTCCCCGGCGAGACGGACGAGCTGTATCAAGAGACCCGCGCGCTGTGCGAGCGGGTGCGTTTTGATAACGCGTTCATCTTCCGCTACTCGAAGCGTCGCGGCACGCCCGCAGCGGAGATGGATGATGAGCTTCAGCTCAGCGAGCAGGTGAAGGAAGCACGCAATCAAGACCTGCTCTCCGTCATCAATGAGATCGCGCTGGAAGGCTACGCGAAGCTGGTGGGCACGAATGTGGAGATCCTGTGCGAAGGCCCGAGCAAGACGAACCCCGACCGCCTCACGGGTCGCACGCGCACGAACAAGATCGTCATCATCGAGGGCAACGACCGTCGCCATATCGGTGAGATCTTCGATGTGCGCATCGACCACTGGGAAAACTTTACACTCTACGGCGATCCTGCCCTTTCGGTGTAAACCATGCGCAGCTGGCTGACACGGTTCCTCTGGGCCTGCTGGGCCGTGATCGTGCTGCTGGTGCTGGCGATGCATCTCTTCGGCCAGCGTTGGTGGTTGGTCGGTGGACTGGTTTATGCACCACCGCTGATGTGGATCTGGTTCCTGGTCATCATCGGCCTCGCCTCATGGTGGATGGAGAGAAGACTCGCATGGGTGTGCCTTGCGACGATGGGCATCCTGATGGGACCGATTTGGGAATGGCGCACGCATCGTCCGGCATTCCATCCGTCGGTCTGGCAGAGCCCGCGCAAGCTTCGTGTGCTCACCGCGAATCGCGGTGACCACCACGGGCACTCGATGGCTGACTTTGTGATCCAGCAGAAACCGGATGTCATCGCCATCCAGGATGCCATCTACCGGCAGGCTTACGTGCCCGGCAGCCCTGAATACGCAGGCCTGATCAATCAGAGTCGCGTGGGCGAGTTTCTGCTGCTGAGCCGCTACCCCATTGTCAAAACTCAGCTCCTCCTCACCACGCTGCCTCCCACGCTAGAACGTCCGCGCAATCTCCAGTTCAAGGCAGCCCGTTTCGAGATTGACTGGGATGGGCAGCCGGTCGCGATCTACAGCGCTCACCTGCCCTCACCACGGCAATACATGCGCAACCTCGCACGCCATCCGTCGATCGAGCACCTGGCCTGCTTGAAGAGGCACTGGGCCGAGCACCAGGCGCTCATCGCTGATCTCACCGAACGAATCGAGGCGGACAACCTTCCGGTGATTGTCCTTGGCGATTGGAACCAGCCTCCGATCGGCCCCAACTACCGGCAGCTCATTCGCAAGTTGCAAGACGCCCACACGCAGGCAGGCCTTGGCTACGGCGCGTCGTTCCCCGGCGACTGGTGGAATCCCTTCACCCTGGGTCGTGTGTGGATGCGCCTCGATTTGGTTCTGTGCTCCCGCCAGTGGCGAGTCCTGCGCAGCGAGGTCGAACCTGAAAGTGAAACCCAGCACTGCGCCGTCAGCGCCGTGCTGCAATTGAGGTGATGGCAAGGCTGCTCGTGCGCCCTCCTGGACTCGGTGCCGAGAAGTTGGGCCGCAGTGCTTCCACCGCAGTTTTGCCCGCACTAAGCACATGCCGCCGCATGGCTTTGCCAGCCTCGTCAGCCTTGCCAGCATGCAGAGCTTCAAGGATGGCGATGTGCTCCGCAATCGCATGATCCTGAACGCGATCCCGGTTGCCCAAGGTCTCTCGAATGATCTGAACAAAGTTCGCATAGTCACCCACCTCGCGCGCAAGACGACGATTCCCACATGCCAGCGCCAGCATCTCATGCAGGCGATGATCCGCCTCCCAGGCTCGATGCGTCCACTCCTTGTTGCGGCGGCTGGCCGCGAGCAGGGCCTTCGAGTCTTCGAGCAGGCTCTTCACATCGTCCACTCTCAAGCGTGGGCAAGCCAGTCGAGTGGCCTCGCTTTCCAGCAGCGCACGCACTTCGTAAATCTCCTCAATCTCGCGGGGCCCGAACGAGGCGACTACCGCACCGCAATTGGGCTTCAACTCGATCAAGCCGATTCTGGCAATCTCCTGAAGTGCCTCTCGAACAGGCGTGCGACTAACTCCAAACTGGTCGGCCAGCTCCACCTCACGCAGGCGCTCCCCTTCTTTCCAGCGCCCTCCAAAGATCGCCAGCAACATTCGACGAACGAGGTCCGGCTTGTAAACGGGTTCAGCAACAACGGTCGAGGAAGAAGGCATGAGCGTGGACTGGGGTGATAGATTGTATGCAAACCGTCGGTATTGCATACAAAATGATTCTCGGCCCCCGATCTTTCCGTCTGTTGCCTATGCTTGCCTGCGCCTGGGTCGCACCCCGCTTGATGCAAGCACAGGACTTCACTCGCGAGGTGAAGCCGATCTTCGAGAAGCATTGCTACGAATGCCACGGCGCGGAGAAGCAGAAAGGTGGGCTCAGACTTGATGCCAGGGCCTATGCACTGCGCGGCGGCGAGGAGCACAAGCCTCTCTGGGTCGCAGGCAAGGGCAGCGAGAGCGTGATCGTGCGCTTCGTATCCGGTCAGGAGCCGGACAAGCAGATGCCGCCCAAAGGCGAGAAGCTAAGCGCTGCCGAGATCGACACGCTGAAGCGCTGGATCGACGCAGGAGCGCAGTGGCCAGACGACGGCATCGTGCTCAACGATCCGCTGAAGACGCACTGGGCTTTTCAGCCGCTCGCGAGCAAGGAGCAGGGAGCACGGAGCATGGACGACTTCGTTCGCGAGAAGCTCAAAGCGAATGGGCTCACGCTGTCTGCACCGGCGGATGCGCGCACGTTGGTTCGTCGGCTGTATCTCGGTCTCACCGGACTGCCGCCAACGCCCGAGCAAGTCGCCGAGTTCGTGAGCGCCCACGGCCAGCATCCAGAATCCAGCATCGAGCATCTAGTCACCAGCCTCCTCAACTCCCCGCGCTACGGCGAGCGCTGGGCCCGGCATTGGCTGGATGTGGTGCGCTTTGCGGAGACGGATGGGTTTGAAAAGAATGTCGAGCGACCCAACGCGTGGCGCTACCGCGACTACGTCATTCGCACGCTGAACGAGGACAAGCCCTTCGATGCCTTCGTGCGCGATCAGATCGCCGGCGATCAGACGGGTGAAGACACCGCGATGGGTTTCATCGTGGGCGGACCGTGGGATGAAGTGAAGAGTCCTGATCCCGTGCTCACAGCGCAGCAGCGCGCGGATGAACTCAACGACATGGTCGCGACCACCGGCACCGCGTTCCTCGGCCTCACGCTGCAATGCGCGCGCTGCCACAATCACAAGTTCGATCCGGTGCCGCAGACGGACTACTACAGCATGGCTGCGGTGTTCTCGGGCGTGATGCACGGCGAGCGTCCGATCAAGTCCGGCAACAACGCCGAGCAACTCGCCAAGGCCGCGAAGATGCGTGAGGAACTGAAGCCCATCGAGGCAGCGCTCGCGTCGTTCGAGCCGAAGGCATCCACCTTGCGCACCGTGGTGATCAAGCCCGACGACGCTGAGCACACGCAGAAGCTGAGGCCCGCGAACGCGAAGCGCACGGAGTATGAGAAAGGCATCGCACGCGGCGAGGTCGACTACCTTGGCAGCGCGAAGGATTTGCCCACGATCGCGGAAGGCTACTGGGTCTGGCTCAAGGACAACAACGTGGGCGATGTCTTCGCCTGGATGCCGCAGACCGCGGGCAAGTTCCGCGTGTGGGTCTCATGGGGCAGCGGCTATCGCTCGCACGATCAGGATGCGCGCTACGTGCTCGACATGGACGGCGACTTGACCACGACGAACGATCAACGCGAGATCGGCGAGGCGGATCATCGCAAGTTCGCCGACGGCACCGGCGCGATGCCGAATCGCAAGCTGTGGAGCGGCTTCAAGGACCTGGGCGTGCATGAGTTCGGCGCGAAGTCGAAGCTGCTGCTGCGCGTCGTGGGCGAGGGGTTCCCGACGGCGGACATGCTGGTGCTGCAAGAAGACGCGGGCACCGCGAAGCAACCGCATCTGCGCACGCCGGTTACACGCGACGCGAACCGTGAGCGCTTCGATCCGACCGAGGCGAAGTTCGTGCGCTTCAGCATCGACGACACCTCTGGCGGACAGGCATGCATCGACGAGCTGGAGGTCTTCGCCAAAGGCACCAACGTCGCGCGCGGAGCGAAGCCGAGCGCATCAGGCACGCTGTCGGGTCATGCGATTCATCAGCTCGCGCACATCAATGACGGGCTTTACGGCAATGCGCACAGTTGGATCGCCAGCGAGCGTCGCAACGCCTGGGTGCAGCTCGAACTCGCACGACCGGAGCGCATCGATCACATCGTGTGGAGCCGCGATCGCGATGCGGTGCCGCGTTTCACCGATCGCGTCGCCACAAGGTATCGCATCGAGGCATCGCTCGACGGCAAGGCCTGGCGCACCGTCGCGAGCGGTGATGACCGGCTTCCGTATGAAGCCAAGCCGACGAAGTCCGTGCGCCTGATCAGCAGCGAAGGACTCGCCGCTGGTGAGGCACAGAAGTTCAGCGAGCTGCGTGCGAAGCAGAAGCAACTCAGCGAAGCCATCGCTGCTGCCGAGGTGATGCCCGCCGCGTATGCAGGCAAGCTCACGGAGCCGAAAGAGATCCATCGCCTCAATCGTGGCGAGGTCACGCAGCCGAAGGAGGTCGTTGGTCCCGGCGTGCTCTCGAACTTCGGCCACGCCGTGAAGCTCAGCGACAAGGCGACCGATGCCGAGCGTCGCAAAGCGCTTGCTGATTGGATCGCTGATCCACGGAACCCGCTGACCGCGCGCGTGATCGTCAATCGTGTGTGGGCCTGGCATTTTGGCGAAGGCATCGTGAGCACGCCGAGCGACTTCGGTGTGAATGGCGCAAAGCCCACGCATCCCGAGCTGCTCGACTGGCTCACGCACGAGTTCATCGCCAGTGGCTGGAGCTTGAAGAAACTGCATCGCCTGATCTGCACCAGCGCGACGTATCAACAGGCGAGCACGCCGAACGCTGCCGCGATGAAGGTGGACGCGCAGTCGCGTCTGCTCTGGCGCTTCCCGCCGCGTCGTCTGGAGGCCGAACCGCTGCGCGATTGCATCCTCGCCGTCACCGGCAAGCTCGATCTCACCATGGGCGGCCCAGGCTTTAGTTTGTTCGAGGCGAACAAGAACTACGTGCGCGTCTATAACCCAAAGACCGAGTTCGAGACCGGCGACCTCCGCCGCATGATCTACTGGTCCAAGCCGCGCATGAGACTGGACGACACGTTCGGTGTCTTCGACTGCCCCGATGCTGGCCAAGTGCAGCCGAAGCGCACACGCTCCACCACGCCGCTGCAAGCGCTGAGCTTATTGAATAGCCCCTTCCTCGTGCAGCAGTCGGAGGCTTTTGCCGAACGCCTCAAACGCGAGCGCAGTGAACTCTCCGGGCAGGTTCAACGCGCGTTCGAGCTTGTCTTCCAACGCACGCCTTCCAGTGATGAACTCAGCAATGCCATCACCCTCGCGAAGAACGACAGCCTGGAAACGCTGTGCCGTGCGCTGCTGAACGCGAATGAGTTCCTTTATGTGTTCTAACCCATGAACCGCTTCCAACTTCTCAATCGCCGACACTTCCTGCAGCACGCCGTCAGTGGCATGAGCGGCATGGCACTCGCGCAGTTGCTCAGCGGCGACGGCTTGCTGAACGCGAACACCTTGCCGGTGCGGCCCGAGATTGATCCCTCGCATCCGAATGCGCCGCGTCGGCCACACATTCGCCCGCGGGCGAAGCAAGTGCTGTGCATCTTCTGCTCCGGCGCGCTGAGCCACGTCGATACCTGGGACTACAAGCCGGAACTCGTGAAGCGCCACGGCCAGCCGATGCCGGGCTCGGACAAGCTGGTCACGTTCCAGGGCGAGCAGGGCATGCTCACCAAGCCGCTGTGGGACTTCAAGCCACGCGGCCAGTGCGGCAAGATGATCTCCGATCTGCTGCCCAACATCGCCGAACTCGCGGACGAGATGTGCTTCGTGCATTCGCTCACCGCGAAGTCGAACACGCACGGTCCCGCCGAGAACCAGATGAGCACGGGCAACACGCTCGACGGCTATCCCGGCATGGGCACGTGGGTCACGTATGCCTTGGGCAGCGAGAACCAGAACCTGCCCGCCTTCGTCGCGATCCCCGATCCACGCGGCGTGCCGCAGGTCGGACCGAACCACTGGAACAGCGCCTTCCTGCCCGCTGTGTTCCAAGGCACCGCGTTCAACGCGGACAAAGCCATCCCGCATCTGCAACGTCCGCCCGCGATCAGCGCGAAGTCCGATGTGGCCGCGCGCGACTTCTTGCGGTTCCTCAACGACAAGCACCTCGAACAATTCCCTGGCGACACCGAACTCGCCGCGCGCATCGCCAGCTATGAACTCGCCGCGCACATGCAGATCGAGGCCGCCGAGGTCTCCGATTTGAAACGCGAGTCCGCACTCACTCACCAGCTCTACGGCACCGACGATCCTGATCCGAACCGCTCCGGCTTCGCGCGCAACTGCTTGCTCGCCCGCCGCCTCATCGAGAAAGGCGTGCGCTTTGTGCAGCTCTTCAATGGCGCGTATGCGATGGGCGAAGGCGTGGGCAACTGGGACGGTCACAAGACCATCGCCACGCAGTATGCGGTGCACGGTCCGATCCTCGACCGCCCCGTGGCCGCGCTGATTCGCGACATGAAAGCGCGCGGCCTGCTGGAGGACACGGTCATCATGTTCGTCACCGAGTTCGGCCGCATGCCCACCTTCCAGAAAGGCGCGAACGGTCGTGACCACAATCCGAAAGGCTTCACCGCGTGGTTCGCTGGCGCCGGTGTGAAGAAGGGCTTCAGCTACGGCGCCACCGACGACTTCGGCTACCAGGCCGTCGATCGCGTCAGCAGCATCTACGAGTTGCACGGCACCCTGCTCCACCTCCTGGGTCTCGACTTCGACCGCCTCAGCTACTACCACAACGGCCTCGAACGAAAACTCACCGACGTGCATGGCTCGGTGATTCATGAGATCATGGCGTGATGTGCATGATTGAGTTTTGGTAAGAGATCAACGTAGTTTTTCAGGTGGTGTTGCTTTGGGGAGTCGCTAGTCATCAGCGGTTATGGGTTGGTCATTCCGCAAATCTTTTGGCTCTGGGCCGTTTCGCTTCACGCTCTCTAAGTCAGGCATCAGCGGCTCCGTGGGTTTCAAGGGCTTGCGTGTCGGTGCCAACAGCCGTGGGAGCTGGATCTCGATGGGCGCGGGAGGGATTCGTTACCGTCATTTCGCGCCGCATCCGAAACCACCACCGCAAGCGCCGCGTTCTGAGGCGTGGAAAGGGGATGAGTTCACTCCGCCACCGGGGTCGCATGGACCGTTCGAAGCGATGCAGCAGGCTGGCGTCATCGAGCTGACAGACTCGAGTTCGCAGGCGCTGCTGGCCGAACTCAACGAGCGACGAAAGAAGGTGATGTCGGGCTGTGCCCTTGGCTGTCTAGGCACGCTGCTCATGACGGTGGGTTTTGCCATCTTTCCGTTCAACCTGATCCTCATGGTAGCCCTCGCTGCAGGCTGGTGGCAGACGAAGAAGAACGCAACGATCACCCTTTGTTATGATCTGGACCCGACCGCGCAGGCAGGTTGGGATGCGTTGCGTGCGAGTCTTCTTTCGCTGAAGCAAGCAAGCCGCCTGTGGCATGTGCAGGCCAAGGCCAATGTCCGTGACTCGCGCTATCATGCAGGGGCCTCGGAGCTGTGGGATCGCGGCGGTGCCAGCGTGAGTGAGCAGGTGCCGGAGCTGGTGGTGACCAATGTGTCGCCAGTGTGCGTGCAATGCGGTGAGCTGGCGCTGTATTTCTTCCCGGACCGGGTGTTTGTGTATCGCAGCAAGGACATCGGCGGCATCAGCTACGCGTCGTTGAAGGCGAATGCTTCTCTGACCACGTTCACCGATGGGGATGGTGCTCCAACGGATGCGAAGGTGGTCGGTCACACCTGGCAGTATGTGAATCGCAATGGCAGTCCGGACCGCCGCTTTGCCAACAACCGGCAGGTGCCCATCTGTGAGTATGAGCTGCTGGAACTGTCCAGCGAAACCGGCTTGCGGCAGAGCCTCAAAATCTCGCGTCTCGGTCTGGCTCCATCGGTGGTGAACGCGCTCACGATAGCGGCCCGGCAGATGCCTCGGGAAGTGGGCACGGCTGAGGTGGAGCGCCGCCCGTCGTCCCCACCGCCGATGCCGGGCGCACGGGATGTCGCCGCGCCTCCACCATTACCGCAGGCAGTGACACGATCGGTCGAGCAGGAACCACCGCCAGTGTGGGCGGAGCGCGCGAAACTCTCATCGGCGCTCATCCCCTCTTCGCCAGCGCGTGTCGAAGAGCCGCCACCTCCGCCTCTGCCGCCACGCACGCCGCCTGCGCCGCCCGTTTTGCAATGGATCGAGCCGGGCCAGCCCGTGGAGTTCGCGGGCATCGAGATCGCCGATGGCATGATCTACTGGCAGGACACAGATCGTGACCTGGGAGAACCCTCGGCGCTGTCCACGATGCTGGAGGTGGCGGACAAGGCGGCACCTTCCGATGCTGAGCTGGGCTACTGGCCGGACTACCTGAATCTCACACCAGCGCAACGGCGTGCCTACCTGGAATGGCTGGCCGCAGGCCGTCGTGATGCCGATCCGTCCATGCGTGCGCCGGGTTATGTGACGCTGTTCTTCCATGGTCTGGAGCGTCGGCTGATTCTCGATCAGAACGCCAGCCCCGCGTTAGTCGAGGAGCTGATCGGGCTGATCACGCACTACGCTTCCGCCCATGCGAGCTACACGCTGCTGCGTGGCTATGGGTTGCAGTTGCTGCACTTCGCGGGCTGGAGACAGGGCTTGCAATCGTATGGCGATCTGTGGCCACGCCTGCTGGCGCTGGACGATGGGCACACGGATGAGCAGGCGATCAAACTGATCACCGCGCAGTTATTTGAAAGCGGGCAGCCGCTCGACTGGCGTGTCGCATGGCGCATCGCCCGGAATGACGAGATGAGCCGCAACAGCACGGTGATCGAGCGCACGGGCGAGAAGTTCGTCGAGCTGTTCCGGCATCGCTACGCCGAGACGTTTGGTGCGGGCATCAACCTGCTGTCGGCGAAGAATCCAGCGCGCATTGAGTATCGACCGTCCAGCCCAGGCTTGCAGTCGATGCGCTATCTGCCGCTGCAACGCCAGCCATTCGAGTTCAAGGTGACCAACGTGATGGGCATCGCGCGGCAGTTCAAAAAACTGCCCGACATCTGGAACACCTGCGTGGAAGACTTGTCCGGTTACAGCCGCTCACTCGTGGCCAAGAAGCCGAACGCTCTCGCGGCCTGGCAGTTGCTTCCTGCTGAGTTGCGCGCCTCACAGCCGCATCCCTTGCGCGAGCCGCTGGACCAGATGCTGGCCACCGCACCGGAGGAGCGTGGAATCAAGGTGCTGCCCGTCAGTGCCATCGCTGGTCTGCTGGACATGACGGAGCGCGCGAAGCTCACGATGGTGCAAAGCAAGCAACTCGCGACGTCGATGAACGAGCTGGGCTTCAACATCGCGCCCAACCCGCAGTTCAGCCTGCAAGCCTTCGCCTGGGATCAGGCGGTCGCGCTCTATCCTCGCGTGCCTGGTGATGAGGTGCCTGAGCCGCAGATTGCCGGACTGGTGCGCTTCCTCTATCTGGCCATCGCGGTCGCCGCAGCCGATGGCTCACTGGATGAACGGGAACTCGATGCCTTCAACCGCACCATCGCGCCCGAGATCACGCGCGCGACCGACTGGCGTCATCTGAAAGCGACCGAGGCCGCCCTGAGCCGCGACGCAAATGCCGCCACGCGTGCCCTGGCCTCCATCGCTGAAAACATCAGCCCACGAGCCCGTCGCCCGGTGCTGCGTTCGCTCCTGCATCTCAGTGCGGCGGATGGCGAGGTCAGTCTGGATGAGCAGCGCATGTTACGCCGCATCGCCCGCGCACTGGAGATTGAGGAAGACTGGATTGATACCTGGATGCGAGACGACCTGGAACTGCGCGAAGTGACCGTGACCACTGCGCGGGCACCTGCCGCTTCTGGTGAAGCCATCCCCGCCCGCAAGCCACAGGCCACCTCGACCTTCACACTCGACATGACACGCGTGCAGCAGCTCACGCAGGAGACACACGAAGTCGTGACGCTGCTAAGCGAAGTCATGGCTGACCCCGCCGAAGATGCGCCGGCGCCAAGCGCGCCCGCAGCACCAGTTTCCTCCACTTCCACGCCCGCCTGGATGGACACGCTGGACGCCCGTTATCGCCCGCCGCTCGCCGTGCTCATCGCGCACGATGAGGTGACGATCGAACGCTTTGATCGTCTGGCGAAAGAACACCACCTGCTGCCAGACGACCTGCTGCACTCCATCAATGCCTGGGCCGACGAATCGCTGGGTGACTTTCTGCTGGAGAAAGATGATACCGTGCGTGTCTTCCGCGATCTCCTGCCTGCCAGTTAAACACTCCTCATCATGTCCTCCCACACACCGATCAAACGCCGTGAACGTGACGCCATTCTGCAAAGCCTCCAGGCCGGGCTCGTGCCCAAGCACGGGCTGCATCTCATTCAGGTAGGTCGCAAAGCTGAAGTCACGTCCTTGCTCGCTGATCTGGATCGCATCGCAGATGACGGCGCGGCCTTCCGCGTGTGTGTGGGCCGCTTCGGCAGCGGCAAGAGCTTCTTCCTCAATCTCATCCGCACGCTCGCGTTTCAGAAGAAGCTCGCCGTGGCGCAGGCAGACTTCACGATGCAGCGCCGCCTGTATTCAACCGGTGGCGAGGCGCGCGCACTTTACAGCGAGCTGATGCGCAATCTGGCCACGCGTGCCCAGCCGGATGGTGGTGCGCTGGCGTCGGTGCTGTCCACCTGGGCTTCACAAATCCAGCATGGCGTGCTGCAATCCGGCGGCACTGCTGCGGACGCGGAGGCGAAGATGATGAGCGATTTGAAGGAGCTGCAAAACTTCGTGGGCGGCTTCGAGTTTGCCGAGGCAGTGCGCGCTTTTTATCGCGGTCATGTCGATGGCAATGACGCACAACAAGCCGCCGCACTGCGCTGGTTGCGTGGTGAATATGAAACGAAGACGGAGGCGCGTCAGGACCTGGGCGTGCGCCGGATCATTGATGATCAGAACATCTACGAGAGCCTCAAGCTCATGGCGGTCTTCCTGCGTCGCGCAGGTTTGGGCGGGCTGCTCGTCAGCCTGGATGAGCTGGTCGTGCTGTCTCATCGGCTGCCCAGCACGCGGGCCCGCCAGGCGAACTACGAAGCGCTGCTCACGCTCCTGAATGACTGTCTGCAAGGCACCGCACGCGGCCTGGGCTTTGTTTTTGCTGGCACCGATGAATGCCTGGAAGACAAGCGCCGCGGCCTGTTCAGCTATGAGGCGCTGCGCAGCCGCCTGGCCGAGAACACCTTGGCGAAGCAACAAGGCCTGACCGACTTGTCCGGCCCGGTGATCCGCCTGCAACCACTCACGCCTGAAGATTTGTTCGTGCTGCTGCGCAACATCGCGCTCGTCCATGCCTCAGGCGATCCCGCGAAGATACTCACCAATGATGAAGGCATCGCCGCCGTGCTGCACAAGGCAAACGAGACGCTCGGGGCCGACTTCTTCCGCACGCCACGCGACGTGGTGCGTGCGTTTGTAGGATTGCTCAACGTGCTGGACCAAAACCCAGGCCAGACCTGGCAGAGCGTGCTGAATGCCGCCACCTTCCAGGCACCCACGCAACCCGCGTCCACCGAGGAGGAGATAGCGACTGGTCAAGGAGCTGCGCCTGCGGATGAGGATGATGATCTCGCTTCCTTCAAGCTGTGAGCGCCTTTGCTAAGCTGCATCCCACGATCCAGGAGGCCGTGTATCGCCTGGGCTGGTCCAGCCTGCGCCCGCTCCAGGTGCGCGCGATCGACGCCGTGGTGGACACCGCTGCGCCTCTCATCCTTTCTGCCGCCACCGCGAGCGGTAAGACGGAAGCGGCTTTCCTTCCCGTGCTTTCACAGATCGCCAGCACGCCCGCCGATGGCATCCAGGCCATCTACATCTCGCCGCTGAAGGCCTTGATCAATGATCAGTTCCATCGACTCCAGGAGCTGTGCGATGCGGCGGACACTCCGGTCCATCGCTGGCATGGCGACGTGAGCGCCTCAGCCAAGCAACGCTTGCGCGAACAACCTGCTGGCGTGTTGCTCATCACGCCGGAGTCGATGGAGAGCCTGTTCTGCAATCACGACCGTCATCTGGCGCGCATGTTCAGTGCCTTGCGCTTCGTGGTGATTGATGAGTTGCACGCCTTTCTCGATGACGTGCGGGGCATTCACCTGCGCAGCCTGCTCGCACGGCTGGAGCTTCAGGTGAACGTGCGCGTGCGACGGCTGGCCTTGTCAGCGACGCTGGGCGATTTCGCTGAGGCCCGCCGTTTCCTCGATCCCCTGTCGCCCGATGCCGTTGCGGTGCTGCAAGACGATGCCGGTGAGCGCGAGCTGCGGCTCAGTGTGAAGTCGTTCTACGATGCACCCTCGGATCAAGGCGACGAGGGAGCAGACGAGTCCGCACCACCACCGATCAACGGACTGGCTGCCGTGGCGGACGATGTGGCGCGGCGTTTTCGCACGGAGGCGAACCTCATCTTTTGCAACCGTCGTCAGGATGCCGAAATCCTGGCTGATCGGCTGCATCAGATCGCTGAGCGGGAACACTGGCCACGCGATCCCTTCGTGCTCCACCATGGATCGCTGAGCAAGGACCTGCGCGAAGATGCTGAGCTGCGCCTCAAGCAAGGCGAAGCCCTCACCGCCATCTGCACGAGCACGCTGGAGATGGGCATCGACCTCGGAGCGGTGAAGTCCGTGGGCCAGATCGATCCACCCTGGCGCGTGGCCTCGCTGGTGCAACGCCTGGGCCGCTCGGGCCGTCGGCAGGGCGAAGCCCAAGTGCTGCGCCTGTATGCGCTGGACGCGGAACCCCAGGCGAAGTCGAGCCTCACGGACCTGCTTTATCCCGACCTCATCCGGGCCATCGCAATGGTGGAGCTGCATCTGCAAAAGTGGCTCGAACCATCCGCCGTTGGGCGCTGTCATTACAGCACCTGCGTGCATCAGACGCTCAGTATCTTGAAGCAGACCGGCGGCACCAATGCCGCCACCTTGCTGGATCGGCTGTGCAAGCGCGGTGCGTTCCGTCAAATCACCACCAGCGATTACGCGATGCTGCTGCGCGGACTGGCATCTCATGCCATCATCGAGCAGACACCGCCCGGCGATCTCATCCTCGCGCCGGAAGGCGAACGCATCGTGGAAAGCCGGGACTTCTATGCGGCCTTCGCAACGTCCGTCGATTACTCCGTGGAGCATGACGGCGACAAGATCGGTGTGCTGCCGCTGACCAGTGTGCCACCAGTGGGAGAGCACTTCCTGCTCGCCGGTCGTCGATGGAAAGTGGAGTCCATCGAGCATGAGTCACGCCGCCTCATTGTCAGCCGCGCGCGTGGCTGGAAGCGTCCCTTCTTCACCGGCAGCGGCGGAGAAGTCGATGCCCATGTGATCCAGACCATGCGCACCGTGCTCGCGGGTGAGGTTCGATTCGCCTACCTGGATGCGAAGGCTCAGGAACGCCTCATCATCGCTCGTGAAGCCTTCGCCACGCATGGGCTGCACGAAAGTGGCATCATCGAATCGGGTGCGGACACGTTGTGGTTTACCTGGCAGGGCAGCCGAGTGTGTGAAGCGCTGCTGCTCTGTGCTCGCACCGAAGGCATCCCCGCCTCATGGGATGGAATGGCCGTGCATTATCCACGACTTAAAGGAGATGCCTTCCGCGAGCATCTACGCCATCTGGCCGCTGCCAACCTGGAGAGCCTGCTCGTCGAAACCCTCACGGAACAAGAGCTGCTGCGCGATCGTTTCGATCACCTGGTGCCCGCTGCTTTGCTCAAACAAGCCTGGCTGACCGAGCGTGTGAACCTTGATGCTCTGCGACAAACGCTCGGGGATGCTGAGAAATCTTGCGCATTGGAACAGGCCTGAAATAATGCGAGGCCATGATTGCCCGCACCTACTCTGCAACGCTCGTTGGGGTCAACGCCGTTGAAGTCGAGATCGAGACCCACCAAGGCGGCGGCGACTTCATGATGGTGGTGGTGGGGCTGCCGGACGCGGCGGTGAAGGAGAGCCGGGATCGCGTGCTGACGGCGTTGACGACGAATGGATTGTTCCTGGGCGATGGGCGGCTGACGGTGAATCTGGCTCCTGCAGATCTGAAGAAGGAAGGGCCGGCCTTTGACCTGCCAATCGCGATCGCGCTGGTGGCGAAGATGGCGGGCATTCCGATGGAACTGCTGCGTGAGACGAGCATGGCGGGCGAGCTGGCATTGAATGGTGAGCTGCGGCCCGTGCGTGGCGTGCTGGCGATTGCGCTCGAAGCGCGAGCGAAGGGTCGCAAGCGTTTGCTGGTGCCCAAGCGCGTGGCCGCTGAGGCGAGTGTGGTGGCGGGCATCGACATCATAGGCGTGTCGCACTTGCGCGAGGCGGTGGACTACTTGTCGGGCAAGCAGGAGATCAAACCGGAGCCCTGTCGCGCGGCGGAGTTCTTTGCGGCCGCGAGCACTTACAATATCGACTTCGCCGACGTGAAGGGCCAGCCGCACGCCAAGCGGGCGATCGAGGTCGCGGTGAGCGGCGGGCACAACATCCTCATGGTCGGGCCGCCGGGCACAGGCAAGTCGATGCTCTCGAAGCGCGTCGCGACCATCATGCCCGGCATGAGCGAAGAGGAAGCGATCGAGACGACGAAGATTCACAGCGCGGGCGGCTTGCTCAGCGAGCAGCAGGCGTTCATCGCCACACGTCCGTTTCGTGCACCGCATCACACGATCAGCGATGCAGGTTTGCTCGGTGGCGGATCGAATCCAGGACCGGGCGAGGTGAGCCTCGCGCACAACGGCGTGCTCTTCCTCGATGAGCTGCCGGAGTTCCGCCGCAGCACGCTGGAGGTGATGCGACAGCCACTTGAGGATGGCAAGGTGACCATCGCTCGCGCAGTCGCGACCGTCACGTTTCCTGCGTCCTTCATGCTCGTGGCAGCGATGAACCCGTGCCCGTGCGGCTACTATGGCGACCTGAAGCGCGAGTGCCGCTGCGGTGCGCCTGTGGTGCAGAAGTATCGTCAGCGCATCAGCGGTCCGTTGCTCGATCGCATCGATTTGCACGTGGATGTGCCGACGGTGGAATACAAAGAACTCTCCGCCGGTGCGCCCGGCGAATCATCAGCGGACATTCGCGAGCGCGTGGTGCGCTGCCGCAACATCCAAGCCGAGCGCTTCAAGAAGGACGCCGGCATTCACACCAACAGCGCGATGACCTCGCGACTGATGAAGAAGCACTGCGAACTCGATGCCGAAGGCGCGCACTTCCTGGAGCATCAGATGGGCGAGATGAACTTCTCCGCCCGCGCGCATGATCGCATCCTCAAGGTCGCTCGCACGCTGGCTGACCTCGGCGGTCGCGAGAAGATCTCATGCGATGACGTGATGGAAGCTGTGCAGTATCGCACGCTGGACCGGAAGTTGTGGGTGTAGCATTCCGTTAGGCTTATGGCTTCGACTGCGCCAGCTTCTGCAGGTGGGGAAGTTGAAGCTGGAGGGTTTTCATTAACTGCTCGCTCTCTGATGTATGTCGGTGCTCAGACCCGAGCGTATGCAGGTCGGCAATCGCCTGCTCGATTTCGCGCAAGAGCATCTGTCCTGTCTCGGCTGGCGGCACGGTGGTGGCATGAGCCTGGAGAGTCTCTGATATGAAGTGCTGGCGCAGGCGGGCGGTCTGCACCACGGCGGCTGCGGCCTCCATCTGGAGCTGCGACAGAGCCGGGTAGTCGTGTGCCAGTTCGAGGGCTGCTTTCGCCGCCGTATCGCCCCATTGAATGGCTTTCGCAAAGGCGGCCATGGCGGATTCGGCGCTGCCCTTTCCCAAGCTGGCGGCAGTCGATGCCAGCGTGCGCCCATTGAGGCTGAGAGAGCGCCGCAGACGGAGATCCAAAGGGCTGGACGCGAGCATTTGCTCCAGCAGGCGGCGCTCTTGCAAAAGCCCTTCTTGTGCTTCTTTCCATTGTCCTAGGTCACCGCGTGCTGAGGCCTGCTTGGCGAGGCTGCCGGCGAGATGGCGCGAGGATCGCTTTCCATCTTCCATCCGAAGCCAGAGGGCGACCGCTGCCGAGTAATTCGGCAAGGCCAAAGCAGGCTGTGCTTCGTGCATGGCCACATCTCCGAGACGCTCGTGGGCGATGGCGAGCAGGTCTGGCGGAGCATTGTGATCATCGAGAAGATCGAAGGCGGATTGATACCATGCCTTGGCTTTGGCCCAGTTCTCCAAAAGCTGATAGACGAGCCCGATTCGGTCCTTGGCCTGGGCGAGATCGCTATGGACGGAGGGGACGCCGGGGTATTTCTGTGCGCGCTTTTCGAGATGGCGATGGAACTCGGTGAAGAGCTTGAGCGCTTTGGCATAGTCGCCCTCGGCCACGGCGATGAGGCCAGCATTGTGGTAGGCCGCTGCGCGGTTCCTTTGTTGTTCATCAGTGTCCTGGCGTTCGTCGAGTTTTTCGAAATAGCTGATGGCTTGCTCCGCTGAGTGCTTCAGCACGCCTGCCTGATTCACGGCATCAAGGCGGTCTCGCAGATCATAGATGATGTCGTTGATCAGACCCTCGGCGGTGAGGCGGGCGGTGTCGGCAGTCTTCCGGGCTGCTTCGGCCGCCAGACGAGCCTGGGACTCGGCATCGCGTGCGGCCAGGGCTTTTTGTTTCTCTTGCTCGGCGAGCAGGCGTTGAGCAGATGCTTCATCACGAGCGGCTTCGGCGGCGGACTTCTGCTGGAGCGCTGCGTTGCGTTGCTCACGCGCGTCGTCACGCGCCAGCTCAGCTTCGTGCCTTGCCACCATTGCTTCCTGGCGCTGCCAAATGGCCACGATGCTGCCGCTTACGATTGAGATCAGCAGCAACACGACGAGCCAATGGCGCTGCACGAACCGGGTGGCAGCGTAGCCGAGGGTGTAGGGTCGGGCTTCCACGCACTGCCGGGCAAGGAAGCGGCGCAAGTCGCGAGCGAGGCTGGCTGCAGACTCGTAGCGAGCATCGGGCTGGCGTTGCAGCGTGCGTCGGACGATCCAGTCCAGATCAGTTCCTGTGCTGGTGCCCGGTGCAGGCTCGTTAGCACTGGCGGCTTCGGGTGGCATCACCCCGGCGACCATCTTGTAAAGCATCACGCCGAGTGAAAACACATCGGATGGGGCCAGGACTTCGCGCCCTTCCATTTGCTCCGGGCTGGCGTAGCCGCGGGAGTAGCCCACCAAGTAGGGCGTGCCAGGTGCTAGTGATGCGGAGTCGCTGATATCGCGCGCGATTCCCCAGTCGATGATCTTCACGGCCGGACTCCCATCGGGCAAGGGAGTGACCAGCACATTGGCGGGCTTGAGATCGCGATGAATGACGAGCCGAGCGTGAGCAAACGCTAGGCCATGGCAGACCTGGATGAACGGCTCCAGCTTGTCTGGCCAGCGCAGTTTTTGGGAGCACCAGTCCGTTATGTGAATGCCGTTCTCCACATACTCCATCGCATACCAGGGGACACCGTCCTCATCGCCACCATCGAAGTAGGCGACGATGGCGGCGTGGCCGTGGAGCTTGCGGAGGAAGTCCCGTTCTTTGGTGAATCGTGCGACAATCAGATCCGTCTCCGCACCTGCTCCGCGCTGAGGGCATTTGATGACGACACGCACGCCATACTTCAAATGCCGGGCGAGGCGCACCACGCCCATGCCGCCCTGCTGCTCCTCGGACAAGGGTTCGGACTCGTCCCATTGGTATCGGTCTGCGAGTCGGCTGAAGTCCAGCATGGGAACCACGAGCCGTTGAAAATCGGACGACGGATGGTGAGCACGCATGGCGCGGAGTTCATCCGTCCCATACTTCGTGGTTGGTCGATCCGTCTCGTTCATGCGTCGGCGGCTCAAGGAGGCAACACGACGGGTGCCATGTCCAGCATTGCTGCCGTGGAGGTGCGTCTGCCGAGGCCGATGGGTGCCAGGGCGTCTGGATCAATGCTGCCAGGAATGGTGATGCGGGCGTCCTTGGGCAGGCTCGCGGGAGGCACATCGAGATCGAAGGTGCTGCGGGCAACGTGTGCGCCCTCGGCGGACAAGCGGCCGAACGTGACGCTGGGAGGCTCCGATGGGCTGCGCACGACCACGGCGACCTTGTCCCAGGCTTTGAGAATTGAAGCCACTGCCTGGCGGCGCTCTGCTTCATCGAGAAGCCGCTCCGCCCGTGCAGCAGCGGCGCGATCAGGCATGGCGGCAATCGCCTCGCGCTGCGGCTCGTGCAGGGCGCGCAGGCGCACGAGTTCGATAGATACGAGAGCATCAAACTTTCGCCGCAGGGCGAGCGCGATGAGGTCCCGCTCGGCATCCTGCAGCGTGCGGCGCTTGCGGATCACTTTGGCCACAGCCACGACATCCCTCAGCCGGAGTGGCTGTGAGGGCGAGAGATGAACGGCCGTCGCTTCGTCACGACCAAACATGGGCTGATCGAGATCTTCTTCACTCAATGGTGTCACCACGCATCCCGACAGGCCGCACGCCGCGCCGATCAGCCAGAGGTGCGATGGCAGTCGCGTGATCATTCGCCTGAAGCATCCAGAAACACGAACTCGGCCACACCAGCGCGGATGACGTCACCATTGACGAGCAGCCTGGACTGCACGGCTCCGAGATCATTGACCTCCACGGGATTGGTAGCACTTCGATTCGTGAGGAGGAGGAACTCGCCTTCGGGTGCCACCTGAAAGTGCTCGCGGCTGACTCCCGACAGCCCCATCACCTGCCAGGTGGCTTTGGCATCACGGCCCACTGTCCAGCCAGAATCAATCACCCTGCATTCTACGCTGCGATCACGGAGCAGCACCAGCACGGGCTTGCCATGCAAAGTGGGATCAATCTGGTAGCGCAGCCTCTCGATCATGACGAGACGATCCTGGACGCCCTGGAGGTCGGGCTGCGGAATATCGCCCGCATCGGGATAGGCTCGAAGTTTTCGCACCAGAGCCTCGTTCGCCTCGGCACCCGAGGGCTGGAAGACGGTCGTATCGCTGGCCTTTCTGGCGTAGTGATCAGCGCTGATCACGAGGATGGCACGCCGGAGCTGCTCCAGGAAACGATCACGCCTCTGGTAGGCCACGTTGAGGTTGGTGTGAAACACCTTCGCTACATGGGCAGCGTCGTAACGATTCAGCACATAGCCGTGCAGCGCATCGAACTCGGCGTGGCTATATTTGCTGCGCACGCGGTCGAGGGCCACGTCCAGCACGGCCAGTTCCAGCCGCGCTTCGTCGGCATCTTTCATCACCGCTTCTTCAAGGTCGAGTTCCGGGATGGAGAGGAAGTCCGACAGGCAGCGCCCGTCCGTGCCGGGAATCGGGGCGTCGAGGGACTCGCCGAGGCGCCTGGCATTGCTCGCGCGGCGGCGGAAGGCGCGATGAATCTCGAAGCGCACAATGTGGAACACCCAGGTCCTGAACTTCACGCCTTCACGGCGATGATAAATGCCAGTGGCGAGCATTTTGAAGACCTTGGACATGGAGTCCTGCACCACGTCCATGGCTTCTATCTCATTCAGCCCGTTGCGCCGGACAAAGGCGATGATCTGAGGTGCCAGCCAGACGTAGAGATCGTGGCTGTCACGTCGGTTCTGGTCTCCGCCGCCCAGGCGGGCTACCAAAGTGTGGCGAGTGTTTTCGTCGGTGCTCATAATGCCGAACGGGCCGGGGTCACGGGTTGAAAGACAGGGATCATGGGGCTGATTGCGAGGGATTGTAAAGTGAGGAAGCCGCAAAGGTGATGTTCTCCACTGAGGCCTCCAGCGATTGACGGAGCAAAGGATCACCTGCCATCTGAGCGGTGGCCAGGAGCCGTTCGCGCAGAGCCGGCGAGCGAATCTCCCGCAACGCCTTCAGCACAGGTTGCACTTGTTCAGACCCAGCCTCTGAGGGGGTGGCGTGATGCAGCAGCGCATCGAGACTGGATTCGTCACCGATGCTGGCCAGACCGGATGCAGCGGCGGCCCGGAGGTCTGCATCCTGCTGATCACCATCCAGCAATCGCACCAGTGCCGGAGCAGCGGCTGAAGTGGCCACCGTGCTGATGGTATGCATGAGACGCTCGCGGGCACCGGATGGGATCGTGGGATCGTGCAGCAGCTCTTGCAGGTGCTGAATGGTGTCCTCATCAGCGCTGCGGGCAATCGCATCACTCGCAGCATCGACGAGCACCGCATCGCCACCGAGGGCGATCAAGGAGGTGACCAGTTCCCGTGCCTCACGATCCATGCCTACGTAGCCTTTGAGCGCAGCGGCGATGAGTTGTCGCGTCTCCGCATCCTTCGTTTGATGGAAGGCATCGGACAGCGCCTGAAAAGCATCGGCATGATCCATTGCGACCAACGAAGTGACGAGTGTCTGCTTTTGTTCCGCGGTGCCCTGACGAATCTGATGCATCATCTCACGGAGCATCGTGGCTCGCTCCTGGTCGTTCATTTCGCGAATCAAGCCCGGCATGTGGGGAGACGTGTGCTGTGATGATGTTCCAGAGTGATCAATGGATGCTACCACCTGCTCACCCATGGCCACTCCGCTCGACATTGCCACGGGAGAACCCGAAGCCGTAGAGGGAGTTGCACGGGGAGGAATCGTCGCAGTCAGCTCAAACCGTGGGCCGCCGTCAAAGAACTGCCAGCCAATGGCAAAGATGACGGGAAGGGCGGCTGAGAAACCAAGGATTGCCGTGCGAGTGGTCATGGGAAGCAAGGGGCTGGAAGGTGAATCACTGAACGGTGAGCGCTGCGTTGGGGAGCGGCTGGGCAAACATGTTGTTCCCCGTGAACTCAGCCATCACGATGTTCCGCCCTGCGGTGGCCCACGAGCTGACCATGAAACTGCACCGTGCGTAGCCACTGGCGTCCGTGTAAACAGAGGTGCCCACGCGGGAGTTCGGATACGTGGGTGTGCCGAAGAAGAAGGAGATGGCGGCACTCTGAACGCCCGCACCATTGTCCAGCCGAGTGAGCCTTGCAGTCGCGGTGACATACGTGCCTCGACGAGCCGTTGAGGTCGAGAGCGAGAGAGACATCAGCGTGGGGATCTGATTAATCCCGTAAGCGGCCTCGGCGGACGAGGCAGCACCCAGTCCGAGTGCTCCGCTAACGATGGCGGCGACGGCATTGCGGCGATTGACTGGAAGGGAAGTATCGGTGTCGGTTTTCATATTGGATTGATGTGAAGGGTGATGACATGGGACCTCATGGGTGAGGTCTTGATGGTTCAGGCCAGGGGATGGGAACTTCTTATGGGTTCGGAGAAAAAATGTCTGCCCCCAGGCGACAGACAGTCTCCTGGGGGCGACGAATCGACTTAGAACCTCACCACGAGCCTGTAGGCTCCTGGACCACCGCCGTAAGAGCGCACGCGGATAAAGTAGTAACCACGGTCCACTCGGATCCGGCAGCGGAAATTGCCATTGCCCGCACTGTCGTTGTCTTCGGTGAGGAGTTTGTAGTTGCTCCGCGCACCATCGTAGATGTGGCCGAAGGTATTGGTGCTTCCCGAGGTGTAGCAATCGAGGTAGCCACTGGTCGGGCAGTAAACACGGTAGATGTCGTTGTCCCGCTCAAACTCCAAAGAGCCACTGGTCGTGGAGTTGAGAGAAATCTCCTTGTAGTTCGGGACTTCATTGGGAGCATCGTCAGCGGTGATGATGCCAGTGCCCTGAATCTTGAAGGTCATCGTGGGCACGCCTGGATCGCTCGTGGTGAACCTCACCAGGCTGCTGTGGGTGCCTTCGCGGATGCCAGAGTAGCGGATGGTCAGAGTGGTGGACTGGCCAGGGTTGAGCAGGGCTGCGTTGCGGGTGACGATGGTGAAGCGATCGGGGTTGTCGCCACTGAGATTGGCCGTGCCCAGACTCAGACCGGTGCCACCTTGATTCGTGATGGTAAAGCTGCGGGTGATGCCAGGTGAGTTGACCACCGAGATGCTGCCGAAGTCCGTGCTGTCGCCAGTCCAGGGAGTGAGGTCATTGTTGCCAATCTGATTGTTGTTACCGAAGACGGCGAGTTTGGCAGGCGCTGCCTGTCCGCCCAGTGCCCTCGCCAGATTGAGGCGTCCACCAGTCACTGTGCGACCATTGAATGCGGGCACCTTGTCCACCGTGGAGAGGATGCGCTGCTTGATGTTCTGCCATGACTCGGATGGCGCTGCGGCCCAGATCAATGCGACTGCGCCAGTGACGTGGGGAGTGGCCATCGAAGTGCCGCTGATCGTGCGATAGGAGCCGCCGATCCACGTTGAAATGATGTTCTCACCGGGGCCTTCGAGATCAACATCGGCACCCCAGTTGGAGAACCAGGCGAGCGTGTCGCTGCGAGTGGAAGCACCCACGCTGATGATGTTGGCATTAGGATACGCCGCTGGATAGCTAGGAAGAACGGCTGTGTTTGCGGCATCGTTGCCAGCGGCGGCACAGATGATGATGCCTGCACGCTCCATGGCGGTGATCTGGGCTCGGAGTGTGGTTGAGGGATAGTAGCCGCCCCAGGATGCATTGACCACCTTCGCTCCCATCTTCTGCGCATACTTGAGTAGTTCGACGGCGTCGCTGGTGGCTCCGCTGCCGGTGGAGTCAAGGAACTTGAGATGCATGATACGCGCCTGATGGCTGACGCCTGCACAGCCGATGCCATTCCCACCCTCGGCCCCAATGGTGCCAGCGGTGTGTGTGCCGTGGCCATTGTCGTCCTGCGGAGGGCGGGAGCGGTTCACCGTATTGATGCCATGAATGTCATCCACGTAGCCGTTGCCATCGTCATCGCGATTGTTGCCAGGAATCTCACCGCGATTGACCCAGAGGTTGTTCACCAGATCGGGGTGCGTGAGATCGCCTCCCGTATCGGTATTGGCGATGACGATGGAACGCGAATCCCTGGCGCGATCCCAGGCCTCGGGTGCATCAATGTCGATGTCGTTGTTTTGATGCATGCCCCATTGCTGGGAGAACAGCTGGTCATTCGGAACAGCTGATGCTTTGAGGATGTAGTCCGGCTCGACTACCTCGTAGAGACCGCTGGCCTGGTAGTCGGCGATCACCTTTTCGAGTGACACAGCGGCGTTGACGGAGGCGCGGACGAAACCTTCCGTGCCGACGGTGTCCACAGCCACCGCAGCAGACCGTGTATGAGTGCTTTGAAGGGCGGCTGCCGAGGCCGTGGCTTTGGGTTTGAGCAAGACGCGACCAGCGATGCACTTGGCACCGTTGACTGTAACTGTGGCAGTTTGACTGCGCACCGTGGAGAGCGGCGCAATGGCCGCCAGCAGGATAGCGAGAGCTGTGGGGAGCTTCATAGGAGTAGGATGTTTGGAGTGATGAATCCCGGTGCTGTGATGGCTTTGTTGCCAGCATCAGCACCGGGGCTTGCGGATTGATGCCAGGGCCCCACAGGTCCTTATGCTTTGCAGGAAAAGTTTTTTTGTTTGCCTGCAATCACCATCGCCATAGCCCTTGGTGCATGTCTCGGCGTAGCGCGTCATCCATCATGAATGCGCTCCCTCAGAAGCTACCGATCAGGTGCCTCGATCACGATCCAACCGAACAAACTGCAAAGACCAACCATCCACCGCTAAAGCGAAGGGCTGATCGTTGCCAAACCAGAAGTAGAGGGCATCCAGACTGCCGTATTGCCAGCAGCAGGAACATCTGGCGTGAGATGGAATCCACGCGCTACCTGCCCCGAAGCCGCCTGCACCAATACACCTCGAAAAATCGAAACGAGGGAGACATCACTTGTTTGATTCAAGTTCGGGCGGCGCGTGGTCAGCGTTCCGTAAAACACACCGCTCGTCGGCGTGAAGGTGAAGGTCACGGCTTGGGTGGAGCCGATCGTTGCCGTCGGGCCTGGCAGCCCTCCTGCTTTCAAGGTCAGCAGTGATTTCGCTGGCGTGAGGAAGCTAGGATGCGTGAGTTCGAGCGTGGCATTGAGCGACTTGTCCGCAAGGCCAAGCACCCACTCGGTGGCTGATGGCTTCGTGTATCGCGCACCCATGCAGTTCAATTCAAGAGGGCCGAAGCCATCGTAATGAACAAGCGAGTTCGTGAACCATTGCGGAATGCGTTTCCAGTGAAGGAAGCCGCTCAGCGATTGATCTGAGGCTACAGTTACACGGCCTGCAACAGTATCCGCCAATGCCGACGAGTGGTAGATTGCCACCTCCCCACCAGGGCCGATGTGCGTGGTGCCTGTATAGACGACGCCGTCTGCCAAGCATCCGCTGATCGTCACGATGCCCGTAGTCGAAATGCTCAGCGTGACATAACCTTCTCCCTTGGGGCCAGGGTTTGTCAGCTCATTGCGTGCAAGCGTGCCCGTGAAGAGCCCGTCACGCCCGCCAGCCGTAGGCATCTTGGGCCATAGCATGAAGGACGCCTCACTGCTTCCGAGGTTCACATGGCCAAACAGATGCACATTCCCATTTGCGCCAAAATCGAATGCGATCGTCAAAGGCACATTGCTGTAGGGCAATACAATCGTTGCCGTCCCAAGGACGACTGAGCTGCCTCGGGAGGCCAGCACCCATCCGCTCACCGAATAGGAGTAGTAGCCCAGGTAGATCTTCCCCGTCCATGATCCGGTGGGAGTGATGGTAACGTCAAACCGTCCGCCCACGCCGTTGTTGATATCCTCATCAGGATCGACCGCGCCTGTGAATGTGCCTGCGGCTCCCGAGGGAAGGGTATCAATGGTGAAGTGCAAAGACGTGCTCACCTTCCCAGCGATATTCGCGCCCGTCATTCGGCATACCAATGGCGTGGTGATCGCCTGGAGCGGGCGTCCGGTGATTCTTCCCGTGATGGTGTTGAGGGTCAGGCCCAGAGGCAGGCGATCGATGCTGTAGGAGGACGGTCGCACGGACTGGGCCTGATCAAAAGGCGGTGCCAGCTCCGTCTCCTGACCCATCATCAGATTGACCGCTGTAGGCGCAGCCGAAAGGGACTGTGGCACACGCACGATGCGGAGGCTGTGGACAGCAGTCGAGAACACGCCTGCCGCGCAGGTCACCTCACAGGTGTAGTCAGCCTCATCTCCGGGAGCCAGCTTCCGAACGGTCAGTGCTGCGGATGTCGCTCCCGTGATCCTGGCATCCGTGGCGACTGGCACGCCTCCACGCATCCAACGAAACGACACTCCTGGACCCGCCGCAGGCACGGTCATGATCACCGTTGCGCCCGGCAGTGCGGACCAGCTTTTCGCGCCGAGATCAGCCACGACCACGGGCACTTCCTGGCCCAGCGTGGTGCCAGCGGTGCCCGTCACGCGCAGTCGATAGGTGCCTGCGTGAGAGACGAGCGCATTGCGCACTCCATAAGCCTGTCCGGTAGCGCCAGCGATGGCGAGATTGTTCTTGAGCCATTGGTAAGCAGCGGATTGTTCGGTCAAGACAGGCGCATGAAGCAGCAAAGGCTGCCCTGCATGAACTATCATGGCGGATGGCTGAGATGAGAACTGAACCTCGTCATCGACGATCCGAATCACATGCTGCTGCCGGGAGCCCAGGATCGCTCCGGTCAAAGGATTGCCCAGGCGAAGCGTGATGTTCTCGCGGCGCTCCATTTCCATATCCGCCGTCAGCTTGATCGCGATCACAGCGGTCACCTGGCCAGGAGCAAACGAGATCGTGCCCGCTGTCGTGGTCGTGTAGTCCACACCCAAGGTCGCAGGTCCTTCGAAGGTGATGGGAACCGAAAAGGTCGTGGCAGGCGCAGGCGATGCCGTGACATACACATTCACAGTGCCTGCGGACTCCGCCTTGGTCGTCTCCACTTGGGTGAACTGCACCTGCGTGGCCAGCTTCAGCTGGCCGGAGATGACATTGCTCACCGCACCTGCCTCATTCGTGCCTTTGCGCCGGACGCGGAGCCGCATCCACTGAGTGGGTGAACTGTCGAGCGTGGCCGTCGAAGCGACTTCGATCAACTCGGCGGTATCGACGAGCGTCGCGGTATCGGGTTCACCGCTGCGCCAGTTGACCAAATCATCCGAGACCTCCACGATGTAATCCAGATCGCTGCGCTGGCCTTGATAGAGGCGCACGCTGAGCACTTGGTGGCGACCACCGGGAGTGAGATCACCTTCATTGCCCACCGAAAACAAGCCGGTGCTGCTGGTGCCGGTCGTGATCGTGTCGATCCGGGCCACGGGTTGCACACCTGTGTTGCGCACGAGTGGAGCGGTGCCGATGGCATATTCCAGGAGGTTGCACAAACCATCGCCATCGGGATCAGCGAAGGAATCGGTGTAGAGCGGACTGGATTGCTGGCTGATGCCGAACTGTGACAACTGCCACGAGCTGGAGGCCTGTGTGGTGTCATACGAAGACACGCTCATCGCCACCCCGCCGAACCCTGCCACGGTGATGGGGATCGCGCTGCCGATCTCGCCATTGCCCAACCCACCATGCCAGTTATCCCCCCAGGCGAAGACTTCCCCCGCGTCCGAGAGCGCATACATGCAGGACGGGCTGGCGGAGAGTTGCGTGACGCGAGGCAGCCCGACGACGAGCGCCGCCTTGAACGGAGGCACCTGGATGGCAGGTGGCAGTGCACGCCCCAGGTATCGTGGCGAATCACTCCATGCCCAGACACGGCCCAATGAATCAAGCGCGAAGACCGCATCATTGGCGATGAAGATCGAAGAAATGAACGGCAGACCTGCCACCTTGCGTGGCACGGTGATGGCCTTGGCGTAGTCGTAGTTGGCCTGGGCGGCCCAGTCCACATGACCGAATTCCCATACGGAACCATCGGCCAGGAGCACCACACTGGTGGCGTCGCCAGCTGCGAGCTGAACGGCCCCTGAGATGTTCGCCACGGGCACCGGAGCGAGACGGTCCACTGTGGTGCCATCACCGAGCTGACCACGACTGTTCCTTCCCCAGGCAAACACGGTGCCCTGGCGGGTGCGTGCCAGCGTGTGGGCACCTCCGGCAGCGACTTCTACAACGTCGGCCAATCCGTTGACGGTCACCGGCAGGCGGCGGTCCGTCGTTGTGCCATCGCCCACCTGGCCGCGATGATTGCGCCCCCAGGCTTGCACCGTGCCATCAGCCAGTGCTGCCACTGCATGATGCGTCATCTCAAAGTCTTCATCCTCGCCGCTGCTGGCGGAAAAGGAGACGACGGCACCTGCCAAAGGCACCTGACCGGCGAGTTCCGGTGATGGGGGACCGGTGCCGAGCTGAGCCACTGGCAGACCGAGTTCGCCATACCGATTCCAGCCCCATGCCCAGAGGGTGCCATCGGGCTTTCGAGCAAGCGTGAAGGGTGTATTCCGATGAGCGGCCACGGCCGACTCCATGGCTGGGAAACCAGTGAAGGGCTGCGGTTTCGTCTCCTCGGGGCTGTTGCCCTCCCAGGCTCCGCCCCACGTCATCCAGGTGCCGTCGGTTCTGCGTGCCATGCCGCTCCAGAGCGGAGCCATCCGGTCGATCTGGCTTAGGCCTTCGATCCGCGCAGGGATGGCCCGGGTGCTCGAAATGCCGTTGCCCAGCTCTCCGGCGATATTCCTGCCCCAGGTGATGATTTGTCCGCTTCCAGTTGTTAGAACGGTGGAGAAGCGATTGCACGCGAAGGAGCCCACGCCCTCCGTAAAATCATAAGGCAGCCGTTCTGGCGCGATTCGATTCGGGCTCGGACCTCGGCCTAGACTGCCGAAAAGATCGTCCCCCCAGGTCCAGATGTCTCCTGAAGCATCCATCGCGACGGCGAACAACTCGCCAGCGGAGATGTAAACGATGTCACTCAGTGCCTCGAACTGCCGCGGCTCACGAGCTTCTGCTGGCCAGTCACTGGAAGGCCCGGTCCCCATGCCACCCCAATACCACACGGTGCCGTCATCACGCACAAAGTAGGCAGTGTGCCTGTCTTCATAAGGCGAGAGGGTGCTGGCAATGAAAGCGACGTCAGTCAGGTTGGGAACGGGCTGCGGCACCGTCACCGGCGTGTTGGTGAACTGGTCATTGCCCCACCACAGGACGGTTCCATCAGCCCTGATCGCAAAGGATCGGTAGTCTCCCGCGAAGACCATCCCGGCATCCGTGATGCCCTGCACTTTGACAGGTGTCCGGGATGAGATGGTGGTGCCATTGCCCAGCTGTCCTTCGTCGTTCTTGCCCCAGGCATACACACTGCCGTCCTGGTTGGCGACCAACACATGATCATCGGCTGCAGCAATCCAGATTGCCTGGGGTTGTGATCCTGACTCCCAGAGGCCTGTCACCTGCACGGGCAGACCACTCTGCCCGAAGCCGCCATACAGGCTGCCACCAAAGCCCCACACCGTGCCGTTGCTGCGAAGCACATAGGAGGCATCTCCCTGTGCGGCGACCATGATGGCATCGTCGATGCCGGGCACGATCACGGGCAAGGGGCTCTCGGCTTCGGGCCATCCATATGGGCCAGCCTTCGGGCCATTGGGACCGAGTTGTCCGTATCGATTGCTACCCCAGGCGAAGACCTGTCCACCATAGATTGCTAGTGTGTGTTCATAGCCTTTGGCCACTCGTCCGGCCATCCCCTGCCCGATGGCCATGGCCTGCGTCGTTTGTCCCACACCGCCGGTGCTGCCGCCGCTGCCCACGAGATTCGGAGCGTAGAGCCGGTCCATCACCTTGGCCAAATCCAGCCGCCCACCGGACAGGCATTTGCCCGTCAGCTTGGCCGATGGTTGCGCCTGTTCGATGATGATTTGGCGGGTTTGTCGCTCATCGAGTTCTGGTGCCCACATGCGGAGCAAGACCGCCGCACCGGTAACGAGAGGTGCCGCACCGCTGGTGCCGTTGCGCGCCTCATACATGGTGGTGCCTGCACGCGCCCCCCAGGTGGTGGTGCCGCCCGCAAAGATGTCCACGTTCAGAGCCCCGTAGTTCGTCCCGGCTGCTCCCCAGACACTGGGTGCATCAGTGGCATCACAGGCACCCACGCTCAAGACGTAGCCACTGGGCACGCAAGCTGGGAAGACGGGGAACCGATCGCAGTTGGCTCTCGAGTTCCCGGCAGCAGCCACATGAAGCACCTTGTAGGAAACGGGTTCCACAGGATTGGAAAACGTCAGCGGTGTCGCAGTGCGGGCGAGGGTGGTGTAGTTGCTCAGCGTGATGCTGTTGCCGCCGATGATCGCAATCATCGTCTTGGGAGGGATGCCGCTGCCCGTTACCGTCATGCCCACGCGCAACTTGGCGAGTTCCATGGCATTGCCTTGAGCAACGATGACGTTCTTGTCCTTGGCGAAGGTGGAGGTGAGTCCGGTGGGTAGTGGATCGAGCGTGAGGCGGGAGTTGTTGATCACATTGAAGAGTGCTCGTGAGTAGCCCTGACCGCCCCAGCTGTGATTGCACACGGCCACCTGCTGGCGCTGGAGATTGAGGCGCTGCACGCAGTTCAGGGCTCCAATGGCTGCGTCGTAGGTTCCATAGGTGCCCACGAGTTTCCTGGTTCGGAGATCATAGAGGCCTTTGATGATCTTGAGTGGAAACAGCTTCACGTTCCAGGCGACGCCGGTGAGGCCCAGGCCGTTGTTGCCCGTGGCTCCGATGATGCTGGCCACCCAGGTGCCATGCCCCACGTCGTCCGTGATGCTGCTGTTGCCGTCCAGGAAGTTAAACCCACGAACATTGTCCACCGCGCCGTCCTGATCATTGTCCAGGCCATCCGATTCACGCCCCTCGCCTGACTCACCGGGATTGATCCACCATTGGCTGGCCAGATCGGGATGGTTGAGATCCCCCCCCGTGTCCAGGACCACCACGACGTGGCTATTGGCCATCACCTCGTCTGTGGAACCGCGAACGACGTCCCAGCCCCTCTCAGCGCCCATCTTTTTGAGGAACCACTGCGGCCCGGGATTTGTGCCTGCGTAACCAGGATCATTGGGCACGGTGGCACTGCCGGCAGTGAGATAGTTTGGCTCGGCAAAGGCTACCTCCTCCAGGCTCTCGAACATGGACCGGGCGGGCTCGACTTCCAGGCCGAGACTGCGCTCCCACTTCACCAGGTAGAGCCCTTGCAACGACAAAGGCCGCGCAACCTGCATTCCCGGCGGCAGCACCTCGGCTAGACGTTCCTGCGTTACTCCTGCCGAGGTCTGCACCATCATGCAGTCCATGGCCAGGGCGTTCTGCCAGAGCTTTCGCGACGAGGGCGTTGACGACGAGGAAGGCGAATCCTGGGAAGCAGACGCACTCGTTGGGACCACCTGATCCGCTTGCTCAGACGAGGAAGTGCCGAGGGCGCTGCTAGCCTGCGGTGCCACTGCCGCTGCGGGTGAAGACGCTTCGAGAATCTCATCTACACGGACGTAGGGCACACTGAATCCTGATATTGCATACACCGAGCGCACACGGCGCAGCAGTGTAGTTTCGGGAAGATCAAATCCGGCGCGCACATCGGGCTCGCCCGCCATGGGCTGGTAGTTCAGTTCCTCGCGACGCTCCAGCCTGCCCGCCCTCGCGATGCCATCGAAGGGCATCGCGGCAACCTCCGCAGGTTCCGTTGTCAGGGAAGTCCCATCAGGCACATCCGACGGTAGCGAGCGAGGCTCCGCGCCTAACACGCGAGCGGCTGTCGATTGGACAGCGGGGTCCTGGTTCGTGCTCATCACCTTCGAGGGGTGAGATGGCGAAGCGCCCGTCAGGTTCCAGAAGACGAGAACCGCCAAGACAAGCCCTAGGACAAGCAGGACTCGCCGGAGAGCAGGAGGTAAGTTCACAGGTGTGGCAGACATGGCTTAGAACGCTGGACGCGGGTTGTAAGGGTGCTGAGTCAGGCCGCCGCCCGTCGTGATGGTGCCGTGGACCCCATCGTTGTATGCGTGCTGATTCGAATGGACGCTGGCGCTGCCCGACACGCTCACCTGTCCGCCGGCATTCACGCGCACCTTGTCCCCGGCGATCACTGCATGAGGAGTGGTCAGCTGCACCTGACCGTCGAATACCACAGCGCCCGCGCCCTCGGCATACAGGCGCATCTGCACGTCCGCATCGTAGTTGCCACCACGAATCAGCAAGGCATCGCCCGCACCGGCCCAGCCACGCACTCGCAGCACGCGTGCAGACATCGTGGCATCGATCAGGGCCACCTTTCCACCACTCACTCCATCAGCGGCAAGGGCATCGATGGTGAGCGTGCCTTGGTCGGCACGAAGAGTCGAGGCCGTCACCATCACGTCGCCCCCTCCTGAGACGAGACTCACATGCTCGATCAAGGACAGCAGTTGTGACGATTGCTCAATGGTGATGCTGGTGGGCACGGTGACTTCCCCTACGCTCAACCGACGGTTGGCCGTGACCTCGCTAGTGGAGATGTGGACCGCTTGCGGTGTGGTCGCGGTGGAGCTTCCGCCGATGGACACAACCCCACCGCGCAGGGTGCTGTCCGTGATGTTCACATCGCCCGTTGTCGCGTGCAGGTGCAGCAGCTCGCTTATGTCCAGAGCATCCCCGGCTTTCAACGTGCTATCCGTCACCTCCAGCGCTGGCGCGATGAACTTGAGCGCCACGTCGGGTGGAGTCAAAATATCTGCCGTGTCCAACCCGACGACTGTCACCGAGGGATCGGTGGTGCTGAACTCCAGCGTCCGGTCAGTGCCGCCAAACAGATCGGCATCCGCGCGCAGGGTGCCGTGAATTCGCGGCTGAACGAGGGTGCCTCCATTGTCCACGGCACTCAGTTTCACCCGATAAATCTGAGTGGTGGCTCCATCACGAAAGAACGTGGTGCTGCCCATATCGAACTGCCCGATGCCATCCTCGTGCTCTCTCACGGCAAGCACCGCCTCAGGGTTGTCCTCACGATTTGTGACCGAGAAGATGGTCGCTTCATCGCGCGGCAGCGCTGCGCTCGCAGCGGTGCTAGCAGGAGCCGCAGGGCGAATAAGCGCCAGCTCTGGAGATGCTCCCCGCATCAAGAAAGGGGTCATCCGCAGGGAGCCCGAGTCCATGGCCACCTGCTGGCCTGCGATGGCGGCGTCCATGAGCGCTTGAGTGCTGAGCGGCCCCAGGCCGTTCGTCAGTGTGCTGGTGTCTGCCAAGCGGCCCAGATCAACCTGCACGGGCGAGGGCAGGGCCTTGGCCGTTGGCTGCACCAGCAGTTCGTCGCCTGCCTGCAAAGTCACACTTTCGCCAAGCAAGGACTGGAGCGCGATCTCCACCTTGCCCTCACGGCAAATGAACTTTACCCACCGGCCTGGAAGGTAAAGCGCCAGCACGGTTCCTGTTACCCGCATTCTAAAGTTAGGCATGGAAACAGGAATCGAGCGACGGCGCGCAGCGGGATCGCTCCCGACCAGCACGAGGCCACGATCCAGCGCCACACCTCCGTTCTTTGTCAGGCGCACCTCCGTGTTGGAGCCCGTGATCAGAAAGCCTGAATCGCCTGCGAGCTTGGCCCGGCTCTGCCGTCCTGTGCTGAACGATGCGCCCTCAGCCAGATGAGCTCCCGCCCTGGCGCTCGCCTTGCCCACGACACGCTCGACCGTGGCACCTTGAACGGCACCTGTCACAACGACGAGCAAAAGCTGGAGCACTCTGTTCATGACTCTAGAATCGGGCATTGAAGAACAGACCGCCGCCGGTCACGAGGTTGTCATAGTCAAAGAAGGAGACCGATGAGCGGTTGAAGGTCATGCTGCCCATGATGCCCACCTTGGCCCAGGAAGTGACCTCGTAGGCGACGCCCAACTGCACGACGTGGTTCCAGTCCTGCCGGTCCACTTCCCGATAGTGATGCCAGCCCGCGCGGTAGCTGCCCGTGATGGTCAGGCGGGTGCGGAGCCGGAGCCGTGTGCCCGCATAAGCGCTGTATTCGTCCCGGCCAGGCCCAGCGGGCTCGGGAGCGAGGCTGATGTCGGCCATCATCCCGGCGACGAATTCGAGGCCGGACCTGGGCTTCCACAGCTTCTGAATCAAGACGCTGGCGAGGTGATCATCGAAGGCGTGGGTGGTCAGATCGGATTGTGAAATGCGATACCAGGACCACCCCGCGCTGATCATGGTGCGCAACGCCGGCAGCTCGTAGGTCAGGGCCAGATCGGACCGGGTGAGGTTGAAGTCGAGGGCGCTGAAGCGGTCGTGCAAATACACATGGCTGGCCGCGCTTGCATTCACACTCCAAGGGCCTGCGATGCGGTTGTTGTATTGCACCGTCACTCCACCTCGAAGGTAGGCATCCCCCAGCTCACCGTCCCTGGCCAGCCCCACGTTGTCGGTGTAAAAATACTGCGCATCAGCCTCGACGAGCCAAGGCTCCCACTCGGCCTTCACTTGCTTCTTGAGGAACCGCTGCTCGCCGATTTCTTCATCATAGCCATCCAGGCCCGCAGCTTCATGGAGCAAGGCGGGAGCACCCTCGGAAGGAGATGTCTTGGAGGCTGTTTGCAGCGAGCGCAGTCCCACCTCAGCCCGGGCACTCTCCAGGACGCTCGTTTCCTGGGCCGTCAATGTGACTGCCAGGCACAGCGGCCAAAGCGCTCCGAGAATGGATAGGGCTGAATTCATCGACTGGTCACGGTTCCTGCAACGAGCGGGTCTGGCTATTCTTTTTGAGATCGGTCCAGTTCCAACACTGGAACTCGATGAAGATGATCAGCACGGTCAGGCAAAGAAGAAGGTGGAAGGTGGCTGTCATAACAGAGTGGTCGGGTAGAGGGCATGGTGCGGGCGTGATTCGCCCATTGGGTTTATGGGTTCATGCCCTGTGGGCCCAGAATCTTATGCGGTGATGGGAATATATTTTTGCCCGGCTGCCGGGAGGCACGAAAGCGCCAGTCTTTTTGCAGATGTGTATGAGAGGTTTCCCCGCCGTTAAGTGGTGGCCTTTGATGGCGGCATCTCCGACAATCTGTGAAGCGTTGAACGCAAACGACCGCTGCTTGCTCGCGACCTTTCCCGCGCATGAATTTGTTTTCTCCTGATTCCTCGCTCAACCTTCTGCCTCGTGATGGCGAGGTGGTTTACCAAGGGCCGATCTTCTCACCGAGCGAGGCCTCCCGGTGCTTTGAGGTGCTGAGGTCAGAGGTGCCGTGGCAGAACGACGAGGTCATCATTTTCGGCAAGCGTATCGTGACGGCGCGCAAGGTGGCGTGGTATGGCGACGAAGCGTTCGCCTACACCTACTCGGGCACTACGCGGCATGCGCTGCCCTGGACGAACGAGTTGCTCAGGCTCAAGGGCAAGGTGGAGTCGCTGGCGAAGGCGACCTTCAACTCCTGCCTGATCAATCTCTACCACCACGGCGGCGAGGGCATGTCGTGGCACAGCGATGATGAGTCCACCCTCGTTCGTGGTGCGACGATTGCTTCCGTGAGCCTGGGAGCGGAACGAAAGTTTGCCTTCAAGCACAAACGCGAGCGCGGGCTCACCACTTCCCTGGTGCTCGAACACGGCAGCCTGTTGCTGATGAAAGGTGCAACCCAAGAGCACTGGCTGCATGCCTTGCCGAAGACCAAGCGAGTGAGTGAACCGCGTATCAATCTGACGTTTCGCCTGATGGCGCGGTGATCTGTCGAGGCGCCAGCACACGAAAAAGCCGGACATTGCTGCCCGGCTTTTCGAGTGGAGGCAGGTGATTGCAAGCGACTACGTCTCAGTCGTGCCGCGAGCCATGACGACCTTGCCGGTGCGGACGGTCTCGATGATCTCGAACTTGGACAGCATGCGCAGGGCGGCATCGATCTTGTCGGTGTTGCCGGTGATCATGGCGATCAGGCTGTCCTCGTGCATATCGACGGTCTTGCCCGCGTAATGCTCGATGATCTGAAGTGCTTCGGTGCGATCAGCGGCTTTGGCAGCGATCTTGATGAGGATCATCTCACGCACGACGGCATCGCGGTCGTTGTGCTCGGTGCAGTGCATGACGTCGATGAGCTTGTTCACCTGAAGCACGATCTGCTCGAGACCAGCGGGATCACCGCTGATGCCGATGGTCATGCGACTGAAGCGTGCATCGCGACCCTGGCTGACGACGAGGGAGTCGATGTTGTAACCACGGCGGGAGAACACGGCGCAGATGCGACCGAGCACGCCGGGTTTGTTGCTCACGAAAACCGAGAGCGTGTGGGTGTTGGTGATCTCCGGCTTCGGCGCGGGTTTCACATCAACGGAAGGAATGTTGCGAGTGGACATGGTTTGGAAAAAGGGCTGAGGTTGTGAGGCAGAACAACAGGCGGGCTGCTACGTGGAACCGGCGGGCTTCTCCATCTTATGCTTCGGAGCTTCGGTGATCATGTCCTCCAGCGCAGCGCCGGCGGGGATCATCGGGAAGACGTTTTCATACTTGATGCACTCGGCTTCGATGAGGCAAGGGCCGTCGTTGTAGTCGAGCGCTTGCTGGAGCACGCGGCTCACATCGGCCGGGCGGCTGATGTGGAAGCCCTTGATGCCATAGGCGGCGGCGAGCTTCACGAAGTCAGGGTTGCCCACGAGGTCCACGCCGGACTCGCGGTTGTCGAAGAACAGCTCCTGCCACTGGCGCACCATGCCAAGGTAGCTGTTGTTCAAGACCATGATCTTGATCGGCAGCTTGAGGATCGCAGCGGTGGCCAGTTCAAACAGGGTCATCTGGAAACCGCCGTCGCCGGAAATGCTGCACACGATCTTGTCCGGGCAGCCGAGCTGCGCGCCGATGGCCGCCGGGAAGCCGAAGCCCATGGTGCCTGCGCCGCCGGAGCTGACCCAGTGATAGCTCGCGTCGTTCTTGTAGAACTGTGCGGCCCACATCTGGTGCTGGCCTACGTCGGTGGTGATGATGGCCTTGCCCTGGGTGAGCTGGTAGAACTCATCAATGACCTGCTGCATGCGCAGACCGCCCTGCTTCTTGTAGCCCAGCGGGAACTTCTTCTTGTAGCCGTCGAGATGAGCGAGCCAGTCCTTGGTCTCCAGCGCTTCGATGTGCGGCAGGAGTTCCTTCAAGGCAGCCTTCGCGTCGCCGACGATGTGCACGTCCGCCTTGATCATCTTGCCGTGTTCAGCGGGGTCGATGTCGATGTGAACGATCTTCGCGTTTTTGCAGAACATTGAGGGCTTGCCGATGATGCGGTCATCGAAGCGGCTGCCGATGTTGATCAGCACGTCGCACTCGCACACGGCCTTGTTGGCGTAAGCGGTGCCGTGCATGCCCAACATGCCGAGCGAGAGCGCGTGAGTCTCGGGGAACACGCCTTTGCCGAGCAAGGTGGAGGTCACCGGGCAGCCGAGGCGGGTGGCCAGTTCCATCAATTCTTTGTCCGCACGGGCGATCATCGCGCCCTGACCGGCGAGGATCAGCGGACGCTTCGCTCCCTGGATGAGCTTCACGGCCTCGTGGATCTTGGTCTTGTCAATGTTCAGCGACAGCTCGGGATGATAGCCCGGCAGGTCCATCGGCTCGTCCATCACGCCGGTGAAGGCGGCTTGGCTCACGTCCTTTGGAATGTCGATCAGCACCGGACCGGGGCGACCCGTGGTGGCGATATGGTAGGCCTCGCGACCGATGCGTGGCAGGTCGTTGGTGTTCTTCACCAGGAAGTTATGCTTCACGACCGGGGCCGTGATGTTCCAGATGTCGGCTTCCTGGAAGGCATCCTTGCCCAGCATCCAGGAAACGGTCTGGCCGCAGAGCACCACCATCGGCACGCTGTCCATCATAGCGGTCATGAGGCCGGTGACGGTATTGCCTGCGCCAGGACCGGAGGTCACCAGCACGCAAGCCGGCTTGCCAGTCGCGCGAGCATAGCCATCGGCCATGTGCACTGCGCCCTGCTCGTGGCGCACGAGGACGAACTTCATGTTCGTCTTCACGGTTTCGAGGGCGTCGAACATCGGCAGCGCTGCGCCGCCGGAGTATCCGAACACATACTCAATGCCCAGGGCATCGAGGGTCTTGATTAGCGCCTGGGCGCCGTCCATTTTTTCGCTCATGAGGTGTGTCTGGGTGAAAATTGCTGTTTCGAAGCCAAAATGCTTCCATTTTCCCGAAACACAAACCAAAGATTCGTATATTTTGATCAAAATACGGCAGAGACGCAGATGTTGTCACTGAAAAAGCCTGTTTTGACCTCTGTTCCAGGGTGTGATCGCGAGGTCAGAATCAAAACCATCGCCGTGATGGCGCAGAGCGCCTCGGATGAAGGGTCACACTCTGTCCGGTGCAGGGCTGCACCGGGTCGGGAGCAAGGCTGCACTTGGTCAGGTGCAAGGCTGCACCAAGTCGGGTGCAGGGCTGCACCGGGTCGGGTGCGAGGCTGCACCAAGTCGGGTGCAGGGCTGCACCGGGTCGAGTGCAAGGGCGCACCGGGTCGGATGCAAGGGCGCACCGGGTCGAGTGCAAGGGCGCACCGGGTCGAGTGCAAGGCTGCACTGGGTCGGATGCAAGGCGGCACTGGGTCGGATGCAAGGCGGCACTGGGTCGGATGCAAGGCTGCGCCGGGTCGGATGCAAGGCGGCACTGGGTCGAGTGCGAGACTGCACCCTCACGGCACCAGGCTGAGGGGGACGGCGGCCTGGCGGGCGGCGGAACCGTCTTTGGCGGCGGGTTCGTCGGGGAAGAGGACGACAATTTTGTCGATGCCGGACTGCTGCTGATGGGTGAGGAGCCAGGCTTTGACAAACTTGGTCACGGCGAGGCGGGCGGGTTCGCGGATGCTGTCGATGTGCGTCGAGTTCCCTGCGCGGCGCTCCAGGGTGGGGGTGATGCTTTTTTCCAGGTCGGCGAGGTTCTGGGCGGCATTGAACCGGCCCCATCCGGCCTCGCTTTTCTTTTCCATCTTGTCCGTGCGAATGGCGGGCGGCAGGGAGGGGCGGATGGCGGGGGCGATCACCACGCAGGTGCTGCCCTCGGTGGTGACGGCCCACTTGTCGCTGAGCTTCAGGTGGTAGCGATAGACGGCCGGGGCGCGGATCTCGGAGACGGTGGTGCCAAGGTAAACCAAGTTCCAGGCGACGGTCTTGGCGTCCATGCGGGTGAAGGTTTCGTCGGCCTCCAGGGTGGCGAGTTCAAGGACGTCACCCTGGGTCCCGGTGACCTTGCGGATGTTCTCGTGGAAGGACTCCGTGATGGTCTGCTTGCCTCCCGCGTTGCCAAGGAAGCCGAGCAACGAGCCAAACCTGTCCAGCCCGCGCAGCACGGTGAAGCTCACGATGCCAACGATCAGCACGGCCGCGATACTGGGCCACGTCAGGCAACCGGATGTCTGGCCAGGGGGCGGAGGTGGAGCGGCGTCGGACATGGGGACTGAAAGCTAGAGGCTCCGGCGCGCGGAAGCAATCACCAGCGCGTGATCGGATTGTCGCGGGACTTCAGCGGCAGCTCGACGCGACCACCGCCCACACGGTGCGATTCGAAGATGCCCATGACCATCTCCAAAGTAACGCGTGCATCCTTGGCGGAGCACAGGGGCTCGCGTTTCTCATTGATGGAGGCGATCAGATCGCGGCCGGCGGTGATGTGCTCCATGACTTCCTTGATGTTCGCCAAGGGTTCCGGCACGCCGATGCCACCACTGGTGATGGGCACCCAGGTGCGTGGCTCCTTGACCGGCCTGAAGGGGCTGCCTTTGAGGATCTGCGCGGCGGGTTCGACATCGGTGCGGAGGTCGATGATGCCTTCGGTGCCGATGAGCTGGATGCCGAAGCCGGTGCTCTTCACGCCTGCACTTTGCACGGAGTCGAAGAACGCGGGCACGCCGCACTCCATCTCGAAGCGGGCGTGGACTTCGTTGCCGGCGAGGGGGCCCACGCCTTCGTCGCCTTCTTTGATGTCGGCCTTGGTGGCGGGCTTGCCGCCTTGCAAGACGGTGGCGGAACAAGCGAGAGGTGCGCCGCCGAAGAAGTGGATGAGATTGAACAAATGGCCGCCGAGCACCCAGAGATCGAGCGAGCCGCCGCGCTGGTCCTCCTTGCCCCGGGCGCGAAATTCCAGCAGGCGGCCGATGGCTCCGTCCTTCACGAGCTGGGCGACGACGGGCATCACGGGGTGGTAGCGATTGCGATGGGCGATGGCGAGGCGGGTGCCCTGCTGGTCGGCAGCGGCGATGATCTCATCGGCCTCGGCCAGGGTGCGGCAGAAAGGTTTCTCCGCATACACGCCCCTCGCTCCGGCCTTGATCGCGGCCATGAACATGGCGTGATGCTGATCGATGTGACGCGGCCCGATGCCCACAAGGTCGGGCTTCACCTCGGCCAGCATCGTGTGGTAGTCGGCATAGCCTTTGGCCACCTTGAGTTTTTTCAGCGCCCCAGCGAGGCCCGTCTCATCGGCGTCAGCCACGGCCACGATTTCCACCTCGGGCATGTGCGTCCACATCGTGTCGATGCCGTGACCGTAATTGCCGCGACCGGTGTGACCGATGACGGCGACGCGGAGCTTCGGGGAGTCGGCGGCGCGCGAATGGGTGGCGAGCGAAGCGGCGAGGGTGCTGGTGACGAAGTGGCGGCGGTTCATGAGCGCAATGAAACGCGATGGATTCGATGTTCCATCTGTGTTTGCAAGAGGCCTGCGGCTGGGCTTTGAGAAAGCTTCATGTTTTTGCCTCACCCAATCACTCTCGCTGCTGCGGGTGTCACGCCCGTGATGGGTTTGCTCGCGGTGCTGCTGGTGGTGCTGGTGCTGCTCTCGCTGGCGCTCACGCGACTGCGACAATCGCTGCTGATTGGCTACTTCGTGTGTGGTGTGGCAGCGGCGAACTCCGGGCTGATGGAATGGCTGGGTGGCGAGGGATTGAGGGAGCGAATGGATGCTTTCGCGGAGACGGGCGTGGTGCTGCTGATGTTCACGCTGGGGATCGAGTTTTCCCTGAGCGAACTCAAGCACTTGCGCAAGGCGGCGCTGATCGGTGGCGGTGTGCAGGTGGTGCTCACGGCCTTGGTCGCTGGGGCGGCGGCATGGGGCATGGGGATGGATGCGTCGCACGCGGCGATCCTCGCGGTGGCCGTGGCGCTGAGTTCCACGGCGGTGAGCATGAAGACCTTCCAGGAACTGGGCATTCCCGCGAGCCCGGCAGCGCGCACGTCGCTGGGCATCGCGATCTTCCAGGACCTGCTGGTCATTGGCTTCATGCTGTTCCTGCCCGTTCTCACCGGGGCGGGCGGAACGACCATTCGCGATGCGCTGATGAGCACGCTGGGCAAGGCGACGGCCTTCCTCGCGCTCGCCTGGGTGCTGGGGCGCTATTTGATTCCGCGATTGCTTCATGCGGTTTCGCAGACGCGCAGTCGCGAGATGTTTACCCTGACGGTGCTGGCCCTGTGCGTGAGCGTGGCGTGCGTGGCGAGTGTGCTCGGTCTGAGCCCTGCGCTGGGTGCGTTCGTCGCCGGGCTGGTGGTGAGCGGTTCGATCTACAGCCATCGCGTGCTGGCCGATGTGCTGCCGTTCAAGGATCTGTTCCTCACGCTGTTCTTCGTGTCCGTGGGGCTCACGATTGATGTGCATGTGCTCGTGCAGCAAGGCGCGTGGGTGCTGGGCTGCACGTTGCTGCTCCTTGTGGTGAAGGGCGGCATCGTCGCCTTTGCGTGTCGCTTGCTGCGAATGCCGCTGCGGTCCGCGATGCTGGCCACGGCAGCGCTGGCATCCACGGGTGAGTTTTCCCTCGTGCTCATGGCCAAGGCGCGCGAGTCGATCGGCTGGGGTGATGCGTTTTATCAGGTGTTCGTCATGTCCACCGCGCTGTCGATGGCGCTGGTGCCCACGCTCATGCGCGTAGCTCCCAGCTTGGCCGACTGGATGGAGAGGGCGCTGCGTCTGCGGTCGCGCAAGGGCTCGTCGGTCGATGCTTCCGTCTCAGAGAAAACGAAGAGCCTAAGTGACCACGCGATCCTCTGTGGTTACGGCGTTGTCGGTCAGCGGCTGCATGAGTCGCTGGCCAAGGCGGGGATCGACTGCCTCATCATCGAACTAAACGTGGACACCGTGAAGCGACTCAAGCGCCAGGGCGTGCCCGTGCTCTTTGCCGATGCCACGCATCGCGAGACCTGGGAGCTGGCGCGTGTGGCCGAGGCACGACTTGTGGCCTTCACCTTCCCCGATGTGAACGGCGCGTCCACGGCGCTGACGCATGTGAACGAGTTTGCGCCCGATGTGACGACGCTGGCTCGCGTGCGCTTCAATGCGGACCGCGAACGACTTGAGCAGTGCGGGGTGCAAATCATTGTGCAGGACGAGCTGGAAGCCGCCGCTGCCGTGGTCCGCGAGGCCGAAGGACTTTACGAACAAGCCGCTGCCGACTCATGATCGAACGCCCGCCGACCTCCGCGATCCTGGGTGCCGTGGTGGCGTTTGGGTTGTGGGGTGTGCTCCCGGTTTACTGGAAGCAAATCGGCCATGTAGGCTCTGACATTGCCATCGCGCATCGCATCTTGTGGACCATGGTCACCGTCATTCCCATGCTGCTCTGGCGAGGCGAATGGAGTGCGTGGACCCGGGCGGTCCGCGATGGTGCGACAGTGCGCGCCCATGCATGGTCCGGCCTGCTGCTGGGGATCAACTGGAGCACCTTCGTCTGGGCCGCGCAGCATGGGCACATCCTGGACTCCAGCCTCGGCTACTTCATCAATCCGCTGCTCAATGTATTCATCGGCTGGCTTTTCTTGGGCGAGCGTTTGTCGGGTCTGCAAAAGATCAGCGTCGCCTGCGCAGGAGCTGGCGCATTGATGCAGGTGCTGCTCGCGGGACGCTTCCCCTGGATCGGCATCCTCCTCGCTCTGAGCATGGGCTTTTACGCCCTGGCACGACGCCGCAACAACTTGGGTCCGCTCACCGGTCTGGCCATGGAGACGCTCGTCGGGCTGCCGTTTGCGCTCGGCTTCCTCGCGTGGGTCGGGTCACATCATCGAGCGATCTGGGGCCATGGCAGCGCTGGGGACTACACCTTGCTCATCGGCCTCGGTATCATCACCGCCGTGCCCCTGCTTGGCTTCGCCCACGCCGCACGGAAGCTACCTTTCGCCATGCTCGGCCTACTGCAATTCCTTGCCCCCACGGGCCAGTTCCTCGTGGGTGCCTTCGTCTATGGCGAACCGATCGGGCACGGAGTGCTCGCCTCCTTCGCCCTCATCTGGACCGGCGTGGCGATCTTCTGCGTGGACCTGTGGCGGAAGCGTCAGGGCGGGGTGAGGTAGCGCTCGATGAATTGCTCGGGAGTGATGGGCTGTGGCTTATAACCCGAGCCGAGCATAGCATCGAAATGGTGGTCACTTGTGACGATGAAGTCCGCATTGGCCGCGATGGCGCAGTCAGCAAATTTGTTGTCATCCGGGTCATCAACGATCAGCCCAAAATGAAACTCTGGAGTCGTTCGAACCACATGCGGTGAGAGCGTCAAGAGACGCTCGAGAATCGTCCACCGTGCTGCTCCGGTGCGTTCCGTGATGACTTCCTGATATTCAAAAAGAATCTCGGTGCTGACGACCCATGAAAATCGTCCAAGCATCCACTCGCGTAGAATGAGGTGGTAAGGATGCCCGGACGCCCTGGCCTGCAGGATCACATTGGTATCCAGCACGACTCGCATCATCACCGATAAGGCTGGCGTTGCCGGTGACGATGAATGGCTTGCTCAATATCTGACGGGTCGAGCTTGCCTGCGACTCGATCACCCTCCGCCTCGTCGGCCAACTGGGCGAACAAGGTGCGGCGTTCAACTTCAAGCAACAACTCGTGAACGGCGGCGAGGTCAGCCTCGCCCAACGCATCTACTTTCTGATGAATTAGCGGACGAAGCTCCTTCGGATCAATGATGGCGGTTGAGTCGCTCATGATGAGGGCATTGTGACACATCGAGATGCTTCAGGCAACTCACCCTGTGATCAGGGAATCCCGTGACCCTTCGCTGCGGTCCAGAGGGCATACCAGTCTTCGCGCTCAAGCTTGATCGTGGCGGCTTTGGCGGCGGCTTCGAGGCGGTCGATCTTGTTGGTGCCGATCACGGGCAGAGGCTGGGAAGGATGCGCCATGATCCAGGCGTAGGCGAGCTGGTCGAGGGTGGCACCGTTATATTTGGCGGACAGGCTTTCGGCGGCCTTGCGCAGGCGCTGGCCGGCTTCGTTGGCGGGATCCATGAGGCGACCACCAGCCAGCGGGCTCCAGGCCATGGGCTTGAACTTGTGCTGCTGACACTGGTCGAGCACGCCGTCATAAATCGGGTCCATGTGCAGCAGGTGGAACTCGACTTGATTCGTCACCAGCGGCTGATCCATGCGCGAGTTCAGCAGGTCGAACTGATGCACGTTGTAGTTCGACACTCCGGCGGAGCGGATCTTTCCATCCTTGAGCAGCTTGTTGAGTCCTGCAGCGGTTTCGTCGGCGCTGGTCAGCCAGTCGGGGCGATGGACGAGCAGCAAGTCAATGTGATCGATGCCCATGAGGCGGAGGGATTTCTCCGCGCTCTTCACGATGCGCTCGGCAGTGGCGTTGTAGAAGGCGGTCTTGCGGTCAGGATGGAATTCGCAGGGCACGTAGATGCCGAACTTGGTCACGATCTCCAACTTGTCGCGCAGGGAGGGCTCGAGCTTCAGCGCCTGGCCGACAAATTCTTCCACGCGATACAAGCCATAGATCTCAGCGGTGTCGATGGTGGTGATGCCGAGTTCGACACACTTGTGCAAGCGTGCGAGCAGGTTCTGCGGCGTGGCCGTGGCAGCATCATCAAGCACGCGCCAGGTGCCATAGACGAGTTGCGAAAACGTGGGGCCGTTAGGGGCGATGGGGGAGCGCATAGGGAGTCAGTGGATCGTTGAGACAGTGGGACAGTGGGACAGCGGAGCAGCGGAGCAGCGCGATGGTGGATGAAGGGATGGATGGAGACAAGAGCGACTCGATGCCGATCTACTGTCCTACTGATCCACCGTCCTACCGCCTCACTGGCTATCGCGTCGTGCCCATCGTGCGGGACATGTTCCAGAGGCGGGACTCGACCTGGACTCGCTGCTGCTGACGCCATGCCTTCACGGCATCGAGTTGGGCCTGGGTGAAGCGGCTGCGAGCGTTCTGGAGGAGGAGGTTGGTATCGGCGTCGAACTTTTGCATCACCGTGTTCATGTAGTTCTGGTCCACCGTCACGCCCACCATGGAGTCCGCATTGAACGGGTCCGCTACGCCCTTGGTGTTGCTACGAAGCGCGAAGGCATTCTGCACCAGCCAGTCTTCCTGCTCGGTGTTGAGGGGAGCACCATTGTTCTGGAAGATGGCGCGCCCGGCTTCGAGCTGCGCGCGCTCGATCTCCGTATTCTCCCAGAGCGCGAACTTCTGATAATCGGTGTCGTTGTTGAGGAACTGGCGCATCTCGGCGTCGTTGGCATCGAGTTCCGTCTTGCCCGACACGAGCAAGGCCTGGCGCTGCGCGGGTGTGAGGCTGGGGTCCTGGAGCTGGCTGACCACGCGCTTGCGAACTTCGGAGCGCTTGGCGGCGAGTTGTTTGAAGAACTCTTTCTCGTCGGGTTGAAGCTGGAACTGGCTGATGAGGTCGGCGTATTTCGCTTCCGCTTCGGCGAGACTCTTGAGCGTGCGCGGATCGGTGACTGCAGGCGGGGTCGTGACCGTGCCGACCGAGGATGGCGCACCTGGATTGCCAGCGGTCGTCATCGGCTGTGTGCCCGCAGGTGTGGCCTGTGGCGAGGATGCATCAGCGCCCGCGATTGTGCCAGCGACGCTGGAAACATGAGTGGTCCTGGACGAGCCGGAAACGCGCGGAGCCGTGGCAGCGGTTTGTTTTTGTAGCTTCGCGATGGTGGCCTCGGCCTCGCGCAGCTTGGTTTCCAGCTCCACGACACGCCCCGTGGAATCGCTTTGAGACGAATACCACAAGCCCGCCGAGAGACCCATGAAGGCGAGCGTGGTGAGAGCGAAAAGGAAGGTGAGCTTGTTCATGAGTCGAAGCGTTGGCAGGCGGAGTTAGTGCAGGCAGACCGCGAAACGTCGAAAAAAGGCTGGATGGCAGGGCAGAAGGCGAAGCTAAGCGCTTGATTTCCGGGGCGCGTCCCCGAAAGTCGAGGCCCATCTTTCCCAAGCCTGATGAAGTTTGCAATCTTCGGTGACATTCACGGCAATCTCGAAGCACTCCAAGCCGTGCTCCGAGATGCCCAAGAGCAAGGTTGCGCCAACTTCGTGTGCTTGGGTGACATCGTAGGCTACGGTGCCAACCCCGTTGAATGTCTTGAAACCGTTCGTTCGATGGACTGTCCCGTAGTGCGGGGAAATCACGATGAAGGCGCAGCCAATGAGTCGATGCTGGAAGATCTCAATCCGCTCGCCCAGGCCGCTCTCCTCTGGACTCGCGCTCAGCTCACCCGCGAGCAGCGCCGCTGGCTGGCCGAGCTGAAGCTGGTCCGCCAGGTGCGTGACTTCACCATCGTGCATGCCACGCTCGATTCCCCCGGCAGCTGGGCCTACGTGACGAACCGCTTCGATGCGATGGCGAGCTTCAGCTACCAGTTCACCCAGCTCTGCTTCTACGGGCACACGCACTCGCCGCGAATCTTCGAAAAAGACGATACCGTGCGCGGTGCTCGTGGCCTCGAAGTGACGCTCGTTCGCGGCACCAAGTATTTTATTAACGTCGGCAGCGTAGGCCAGCCACGCGATGGTGACTGGCGTGCCGCGTATGCCATCTACGATGTGCAGAAAGGCCACGTCGAGATCCGTCGCCTCGATTACGACATCGGCACCGCGCAGCAAAAGATCCTCGATGCGGGCCTGCCGCCGCTGCTCTCCGAGCGTCTGGCCTTGGGCCGTTAATCCGCACACATGGCTCTGCCTGATCTGCGCGACTTCCGCTCGGCCCTCATCGTGAAGCCGAGCTCCCTGGGCGACATCGTCCACACCCTGCCCGCCGTCCGTGCGATCAAGGCTGCCCACCCGCACCTCAAGCTCCGCTGGATCGCCAAGCCCGAGTGGCTGCCGCTCATCGAAGGGTCCCCCGATATCGATGAAGCCATTCCGTTTCCACAGAAGGAGTTTCGCGGCGTCGCCGGAGCCGCTAAGGCCAGTCGCTGGGCGATGCAGTGGAACAAGACACCCCGCGAGGTGCCCGAGGTGGTGCTCGATTTTCAGGGCTTGCTGCGTAGCGGGCTCATCAGTTTCGCCCGCGGATCGCGGCCTATCCTTGGCCTCAGCGATGCCCGCGAAGGGGCGAGTCAATTCTATGATCACATCGTGCCTGTGAATCCCGGCGCTCATGCTGTGGATCGCTACCTGGAGCTGCCACGTGCGCTCGGCGTGCAGGTGGATCGGGTGGAGTTTCCGATGCCTGAAGGCCAGCCGGTGGAGCAGGCGCTGCCAGCTTCGTATGTGCTCGTCCATCCGTATTCACGCGGCGAGGGCAAGTCGCTCGGCCATCACGAGCTACAGGTCCTGTGCGATTGCTTGACCACTGTGCCCATCGTGGTCGTGGGCATGACCCGACAGCCGCAACCTCTTCGAGGCAAGCACGTCATCGATCTCACGAACGGCACCACCTTGTCCCAGCTCATCGCACTCATGCGCCGCGCCTCCGTGGTAGTCAGCGTGGACAGTGGACCGATGCACATCGCGGCAGCGGTCAATGATCAAACGCTGGGCCTACACACCTGGAGCGATCCTCGCAAAGTGGGTCCCTACAATCCGAATGCCTGGGTGTGGAAGGCGGGGCGCATCGCGCATCGCGGCGAGTTCACCGCCGAGGAATGCGAGCGCTCCCAGACCATTCATGAGGGCGATGCCCGCCGCATTGCCGACTTCGTGATGGCGTGAGGTGAGGCACTGGTCTTCTCTACTTTTCGCCTCTCAACATCTCCACTTCGTCGCCCGAGAGCTACCCCTCACGATTCCGCATCGAGTCCGCGACCATCGCGAAGAATTCTCCAATCAGTGGCGCGTGCTCGGCGGGAATCTCCACTTCCTTCATCGCTTCGCCCATCAGAGTGAGCCAGCGATCACGCTCTGCCAGCCCGATGGCGAAAGGGAAGTGCCGCATCCTCAAACGTGGATGACCGCGCTCTTCGAGGTAGGTCTGAGGTCCGCCGAAACGATACACGATGAAGTCAGCGAGCCGCTTTTCCGCGCCCTCCCAGTCCTCCGGCGGATACATTTTGCCGATGAGATCATCTTGCTTCACACGCCGGTAAAACGCCGCAACCATGGCGCGGATCTTCTCTTCGGTGACAGCGGTGCAGAGCTGGGAAACTGGGTCCATGCGGGTGCGGTAGTCAGCCATACACGTGCCGTCAACGAGAGAGCACTGGGACTCCTGACTCTGCGTCGAACTATTCGCAACGGAATGCCAGCCGACGGGCCATGGGACGATTACTTGGAGTGCCGGATTTGATCCCGGAGGAACACCGCCAATCCGACGGGCGCAGTCAGCACAATCAGGAACCGGGCAGGCCAGGACTGATCCGTCCAGGCGAATCGAACCTTCTCACCCAGAGTGAACGTGGAATGCAGCAGCAGGCGCACAAAGTTGGCGGCCAGTTTTCCCACGCCTCGGGGATTGGAAAAGAAGTAACGCGCACAGGCGCTCAATTCAGGGGCTGTGCCCACGACGGCCCCATTGGCACCTGGGCGAGGGTCCCGAATCATGCCCGTGATCTGAGAGTCTGCGGTGTCTCGGTAGTAGATGCGCAGCGGTTCGTTGACGTAGCGGGTCTTGAACAAGCGGTCGATTTGCACCCAGACGTAGGATTCCGGCACGTAGCCCTTCACGTCGGTCGGAAAGGGGAAGCGGCGCAGCACATCAACCCGGTGGAAGCCCCACTTCTCGCCTCGAGCACGGTGCTTGTAGGTGATCTCGGTGCTGTTGGAATCGAACCACTTTTCGCCAGGGAAAGGATCGCCCACGATCTCCCCATTTTCATCCTGGCATAAAACCGTCACGGCGGAGAAGTGCTCGCGCTCGGTCTCCGGGATGTTGTTCCAGTGCCACCACAGGCGCTCCAGGGCATGAGGCACGCAGCGATCATCAGAGTCGAGGCCCAGCATCACCTGGCCCCGGGCCTCGCGGACGGCGAGGTTGTGCGCCACTTTCTTGTGCTGATTCTCCTGGCGGAAGTAGCGAACGGGGAAAGGTGCCTGCTGGATGTAGGACGCGGCCAGTGCCGGTGTCTCGTCGGTCGATCCATCATCGACGATGAGCCATTCGAAGTCGCGAAACGTCTGGGCCAAAAGGCTCTCCCACACCCTCGGCAGGGTGCTGGCGCGGTTGTAAACCGGCGTGAACACCGTGATCGAGAACTCAGGGGCGGAGGACATGGTGAGGCGTCGTGGGCAAAGAAAAATACATCATCTCCTAGTCATCATGCAAGCTGCGTATTATACTTTCCATAATTACTGATGTCTCAAGCTGCTGGCAAGCCTCTGCCTCTGCACCCCGACGCGTCCCCTGGATGCTCGTCAGGAGGCATGTCCACTGACGTGCTCGAGGTCGCCATGAGCACCGAGCCATCGAGTTCGCCTTCGCTGGTGCAAAAGCTCCGCGACGCCCTTTCTCATGGGACGCTGCTGCGCGCCATGGTGCAGGGATTCATGACCGTGGCCGCGCTCACGCTCCTTGCCAAGGCGGTCTCGTTTTTCAAAGACGCGGCCGTGGCGCATCGCTTCGGGGTCTCGGATTCGCTGGACGCCTTTGCTCTCGCCTTTGGCGTGCACACCTTTGCATCCTCCTTGCTGGGAGGCGGCCTGCCTGCCGCCTTTCTGCCTGCCTACGCCAAGCTGAAGCATCGCCGTGGACCGCTCCGTGCCGAGCGGCTTGGCGTGCAGACGGCTGCGGTTCACTTTGGAACGCTGAGCTGTGTGGCGCTGATGTTTTGGATCGGGGGGCCATGGATCGTCCAGTTCCTCGGCCATGGTTTCCCAGCCGAGAAACAAGCCCTGGCGCTCCAGCTTCTGCGCAGCCTTACGCCCTTCCTGCTCTGCTTCGGCATGACCACGCTCCTGGGCACGTGGCTGCAGGGGAACAAGCTCTTCGCCGTTGCCGCCGCCTCGCCGATCCTCACGCCAGCGGCCATTCTGCTGAGCATCGTGGTCACGCCGCCTGAGGCACCGGTGCAAGTTCTCGTCTGGGGCACGAATGCAGGAGCGTTCTTGCACTTCCTGGTGCTCGCCTTCGTTGTCTCCAGGCGCTGTCCGATTAATCGCACGTGGCTCGAACGATGCGTCCGGCTGCACGAGCCTTCCAATCGGGTCGTGCTCGCCAGCGCCCTTCCCTTTCTGCTCGCCAGCCTCGTGCTGGGCAGTGCTCCCATAGTTGATCAGGCGATGGCAGCCCAGCTCGCCTCGGGCAGCGTCACGGTGCTCAGCTACTCGGAGAAGATCTGTGGCATCCTCCTCGCGCTCACCGCCAGCGCGGCGGCGGAGACTATGTTTCCCTTCTTTGCGGATGCGGTGGCCAAACGCGACTGGATGGGCCTCAAGCATCAACTGCGCAACACGATCGGAAGCATTCTTCTCGTGGCCGTGCCTCTGGTCGCGATCCTGTGCTGGCAGGCTCCGCTCATCGTGAAGATTCTCTTCGAGCGCGGCCAGTTCACGCCCGAGCACACAGCCCGTGTGGCCGAAGTGCTGCGCTGCGCATCGCTTCAGATCCCGTTCTACATCACGAGCATGCTGATGTCCCGTGTTGTCGTGTCGTTGCAGGCGAACTGGTTCACCCTCGCCACGTCGATCACCTGCCTCGTGAGCAACATCGTGCTCAATGCGATCTTGATGCGCTCCCTCGGCGTGGCAGGCATCGCGCTTTCCACCGCCATGGTTTACGTGATTTCCTGTGCACTGCTGGTGACCTACCTGCTCAAGACCATTCGCCGACTCAGCCTTGAAGACGAGAACGCAAGGAGGGTGCCGACATGAACTCACCCTCGGTCCCCAAGCCTACACTCGCTGTCCGCTTGCTTCCGTGGACAGCCGCCATCCTGCTCGCTGGCCACATCTCTGGTGCCATGGCCTGCCTTTACGAGCACGGACAGATGCCCGTGAAGCCGCGTGACTTCACCCTGGGCCTCTCGGCCATCACCTTGCTCCTCGTCTTGTTCAATCGCCCGGCCTTCAAGCCAGCTGTGCTCGGGTTGCTGGTGATTCCCACCCTGCGCTTGATCGACTCCTCCATGCTCAAACGCTACATCAACTACGTGCTGGGTGACCACTCAACGGCAGTGATGATCCTCGCCAATGTGTGGATTGTCACCATCGTGGCTTTGAGCGTGCTGGCCACGGAGAACTGGCGTGCGATTGCCCTCCGGGCTGCCGTGGCAGTGATCGTTCTCGACAGCGGATCCGTGCTCTATGAGGCCCTCGGCATGGCCACGTATTCGCAGATTCCTGGGCGCTATGCGGGCTTCCTCACGCAACCCAATGATGCGATCATCGTGCTCTGTCTCATGCTCGGCATCGTGCTCACGCTGAGTGATCGTTTCTGGTTCAATGCGATGATCATCGCCATCGGTGCGGTGGCTGTGGGCCTCACGCTTAGTCGCAGCGGCATGTTAGTCTTTGTCGCGATGGTGGCCGTGTGGGTTGTGATGAACCTGCGGCAGCATTTTGGCAAGATTGCTCTGATGATCGCCGCGTCGATTCCCCTCATCGGTATCGGCGTCGCCATGCTGACACAGATGGCCTCCAGCCGCAGCTTTGGCACCGACAAGAACGCCAAAGACCGCATCGAAGCCATCTTCGGCGGCAGCACCGACAAGATGGAGTCCGGCGAGCGCATGAAGGATTTCAACGATGCCTGGGAAGCCGTCACCGAATCGCCCGTCTTCGGTCACGGCACCGGCTGCGCATCATCCCACTGGCAACCCCACAATCAGTGGCTGGCCATCTGGCTCGATCTCGGTGTGGGCGGCGTCGTGCTCTACGCCAGCGTCCTTATCTTCATCACCCTGAAATGCCTCCTCGCCAAAGGCACCGGCATCCTGGCCGTGATGCCTCTGTGGATGTTCAGCATCTTCAGCCAGAACCTTGTCGAAATGGTCGCCTACTGGCTCTGCGCCGGCGTCGCCACCACACTGGTCACTCACAGCACCCTGCGCATCGCGCTTCATAAACCCGAGAGCCTTCAACAACCCACGCCTTCGTGGTCATGATTTTTTCATCCTTCATTCTTCACCCTTCATCATTTTAGTAGATGCGCCTCACCCTTCTCATTCGCGACCTCGGCTACGCTGGTGCCCAGCGTCAGCTCGTCGCGCTTGCGCAGGGACTTCATCGTGCCGGTGACAGCGTGACCGTCGTGAGCTTCTACGGCGGCCCGATGCAGAGCGAACTCGAAGCCGCCGGTGTGAACGTCATCGCCCTCGGCAAAAAGAGCCGCTGGGACATGCTCGGCTTCCTGTGGCGACTCGTGCAGCAAATCAAAGCCTCGCGACCCGACGTGCTCTACAGCTTTCTCAACGAAGCCAACCTTGTCGCCGCGCTGATGAAACCGCTGCTGCCGCGCATCCGCATTGTGTGGGGTCTGCGCGACAGCAAGACCGACGCCGCGCTCTACGGCTGGCTCGGACGGCTTGTCTTCACGCTCGGCAAGTTCTTGTCTCGCTGGCCCGACCTCCTCATCGCCAACAGCCACAGCGGCGCCCGCTACTACGCCACGCAAGGCTACCCCGCCGACCGCATTCAAGTCGTGCCCAACGGCATCGACACCGAGCGCTTCCAGCCCAACGCCGAAGCACGCGCGCGCATTCGTAGCGAACTCGGCATCGACGACGAGATCCTCTTCGGCATCGTCGGCCGCCTCAGCCCGATGAAGGACTACGCCACCTTCCTCCACGCTGCCGCGCAGGTGAAAGGCAAGGTCCGCTTCCTCGCCATCGGCGGCGGCACCAGCGACTACGGCGATCAGATGCGCACGCTCGCGGAGCAGCTGGGCCTCGCGTCCAAACTCCTCTGGTCCGCACCGCGCAGCGACATGCCCGACGTCTTCAACGCGCTCGACGCACTCGTGTCGTCGAGCGCCTTCGGTGAAGGCTTCAGCAACGTCGCGGGCGAAGCCATGGCCTGCGGCACGCCATGCATCGTCACCGACGTCGGCGACTCCGCTCGACTCGTTGCCGATACTGGCCTCAGCGTCCCGCCCCGCGAGCCCGACGCCCTCGCGCAAGCGATGCAACGCTTCGCCGACAGTGTTGTAGGCCACCTCAGTGAGGTGGCAGGCGGGAGACTTCCAACCTCGCCCGAGACCCACAACGAAAGCTCCACAGGTCCCAGGTCACTGACCTGGGCTACAACGGCTCTCGGCCTCGCTTTACCGCGCACCCGCATCGTCGAGCACTTCACCTTGCCCCTGATGATCGAGCGCACTCGTGAGGTCATCAGCTATCCAGCATCAAGCATCCAGAAGCCAGCAACCAGAGTCGCCTTCCTCATCACCGCGCTCGGCTCTGGTGGTGCCGAGATGATGCTCACGCAGCTCATCACCAACCTCGACCGCACACGCTTCGCACCGGAAGTCATCAGCCTCATTCCCGGAGGCAAGCACACCGACATCCTGCGCGCCGCTGGCATTCCCGTGCATGACCTCGGCATGGTCGCAGGCAAGCCATCGCTCGCGTCCTTGCTCAAACTCCGCCGCCTCACGAAGCAGATCGAGCCCGATCTCCTCGTCGGCTGGATGTATCACGGCAACCTCGCAGCCACCCTTGCGTCGTGGATCGGTCATCGCGCGCCTGTGATCTGGAACGTGCGCCAGTCCCTTTACTCGCTGGCCTATGAAAAACGCGGCTCCGCGATGGTGATCAAGGCGCTCGCACATCTCGGGTTCAACCCCCAGCACATCCTCTACAACTCCCAGATCAGCGCCCGCCAGCACGAGGCCATCGGCTACGACGCCACCAAGACCGTGCTCGTCCCCAACGGCTTCAACACCGAGTCCTTCAAGCCCGACGCCAACGCGCGTGCGAGCGTGCGCCAGGAACTCGGCCTGCCACCCGACGCGATCTTGATCGGTCGCTTCGGTCGCAACTCCGCGATGAAGGACTACCCCACGTTCATCGAAGCGATGAAGCTCGTGCCCAATGCCCACGCCATCATTGCTGGCACGGGCACCGAAGAATTGAAGTCATTGGTCATTGGTCATTCGTCATTCGTCATTCTCGCGGAGCGTCACGACCTTCCACGCCTCACCGCCGCGCTCGACATCGCGTGCTCGTCCTCCGCATTCGGCGAGGGCTTCCCCAATGTCGTCGCCGAAGCCATGTGCTCTGGCGTTCCCTGCGTCGTGACTGATGTGGGCGACTCCGCGTGGCTGCTGCAAGACGCTGGTAAGGTCGTGCCACCGAACAATGCACGCGCACTGGCTGCCGCTTTGAACGAACTCATCGCGCTGCCGTCTCACGAACGCCACGCCCTCGGCGAACGCGGTCGCCAGCGCATCATAGATCACTTCTCGCTGCCAGCAGTCGTCGCCCAGTTCGAGTCGATGCTGTCCCCGGTTCATCCTTCATCTTTCATCCTTCATCCTTCCTCTCCATGTGTGGCCTAGCCGGATTCTTTGGACCTCCATCGCGCAATGACAGCGAGCTGCAAAGCATCGCGCAGCGCATGAACGACACGATTTACCTGCGCGGGCCGGACAGCCACGGCGTGTGGAGCGATCAGCAGCACGGCATCGCGCTTGGGCATCGTCGCTTGTCGATCCTCGATCTGTCGCCCGAAGGTCATCAGCCAATGACCTCGCAGAACGGTCGCTTCGTCATCGTGTTCAATGGGGAGGTGTATAACTTCCAGGAGCTGCGCAAGGAACTCGAGCCGCACGGCCACACCTGGCGCGGGCACAGCGACACCGAGATCATGCTCGCCGCGTTTTGTCAGTGGGGCGTGCTGGAAGCCACGAAGCGCTTCAACGGCATGTTCGCCTTCGCTGTGTGGGATCGCGATGAGAAGAAGCTCCACATCGCTCGCGACCGCCTCGGCGAGAAGCCGCTCTACTACGGCTGGCTCGCGGATGGCACACTGTTGTTCGGCTCCGAGCTGAAGACCTTCAAACCGTATCCCGGCTTTGATCCGACGATCAATCGCGACGCAATCGCGGGCCTGCTGAAGCTCAACTACATCGCCGAGCCGCACTCGATCTACGAAGGCATTCACAAGCTCCCGCCCGCTGGCTTGCTCACCTGGGACGGCAGCGCAGCTCGACCGAAGCCGCAGCTCTACTGGAGCATGAAAGCGGTCGCCGAATCCTCGCTGAGCAATCCTTTCACCGGCAGTGAAACCGAAGCCGTCGATCAGCTCGAAGCCCTGCTCAAAGACGCCGTCGGCATCCGCATGATCTCCGATGTGCCGCTCGGTGCCTTCCTCTCCGGCGGTGTGGATTCATCGACGATCTGCGCGCTGATGCAGGCGCAGAGCAGCAAGCCAGTGCGCACCTTCACGATCGGCTTTCACGAGAAGAACTACAACGAAGCGCTCTTCGCAAAGGAAGTCGCGCAGCACCTCGGCACTGATCACACCGAACTCTACGTCACGCCCAAAGACGCACTCGACGTCATCCCGAAGATCCCCGAACTCTACGACGAGCCGTTCAGCGACTACTCGCAGATTCCCACCTTCCTCGTCTGCCAGCTCGCGCGCCAGCATGTGACCGTGGCGCTCAGCGGCGACGCGGGTGACGAGTTGTTCTCCGGCTACGAGCGCTACTTCGTGGGCCGTAAGGTCTGGAACAAGATCAGCGCACTGCCGCTGTGGGGCCGTGGCGCACTCGCTGGGAGTCTCACGATGCTCTCCGCGCGCACGCTCAACACCTTGATCGAACCATTCAAGAAGCTGCTGCCCGCGAAGTATCACCACGTCTCCGTCGGCGACAAGCTGCACAAGCTCGCCGAGGTCCTGCGCGTGTCCGAGCCCGTGGACATGTATCAGAACTTGGTTAGCCACTGGAAGCATCCTGAACAAATCGTCATTAACGGTCGCGAGCCAAGCACGGCATTGATCGACAACACCAACTGGCCGCGCGTTCCTGACTTCACCCACCGCATGATGCACCTCGACATGGAGACTTATCTCCCCGGCGACATCCTCACCAAGGTGGATCGTGCGAGCATGGGCGTCAGCCTGGAAGGCCGCATTCCGCTGCTCGATCCACGCGTGATCGAGTTCGCGTGGCGGCTGCCTTTGTCGATGAAGGTGAAAGGCGACACCGGCAAGTGGGCGCTGCGCCAAGTGCTCTATCGTCATGTGCCGCAGCGTCTGATCGACCGGCCAAAGATGGGCTTCAGCGTGCCGATCGGCGCGTGGCTGCGAGGCGAACTGAGCGACTGGGCCGAGGCCTTGCTCGACGAATCACGCCTCAAGCGCGAAGGCTACTTCCATCCCGCACCCATTCGCGAGAAGTGGGCCGAGCATCTCTCCGGCTCGCGCAACTGGCAATACTACCTCTGGGACGTGCTGATGTTCCAGGCCTGGCTCGAGGCACAACGTTGACCTTCATGAATTCCCCCGCTCCATCTCATCAACGAGTTTACATTCTCGACCTTCTGCGATTCATCGCAGCGTTCGGCGTGATGCTTTATCACTACACTTGGCGATTGCCGACAGTGGATCATCTCGGTGGACCGCAGTTCCCCGAGTTGGATGGGTGGACACGTTACCTGCATCTGGGGGTTCAGTTATTCTTCATCATCAGTGGCTTCGTGATCGCCTTCTCCGCTGAGGGAAAAACGGCCGGCCAGTTTGCTTGGTCGCGATTTGTCAGGCTGTATCCAGCTTACTGGCTGTGTTTAATCATCACATTCGCCTTCTGCCACTATCTGTGGCGTCCACATTTTGAACTCAGTATCCGCGACGGGCTCATCAACCTCACCATGTTTCAGGCCTACTTCAAGGTGCCGCATGTGGAGTGGGCCTACTGGACGTTGGCCGAAGAACTGCGGTTTTACATCCTTGTCGCTCTGCTTCTTGCCCTCAAGCAATGGCATCGAATGCTGGCGTTTGTGGCCGTGTGGATGGTCCTTTGCTTCATCGACATCTTCAAGCATGTGCCTCTCGCCCACTACGAGATGGCCTTGGATCAGGCGCCCTTCTTTGCGGCGGGCATGGTGTATTATGATGCGTTCAAGCGAGGGTTCAGGCCTGTGCATTGGCTATTGATCGCCGTGACGGCCGCTCTGGGTTGCAAGCGCTTCCTCGACTGGTCCTATCACGATGCGATCGAGCGCCATGCGGTGTGTTCTCCTGTGGTGGTCGTTTGCATTCTGCTCTCGATGCACCTGGTCTTCATCGGCATCGCTTCGCATAAGCTGGCAATCCGCAAAAACTTTGCCCTGCTCACCATGGCGGGAGGGATGACGTATCCGCTTTACCTGATTCACAATCGCGTGGGATTCAGCACGATCATTGCGATTGAGCCGGTGATGGGGCGGTGGAAGGCCCTTGTGCTCACCTGTCTCGGAGCCCTCGTGCTGGCGTATGGGATCTGGAAGTTCTGGGAGCTGCCATTCGCCGCGTTGTTGCGGCGAATGAAGGGCCGAAGCGCTGGTCAACCAGAGTTGACGAAGCCCGTGCCTATGTGAAAATTCACATGTGCCCAGCAAAATAGACATCCCCCGCAAGTCCATCTACCGCCTCAGCATCTACCAGCGCTGTCTTTCGCGCCTGAAGGAGAACGGCGTCGAGACCGTCTCGTCCGATGCCCTGGCCAAGGCCGCAGGCGTGAAGAGCACTCAGCTGCGCAAGGACCTCACCTACTTCGGGCAGTTCGGCACGCGTGGATTGGGATACAATGTCAGCCAGCTCAGCCGCACGATTGGCGACGTGCTCGGGCACAATCGTTTGCAACCTGTCATCCTCGTCGGCGTGGGGAACCTGGGCTCCGCATTGCTCCGCTACGGCGGCTTCCGCAAAGAGGGTTTCGAGATCGTCGCGGCTTTCGATGTGGCACCCAATCCTGCCCGTGTGGCGGAATCCAATGTGACTCTTCATCACATCGACAAG
>JAEUHN010000054.1 GCA_016795365.1 Verrucomicrobiaceae bacterium
GGTCAAATACAGCGCGGACTGACGCTGAATGGTGTCGCACGCGCTGTAGCGATCGAGTGGATCGTGCGCGTTGTAGAACAGCGTGTCGGCCGCTTGATTGCCTTCGAGATCGACGATGCGCAGCACTTGCCCCGCCTTGACCTCGTGCACCCAATGATCACCCGCGAGCACGGTGTGATCGTAGATCGCCTTCGCGGGATCGAGCGTGGATTGCGTGGGAATGAAAGCACTCATCGGGCGAGCAGGTAGAAGTCGTCGGTGTTGCGATGCGCGCGCGCGTTCTCGGGTCGCACCGCGAAGCTCGGATCATCGAGCGCAGGCAGCGGCGTGTTGAAGACCTCCAGCTTCACGCGACGCGGGTGATACACGGGATCGGGATCGAGCGGGTGCTGGCAGGTGTTGAGGACAACGAGCGTGTCCATGTCGAAGCGCAGGTCGATGTGATCGCCCGCCTTCGAGTGACCGTTGACAAAGCTCAACTTGCCATCGTCATCGGAGACGACCTTGCTGAACCAGTTGAGGTTCGGCACCAGGTCGCGCTCGCCGAGGCCCCACTTCGCCAGCTCGATGAGGAAGCACTCGCGGCCATTGCGATGGAAGTCATTGCGCGCGGCCTGGAAGGTCTTCTCGCCATACTTCGCCTGCACCAGTCGCGCATCGCTCGCGCCGCAAACGGTGTCGTGCCAGCCCACGGTGTCCTTTGTGATCGAGGCAACCAACCGCCCCATGTCCGAGTGAACGCAATACGGTGCGCGCAGGTAGAAGATGTGCTGGCCCTTCAGCGTGTCGGGCATGTTGTAGCGCTCGTGGCGTTCACTCGCATGGTAGAGCAACATGCCGACGTTCGCGCCGCCTTCGAGGTCGGTGAGCCGCAGCGTTTTGTGTCGCCCAATGATGCGCGACCACATGCCTGCGCCGCTGAGTTCGAGGGTGTAGATCGGTTCGCTCATTTGTCGGGAGTCGTGGGCGCTGCGGGTTCGTCCGGCTGCGTTTGAATCGGCGGCATCAGCGTGCGCGTGAGATTGAGTCGGCCGGCGAGCACGCCTTTGCATTGCAGCAACTTGTTCGCGATCTGGCGCAGACGCTTCGCAGGGCCTTGCACAAGGATGACTTCCATCGTGTTGCTGTTCTCCAGCAGCACATGCAGCGAGCTGATGACCTCGCGGATGTTCTCGTGCTGAATGTCCGCGATCTCTTGCTTCAAGCCGGGGCGCTTGTGATCGTAGAAGAGCGTGATCGTGCCCGCCATCATGCGATTGCCCTTCAGGCTGTAGTAGTCCGCGATGTGCTGCGTGAGCACCTCGGCAATGGCTTGCGAGCGGTTTTCAAATCCACGCTCCGTCATCAGCTCCTCGAACTGGCGAAAAACGCCATCCGGCAACGAGATGGTGACGCGCTGGGCGATGTGAGACTCTGGCTTGGGATCAGGCATGAACACCTCACCACTTAGCAGTCGCCACGCCACCCGTATGATTATTTCCAGAAATCGTATGATGATCAGTCGGTGGTGATCACATCCCGCAAATGCCTCAGCATCCAGTGATTCACCTCGCGCAAGTTGGCGGCGGGCTTCCTCGTGAAGGGCTCGCTCTGCAAGTAGCCATCGGGGCCAAACTCGGGCGTGAAGGTGAAGCTCGTGCGGCCCAACGCGGCCTGCGCTTTCACCATGTGCTGCCACCAGCGCACATGCGCAGCAACGGCATCCGCATACTCCGGCGCACGCGGATCGGGCACCTGCGGACCTTGATCGTAGCCGACTCGCGCGTGGATGTGTCGAGCACGGCAGGCGACCAAATCGAGCAACTCGGCCTCTTCATCCATGACGAGCCGCTCCGTCACCGCACACCAGTGGCTGAAGTCGCAGGTGAGACGAAGCTCCGGCAGTTCCATCAGCAAGTCGCGCGTCCCCCAAGGATGAAACGTGGGACGACTGCGATGCGTCTCGAAGGCGATGGGAATGCCGAACTCCCGCTCCAGCGGCAGCGCATCGGCGAAGAATTTCACCTTGTCCGAAAACGACCACGCATCGCTGCCAGCAAGCGTGTTGATCATGATCGGCTTGAACGGCAGGGCCGCTTCGATGGTGCGACACAAGTCATCGAGATGTTGCTGCGGTATGAGATGCGGACGCGGCACGTAACCGCCGCCCGTGGCGATCTCCGTGATCCACGGCACATCGCGATGACGAAGCGTGTCTTGATTGGCTTCGTCAGCAGGCACTGCGCCTTCGATGCCATCGGCTTGCCAAGACTCAGCGAGAGCGAGTGCCCCAGTGATGTCCACTTCATTGCCCCAGCAGGAGACGAAGGTTTGGATAGTCATGATTCGAGCGGGGATGAAGTTGAAGTAGCTCCGAGTGGCACTCGAAGTCGCAGGCTGACGAACTTGCGATGGGACGTTCGGCTTCGACTGCCAGTCGAAGCTACGAGTTGCTCACGCATCAAAGTTCACCTCCCGTCGCGCTTGAGGGTTGGCCTTCACATACTCCGCGATCTCATGTCCACGAGCGAACCAGACATCGCCACGCGCATGAGCTTTGGTGATGAGTTCCTCCAGCAAGCGCACTCGCGACGGACGACCGCTGAGCCAGGGATGCAGCGTGAGCACGAAGCAGCACCCGAAGTCATGCGTCGCTTCGAACTCGCGCCACCAGAGATCGAAGACCTTCGCGCAGTTCTCCGGGATGAAGCCCCAAGCGGGCTCGGCATTGAAGGCGAACTGCTCCCAGTCTTCGAGCATCCACTGGCCGGGGATTTCGATGAGGCCGTTCGCGTGGGTGTAGGGCACATCGTCGCCCATCATGCTGGCGTTGTAGAGGAAGCCGAACTCCTTCAGCAAATCCGGCGTGCCGGGATTGATCTCAAACCACGGTGCTCGGAAGCCGATGGGCCACTTGCCGGTGATGCGTTCGAGAATGTCCACGCTCTTCTCCAGCACCGCGCGCTCTTCGTCGGGCGACAGATGCGCGAGCTTCTCATGCAAGTGCCCGTGCGCGCCCACCTCGTGTCCGCGCGTGACGATGGCTTCCATCATTCGCGGATGATGCTCGGCGATGAAGCTCGGAACGAAGAACGTGGCCGGGATTTCCATATGATCCAGCAAGCCGAGCAAACGCGGCACGCCGACGTTCGGTCCATACTCGCACTGCGACATCGTGGTCAGTCGCGAGGCAAGCTTCGGATCCTCGGAGAGCGCCGTCGTCTCGCCATCAACATCAAAGCAGAGCATGAAGGCGCATCTGGCTCCATTGGGCCAGATGAAGCGTGGAGGTGGGGAGAAAGGAGTCATTGGTCAGTAGTCTTTGGTCATTGGTTTCGTGAAACGAAGCACAGTCTGCTATCGAAGTCGGACGGCTTAATTCTAAGAGACAGCATGGCAGTAAATCCCAATGACTTATGACCATTGACCAATGACTCACACGCAATGCGGAAACCCAGGTTGTCGCGCTTCGTGTCAGGTGTGGCAAAGTCACGCCAGGCGCTTCGCAGCAGACGCGGCATATAGTCCCACGCGCCGCCGCGAATCACGCGATGCGCTTCATCGGGCGCGGCATCGTAGCTCGCTCGCCATGCATCGGCCACCCACTCGCAGACATTGCCGTGCATGTCTTCCAAGCCGAAGGCATTCGGCGGATACGAGCCAGGTGGCGTGCGATGGCCGGGACCGACCTTGAAGCCATGCTCATCGTAGAAGTAGTTGGCGTGCTCCGGCTCAAGCGTGTCGCCGGCGTTGAAAATCGACGTGCTTCCCGCGCGACAGGCATACTCCCATTCGGCTTCGGTGAGCAGACGAAACGAGTTGCCTGTCTGCGCGCTCAGCCACGCGACATACTTCATCGCCTCCCACCAGTTCACCCGGACGACGGGCAGCGACGAACTCGGCCCACCGGCGAACGCAGACCACTGCGCCTCAGTGATCGCAGAGCGCGACACCGCGAACGGATTCTCGATCACGACTTCATGTGCAGGCCTCTCGGTCGAGTTGGCAAAGCGATCCTCGCCCACCGTGCCCAAGATGAAGCGTCCGGCGGGGATCGTGATCATGTCCGGCAACTCAATCATGCCACTGCCCTCCGATGACGTTGTCCGGTGCCGTGAGCGGATACTCGCTCCAGCCCGCCGTGATGCCACCATCGACGGGGATGATCGCGCCCGTGACGTAGCTGGCGTCGTCGGAGGCAAGGAAGTGAAACACAGCGGCGATCTCGGATGGCTGTGCGAGCCGACCGAGCGGTGTCATCTTGCTGACGAAGGGGATCTCGGGGTTGTCCGGGATGTTGGTGACCGCAGGCGTGAGCACGGTGCCAGGGCAGATGCAGTTCACAGTGATGCCGCGTGGCGCGAGTTCGATGGCACCGAGTTTGGTCAGGTGAATGACCGCCGCCTTCGACGTCGAGTAAGCCGTGCCGCTGGGCGTGCCGATCATGCCGACGAAGGAGCCGGTGTTGATGATGCGACCGCCGCGCTCCAGCAACTGCCCACCGTGCTTGATGCCGAAGGCAACGCTGTTCACGTTCACCTCGAAGGTGCGCTGGAGCAGTTGTGGAGTGAGTTCGTCAAAGGTCACGCCGAGCGGTTGAATGCCCGCGTTGTTGATGAGGATGTCCACGCGGCCAAACTCCGCCTTCGCCCGCTCCAACATGCCGCGCACGGCGTCTTCGCTGGAAATATCGGCTTGATGAAACACCGAGCCTTCGAGTTGGGCTTCGTTGCGATCCACGAGTAGCACCCTGGCTCCTGCCTGGATGAAGCGCTCGACAATGGCGCGCCCGATGCCGGACGCGCCACCGGTGACGACGGCGACTTTGTTCGTCAGGTCAAACATGGTGGTGGTCCATTGTGGATGAACTGCGGCAACGAGGGATCCAGGTGCAACCAGGGCAGATGATCCTCCATCCAGTTGTAGTCGTCAGGCTTCAGTGCGGCGGCGTCGTCCATGGTGCCGAGCGTGACTTCCATGAGATCGGGATAGGCTTGATCGGTGAACGAGATGGGTGATCCGCACGCCGCGCAGAAGGATCGCTCGCGACCTTCATATGCATGCACGCGCAGCTCGCCGCTGAGGATCTCAACCTTCGTTCGCGGGAAGAAGATCCAGCCTTGAAACGGAGCACCGCTGGCGCGTCGGCAGTCCTCGCAGTGACACAGCGAGGTATTCAGCGGTGCGCCAGTCGCTTCGTATCTGACAGCTCCACAGAGGCAGTGACCTGTCCAAGTCATGGTCGTTGCGACGGTGCGGGTGGCGTGACGGTGGCCGGAAGAACTCCGCGAGTCCTCGCCGCCAAATACCGCTGAATCAGCCACACGGACATCTCCAGGTAGCTGAGGCGACCGCGTTGATAACCGCTCGCGTAGAAGCCGCGCTGCACAGCGGTGCAGACTTCCATGTCTTCGAGGTGGAAGTCGCGCAGACGCTTGGTTTCGCTTTCGAGCATCGCTGGCCAGTCGGGATGCTCGGTGGTTCTGGCGGGCACGAGCGTGGTGGTCAGCAGCTTCATGCGATCGGGGCCGAGCGGCATCATGCGATAGAAGATGAGGCGGTCGGGATTGGCCGACATCAGCATGAGCGGATGCACCAGGAAGAGATGCCACTCTTTGCAGAGTTCATCGGACAGCGACTCGATCTTCGGGAAGCCATACGGATGCTCACCGCGTGCCAGTGCGGATTCGATCTCGGCGACCAGCGCGTCCTTCAGTGGCAAATGCGCGCGAACGTAAGCGGGGCGCTCCTCTTCGTTCCAGGTGCCCTTCGCGGGCATCATGGGCTGCAGCGTCTTCGCGTGCGCGCCCATGTGGTGGTAGGACTCCATGAAGTTTTCCGCCAGCACTTTCCAATTGAACGGGCAGTCCCATTCCATCTGGATCACCATCTTCATCTCGTCGAGACGCCAGGGAGCGAGGGCTTCGCTCAATCCGGTGAGGCGATCGTTCAGTGCAGGCGCAGTGCCGTCGAGATTGACGAAGACAAACCCATTCCACACCACGCAGCGGAACTCCTTCAGTCCCCATGCATCGCGCTCGAAGTCCTCCGTCTTCTGCATCTCGGGCGAGCCTTTCAGCCGACCATCCAACTCGAAGGTCCACGCGTGATACGGGCACATGAAGAGCCGCGCGTGACCGCAGCCGGGCTGGCCTTCCTTGGCATCGCCAATGCCGTGACCGCTGTAGCCAAAGCCTTCCGGCATGATGTCCATCGCGCGATGCGGACAGATGCGCGACAGCACGCGAATGCGGTCCTCTTTGCCACGCACGACGATGAGCGGCTCGCCGAGCATATCGATGTTCAGGAAGTCGCCCGCCGCCGGAATCTGCGACATGTGCGCGAGCGGTAGCCAGTCATTGCGGAAGATGTGATCCACCTCCCAGTCGAAGAACTCCTGGCTGGTGTAGGCTTGCGAAGGCAGCGTGGTCGCCTTCGCGAGTGGCAGTTCGGCGATGCGCTGGATCTCGGTCTGGATTTGTTCGACGCTCCACTGCGGAAGCGCACTGCGCACACCCGTGCGCGAGGAGAACTGAGTGAGGGAAGCAGGCTGCGCACAGGCAGCGCGGACATTCGATTCGGTGAGGACTTTCATGGATGACGTAGCAGAACGTATTGGTGATAAAACTGGCGAGATGTGATGCCAGACCCGCTGCTGCCATGAGCCTCGTTTCAGCTCATCCCGCAGCGCGCAGGCCTGATCGAGCAGGCCCCCCGCACCCGACATAGACATAAGCGATCACCGTCACGCCCAGCCGCAAAAGCAGCGAGCGGAGGTCAGGGATCGAGTCGTGGATGCGACGAGTCATTGGCGATGGTGAAAGCACGATTCAGGCCATTCATCCGAGGGCGTCACACGCCTCAGAACAACCGCGCATACTGATCGATCTCCCACTGGCTGACGCGCTGGTGGTATTGCAGCCACTCCTCGCTCTTGTAGGTGATGAACTCGTTGCGCAGTTCGGTTCCGAGCGTGGCTTCGACGAAGGGATCTTCGGCGAAGGCGCGGACTGCTTCGTCGAGCGTGCGCGGGAGTTCGCTGATGCCGCGGGCTTTCAGTTCGACTTCGCTGAGCGAGTAGAGGTTGTCTTCGTTCGAGGCACCGGGATCGATCTTCTCGCGGATGCCTTCGAGTCCGGCGGCGAGCACGAGCGTGGCGGCAAGGTAGGGATTGCAGGCGGCGTCGGCGTTGCGCGATTCGACACGTCCACCGGCCATGGGCACGCGCACGGAGTTGGTGCGGTTGTTGCGTCCGTAGCTGTTGAAGACCGGTGCCCAGCTGTAGTAGCTCATCAGGCCGCGACGCACGAGGCGCTTGTAGCTATTCACCGTGGGCGCAAACGTCGCGCACAGAGCGCGGCCATGCTTCAAGACACCGCCGATGAAATGGTAGGCCATCTCACTGATGCCGAGTCCGCGCGGGTCTTCGGCGTGGGGTCGGGCGAAGAGGTTCTTGCCAGTTTCGAGGTCATACATCGACATGTTGAAGTGCGCACCGTTGCCCGTCTTGTCGGCGAAGGGCTTGGGCATGAAGGTGGCGATGAGCCCTTCTTCGGCGGCGTAGTGCTTCGCCATGTAGCGGAAGAAGATGTAGCGGTCGCACATGGTCAGCGCGTCGGCGTATTTGAAGTCGAACTCGAACTGCGATGACGCATCCTCGTGATCGAAGGAATACAAATCCCAGCCGAGGTCGTTGATGCACGTCGCCACTTTGTCCAGCCAGGTGAAACGATCCATGAAGCGCTTCACGTCGTAGCAAGTCTTCACCAGAGTTTCGTCAGAGTTCGGGATCTCCAGCTTACCCTCGGGCGTGAGCTTCAAGACGAAGACCTCGCACTCGATGCCGAGGTTCATCCCCAGGCCCATGTCAGCGGCTTGTTTCAGCACCTTCTTGAGCGCACAGCGCGTATTCACCTCATAGGGCTGACCTTTGAACGTGTTGTCGGCAGGCATCCACGCCACCTCCTTCTGCCACGGCAGCTGGATGATCTTGTCCACGTCCGGCAGCGACGCGATCTCGTCGTCGTTCGGCCCTTGGCCGAGGCCGTCCAAAGCGTAGCCGGTGTAGAGTTCGGAGCCGCGCGCGAAGTCGAGGAAGTGATCCACCGGCACGACCTTGCCCTTCGGCACCCCGTGAATGTCTACGTAAGCGCCGATGCAGTATTTGACGCCTTTGGTTTTGAGTGAGTCGCGGAGAGAGGGCAGTTCGGCTTCGGTTTTCATGATGAGGATGGGATGGAAAAAGAGTTCAGTAAGCGACTTGGGTGTTGAGCCAGTGATCGGCGGAGAGCGGTGGCTGTTCGGTGCGCGCGCGGGTGACGATTGCAGCGAGCGCTTCGCCCATTTGCTCAAAGAGTTCTTTGCCGCGTGCAGCCGAGCCGAGTGAAGGCTTGCCCGTAATGCCGTTCAGGCTGGTCTGTGAAACCGGGTAACTAAAGACCAAGCCATTCGTGCGGTCGGGATCGTCTTCGACCCAGTCCATGCGCACCGTGTTCGGTGCGAGGTGCAACATAAGATCAGTTTCCGCGCAGTTCGCGTGCAGATCATCAGCATCGCTGATGAAGTAGTTCCAGACCTCCGGCGTGAGCTGATACGTGTGCTTCAAGCCGATCTGGAACTGCCCAAGAAACTCCGTGCGCACGCGATCCACGGCGACTCGCAGCGAGGCGTCGTTGCCGAAGTGCGCGTTCACGATGAGCAGCCGCTTCCAGCCCGTCTTCAATGCCCACTGCGAAAGCTGGCGAATCGTGGCGATCAGCGTTTCGTGGTCCAACGAAAACGTCCCCGGCCACTTCGGCGTGTGCCCCACTGACACGCCATATGAGAGCGACGGCAGCATCGGCACCTGCGTTTTCGCTGACGCATACGCACACACCGTGCTCGCGATGGCCGTGTCGGTGTTGATGGGCAAATGCGGACCGTGCTGCTCCGTGGCCCCGATCGGCAGGAGCAGCATGTCATTGCCAGCCGCGAGCAACTCCGCGATGGCTCGCCAGGAGAGTTCTTCGAGGCGCAGAGGCTTGCCAGGGATCACGTCACTCCTCGTCATGGCCGCTGTTTGCTTCGGGTTCAATCATGCGAAGCGAATCAGCATGAAGCAGACCACGCGGCTACGGTCGTCATACGGTGGCGAGGCAGGACTCATACTATTAACTCAAATATTGCTCTAAAGCCATAAACCCATATTATGACCCATATGAAGACAACCATTGAACTTCCAAATGCTCTGTTCGCTGCGGCCAAGGCAGTGGCTGCAAAGCGTCGCACGACGTTGAAGGCGATGATGGAACATGCTCTCAGGCGTGAGATCGCCTTCGAGAGCAGCGATCCGTCAACGGCTCCGGTCGAAGTCAATGCTCATGGCTTCCCTGTCTTGAGGAGGAAGTCCAAAACCAAGGTAACCAGCGAGCACGTCTATCAGATGCTCGAAGAGGAATCCGCCTAGCACCACAGCATGTTCCTGCTTGATGCTAATGTTCTGATCGCGCTGGGAGATCCGTCCCACGTTCATCACCGCCGTGTGCAGCAGTGGTTTCATTCTCAACCTGGGCGTGCCTGGGCAACATGCTCGCTGACAGAAAATGCTTTCATCCGAATCATCAGCACCGCGAGCTACCCTGGGCATGTCGGCGATGTGAATCAACTTCGCCAGGTGCTTGCTCAAATGTGTTCATTCCCTGGCCACCAATTTTGGAAGGACTCCGTTTCGCTGCGCGACAAGACAGTTTTTCCGCAATTGCCACCATCGAAGCATCTCACTGACATTTATTTGCTAGGTCTCGCTGTGGCGCACAAGGGTAAGCTCGCGACGTTGGATAGGCGGATTGATCCAAAGCGCATTCCAGGTGGATCTCAAGCTTATTTCTTGATTCCGTAACCCCAAAGGGACGTGCTCACTCCACATCGTCTCCCGCACTCGTCATCTTCACGACAGGCAGCTTGTCTTCCTCCACTTCCACCGGCGGATGAATCAGTTCCTCGAGTCGCATCTTGAGCGCGAGATACTCAGGCGAGACGAACTGTGCGGGCGATCTCGGACGTGGGATCGGGTTCTCGATGAACTCCACGACACGGCCGGGATTGGTCCCCATCACAAGGATGCGGTCCGAGACGTAGGCGGCTTCTTCGAGGTCGTGAGTGATGAAGAGGATGGTGATGTCCACCTTGCGCCAGATTTGTAGAAGGTAGCTCTGCATCTGGGCACGCGTCTGGGCATCGAGCGCGCCGAAGGGCTCGTCCATGATGAGGATGCGCGGTTCGTTGGCGAGGGCTCGTGCGATGGCGACGCGTTGCTTCATGCCGCCGGAGAGTTCGTGAGGATAGGCGTCCTCGAACTTGGAGAGGCCCACCATCTCCAGCCACTGACGCGCTTCGGCTTCGGCGACGAACTTGCCTTTGCCACGCATCTCGATGCCGAACATGACGTTGCGCTTCACGGTGAGCCACGGGAAGAGCGTGTAGCCCTGGAATACCATGCCGCGATCAGGGCCGGGCTCGCCGATGTTTTTGCCATCGAGCAAGGCGACGCCGCCATTGCATTCGTCGAGTCCGGCGATGATGCGGATGAAGGTCGATTTGCCGCAGCCAGACGGACCGATGACGGTGATGAATTCGCGGCGGTGGATGTCGAGTGAGACGCCATCGAACACCGTGCGAGTGGAGCCGTTCTGGCCGAAGGTCTTCTTCAAGTCCTTCACGCTGAGGATGACGGGGCGCTGCTTGATGCGCTCAAAGCGTGCGGCGACTTCGGGCGCTTGCTGTCGATAGTCGAGAGAATGAGGAGCGAGCGCGGTCATGCTTCGACGGGGACGGCGGGTGCGGGTTTTTTCGGCAGCAACTTGGCGAACCACGCGCCGAGCTTCGATGGAGAACCGGAGCGACGCTTCCAGGGAAAGATGATGCGACCAATCCAGGCAAGGAAGAGATCCGAGGTGAAGCCGATGATGCCGATCATGAAGATGGCGGCATAGACGTTGTCGAAGTTCCGATAACGCGCCTGCTGATTGATGAAGTAGGTGATGCCGGACATGGTGCCGACGACTTCAGCGACGATGAGATATGTCCATGCCCAACCGAGGAGGATGCGCATGTCGGTGTAGATGTCAGAGATGGAAGCCGGGATCACCACGCGGCGCATGAGCTTCCAGCCTTTGGCACCGAGTGTCTGCGCTGCTTCGATGAGCGCGGGGTCCACCTTGCGCACGGTGTTGCTGATCACGAGCACTTGCTGGAAGAAGGTGCCGATGAAGATGATGGCGATTTTGGGCCCATCGTCGATACCGAGGATGGCGACGCACAGCGCACCGAAGGCTGGTGCTGGCAGGTAGCGGAAGAATTCAATGAATGGCTCCTGCAAGCGCGAGAAGAAGCGATAGGTGCCGCACAAGATGCCGAGCGGCAGGCCGAAGATGGACGAAATGAGAAAGCCCCAGCAGATGGTGCGGATGCTGTGCGAGAGGCTCTCGTGCAACCACGGCTCGTTCGGCAGGCGAGGCTCGGTGGTGAACGCGGTGTAGAAGGCGCGTGCAACCTTGTGCGGTGCGGGAAGATAGACAGGATTCACGCGCTCGCCTTGTGGCAACTCGCCACCCGCAGCCTGCACCTTCGCGAGTTCCTTGGCGAAGTCGGCCTTCGGCACTTCCATGTCTTCGACGAAGTAGTCCACATCACCGGGCGCGGTGATGTGGACCAGAGGATGCCATAGCCAAGGCACATAGCTCACGGCTGTCCAAAGGATCAGCGGCGTGAGAAAGGACAGGACGGTCAGCACGAGTCTGCGGTTCGCAGGCAGCTCTTGCTTCAGTCCAAGCCAGTCTCGTTGAGCCATGTGCGTGGTGGTGAGAGTTTACTTCAGCGCGTTCACGATGCTCGGCGTGAGGTAGCTGGAGGGCTTCTGCGACTCCTTGTAAACCTTGTTGTCGAGGTTGAACTTGTTGCCGACTTCCATCGAGCCGTAGATCGAGTCGAGGCCTTCACCTTTGACGAAAGCTTTCTTCGCTTCAGCGAGCGTGAGGAAGTGCGTGCCAGGAACATTCTCCGCATAGTCCTTCACATCCGCACCGACCTTGGCCGACATGATCTTGATCGCATCGTCCTTGGTCTTCGGATCGAGCACGTAATCGACGCACTTGTAGAAAACGCCGACGAACTTGCTCCAGGCTTCCTTGTTCTTCGCGAAGCTGGTGGGATTCACCGCGAGCACGTCGTAAATGAGGCCTTTCGCTTCGGAGCTGGAGAAGAGCTTCTTCGAGCCCGCGACCTGCTTCAGCGCTTGGCCCGAAGACGGATACCAGGCACCGATCGCCGCCACCTTACCGGAGGCGAGCGTCTGCGGTGTCTCGTTCGTTGGTGTGTTCACGAGTTCCACGTCGGACTGACTCATGCCATTCACTTCGAGTGCTTTCATGAGAAGCAAATGCTCCACGAGCGTGAGTTCCAGGCCGACCTTTTGACCTTTGAGGTCCTTGATGGAATTCACACCCGGCTTGCCGACGATGGCATCGCTGCCGTCGCTGTAGTCGAGGAGTGCGATGATCTTGCTCTTCGCACCGTTGGCACCGTTTACGAGTGCGTCGGTGGCCACGCAGCATACGCCGTCGATCTTCCCAGCGGAGAAGGCGTCGAGCGATGGCAAGTAATCGAACCAAACCATCTCTACTTCGACACCGGCCTCTTTGAACCAGTCCTTTTGCTTGGCGATTTCCAGCACGGTGTAGCCAGGCCAGTCGGAGTAGCCGACTTTAAGTTTGTCAGCGGCATCGGCGGAATGAACCAGCGATGCGGCGATGAAAGTGAATGAGAGACGAAACAGTGTTCTTAACTTCATGAGTGCGATGGGTGAATGGTTCGCCGACTTCCAAGCACTCATCATGCCAATGGCATTCAGGCCTCCAAATATCGTCACACGATGGGTTGAAGATGATCACACGCAGCGGGCGACGGGAGGAATGACAAGCCAAGATGCGCCCGGGATCACAGGGTCGTTCGGCTTTGAGCAACGTTCGAAGCTAATCCTCTGTGGGCGTGCGGTTCTCGAGGAAGCGCACCGGCTTCTCGTAGATCGCGAGCACGATGCAGCCCGCATCGCTGACGACACTGTGATACGTGCCGGGCGGATGAATGCGCAGTGTGCCGGGGCCGATGGTGCCGTTTTGATCGGTCTGGCTGCCTGCGAGGACGAGGATGTGCTCCCAGCCTTCGTGCAGATGCATGGGCACGCGCGCTTCTTTGCGGAATCGAATGAGCGCGGCGGTCGGACCTGTGACGCCGTCGCCATAGAACCGGTGAATGTCCACGCCATCGCGGAAGTAGCCCCACGGGATGTCGTCCTCGTGCTGCAGGAGATTGAAGACCTCCTTCAGTTCGATGAAGGGAAACGCAGGCTTGTTCGCGGAGGACGTGTCGCTCACGGGTTGAGGGGTTGGGGCGCGAGGATGTGAAGGGAGTGCGAGGAAATCAGTAGATCGCCTTGATGAAATTCGTTGAGTTGCTCACGGCACCGAAGACGCCGCCCTGCATCTTGATCATCTTCAGTGCGGCGAGGTAGTTGCCGTAGTCGGTCGCGCCGGTGCAGTCTTCGAGCAGCAGGCACTCGAAGCCGCGATCGTTCGCTTCACGCATGGTGGTGTGCACGCACACGTCGGTCGTGATGCCTGCGAGCACGATGTTCTGAATGCCTTTGCGACGCAGCAGCATGTCGATGTCGGTGCCGTAAAAACTGCCTTTGCCCGGCTTGTCGATGATGGCCTCGCCTGGCATGGGAGCGAGTTCTTCGATGATGTCCCAGCCGGGCTCGCCGCGCACGAGGATGCGACCGCAAGGGCCGCAATCGCCGATGCCAGCGCCGATGCGCTGGCTGCGCCACTGCTTGTTCGCTGGGAGATCGGATAGATCAGGTCGATGCCCTTCGCGCGTGTGCATAACGTGATAGCCTTTGGCACGAGCCGCAGCGAAGACGTTCTTGATCGGCTCGATGGGCGCGCGCGTGAGTGACAAGTCGTAGCCCATCTTGTCCACGTAACCGCCAGGACCGCAGAAGTCGGTTTGCATGTCGATGACAAGGAAGACGGTGTTCTCAGGGCGAAGATCGCCGTTGTAAGGCCAGGGGTAGGGATCAGCTTCGACGTAGGGCATGTAGGCAGGAGGATTGGAGTTGGAGAAGCAGCTAGTGAGCCAGAACAAAGCGACCCGGCGGTAACCAGCCGCCGGATCGCCTCAACCATGCATCAACCTAGCAAAAAGAATTTACGGAGCGGGTTCTGGAAGAGCGCCGTGTCCGTGCTCGACCTCGGCGGGTTTGGGTTCCACGACGGCAAACTTCGCGCAGCCCGCGAAGAGGCCTGCGACGATGAGGTAACTGATCGCGACCACGGGCGATTCGCCGAAGCCGATCTTCTCACCGTGCATGAATCCGAAGAACGTGAGCAGCGCACCCGCTCCTGCGAAGCCTGCCGCCTTCATGAACGTGCGATCAATCACGCACGCAGCGATCGCGCCGAGGATGAGGCCACCGAGGATGGACCCACCTCCCATCGTTTTCAGTCCTTCGTAGAGCAGTCCATTGTTCGCCATCTTGCCCACGAGTTCCGCGTTCACATCGAAGACGCCGACCGATGCGAGCACCTGGCCGATGCAAGTCACGGTCCACGCGGCGAGATGCGGCGTGAGCGATAGAATGATCGCCGGTGCGTGTGACTTCGGTGTTTCCTGGAAGGCCTGCGAGCCGATCAACATGCCGATGTAGAGCAGAATCGGGAGAATGGCGACCTTCGGGATCAACGCGAGCATTACTGAGATGCTTCCGAGCCAGCAGAGCAGGATCACCATGATGCCCGTGGCCGCCGAGTAGCCAATGCGACCGCCCATAGCCTTCCATCCAGGATGGCCGATGTAAACCGCGTTGATGAATGGATTTCCCATCAAGCAACCGATCAAACTCACCACGCCATCCGCCGTGAGCACACGCGTCGTGGGGAAGCTGTCGCCTGCGACGGCAGCGCTCTCCACATTGTCGAGTGCCTCCACGAGATCGTAGATGCCGAAGGGAATCGCGGTCACGAGGATGATGCCGATGAACTCAAAGCCACCGAACGCATGGCCGAAGACCGGCAGCGGGAAATGGAAGCCGAAGTTGGCGAAGGAGTCCTTCAGCCCCGCGAGGCTCATGCCTCCGTAGCTGAGACCGAAGAGATTCGAGCCCCACGCAACGAGCGTGCCTACCGCGATCGCGACGAGGCCTGCGGGAATGCCTTTGTATTTCACGCCGCCGAACCAGCTCAGCAGAATGATCGCGAAACACACGATGCCGAGCACGGGCGTCATGAACATTTCGATCGCCGGCTTCATCGAGATGAAGGTGACGGACACACCGGCCAGCGTGCCGAGCAGTGCAGCGCGGGGTGTGATCTTCCGAATGATCGGTGCGATGAAGCCACCGGCCATGAGCACGAAGCTTTGAATGAAGACCCATGTAAGCCCCGCCTCCCAGCCTTTGATGGGATTGCCCGTCTTCAGCGAGATCGGCAGCATAATCACGAAGACCACGATGAACATGTGCGGGACGCTGATACCCGAAGGCAGCGCGCACACATCTTTGCGCCCGGTTTCCTTCGAAAGCTTATACGCCAGCCACGCATAATACATCGTGGACAGGCACATCATGAATCCCGTTGCCGGGAGGATTTTGCCGAAGACGAGATCGTCCGGCATTTTTAAAACGAAGCGCAGCAGCGCGGTGAGGGTCAGCAGATTGACCAGGATATTGGTGCCAAATCCGAAGAAGGCATTCCAATCTCCTGGCGTCCAGAGTTTGGGTTTGTCAGTGGTGCTCATGGGGTGTGTGGGTGTGGTGTTGAAAAGGAGATCAGCCCAGTGCTGCGATGATTTTGGATGAGTCGCTCACCCATCCGAAGATGCCGCCCTGCGCCTTGATCATCTTCAAGCCCATCTCCTGGAAGATCGGGAAGTAAGAGCCAACGCAGTCCTCAGGCACGAGGCATTCGTAACCGCGATCATTCGCCTCGCGCACCGTCGTGTTGACACAGACCTCCGTTGTCACACCAGTGACGACGAGCTGCGTGATGCCGAGGTTTTGCAGGATGGCGTGCAGATCGGTGGCGAAGAAGGCACCCTTGCCTGGCTTGTCGATGACAGGCTCGCCCGGCAGCGGGTAAAGCTCAGGAATGATGTCCTGACCAGGTTCGCCACGAATCAAGATGCGTCCCATCGGACCTGTGTCTCCGATGGTCTTCGTGCCTTTGCCACGCACCTTCTTTGCCGGTGGGAGGTCCGACAAATCAGGGCGATGGCCCTCGCGGGTGTGCAGGACTTGAAGGCCCGCAGCCCGCCACGCATCGAGGAGATTCTTATTGGGAGCGATAGCGCGGCGGAGCTGCGAAACGTCATTGCCCAGCATCTCGCCGAAACCTCCGGGCTCCAGGAAGTCACGTTGCATGTCGATGATGAGCAGCGCCGTCTTCGCGGGCTGCATCTCGAATGCATAAGGTTCGGCGTCGATGCTGAGGGTCGCATTCATGGCAGGTGTCAGGCTGGGTGCTGATGTGATGCCAGGAGTTAGAAGAAAATGGAGATACCGCCGTGGAACTGCACGAGGTCGTCCTTGTGCTCGTTCGCCGTGAGCACCGAGTTGCCATCGCGCAGACCGTCATTGCTGAGGTGGTAATACTTCACGCCAGCGTAGAGCGTCCAGAAGCCGAGGTCCTTCGGCACAAAGGTTAGCGGCACGCTCATCTTGAGTTCCGTGCCGAACACCGCGAGTCCCGAGCCACCGCCCGTGCCGTCGAACTTCTGGTAAAAGTCATCGTTCACCAGATTGATGTAGGTCGGCAGTTCGAACTTCACCGAACCGATCTTGAAGCCCGGATTGATGCCGATGGTGAAGTAGTTGCTCTCCTCCGAGGTTGCCGAGTTAAACGCGACCGTGGCCTTGTAATTCAGCTCCTGCCAGTAAGCGACATACGGGTGCAAGGCGAAAGCACCCAGCGCCTTCGAGTCATCGTAGCCGAGCTTCACTTCGAGATGCGTCGAGGTCGGATACGAGTCCACCATGCTGACGAACGAGGTGTAGTTCAGATCGAGCTTCCAGTTGTCGGCGAACTTGAATCCAAGGCCCGCGATCGGGTCGAACTCATTCCAGTTTCCCGGATCAGCACCGGACTCGCGGGTGTGAATCGAACTCCACACACCAGCGGTCAGCGTCACGTCTTGGATGAGGCTGTCCTTGTTGTTGTAGAGATCGAAGAACACGAGGAACAGCGGCTGGAAGATCAGCCCCTCGTTCTCCACATTCAGGCCGCGAGGCGTGATGTAGTGATCGGAGAAGTCGAGTTGCAGCAAGGCATGGATGGACGACGATGGCGGCGGTGCTTCGATCACTGGATTCTTCGCTGGCTTGGTGCCCGCGAGCAGCGGACCAGACGCGGCGAGGAGCGAGCCAAGGGCGATTGCTGCCAGAGATTCACGGAGGTAGGTTGTTCGTTTCATTGGAGTGGGAGTGGTGTTGGGGTTGACAACTGCCACTGATTGCAGCGTCGATGCCAGGGTGCTCCGCAAACACTGCACCCCTTGATTTGCATAGGCTCCAGCTTGGCATGCCCCATCGTGTGATGGGGCCGATGCTGTTGCATGTGTTGCACAGCAACACAGACGCAACACCGCGAATACCACCACCTTTTCGCATGTAGGTGATGGTTGTATTTGCAATGCCGCAATCAATAGGCTCATCCTGTTCAGGCATGTCATCGCAGTCTGCGACCGCACCGCTTCGTGCATGAAATTCCCCTCCACCAATTGGGCGCAAATAGCGATGGCCACCTTGAATGGCGATTCCTCCAGCTATCAGGCGCTTTCCAAGCTCTGCTCAGATTACCGCGAACCCCTGGTGAGGTTCCTATGCGTTCGCGGCCATGATCGAAACACCAGTGAGGACATGGTGCAGGAGTTCTTTCTGAAGCTGCTCCAATCGCGTGCGTGGAAGCGAGCCGATCAGGCCCATGGACGATTCCGCACCTTCCTGCTGGCCTCGCTCTTGCATGTGACCGATCACGCACGGCAGAAGGCAGGAGCGCTGAAGCGTGGCGGCGGTATCGAGCACGACAGCCTGGATGCGCTGGCTGAAGACGGCATCGAACAGGCAGAGATAACGCCAGAGATCGGGCGACGCTTCGATAGCGAGTGGGCATTCGAGTTGATCAAGCAATCGCTGAAAGCCCTCGCCGCTGAATTTGACTCCGAGGGCCGCAGCGGTGAGTTCGACGCGCTGCGTTGCTTTCTACCGTGCGCGGATTTGCCCCCTTCGTATGAGGACTTGTCCGCGCGGCTCGGACAGCCGGTTCCAGCGTTGAAGACCAAGGTGCATCGGCTGCGAGTGCGTTTCCGTGAGCTGCTGCGCAGCGCCGTCGCGCGCACGGTGAGCGCGCCGCATGAGGTGGACGAGGAACTGGCGTATCTGCGCAGTTTGCTTGTAGGAGGAAATTGAAACTCAGGGGCGAAAACACGGAAGATAGTTTGCATGATTGATCCGCCCCCGCCCACCTGCCAGACCTGCGGCACTGCGATTGACTCCGTGCGCAGCGGTGGTGTGTGCGCGGTGTGCTTGTTCGGCGATGCGCTGGAGCATGAGGTGAGCGAGACCTTCGGCGGGCACGAGCTGCATGGCGTGATCGCACGCGGCGGCATGGGCGTGGTGTATCGAGCGATGCAGCGCGAGCCGCGCCGCGAGGTGGCGCTGAAAACCCTGCGCGGCGCGGAGCTGGACTCGCCCGAGGCGCAGGCCCGCTTCCGCGATGAGGCGCGCACGATGGCGGAGCTGGAGCATCCAGGCATCCTGCCCATCCATCAGTTCGGCCAGCAAGACGGCGTGTTGTTTTTCACCATGAAGCTGGCGGCGGGCGGCTCGCTGGCGGAGCGCACGGCGGACTACGCGGGGCAATGGCGGAAGATCGCGACGCTTCTCGCGAGCGTGGCGGAGGCGGTTCAGTTCGCGCACGAGCACGGCGTGCTGCATCGCGACATCAAGCCGGGGAACATTCTCTTCGATGAGGGAGGCCATGCGTTCGTCAGCGACTTCGGCCTGGCAAAACTCGCTGAGCGCGCAGACGGTGGCATGACCGGATCCGCAGCGATGCTCGGCACGCCGCACTACATGGCGCCGGAGATCGCGGCGCATGGCTTGCGCGCGGCGACGACGGCTACGGATGTGTGGAGCCTGGGCGTGGTGCTTTACGAACTGCTGGCGCAGGCGCGTCCATTCCAGGCAGAATCCGTGCCCGCGCTGATACGCGAAATCGCTGAGCGCGAGCCAGCCGAGATGGCATTGGATGTGCCGTCCGATCTGCGCGTCATCGCGGGCAAGGCGCTGGCGAAAGACCCCGCGCGCCGCTACACGAGCGCGCGTGCGCTGGCGGATGATCTGCATTGCTGGTTGGAAGACCGGCCCATCACCGCGCGTCCCACGCCAGCAGCGGAGCGCGTGTGGTTGTGGATGAAACGCAATCCCGCAGTGGCCGCAATGTCCGCAGTGCTGGCTTTCTCGATCATCATCACGGCGGGATTGCTGCTGCGGTCTTACCACCGCACGAATGAAACGCTGCGCACCTCCCTCATCACGCAGGCGAAGTTTGAGCGCTCCAGCGGGAAGATGGGCCAGCGCCACGGCGCGCTGGCGACCTTGCAGCGCGCTGCGGCCATTCGCATGGACACGGACATCGCCAGCGAGTGCGCCGCCGCGCTCGCCTGCGTGGATGTGCGCGAGCGATCGTCATGGGCGTTTGATCTCGGGAAGGGCGAGCACATGCCGGAGTTCTCGCCTGATCTCACGCAGTGCGCGGTGTCGGAACACACGGGTGGTTTCAGCCTGCATTCTGCCGTCGATGGCAAGGTAACGCATCGCTTCCCGGCGGCGAAGCGCGCGGAGACTTTTACTTTTGCACCCGATGGCAAAACCATCGCCACCCGCCTCTCCAGCAAGACCATCCAACTCTGGCACACCGATGGCGAGGCACCCGTGGCGGAGATTCCCAGCGCGGTCGCTTACGGCATGGCATCAGGCATCGCAGCCTCGTTTTCATCATCGCAACATGCCTGGGCCATCGCCGCCAAGGATGGCGCGGTGATGAAGGTGCAGCTCACCGGTGAAACCACGACATGGCTGCCCGTAGCGGGGCGCATCGTCGGCAGCCTCCGCTTTGATCCGAAAGGCGAGCGGATGATCCTCACTCATCGCGATGGCATCGAACTCTGGCAGATGAACGAAGCACCAAAGCTGCTGTGGAGCATCAAGCAGGAGGCCACGCTGCCAGCCGTGGCCTGGCATCCGCGCGGAAGTTACTTGGCTGTGACCGCGCAGTTCGGTGTGCGCGAATTGCAAGTGCTCAAGGCCGCCGATGGCACGGTGCTGTCCCGATTGCGTGGACCGCAGCAATCCATCAGCCGCATCGCCTTCCATCCGCACAGCTACGTCATCGCCGCCGTGAGCAATGACAGTATGCTGCGCCTCTGGGACTACCGCGATGCGCGGCTGCTGCTCACCGTGCCTGCCTCGGATCGCGCTTTGGCGTGGTCGCCGAATGGCCGCACGCTGGGCTGCGGGCCTGTCATGCAAAAGCTCGGGCTCTTTGATTTCTCCGCTGGCCCGGTGCTGCGTGAGTTCATCGGCTGGGAGATGTTTGGTCAAGGCATCGTGAACAACATGAGCCTGTCCGCCGACGGCCTGTGGCTGTTGAGCGTGGGGAACCAAGGAATGTCCTTCTGGAGCACCGTCACACGCGGCCTGGCCAATGACGTGGTTTCCCCCGTGCCGATCTATTCGCGCGCCTTCCTTATGCCCGACATGCACAGTGTCGTTTACACCACGACCGGCAAGAACGGTTGCATGATGCGCCAGCCGCTGGGACTCAGCTTCACCGGCTTCGTGGCCACACCTGGAACCGCGCAGAAGGTGCCAGGATCAGACAACGCCACGCTCATCGACATGACCGCGAGCGGCGACTGGGTCGTTATTCGCAACGACACGTATCGCATCGATCTGTGGCCGCAGGGCGATGCCGCGCGCGCGTCTCCGCTGCTGAACACCGGCACCACAGGTGTGGCGTTCAGTCCTGATCTGCGCTGGGGCATTGCGCCGAGTGAGCGGCTTGGCTGCATCATTGTCATTGATCGGGAAAACCGCCCGTGGCAAAAGCAAATTCCCATCGCTGGAGTCAATATCGTTCGCTGGTCGCCTGATGGCCGCTGGGTCTATGTCAACGGCATCCATGAGCACCTGCTGCTGGATGCCACGACCTGGCAGGAGCGCGCGCTGGCCGAAGAGCACATCCGCCTACGGCACCGGCTGCAATGGCTTCTCCCCCGACTCGCAGCGGCTCGTGCTCTCCGTGGGCAATGAATCGCTGCACGTCCTCAGCGTGCCGGACCTGCGCCTCATCGTCGCGCTCACGCCCCCGCTGCCGCTGGACCTCCGCCGCGTGGTGTGGAGCCGGGACGGCAGCAAACTCTGGGCGATGGGCGTGGCCGGTCGCATCTTCGAGTGGGATCTCGCGGTATTGCAGGGGGAGATGAAGAGGCTGGGGATGGAGTGGCAGAGGTGAACTCGACACTGCGGTGTAAAATTTCCCGCACATTTTTGAAACCCGCCGCCGCGGAGTCGGAAGAACAGAGAGCCGCCCCATTTTTCGCGCCTCCACTCTTCCACTCTATGAACACCACACATCGACACTCGCACCTCCGGCTCGCCCTCGTGACGGGCTTTGCCTTCATCCTCGGCTCCGCTCGTGCGGCGGACTTCACGTCCACCTGGAACGGCGGCAGCGCCAACTGGTCATTGGGTGCCAATTGGACCACGCCCGGCGCTCCTGGCACGTCTCCGAACAACGGCGGCTCGACCTATGATGCGATCCAGAATGGGGGAACGATCACGCTCGATCAGAACATCACGATCCAGAAGTTCACGCTCAGCGGGGGCATCCTGACGGGCGCGAATACGCTTACCCTGAATGACACACTGAGTTGGAGTGGCGGCACCATGGATACCGCAGGCATCACGAATGCGTATGGTGGCATGACGCTTAGTGGTGGAGCCAACAAAACCATTCTCGGCCGGACGGTGAACAATGGCGATGGCACCAACGCGGCCACCGCAACATGGACGGGAGGCTTCATTGATCTCCGTTCCGGCGGCATTTTCAACAATCAGACCAACGCCATCTTCACCACAGACTTCAACGGCGCAATCGTCAGCGGCAGCGGCGCCTCGACGTTCAACAACGAGGGAACGTTCATCAAGAGCGGTGGCACCGGCCCGACCACCATTGGTGATGGCTACAGCGCGATCCCCGTCCTGTTCAACAATTCGGGCACGGCCAAGGTGATGACCGGCTTTCTCAACCTCGGCACCGGGGGCACGAGCACCGGCACGTTCGACATCGACGCGGGAGCGACTCTCCGATTCCTCGGAGGCACCTACAATTCCAGCGGCATCGTGACCGGAGTCGGCGGCGTGATGTTCTCGAGTGCTGCTGCTGCTGCGACGGTGAACCTCACCGGCACCTACTCGCTCACCGGGGCCATCACGGCCAATGGAGGTGTCGGCAACATCACCGTGACCAATGCTACCGCCACCAGCCTCACCGTCGAAAGCGGCTCGGCCAACATCAACGGCGGCACGCTGACTGCGGCAACGCTCGACCTGAGTGGCGGCAGCCAGGGAGGCACCGGCACGGTCAACGTGACTGGAGCCACGACTTGGACTGGCGGACGCTTCTCAGACGCAGGCAGCACCAGCCTCCTCGGTGGCGCGACTCTGAGCGGCATTGCGACCAAGGAAATTTTCGGACGCACAGTGAACAATGGCGATGGCACCAACGCGGCCACCGCAACATGGACGGGAGGCTTCATTGACCTGCGCGACGGCGGCATTTTCAACAACAAGGCCAACGCCACCTTCACCACGAACTTCGACGGCGCGATCGTCAGCGGCCTTGGTGCCTCGACATTCAACAACGCGGGCACTTTCACCAAGAGCGGTGGAACCGGCATCACATCGATCAGCGATCCATTCAGCGGCATCCCGGTGACCTTCAACAACACCGGCACGGTCAACGCTGATTCCGGCACCCTGCGGATTGACCGTTTCAATATGCAGGGCGGGACTGTCACCGGGGCGGGCATCGTCAGCGCCACGGGAAGCTTCAACTGGTCCGGCGGCACATTCTCCGGCGCCGGGGCGCTGAATGTCAGCAGCACCAGCGGCACCATCACCACCGCCGGCGCCAAAGGACTCGACCGCACGCTGAACAACACCGGCACCATCACCTACAGCTCGCCCGTCGGCAGCAGCATCCAGTTCGGCGTGGGCACCAGCACGCCCGGCGTGATCAACAACAGCGGCACCTTCAACGTTACAGGCAATGGTAACTTTGAGATTACCAACGCCAACGCCGGACACGCCATCACCAACAGCGGCACCTGGAACTCAACCGGCTCCGGCAACAGCACAATCAACACCGGTATCGCCTTCAACAACAGCGGCAGCGTCACCGTCTCTGGAGGGCGCAACTTCGTGGTGCTTGGAGGCGGCACGCACACGGGCAGCTTCAGTGTCGCCAGCGGCTCCACGCTCTCGCTGATCGGCAGCGATACCAAACTCAACTCCGGCTCCAGCATCACCGGAGCGGGCAATGTCGTGCTCGGCGGCGGCCCTGGTGTGACCGTGAACACGGGATCCACTTACAACACCACGGGCAACACATCGCTTGCGGGTGGCAATGCCACCTTCAACACCAGTGCAACCACCGGCTCCTTCACCGGTGGGAACAATCAAAGCCATCTCACGGTCAGCGGCGCGACCAACAAGCTGAAGGTCAATGGCACCTTTACCAACAACACGCAATATACGACGCTAGAAGGTGGCGCGATCATCGAGACCACTGCTTTCAATCTCAACGGTGGCGAACTCAACGGCAACGGCAGCATCAACGGCCCGCTCACCAGCAATGGCACCATCGCGCCCGGAGCCTCGCCGGGCCAGATCACGGTCAATGGCAATACCATCCTCGGTGCCGGCAGCATTCTAAGTTTCGAAATCGGTGCAGGTTCACCGGTTACAAACTACGACGTGCTCACCGTGAACGGCACCGTGATGCTCGATGGCGAGCTGCGCCTCGCGATGCTCTCCAACTTCGGCAGCATCAATCCGGTAGACACGTTCTCCATCCTCACCTCCACCAGCGCGATCAGCGGTTTGTTTGCGAACATCAGCCCCGGTCAACGCCTCGTGTCGCAGGATTTGCTTGGTAGCTTCATCGTGAACTATGGAGCGGGTAGCGCGTTCGGCTCGAATCAAGTCGTGCTCAGCAGCTTCATCAATCTTACGCCTGAGCCGTCGCGTGCGATGCTGATGATCATGGGGATGACAGGAGTCCTCATGCGCAGAAAGCGGTCCAACCCCATCAAGCCCGCCGCTTGAGCTCGTTCACACGTCAGCCAGCACTCTCGCGTGCATCCGGAAAGCGTCGATAGATGCGGCTGCGATTCACGCCGAGGAGGCGCGCGGCTTCCGCGACGTTGCCGTGCGCTTGCTCCAGCGCTCGCTGGATCAGGGCTTGCTCGGCGGCTTCGAGATTCAGCGGGATGTCTGTCGTTGAACTAGCAGGCTTGGAAGACTGAATCACGGGCGGTGGCAGGGATGACGAACCGCCGATCAGTTGCACATGCTCGCGCTTGATGGGCTTGCCGCCGCTCATGATGAGGGCGCGTTCGATGATGTTCTTCAGCTCGCGCACGTTGCCGGGAAAAGCGTAGCTGCTCAGCACGGCGAGCGCTTCCTTCGTGAGAGCTGGCGGAGTGAGGCCCATCTCGCTGGCGAAGACACCGAGGAAATGCTCGGCAAGCAGCGGCAGGTCTTCGGGACGCGAGCGTAGTGGTGGCGTCTCGACGGTGAAGCGTGCGAGGCGATAGAACAAGTCCTGGCGGAACTCACCGCTCGCGATCTTGCTCGTGATGTCGGCATTCGTTGCACTGACCACGCGCACATCGACGTGACGGGACTGCGCTGCGCCGACAGGCGTGATCATCCCATCTTCGAGCACGCGCAGCAGCTTGGCCTGCAACGATGCTGGCATGTCGCCGATCTCATCGAGAAACAACGTGCCGCCGTCCGCGAGTTCGAAGAAGCCTTTGCGATCCGTCGTCGCGCCGGTGAACGCGCCTTTCGTGTGGCCGAAGAACATCGACTCCATCAGCTCACTTGGAATCGCCACGCAGTTCACCGGCACGAAGGGTCCCTCCGCACGGGGGCTGTGATGATGCACGGCGCGCGCGACTAGTTCCTTGCCAGTGCCGCTTTCGCCCGTAATGAGCACCGCTGTGTTGCTGAAGAGTTGCAGCCGCTCGATGTCTGCGAGGATGCGTTTCAAATGCGTGCTCTGCCCCACAAAACCCGCCAAGCCCCAGCGCTGCGCCTCACGTGAAGCCAGCGATGACAAACGCTGCGTCGCCTTGTCGCGAGCGTGCTCGGCTTCGCGGCGCTTGGTCATCTCAGCTTCGAGTTCCGCATTGCGATCGCGCAACTCGCGCGTGAGACGGCTTAGCTTCAAATGCGTGGCCACACGCGTGATGACCTCCTCCGTTTGAAACGGCTTCACGATGTAATCCACCGCACCGACGCGGAAGCCTTTCAACACGTTCTCGGTTTCGTTTTTGCTCGTGATGAAGATCACCGGCACATCCGCTGTGTCGGGCTCGGCCTTTAAGGTGCGACACACATAGAAGCCATCGTGGCCCGGCATCATCACATCGAGTAGCAACAGATCCGGCTTGGCCTTCATTGCGAGCGTGATCGCTTCCTTGCCGTTGTTCACCGCGAGCACTTCATAGCCCTGCGGTTCCAGCACGCGCGTGAGCAGGTCCAGACTGGCCGCCGTATCGTCAGCGATGAGGATGCGGCCTTGTTTCATGCGGTGTGAACTTGGGCGAGGATGCGCTGGATGGTCTTCATGTCGTAGCTCGCCAGGAAGCCACGCAAGTGCTGTGCCAGTCTCGCCTCGGCGCTGCCCATCTGTTCCAGCTCGACGAGGCATGCCTTCAACACGGTGGCGGAGTGAAGTTCCGCGGCGAGTGACAAGCGCGCGGCAAGATCCTTCGGCAACGACACCTCGCGCAGGTCCACGGTCTTCTCAGGCAGTTCATCTGCGATGACGGATTCTTTGAACTCAAAACGAACACCGAGCAGTTGGCGCAGGCAGCCATAGATGCGCTCGGCACGGAACGGCTTCGACACGAAGTCATCGCACCCAGCCTTCAGACACTCATCGCGCTGATGCAGCAACGCCGACGCAGACGTGGCGACAATCTTCACCTCGCTGAACTCCGCCGCGATACGTCGTGTCGCCTCGATGCCATCGAACTCGGGCATACGCACATCCATGAAGACAATCTGGGGCCGCGACACGCGCACGACCTCCACCGCCTGACGACCGTGCTCCGCGAGCACGACCTCGCACCCAACCAAGGTGAGCATCGTGGCCAGCACCTCGCGATTCTCCGCGATGTCATCCACCACCAGCGCGCGCACACGTTCGCCATCGGCCAGCCGACTGATCTCGCGCACCGGCGTCACGGTCGTCGTCTTCACACTGCGCGGCAGCTTCAGCACCACATCGAATCGCGAGCCCACGCCGAGCGACGACTCCGCAGCGATCGTGCCGCCGATGATGTCGAGCTGTCGCTTCGCAATCGCCAGCCCCAGCCCCGTGCCGCCTTCGCGCCGAGCTTCTGCGCCTTGCTGAAACGGATCGAAGATCTTCGGCAGCACCTCCGACTTGATGCCCACGCCGGTGTCTTCCACTTCAAACCGCCACTCGTCCTCGTCATTCAATTTCGCCCGCAGCACCACACGCCCGCGCTCGGTGAACTTCACCGCGTTGCCCAGCAGATTGATCAAGACTTGGCGCAGCTTGCCTTCGTCACCATGCACCAGCAGCGGCCCCTCGGGAGCTTCGAGCCGCAGGCCGAGTTGCTTCTCCTCGCAACGATGCTGGAACATGGCCATCACCTCCTGCAGCAGCGCCGCCAGATCAAAGTCCGTGCTTTCCACTTCCATGCGGCCCGCATCGATCTTCGACAGATCGAGGATCTCGTTGATCAGATGCAGCAAGTGATCACCGCTGCGCTGAATCGTCGCCACCGCATCGCGATGAAACGACGGCAGCGCGCCGTCGCGCGCGAGGATCTGCGCGTAGCCGAGGATGGCATTCATCGGCGTGCGGATCTCATGACTCATACTCGCGAGGAACTCCGACTTCGCGCGGTTCGCAGCCTCCGCAGATGCCTCCGCCGCCTTGCGCACCGCCACTTCCTCCACCAGCGCCTGCTGCGATCGAGCCAGCTCTGCCGAGCGCCGTGCATCGGTCCAAAGATAAGCGGCGAGCAACCAGGTGATGATCAGGCCCGCGCCAGTCGTGATCCACGGTAGCCAGTCCGCACGCGTGCCGCGGAAGGCTTTTGTTGCTTCAAACAAAAGTGACCAACGACGACCTGCGACGATCACTTCGCTTCGCCAGCTAGCCATTCCGGCGAGTCGCTCGGTGGGCTGGCGATACAGCAGCGCATCGTTCGCACCATCAGAGACTGTGATCGCCACGCCCGGATCACCGGTGCGTTGCAGCGACTTCTCGATCAGATCGCCAATGCGGAACACCGCAGTCGCAAAGCCCGTGAGCATCTGCCTGCGCTCTTCCACCGTCTGCGGATCACCGCGATACAAGGGCGAGAACACCACGAATCCCTTCTGCGTATCCGTCTCCTGCGCGAGACGAATCGGTGCCGTAGCCGTGGGCTCGCCGGTGTCGCGCGCCTTCTCCAGCGCTTCACGACGTCGCGGCTCCGATGAAACATCGAAGCCCAGCGCCGGCGCGTTGAGCTTCAAGCTCTCCACATAAAACACCGGAAAGTATTCCGCTCGGGTCGAAGCATGCACGCGCATCCCTTCCATCTTCTCCTCGGTAACGAAGTAGTCTGTGAAGCCCTCGGCCTGTGCACGCTGCTCCCACTTCGTCCGATCCTCGCCCCGCACCCGCGGATCCCACGCCAGCGCATGCAACTCTGGCTGCCGCTCCAGTGCCGGGCTTACGAACACCCGAAACTCTTCCCGCGACACTTCGCCACGCGCCTGAAACAAGCTCTCGATGCCATGCAACACCTCCATCGAGCGCAGAATCTGCGCGCGAATGATCTCAGCCCGATCCTGACCCACCCGTTTGATTTCTTCCTCCCATGCCGTCTCCCGTGTCTGCCAAAACAGCGCTGCCAGCGCCATCGATGCAACTGCCCCAAGCACCAGCGCCGAGATGGCGGGCGCTTTCACGCTATCGAGTGAGAGTTTGCGTGTGCGTGTGCGGAACAATCGTAGCCTCCGTGGAAGCACTCCACATGCCAAGGCGATCAGCGGTGTTCTTCTCAGGCGGTCCTGGCTGTTGAGGAGTTCCCCAGATTCGGAGCGCCACCATCCAGAACTTTGTCCGGTTTATCTGTGGTGAAGTGAATCTATGGGAGAAACCCACGCCTCAACTTTTTCCGATCCTTTGCACCAAACCTGCTTAGCTTGTTCGCAGTATGACCCCAGGCGAAGTCTTTCCTCTCGAAACCGATGACCTCATCCAGGCCAATGCAGGGATGGAGACAAAGGTCATCACCGTCGCCAACACCGGCGACCGACCGATCCAGGTCGGCAGTCATTATCACTTCTTCGAGACTAACACCGCGCTGCGCTTCGATCGCGCGGCAGCGCGTGGGTTTCGACTCAACATCCCTGCGGGTAATGCGGTGCGCTTCGAGCCCGGCGATGAACGCGAGGTGGAACTTGTCGTGCTCGCCGGGCAGCGCGTGGTGCATGGATTCAATGATCTTGTCGCGGGTGCACTTTGAGAGCTTCACGGCTATTGGATGCCAGCTTCGGTCAGTTCGTGATGTAGCGCGGTCAGGTTCCATCGTGCGACCGTGCCGAGTGCTGTATGAACGATTAGTGTGGATCCATCCGCATCGAAGACGAGATGACCTTGTCCTAGCCAGCCAACGTGGGCGGGGAGTGTGAGGCGAAGTTCGTCTTCGAGCGTGATGGGATCGCGGAGGCGGATGTGATCATCGCCAAGCGTGGCGAGGTAGCGCGCGTCGGGGCTGAAGGCCATGCTCTCAAGCGGAAGATCGCCAGCGGGGAGTTTTTCCTCCGTCCAGTCGCGCGTGCGGAAGGCGTAGCCGTGCTTGCCGGTGTTCACCAGCAGGCGCTGACCATCGGGACTGATGATAGCCTGGATGATGGTGTCCCTCTCGCAAAGGGTGCGGAGGAGTTTTCCATCCGAGAGGCTCCAGATGCGTGATCCTGTTTTCAGATAGCTGCTGGTGAGCAGCCAGGTGTGATCGTGGCTTAGCTGCGTGGCGAGATTGCCTGGCTCTCTCACTTGCAGCGTGCGGCCTGTCTGCGGCCACAAGACGATGAACTTGCCGGTGCTGTTGTTGCTGAGCACAAGCGCCTGTCCGTCGGCGCTCACCATGCGCAAAATGCAGCCGTAGTCTGGATGCCGCGGGGTGGCGGGGCCAATCGTGAGGCGACCTTGTGCATCGCGGGAAAGTGCGCGGCTGGTGAGCTGCTCATCCCAGCCGCAGGTCCACAGGTGATCCGGCGAAAAGTGAGCGCTGCGCCATGAATTGGGATGGCCTGTCAGTTCGGTGACGAGACGCGCGCTCGCCAAGTCCCACAAGCGCATGCTGGCCTCGTCGATGACGGCAGCGATGCTGCCATCCGCACTGAGCGCGGCGGAGCCGAAGTTCTCCGTGTGCGGTTCTTCTTCGGGCGGCGCGAGCACTTGCAGAATGGGCGAGGACGTGACGGGATAAACATCAGTGCCGCCATCTTCCGTCGCGCCGAAGAACTGCGTGCCCGTCTCATTCCACCACACGCGAGTGTAGGGCTCATGGGGCAGGTCGTGGCGCACGAGTTCCTGGCCGCGAGCGACGTGCCACAGGCGCACATGCACATCGCGTGAGATGGACATCAGCTCCTGGCTGCGTGGTCGGAAGCTCACGCGGATCGGGTAGGCCTCGTGTCCGCTGAGACGGCGGTGGCGCTTGCCCTTCGCATCCCAGATGTAGATGAAGTAATCATCGCAGCCCGTGGCGATGAGTTCGCTGCTCCAGTCCACACTGCCGAGCGCGTCCTCGTGCGAGCAGGTGGCGATGACTTTGCCATCGGCGAGATTCACGAGGCGCAGGTCTTTGCTCTTCGGCGCGGCGATGGCGATGCGCTCGCCGTGATCATCCAGCTTCATCAAAGAGCCGGGCTTTTGATTGGGCAGGCGCGCGACTTCCTGACCACTCATGACATCGCGCACGATGACCGTGTTGCCTTCGATGACGGCGACGCGTTTGCCGTCGGCACTGCGTGTGAGGTCGGGTGCTGTCGCTTTGGCAATGCGGGTGCGAGTGCCGAGTTCCGGCAGCGCGAGACAGGCGATGATTTCATTGCGAATCTCAGCCGAGGGCGCGATGGCCCATGCACGATGAAGCGCGGCGAGTGCCTCCGTGCGACTGCCTGCGATGCGCCGCTGCCTGAGCGAGCGCGCCTCCGAGATGAGCGAGGTGCGATGCTCAAGCTGCTGCTTATGCCGCGCAAAGGCGAGCGAACCGACGATCATCGCCACGATGAGCAAGGCGGAGAAAACGATCATCGCTGCTAGAGCCGGATAGCGTCGCGTCCAGCGCCAGGCTTTGCCGATGAAGCCGAGCGGGCGCGCGACGATGGGCCTGCCCTCAATGAAGCGCAGCAAATCATCAGCCACAGCATCGGCGGTGGCGTAGCGACCTTCGGGTTGTTTGCTCAGGCACTTGAGGCAGATCGTTTCCAGATCGCGCGGCACGCTGGGGTTTAGCCTGCGCGGCGAGAGCGGGTCATTTTCACGAAGCTGCACCAGGATCGCATCGAGCGTGGGTCCCTGGAACGGCGGGCGTCCGGTGAGCAGATGGTAAAGCAGCGCGCCGAGACCATAGACATCCGTGCGGGCATCCGCTTTGCCTGCGAGAGCTTGTTCGGGTGCTGCGTAGCCGGGCGAACCGAGCGATTGTCCCGTGCGCGTGAGTTCAGCAGCGCGGCGGTTTGTGGTCGTGCTGTTGTTGAGCACTCGTGCGATGCCGAAGTCGGTGATGCGCGGCGCTTCGTCGGCATCGAGCAGGATATTCGAGGGCTTCAGGTCGCGATGGAGCACGCCGTTGTCGTGCGCGTGTTGCAGCGCGGTGGCCACGCTTTGCACACAGCGCGCAGCCAGCATCGCCTCCATGGGATGCTCGCGCACGGCCTGCTCCAGGCTGTGGCCCGCGATGTGATCCATGCTGAACCACGGCACGCCCTCGTCCTCGCCCACCTCATGAATGCCGACGATGCCCGGATGCTGCAGCCGCGCCGCCGCCTGCGCCTCGCGCTGAAAGCGTTCGCGCTCCTCCGCGCTGGCGAACTGCGCACGCAGCAGCACCTTCACCGCCACCGTGCGATCCAGACCCGTCTGCCGCGCGCGATACACCACGCCCATGCCGCCACGACCGATCTCCTCGAACAACTCCAGTCCGCCGAAGGTCGTCCACGGCACTTCGTGCTCATCCTCCGGCGGCGGTGCGCTGGAGAAGGAGACCGCCATCAAACAGCGCGGGCAATGACCTGCCGGAGATCCAACGGGCAGCGGTGACTGACACCGGGGACATGAGGTTGTGGGAGACACTTCCATTTTCACCCGGAGGAGGTTCATGGATTACAGGGAATTCGCCAGATGCTGGAGTTCTTCATCGAGTCGTGATGCATCGGCCAGTCCTGCCGCGACCTCGCTCCGCACCGTCTGGCGATAGCGCTGGCGCAGGCGATGCACGGCTACGGCCACGGCGTTCTCGCGCATCCGCAGCGCTTCGGACACGACTGCATACTCGCCCAGCTCCGGCTCGCGGGAGAGGAAGGGACTGAGCCGATCAAACAGCCGGCCCTTCCCTTCGGCGTGGCATTCCTCGCGCAGATGCGTGAGCGCGGCGTCGAGCACGAGCAAGGCCCATCGCCGTTCGAAGAGGCGCTCCGGTGATTCGTCCGTGGCCGGCTCTGCCCCGAACCACTGCTCCGCCTGAGCCAGCTCGATGGACATGGGCACGGAGGTGCCGCCACGCTTCTGCGCCGTGTCGCGCTCGTGCTCCTTGATGAGGTGCGACTTCACCAACGTGAGCAGCCAGGTGCTGAAGCGCGCCTCGCGCCGCTCGACACGCGACAGCCAGTCCTTCTCAAGCAGCTTCGCGAAGAAGCCCTGAGTGAGATCTTGCGCGTCCTCCGGCCCGTTCCCTTGCCGACGAATGAAGGCATAAACCGGATACCAGTAGGCGCGGCAAAACTGCTCCATCGCCTTCGCGCCCTGATCGCCCTTGCCACCCGCCTGCAGGATCATGGTCCAGCGCGTCGTCATGAAACGCGGCGACGAATCGTGTCTGTGGCTGATGGGAAAAGCGGCGGGCATGAAGACGACAAATCTCTGGCATTCCGATACGTCCAGATCAAACCCCATCCTTGCCTCAGCACGACCGGAGTGGCGAAGTTTTACTGTGTGCGGATCACTGGGCCGTGAAGAGTTGTGCAGACTTCCCGGCTTCGTCAGAGGACTGCACCTCATTTTTCCTGTAATCACGCGCCGTCAAAACGGTGGAAAGGGTGCATGAGCCGTTTCATCGCCCTTTTTGCCGTTCTGTGTTTTCCTCTTTTTGCCGTGGCGCAGCAGGAGTGGGGGCAGCGTTTGGATGTGGGGTCGCCGGGGCCGCGGTTTGCGATGGGGATGGCCTATGAGGAGGCGCAGGAGGTGGTGCTGCTCTATGGCGGGGTGGCGTTGAATGCGCCGCAGAGTTATGTGGGGCCGCTGGATGGCTGGGACCCATCGCGAGTGTATGATCTGTGGAAGTATGACGGCACGCAGTGGACGCAGGTGACGGTCATGGGCTGGGCTCCGAGTGTGAAGGACCCTTATCTAGTGTGGCACGGGCAGATCGGCCGCGTGCTGCTCCTGGGGCAGAACCGGATCGATCAAAACACCATCGAGACCAACAAGATGTGGTCCTTTGTCTTCGACACGCCGAGTTCCGGCCACTGGCAGCTCGAATCGGCCACGGTGCCGGAGTTTGTCCTCGGTGCGGTGTATGATCCAGTGCGGCAGATGCTGGTGACGATGGTGGACCCGGACATCTCCGGATCTCAGCCTGCCAAAACCTGGGAGTGGAGCTACTCGACGGGTGTATGGACGGAGAAAGGCCTGGCGCTGGGTGGCACCCGGGCGGTTTTTTATCCGCCGCTCGGCAAGATCATCTGCGCGGATGAGCTGGCGGACTCCCCGAGCACGCCCGCCACGGCGGTGACGCGCGTCTATGAATACAACGGCACCTCGTGGACGGAGATGAGCACGGGCGGGCTCGCTCCACCGTTGGGTGCCTATCGTGAAAATGATCGCCGCATGGTCTATGATAGCCAGCGCCAGCGGCTCGTGGCCGTGGACAGCACCTCGTCGTATGACTTCGACGGCACCAAGTGGCGGGTGAAAGGCCCGGCGAACAATTACCCGAACGGCCCCGGCCAGGTGGACGGCCTCATCAGCCGAGGCGGCTTTAAGGCGGTGTATGACAAGAAGCGCGGCGTGGTGGTGCGCTTCGGCGGCGCGACGACCGTCGGTCCTTCTTCTACCGGCTACTACGCGCCGCAAAACGAGACTTTTGAGCTGAAGCGGTCCACGGGCGCGGGCATCGTGATGGTGAATCCGAACATCTCCATCTCGGATCCGCTGCTGCGCTGCCGGCATGAGGATCTCGTGCTGCATTTCCTCGTCAGCATCGGGAATGGTGTGAACAGCACCGTGGGCATCACCTACCAGTGGTTCAAAGACGGCTCGCCCACGACGATGACGGACCCCACGCGGCCTTACCTGCATGAGCGGTTCAATCTTCAGACAACCGATGCCGGTGTGTATTTTGCGCGGGCCACGGATGACTGGGGCTTCCGCGTGGAGTCGAATCCCGTCACCGTCTTTGTGTATGAGCATCCCTCGATCACGCAGCATCCGCAGGGGCGGCGGCTCATCCCAGGAGACTCCTTTGCGCTGCAAGGTGCCTATACCTCCCAGCTCGGCGCGACGGTGACATGGACAAAGGACGGCCAAACGATCCCTGGAGCCAACAGCGTGATCTTTGTCAAATCCAACGCCACCGCCGCCGATGCGGGCGAGTATCGCATGCATGTGCAGAGCCTGTGCAATGTGGCGCAGACTAATGCGGCCATCATCACCGTCGGGCCGCGCATCGTGAGCCAGCCGGTGTTTCCTGCCACACCGGGCGCGGGTGCCGCGCCGGTGTCCATGACCGTCACCGGCGATGGCGCGGGCGCGGTGAGCGGCACTTACCTTTATGGCGCGGACCCCACCGAGCATCCGAACCGCGCCGCGCCGAATGATGTGACCACGCCTTTGCCGATGAGCTTCACCTGGCGCTACGAGGGCGTGCCGATCAGCAATGGCGCGAAATACACGATCACGAACAACGCCGTCACCAGCACGCTGCAAATCAACGCGCCCGACTACGAGGATGAGGGCCGCTACGACTGCCTCGTCACCGATGCGAGCGGCCCGGCTCATGCCAAAGTCACGCAATCGCAGGAGCTGCTGCTGCATCCGCTCGCGCCGCCCTACATCACTGTTTTGCAGGGCAAAGGACCGGAGCCGCGCAGCTACGGCGGCATGGTCTATGACAGCCAGCGGCGGCGCACCGTGCTCTTCGGCGGCGAGGCCTACGGCGTGAACCCACGCAGCGGCAATGCCAACCTCGGGAACTACATCTCAAACGACACCTGGGAGTGGGACGGGCAGGTGTGGATCAAACGCAATCCCGCCACGCGACCTCCCGCGATGACGCAGTTCGGCATCGCCTACGACAGCGTGCGCGGCCGCACCGTCGTCTTCGGCGGCTACAAGTATGCGCCGCCAAATTTTCTCAATGGCTCGCAAGTCGTCAGCAACGACGTGTGGGAGTGGGACGGCATCAATTGGACGCAAATCACGCCGCCAACCTCGCCCACCGCCCGCACGAAGCCCGCGATGTGCTATGACAGCACGCGTGGCGAGGTCCTCATGCTCGGCGGCGGCCTCTTCTCGCCCTCGCCACCAGATTTCTACGCGGCCACCAAGCAGCTCTGGGCCTGGAACGGCTCGCAGTGGACGCAGCGCGCCTCCATGCCAAACGGCGGCAGCGGCGCGCCCTATGTCGGCGACGAGCATTGCTTTGCCTTCGATGCCGGACGCGGCGTGGCCGTGCTCTTCGGCCCTTTCAGCGACGGCATAAACAATGTGTGGGAATGGGACGGCGCCGCATGGGCCAGCCGCACGCCACCCTCGGACTTGCGTGTCATGGAAACCCGCCAGAGCCGCTATGCCTTCTACGATCCCGTGCGCCGCCGCGTCGGACTGCCCATCGTCAGCAACAATCTATCCCCCAGTGTCGCGCCCAGTCTCACCACCGTGCTCTGGTGGGATGGCACACGCTTCCTGCGCGGCAACAGCAGCACCATCGACGACATCGCGGGCACGGTCATCACCGATGGCGTGGAAGCGGGTCCGTTTGGTCAAGGCATCGACCTCGCCGTCTTCGACACGCACCGCCGCTGCCTCGTCTGGCACGACTCGCCCCTCAATCCTAGCGCAGGCCCCGCTAACACCCGCGAGATGCATTTCAGCGCAAAGACAAAAACCATCCACCAGCCCGTCGAGGTCATCTTTGCCGCCGCGCAAAACATCCAGCTCCGCGCCATCCACGCTGGTCAACGTCCGCTGAGCCTGCAGTGGTTCAAAGACGGCAACGGGCTCATCGACGACGCCCAGTATGCCGAGGTCACCACGAGCAGACTCACCATCAACAACGCCTCCGCAGCCACCGCCGGCCTCTACACCCTCCGCGCCACCAACGCGATGAATCAGGTCACCACCGCGCCCATCCGCCTCACGCTGCAAAACGACGGCGTCGGCATGGTCGTGCAAGGTGCCGGCCTCGTTCTGAGCTGGCCCGGAGCCACCGGCATCCTCGAATTCGCCACCGACCTCGCCGGCCCCTGGACCCCGATCTACGGCATCAGCCCGCCCTACAGCGTGGCGATGGATGAAGCGCGGCGGTTTTATCGCGTGAGGTATCCGTGATAGAGTAGCGGACCCTTCACCTCCGATGAAAACACTTCTGGCACTCGTCGCACTTGTCTCGGCCTTGGCTCACGCTGCCTCGACGGTGGGTGTGCCGCAGCCGGGGGTGTTTCGCCAGACGGATCTGGATGCGGGCGGATGGTTGACGGGGTTTGCGTCGCATTCGTCGGGGAGGCTGTATGCGCGGACGGATGTGGGCGGGGTGTATCGCAGTGATGATCAGGGCGGGAGCTGGCGGTTTCTCTCGGGAGACATGACGAGCTCGGCGGGGCTGTTTGTGCAGGGGCTGGCGGTGGGAGAGGGATCGGCGGACACTGTGTTTCAGGCGGTGGGGACGAGCTATACCTCGACGGAGGCGAATCGCGGTGTGTGGCGCACGACGGATGGTGGCTCGACGTGGACGCAGGTGCTCAGCGGCGTGCTTTTTTCCGGCAATGACGATCTGCGCTGGCAGGGCGAGTGCCTGGCTATCACTCCAGGATCGGGCGATGCGGAAATCTTTGCCATCAGTCGAAAAAATGGCCTCTGGCGCAGCACGACGGGCGGTGGCGCGGGGACGTGGAGCAAGCAGGGCGGCACGTTGTTTGATGGCATGATCGGACATGTGGTGCACATGCATCCGGCGTTTCCGAATGACATCTTCGTCGGCGGTGTGAAGGACACGGGCACGAGCGCACTCTACAAAGGCACACGCGGCAGCGGTGGCAGCATCGCCTGGAGCGCGGTGACGGTGAACGCGGCGACGACCTCCGTGACGCGGCTGGCGAGGCTGCCGAGCGGCGTGATGTTTGCCGCGGTGCAGGACGGAACGAGCAATCGCTTCTACAAATCGGACGCGACAGGCGCGACATGGACGAATATCACCTCGACAGTGCTCGGCGGGCTCACGGCGAATGGTCCGGTGGGCATGTGTCATGTGCTGCGTGATGGCGTGACGATTGTGCTGGGCTGGATCGGCGGCCCGACGCGCAAAAGCACGAACGGCGGCACCTCGTGGAGCACGCTGCCGCTCACGATCACAGGCACGCGTCCCGCAGCGATGCTCACGAGCGACACGAGCCCCGGATGGTCGCGCGGCTCGCTGCATCAGGACCCGCTGGATGCGAACCGCTGGTATTTGCCGAATGGTTTTGGCCCCTTCGTGAGCACAGATGCCGGATCGACCGTGAGCTACATGACGCGCGGCATCGGTGAAGTCGTGACGTGGAAGCCCTCGTGGCATCCAAATGACCCGCAGCGTGTCTATATGCCAGTGGCGGACTTGATCGGCTTCATCGCCACCGATGGCAGCGAGACGGGCCTCGCGCCTCGGAATCCGCGCCGCAGCCTGCCGGTGAGTGGTGGCAATGTGGGCATGACTTACGCCATCGAGGCGCTGGTAGGGCCGGTGACGGGAAATGCAGCGCCGAAGGTGTATTTCGTCGGCGGATCGTTCTTTGGTCCCAACACGGGCCGCGCCTCCATCGTGACGACGAGCGACGATGGCGTAAGCTGGTCGCTGGTGCATGTGGCAGGCGTCACGGGCACCGGTTTGCCCGCCGGCAGCGAAATCGTGAGCGGTTGCGTGGCACCGGATGATGCGAATGAGATCCTCGTGGCTGTGCATGACACCGCGAACACAAACTCCGGCATCTACCGCAGCACGAATGGCGGCGTGGCCTTCACGAAATCGACCGGCGTCCCCGCAGGCGGCAACTGGGGCGATGAGTTCAGCCACTTCGTCTTCCTCGAAGCCGATGCGGGCAATGCGTCGCGACGTTTTGCGTGGTTGAATGGTGTCGGTTTCCTCATCTCGAATGATCGCGGCGTGACCTGGGCCAGCGCGGGCCATTCCAGCGGCGGCCCCAGCAACACGAAGCTCTACGACTGGAACTCCTGGGGCTACTTTGTCCGCGATCACGCCACGGGCCGCCTGTGGTTCGGCGGCATGAACGGCCACCTCGGCCTCGCCTACTCGACGAACAACGGCACGAACTGGACCTACCTGGACACGCCGTTCTCAAACACCGGCTTCTCCGAGGTGCGTGCCATTGATGCGCACGACGGGCAGGTGCTGGTGTGCGCGAAACGCTTTGGCGACACCGCCTTCAAAATCTACTACTCGAACGACAACGGTGCCGTGTGGCACGAATGCACGAAGTCTGGCCATCGCCTGCCCAACACGACCTACGTCGCGCTGAATCCGCATCAACCCGGCCACTTTTGGGTGGCCACAAACGGCCGCTCGTATGCGCGATTCACACCGGGAGCCTACGGCGCCTGGCAGCAGGAAAACTTCACCGCGCTCATGCTGAACGATCCCGCCCTCTCCTCCGCCACCGCCGATCCCGATGGTGACGGTCAAAGCAACGACTTCGAGTTCACCGCCGGTCTCTCGCCGCTCGATCCGCAGTCACGCTTCGTGCAGGCGATGCAAAACGTCCCCGGCCAGCCTGCGCAGATGCGCCTGCAACTTTCACCACGTCTCGCCGGGCGCACTTACACCGTCGAAAGCAGTCCCACGCTGTCCGGCTGGCAGCCGCTGACGAGTTTCACCACGAGCGATGTCGGAAACGTGCGCACCATCACCGACCTGAACGCTACAGGCGCGGCGAAGTTTTACCGCGTGAGGATCACGGGGCCTTGATGGGGGAGTCGGGCACGCTTCGTGCTTTTCGGATTCCGAAATGGCACTCACACTATCTCGCAGGCAATACGCGGAACTCTTTGGCCCCACGGTCGGTGATCGTGTGCGGCTCGCGGACACGGAACTCATCGTCGAGGTCGAGCGCGATCTAATCGCGGAAGGCGGCGGCTACGGGAACGAAGTGAAGTTCGGCGGTGGCAAGGTCATCCGCGATGGCATGGGGCAGTCGCCGCTCTCGCTCGATGCTGAGTCGCTCGATCTCGTGATCACGAACGCGCTGCTGATGGATGCGGAGTTTGGCATCATCAAATGCGACATCGGCATCAAATACGGTCGCATCGTCGGCATCGGCCACGCGGGCAATCCGTGCATCCAGAGCGGCATCGGTTCGGTGTTTGCTGGGGCAGATGGAAAGCTCAATCCCATGATCATCGGCGCAGGCACGGAAGTCATTGCCGGTGAAGGCTGCATCGTCACTGCGGGCGGGATCGACACTCATATTCACTTCATTTGTCCGCAGCAGATCGAGCACGCGCTCGCGAGTGGTTTGACCACGATGATCGGGGGCGGCACTGGACCGGCGACGGGCACGTATGCAACGACGTGCACGCCCGGCATCTGGAATATGGCGCGCATGTTGGAGGCCAGCGATGCCTTCGCAATGAACCTCGGTTTCCTCGGCAAAGGCAACTGTGCCACGCCCGAACCGCTGCGTGAGCAGGTCAATGCGGGTGCCATCGGCCTGAAGCTCCACGAGGACTGGGGCACCACGCCGAGCGCGATCAACACCTGCCTCTGTGTCGCGGATGAACTTGATGTGCAGGTCGCGATTCACACCGACACGCTCAACGAATCCGGCTTTGTCGAAGACACGATCGCTGCCTTCAAGGATCGCACCATTCACACTTACCATTCCGAAGGAGCAGGCGGTGGTCACGCGCCGGACATCATCAAGGTCTGCGGCTTCGGCAACGTGCTGCCGTCATCCACGAACCCAACGCGGCCCTTCACCGTGAATACGATCGACGAGCATCTCGACATGCTCATGGTCTGCCACCATCTCGACTCGCGCATCCCCGAGGACGTGGCCTTTGCCGAGAGCCGTATCCGCCCGCAGACCATTGCGGCTGAGGATCGCCTGCATGACCTCGGCGTGATCTCCATGATCTCCAGCGACAGCCAGGCCATGGGCCGCGTGGGCGAAGTCATCACGCGCTGCTGGCAGACCGCGCACAAGATGAAGGTGCAGTTCGGCACGCTCACGGGCGACCGTCCTGCCGACAACTTCCGCGCGCTGCGCTACCTCTCCAAATACACGATCAACCCCGCGCTCGCCCACGGCATCGCGCACGAAGTGGGCTCGCTTGGCATCGGCAAGATCGCCGATCTCGTCGTGTGGAAACCCGCGTTCTTTGGCGTGAAGCCGGAACTCGTCTTGAAGAGCGGCTTCATCGCCTGTGCCAACATGGGCGACCCGAACGCCTCCATCCCCACGCCGCAACCGACAATGTATCGCCCACAGTTCGGCTCCTTCGCCAAGGCGCTCTCGCAGACCAGCTTCACCTTCGTCAGTCAGTCCTCCATCGACAACGGCACCATCGACAAGCTCGCGCTCAGCAAGCGCATCAGCGCTGTCAAAGGCTGCCGCACGGTCGGGAAGAAGGACATGAAGTTCAACGACTCCATGGGCAAGATCGAGGTCGATCCCGAGACCTACGTCGTGCGCTACGAAGGCGAAGAACTCACCTGCGAACCCGCTACCGTGCTGCCGTTGGCGCAGCGGTATTTCTTGTTCTAGCGGACAATTGGCGGCCCTTGAGGCGCGGCAAATTTTCCGGCATTCTTGGCACCGAAGCTGCCAAGTGGTTGGTGTCACAAGCTCCAACCATGCCGCTGATCGAATACGCCATCGCTGAATCTTCCGAGTCACTTCAAGAACTGACCATCGCGGCGGATCGCGATGCGTTGACTCGGAGGCGTTGGCGCGGGTCGGCGATTGATGGGACGGACTTCGCCTTCGCGCTCACGGACCCACTCCGTCATGGCAGCGTGGTGCATGAGGGGCAGGGGAAACGCTATCGCATTCGGCAGTTGCCCGAGCCTGTGCTGGTGGTGCCGCTGCCTGACGAACCGCTGATGGCAGCGAAGACAGCGTGGTTCTTTGGCAACATGCACTTGCCCATTGAACTGCGTCCGAACGAAATCCTTGTCGCTGAAGAGCCGACGCTTCGTGATCGCATCACAGCAGCAGGCATGACGTGGACGGCGCGTGAAGATGTCTTCCAGCCGAGCAAGCACTGCGACACGCCCGCGCACTCGCACTTCGAAAAGCCTGCGGCGCATGACCATCCGAACGGCAACGGGTGGCATCAGCATGGCGATGGCAAGTGGCACAAGCATTGAACCCTTTTCATGAAGACTTCCGCCCCCACCTATGATCTGCGCGAGCCTGAGGACGCCGCGCTCGAATGGCTCAGCACCTTGCTGCACATGACCGACAGCGCTTATCCGATTGGCGGCTTCGCTCACTCGGGAGGGCTGGAAGGGATGGTGGGACTCGATCATGTGAAGAACGAGAAAGACCTGCGCCGCTTCATGAATCGCGAGGTGGCGGAGTCGCTCGCGAGTGTGGAGCTGCCGCTTCTTTTTCAGGCTTGGCTCGCTGCGACGGCGGAGGACGATGGCTTGCTCGGCTTGCTGGATCAGGTCAGCGAAGCGGTGCGCTTCTCGGCGGAGCAACGTCAGGCCAGTCGGCGACTCGGAGCGCAACGTTGGTCGTTGTTTGAGAAACTGCATCTAGCCAAGCTCACCGATGATCAACGTGCGTGGTTCACCAAATTGGGCGAAGCCTTGCCGCACAAGCATCTGTGCATCGTGGCCGGCATTGAGGCCTCGCTGCTCGACCTGCCCGTGTCCGCAGCGATGATTGCGCTCTCGCATCAGGCCGTGATGATGGTGGCGCAGGCGGCGATGAAGATCATGCGCATCGGTCAGACGAGCGTGCAGACGCTGGTGACCGAGATGGCGATTCGCTACCCCGAACTCATCGCGCACGCGAAGACGCTCGACATCGACGACGTGGGCACCTGCCTGCCTGTCTTCGACATCGCCACTGCTTGGCACGAATCGGCGCACGCGCGCATGTTTCTTTCCTGATTTCCTCATCCAACCAAATGACCAAGAACCAACTCATCCGCATCGGCATCGGTGGCCCGGTGGGCTCCGGCAAGAGCACGTTGTGCATCCATCTGTGCAAACATCTCCGCGACCGCTTCGACATGGCCGTGGTGACCAATGACATCTACACGCGCGAAGACGCCGAGATGCTCATCCGTCACGGCGCCCTGCCACCCGAGCGCATCCTCGGCGTCGAAACCGGCGGCTGCCCGCACACCGCGATCCGCGATGACATCGCGATGAACTTGCAAGCCATCGAAGAGATGAAGATGCGCTTCCCGAACTTGCAGGTCATCCTCGTGGAGAGCGGTGGAGACAATCTCACCGCGACCTTTTCGCCCGAGTTGGTCGATGTGTTTATCTATGTGATCGACGTCGCTGAAGGCGATGACATCCCGCGCAAAGGCGGTCCTGCCATTGCGCGTAGCGACCTGCTGCTGATCAACAAGATCGACCTGGCACCGTATGTCGGAGCTGACCTCGAGATGATGGCCCGCGATGCCAAGAAGGCCCGAGGCGACCGCAAGTTCATCCTCAGCGACATTCGCTCTGGCAAAGGTGTCGAGGAACTCCACGCATGGCTCGACCACAGCGTCTTCTTCACTGACCTCGTGCCCGCGTGAGCGCACCGCTCGTCAGCGCCCGCGCCGTGCGTGGTGAACTGCGCCTGCGTGCAGAACGCGATGCCACCGGACGAACGGTGCTTGCGCAACGCCATGCAGCCGGCGCCTTCCATCTCAGCAAGCCCTACTGGGACGGTCACGCGTTGATGGTGCAATGGATCAATCCGACGGCGGGCATCTTCGCGGGCGATGTGCTGACGAGTGAAGTGAGCGTGGGTGCTGGTGCTTCGCTCATGGTTACAACGCCGAGTGCGACACGAATTCACACACGGGCTGATCGTTCCAACGCACCGGGTAGGCAGACCCAACGATTCGAAGTTGCGAACCACGGATTCCTTGAGGTGCTGCCCGAATGGTTGATTCCTCAGGCAGGTTCGGCATTCGAGCAGGTCACGACGATTCACCTCGAGGAAGGTGCTTGCCTTTTCTACGCCGAGCTGATGGCTCCAGGGCGTGTCGCCCGAGGTGAGGCGCTGGCATTCGAGCACCTCGATCTCCGGATCAAACTTCTAAGGCAAGGTCGTCTGTTGGTTCAGGAGCGTCTCTCGGTGGCGCAGGGGACGCTGTGGAAGCTACAGAATGCGGGCGGCCATGCCCTCTTTGCGGCGAGCCTCCTGGTCGTCGCTCCCGAGATTCGAAGTGTCCATCAGCCCGAGAGCTTCAGTCGATTAGCCGCTGAGATGGGGTGTGCAGCGGGTAGCAGTTTTGTTGATGAACGAACCTTGTGTGTGCGAGTGACGAGTGCCTCAGCGATGCACCTGAGGAGGGTATGTCATGCCCTTCGCGCATCGCTGGTGCCCTGCTTGCCGGGGCTCAAGGTGAGCACGCGAAAAATCTAGCTAAGCGCTGGATTGCTCGGGTGCTCGTGTCACTTCTGACCAGGGAGCTCCGGTTATACATGAATCGGATGCCCCTTGGCGACTTCGGTCGCTTCCTTGACCATTTCGGACAGGGTCGGATGGGCGTGGATGGTGGCTTCGATTTCGTCCCAGGTGGCTTCGAGGTTCATCGCAAGGCCGATCTCGGCGATCATCTCGGTGCTCTCGCTGCCGATGATGTGTGCGCCGATGATTTCACCGTGCGGCTCGCCGTAGAGGATCTTGACGAAGCCTTCGGGCTCGGCGGCGGCGAGGGCCTTGCCGCTGGCTTGATACGGGAACTTGCCGACCTTGAACTTGAGGCCCTTCTCCTTCGCGGCGCGCTCGGTGAGACCGATGCTGGCGACCTGGGGATGGCAGTAGGTGCAGCCGGGGAAAACGCCGACCTTTTTTGGTGTGTGCTTGGTGAAGATGCCTTCCACACACTGCACGGCCTCGTAACTGGCAACGTGCGCAAGCCAGGGCGGTCCGATGATGTCTCCGGCTCCGTAGATACCCTTCACGCTGGTTTGATAGCGAGCGTCTGTTTCCAGCCAGCCGCGCTCCGAAAGTTTCAGCTCGATGCCGCCGGGCAACACGGGTGAGACACCGATGGCGACGAGGGCGACCTCGGCTTCAATCGTCTCGTTGGCGGCGCCTTCGACCGTGATCTTCACGCCCTTGCCGTCTTCGCTAGTGCTGGTGATCTTGGTGTTGGTGAGGATGCGGATGCCAGCCTTGGTCAGGCTCTTTTCCAGCGTCTTGCTGACCTCAGTGTCCTCGACGGGCAGGATGTCAGGCTGCATCTCCACGACGGTCACCTTGGTGCCGTAGGCGTTGAAGAAGTAGGCGAACTCAATGCCGATCGCGCCGGCACCGATGACCACGATGCTCTTCGGTTGCTTCTCGAGCGTCATCGCTTCCTTGCTGCCGATCACGGTCTTGCCATTGAACGGGAAGCCGGGCATCGGGCGGCTCTTCGCTCCGGTGGCGATGAGGATGTTGGCGGCGTCGTGCGTCTCCTTCTTGCCGTCCGCAGCGGTGACTTCCACCTTGCCAGCGGCAGGGATGCTCGCGGTGCCCCGCAAGTAATCGACCTTGTTCTTCTTGAACAGGAACTCGATGCCCTTGTTCAGCTTGTCGCTCACGCCACGGCTGCGGCCGATCACCTTGGACCAGTCGTAGCTGATGCCTTCGATCTTCAAACCGAACTCCTCAGCGCGATGCGTGAGCGTGTGATACAGCTCGGCGTTCTTCAGCAGGGCTTTGGTCGGGATGCAGCCCCAGTTCAGGCAGGTGCCGCCAGCGCGATCATTCTCGACCACCGCGACTTTCTTGCCCAACTGCGCGCCACGAATGGCACCAACATATCCGGCAGGGCCGCCACCAATCACAATCAAGTCGTAGTTCATTCAGGTTCGAGGGTCAGGGATTTGAGGGCGGACACAAAGCAAGGCATGAGGCAAGTGCAAGCCGTCGATTCCACAGCCGAGTTCCCTGCCAAAGCAGTTTACGCCCAGACACATCGTTCTACACTTCGCCATGACCATTGCCCGTCTCTTCATCTTCAGTCTCCTTGCCGTCACAGCATTTGCCGAGCCAGCCAAGGTTGCCGTTTTGGACAAGGCAACGCTCCCCGCTCCGACGGTGCAGCGGGATGACGAGGGTGAGATCGTGATCAAGTCCGCCGCAGAAGGCACCACGGTGCTTTACACGCTGGATGGCAGCGACCCGATCGCGAATTCAAATCCCTATCTCGCTCCGATTTTCCTGCCCTGGGGCGGTCATCTCAAGGCGCGTGCGTTCTCGGCCGATCGCAAGGTGATGAGCGAGGTCGTGGAGCGGAAGTTGAATCCCGCGCCGGGCTTCAGCGCTCGACCAAGCACCGTAATCCCTGTCACCCAGGATCGCAGCTGGCCCAGCTATGACTGGCAGAAGCGTCACGAGGCACTGGTGGCCAGTGTGCAGAAGCAGAAACCGGCCTTACTTTTCATCGGCGACTCGATCACGCACTTCTTCGGTGGCGAGAAGCTTGATCTGCCTCTGCGTGGTCCTAACACCTGGGACGAATTCTATGCGCCCCGCAACGCCGCGAACATCGGCTTTGGCTGGGACAAAACTGAGAACGTCCTGTGGCGCCTGACGCATGGTGAGATCGACAACATCGAGCCCAAGGTGGCCGTGGTAATGATCGGCACCAACAACACAGGCACCTGCCCGGCTGGCGAGATCGTGGAGGGCATCACCGCCATCTGCCAGACCCTCAATCAAAAGCTCCAGAACACGAAGATTCTGCTGCTCGCCATCTTCCCCCGTGGGGCGCCTGACAATCCCGCCCGCCCGAAGATTGCCGAGATCAACGCCGCACTATCGAAGCTCGATGGCAAAGACAATGTCACCTTTCTGGACATCGGGCCGAAATTCCTGCAACCCGACGGCACCATCTCCAAAGACATCATGCCCGACCTCCTGCATCCGAATGAGAAAGGCTACCGCATCTGGGCCGAGGCGATGGAGCCGACGTTGAAGAAGTTGTTGGGGGAATGATCCTCGTGAAAAGTGGTGTCCACACACGTTGGATCGCCCTGGAAGCTGTATCCTTGATGAAGCACATGGAGGCATCACGTTTGACGATCTGAATCCCGCAAATCCGACTGATCAAGCATTGGTGAACCAAGTTCGACGGCTGATGGATTCCTGCCTTGATCCAGACATCGACTGGCGCACGGCCAACGTCAAAGTAGGCGACGGTAAAGGCCTGCTGGCAGAGGTGTTCGTCGTGACCACCTCAACGAAGAGTTACCTCGTTCTCTGGGTCTTCTAAGCGCTTGTCCGGCAAATCATTCGAAGGGCCAGCACGTTCTGACTCCCTGCTTGTCATCGCCGACGGCGTCGGAGCTGAATCATGCATGCGACGGTGATCAACAGCGCGCTGCCAGGCTCGGGCAAAGCCACGAGGGAGGCACCATCCAGCACGATGGAGGTGGAGGTCGTTGCATTCGTGCTCATCGTCAGCACACCGTCCGTGGTCGTGGGGGTGAAGGTGTAGCAATACTGCTGCCACGGGATGGCGCTCAGGGTCGTGTCCGACCACGCGGCATTCCCAGCCAGTGTGTAGGAAATCAGATCTGTGGAACCCCCATTGGGTGTCCATTCGAAGCGCAACGTCTGGTCAGTGCTGTCCGCTGCGGCCGCCCAGACACACATCTGGTAGGTCTGGCCCACTACCAGACCGTTAAGGTGCGCCGTGGTTCCCCAGCTGTCGCCATAGACCAAGTTGAAACAAACGTCCTTTCCACTCAGGTAAAGGTAGTGGTTCCCATCATAGGCAGCGCTGCTCTCCACCCAGTAGGCCGCGTTCAGATCGGTCTGATACCAGCCCGCCAGCCAGGGTGAGAAGGGCAGGGAGTGGAACGTGGGGCTCACTGACTCGTGGCCAGCATTCAAATCCTGCGCCAGACCTCCCGCAAAACTGAGGCTGCCAGAGAAGATGCCGTTTTCATAGCCACCATTGATGTCTAAGCCCTGCGCCTGCACTGGGCTGGTCAGGGTGAAGGCAAGGCTGGCGATCAGTAGAATTGAGAGAGAGACGAAGTGTTTCATGGAATGTCTATAAATTATTAAAATCATAGGTCGAATCAAGTGCATTCTTGGGTGATTGATTGAGTATAAGTCATTCAAACCAACATGTTCGTCGTAAGCGGATTTAACAAAAACATTTTCTTAATCTGAAAAAAGAGTGCGCGCGAGGCATGGAGTTAGTCCCAGCCTAACAACGTGCGCATTGAGGTGGCCCCATCGCGCCTTCGTAATCACTGACCTGACCGATCTCGATGCCTTCTGATGGCATGCACGATCATTTAACCGTCGCTGTGATTGCGTAAATGGCAGTGTCGAAGGGAGCAATTAGGCGTCCTTTCGCTTTCGAATCAGGAGATCCATTTCCGCCATCTTTCGCTGCATGGTGCGGCGGCTGATGCCAAGAAGCTCGGCGGCTTCGGTTCGATTGTTGTGCGTTCGGCGCAAAGCTTCTTCGATGAAGCGGCGCTCCATCTTCTCGAGATTGAGGTCCAGAGGCGCCACCTCATTGGCAGGACCCGTGGTGGTCTTGTTTTGTGGTGAAAGGCGGGGGGCCGCGAAACCACCGCCAGAAAGATAAGCCGGCAAATGCTTGAGCATCACACGTGAGCTGTTGCTCATCACCACGCCGTGCTCGATGGCCGTGCGCAGTTCGCGCACATTGCCTGGCCAGTCATAGGACATCATGGCTGGCAGTGCGTCGTCACCGAGGGGCTTCGCGGCCTTGCCATTGGCCGCAGACATCTCCTTGAGGAAGTGCTCGGTGAGAATCGGAATGTCGCTCTTGCGATCGCGCAAAGGCGGCATGTGGATCGTTACCACGCGCAGTCGCCAGTAGAGATCCTCGCGGAACTTGCCCTCTTCGACCATCTTCGCGAGGTCCTTGTTTGTGGCTGCTACCACACGCACATCGACCTTGATCGGTTTGCTGCTGCCCACCCGTTCGATGGTCTGCTCACCCAGGGCGCGCAGCAGTTTCACCTGCGTGCTGGCATCAATCTCGCCAATCTCATCAAGCACCAGCGTGCCACCATCAGCCAGCTCGAAGCGGCCGATACGTTTTTCGCTGGCTCCGGTGAAAGCTCCTTTTTCATGGCCGAACAACTCGCTCTCCAGTAACTGCGGCGAAAGTGCCGCGCAGTGAACCACGACCAGCTTTGTGGGCGGACGACCGCTGAGGTTGTGAATCGCGCGTGCGACCAGTTCCTTGCCCGTGCCGCTCTCGCCTTCAATCAACACTGTGGCACGTGTGGGGGATACCTGTTCGATGGTCTCCAGGATGGGTTTCATCACTTCGGCCTGCCCGAGGATGCCCTGCACCGAGTATTTGCGCTCGACTTGTTTCTTGAGCGCGACGTTTTCCGTCTCCAGCTTGCGGCTGCGCAGCGCCCGCTTGATCAGCAGTTCCACCTCATCAAGATTCAACGGCTTGGTGACAAAGTGATACGCTCCTCGTCGCATCGCTTCGACAGCGGTATCTACGCTGCCATACGCCGTCATCATGATGCACACGGGAGGCTTTGGCGTCCGCAACGCATCATCGAGCAGCTTCATGCCGTCGTCGCCTCCCAGGCGGAGATCTGTCAGCATCACGTCCACCTGCTCGTTCTTGAGCACCTCCATTGCCTGTGCGGCGTCGGCGGCCACATAGACGTCGAAATCATCCTCCAGCGACAGTCTCAGGCCATCGCGCGTGTGCTTCTCGTCATCAACGATGAGGATGGTGGCGGGATCGTAAGTCATGAGGGATGGAAGTGGCTGCACATTCCACGGCATGAACGATTGATCAACCCCTGGTGAAAGGCATCGGGAACAAGGGGTGTTTTCGCTTGTGGAAGGCTGGTCTGAATTGATCGCTGCGAGCACGAGTGGACGCCGTCGGCATTGTTCCTTCGACGGCACTTAGAGTCTGTGGGCGTGTGCACCAATGCGACGTCAGGCGCGGCTTTGAGGCGAGTCAATCGTCGCCTGCCTGCAACATGCGGACCTTTTTCTCCACCAGAGGAAGGAAGATGGTGACTTTGGTGCCCTGGCCTTCGCGGCTTTCGATGTCGATCTCGCCGCCGTGCTCGCGAATGATGCGGCGGACGATGAGAAGGCCGAGCCCGGTGCCGGTTTTCCGGGTGGTGAAAAAAGGCTGGAAGAGATTGCCCATGTGCTCGCGGCTGATGCCTTTGCCGCTGTCCTGGAAGCTGACGATCACCTCGTTGTCGTTGTAGGTGCTCATGACGGTGAGCTTGCCGCCTTCGGGCATGGCCTGGCAGGCATTGCGGATGAGGTTGTAGAAGGCCTGCTTCAACTGATTGGCATCCACGGGCATGTTGGGCACGTCGGCGCGAAGTTCGAGCTTGAGCTTCACATGGTGCTGCTCGAGTTCGGGTTTGAGGAAGCGGGAGGTCTCTTGAATCAGCTCGTTGAGGTTGGCTCGCAACAGATGGGGATGCGTGGGCCGGATGGCGGCGAGGAACTGGCTGATGATGAAGTCCAGGCGCTTGATCTCGCCCAGGGCCACGTCGAGGGGCTTTTGCAGCTTGTCTGCGCCCTTGCCCATCTTTTTGAGCTGCCTCTCCATGAGTTGAAGATGGATGGTGAGGCTGTTCAAGGGGTTGCCCAGTTCGTGGGCGACGCCCGCCGCGAGCATCGTCAGCGCGGTGATGCGTTCGCTTTCGATCTTCTCCTCCGTGAGCTTGCGGGTCTGGGTGATGTCGCGAATCAGCATCACAAAGCCCGCCTCATGCGTGTCGTCGATGGCGGTGATGTAGAAGTTGAGGAAGCGGTTCTCGGGATAGAAAACCTCGAGATCGCGGCTGACGACGGTGCCTGGCTTGCGCAGTTCTTTCCAGTCGAGTCCGCGCACGCCTTCGGCGAGTTGTTTGCCAACGACTTGTTCGGCTTCGAACCCGAAGAGATGGCAGGCGGCGCGATTGACGTAGGTGACGTGGCCTTCGTGGTCGAGCAGGATGACGCCTTCCTGCAAAGCCTGGAAGACTTTCTCCAGCAGGCCTTTTTCCCGGAGCAGTTCAGCGAGGAAATGCTGCACCTCGCCGGGTTCGAGGCGGTCCATGCGTTTGATGAGCTTGTCAAAGAAGCCGGATTTCATGAATAGAAGGTGGGTTGCGTCGGGGCGGATCGTGAGGTTGGTGACTGCCGGAAATCAAGAACCGAAACTCATGAACGCCGAATCCATCCTGATCGTCCTGGTAACGTTTCCTGACATCGACAAGGCGCGAGAGCTTGGCGCGGCGATGGTGGAATCGCAACTCGCCGCCTGTGTGAATCTCGTGCCCGCCATCGAGTCCATCTACCGATGGCAGGGAGCGGTGCAACGAGACGCCGAGGTGCTGGCGATTTTCAAGACGACGGCGACGCTTTGGCCTGCCTTCGAGCAGGGGATCAAGGCGGGCCATCCCTACGAGGTGCCGGAGATCGTGGCCTTAAAGGCAGAGGCCGTTAGCGAGGCGTATGCTCGCTGGGTGGGTGGGGTTGTGAGAAGTGAAAAGTGAGAAGCGCAACTCGCCACGCATCTCCACCTCTATACTTCTATACTCGTCCACAAAACCTCACGCCACGTCGTCCACGATGGCGTGCTTCTTTTTGGCCTTGAGGTTGAGCATCTCGACGAAGACGGAGAAGCCCATGGCGAAATAGACGTAGCCTTTGGGGATGTGGAAGTGGAGGCCTTCACCGATGAGGGCGGTGCCGATCATGAGGAGGAAGCTGAGGGCCAGCATCTTCACGGTGGGGTGCTTGTTGACGAAGTCACTGACGGCTCCGGCGAAGATCATCATGAAGCCGACAGCGATCATGACCGCGATGACCATGATGCCAATGTGCTGGGCCATGCCCACGGCGGTGATCACGGAGTCAAGCGAGAAGACGATGTCGAGGATGGCGATCTGCACGAGCACCGCTCCGAAGGCGGCCCCTGCGCCCACGCTGCTCCGCACTTCGCCTTCGGGATCGCCTTCCAGCTTCTCGTGGATTTCCTTGGTGCTCTTGTAGATGAGAAAGAGGCCGCCGAAAATAAGGACCAGATCCTTGCCGGTGATTTCCTGTTGGAGAATGGTGAAAAGCGGCTTGGTGAGGGACATCACCCAGGTGATCGAGAGCAGCAGCAGGATGCGCGTGACCATCGCCAGGGCCAGGCCGAGGAAGCGACCACGGGGGCGGTCTTTCTCGGGCAGCTTGTCCACGAGGATCGAGATGAAGACGATGTTGTCGATGCCAAGCACAATCTCCAGCACGGCGAGGGTGAGGAGGGCAATCCAGGCCTCAGGGCTGTTAACCCAGGAGAAGTCGAGGACGTTGAGGTTGGTGGTGGCAGCAGCGGTAGCGTTGGCAATCATCGGGCGGCGATAGTAGTGAGGTCAGGGGATTTGGCAAATCATGGGCCGCAAGCCTGCCGGAGCACCGCAGCAGACGCTCGTCATGGCACGCGAGGGAACTTCTTGAAGTCGGGCTTCCGTTTCTCGACGAAGGCGTTCTTCCCTTCCTTGGCCTCCTCGCTCATGTAGTAGAGCAGGGTGGCATTGCCAGCGAGGTCGAGCAGACCCATCTGGCCATCGCAGTCGGCGTTGAGCGCGGCCTTGAGGCAGCGAAGCGCGAGGGGCGAATGGGCGAGGATCTCGCGGCACCATTTGAGGGTCTCGGTTTCCAGCTCGGCGAGGGGCACCACCGTATTGACCAGACCCATGTCGAGGGCCTGCTGGGCGTCGTATTGACGGCAGAGATACCAGATTTCGCGGGCTTTCTTCTGGCCCACGATGCGGGCGAGGTAGCTGCTGCCCAGGCCGCCATCGAAGCTGCCCACTTTCGGACCCGTCTGGCCGAAGCGGGCGTTGTCGGCGGCAATACTCAAGTCACAGACCACATGCAAGACGTGACCGCCGCCGATCGCGTAGCCAGCGATCATGGCAATGACGGGCTTGGGCAGGCTGCGGATCTTCTTTTGCAGGTCGAGCACGTTGAGGCGGGGCACGCCGTCATTGCCCACGTAGCCAGCGTGACCGCGCACCTTCTGATCGCCGCCGGAGCAGAAGGCCTTGTCGCCTTCGCCGGTGAGGATGATCACGCCCACATCGGGGTCTTCGTGCGCGATGTCGAAAGCTTCGAGCAATTCCTTCACCGTGAGGGGACGAAAGGCATTGCGCACCTCGGGGCGGTTGATGGTGATCTTGGCGATGCCGTCACTGGTCTTCTCGAGCTTGATGTCCGTGAAAGTCTTGATGGGGGTCCACATGGTGGCGGAGCTTGAACGCAGGTTGGTTGGTTCGGCAACCGGGAAGTCGTCTCCGTGAGGAAGGAGGCGAAAAGTCTGGATCAAACTTGTGCGGGTTGGTATGCTTTCGCCCCGGTCTGATTTCCCTCGTCGTCAACCATGCGGTCCTCCTTAGCTCGAATCTTTGCACTGCTTTGCCTGCACACGGGCATTGCCTGCAGCATCGTTTCGACGGTCTGGGGACAGGCGGAGGCGGGGGCCTTCCGACCTCCGACGAACGAGGAAGTCGATGCCGGGTATCGCTTTGACCGCGTGATCGCGAAGCCCAAGGGAGCCGTCGCAAGGCAGGCTGGTTTCGCGGCTCAGGCTGCCACGGTGCATCGGAATCTGGGCGTGAAAGTGGTGAAGGAACACGCGGCCCTGGGGCGAATGCAGACCCTCTCGGTGCCAGCGGGCACGCTGGGGGCGAAGATCGCAGCGCTGAAGGCGAGCGGACTTTATGAGTATGTGGAGCCGGACTGGATCGTGCGCACGAGTGTGGCACCGAACGATCCGAGGCTGAGCAGCGGCGAGTTGTGGGGCTTGAACAACACCGGGCAAAGCGGTGGCACCAATGATGCGGATATCGATGCGCCGGAGGGCTGGGACACCCGGCACGATGCGCCTGCGGTGATTGTGGCGGTGATCGACACCGGGGTGCGCTACACGCATGAAGACATCGCAGCCAACATGTGGCACAACCCTGGCGAGAGCGGCGGCGGGAAGGAAACCAACGGCATTGACGACGATGGCAATGGCCTGATCGACGATGTCTATGGCATCGACGCCGCCAACAACGACGGCAATCCGATGGACGACAACGGCCACGGCACGCACTGCGCGGGCACCATTGCGGGCGTGGGCAACAACGGCAAAGGCGTGGTCGGCGTGGCCTGGCAGGCGCAGATCATGGCGTGCAAGTTCCTCGCGGCCTCGGGCTCGGGCGCAACCTCGGATGCCATCAGTTGTATCGACTACGCGCGGAACAAGGGTGCTCACATTATGAGCAACAGCTGGGGCGGGGGAGGCTACTCGCAGGCGCTGCGGGACTCGATCGCAGCAGCGCGTGCGGCGGGCATCGTCTTCGTCGCAGCAGCAGGCAATGACAGTGCAAACAATGATGCGGTGGAGAACTTCCCCTCCAACTACGAGGAGGACAACGTCATTGCCGTGGCCTCGACGACGCGCACGGACGGGCTCTCTTCGTTCTCGAACTATGGCGTCGGCTTGGTAGAGATCGGGGCACCGGGTTCAGAGATTCTCTCGCTCGGCATTTCGAGTGACTCCGACTACACCGTCAAGAGCGGCACCTCGATGGCCACTCCGCATGTCGCGGGAGCGATGGCTTTGATGAAAGCGCAGTTTCCCTCGGACACGTATCGGCAGCTGATCAATCGAGTGATCCGCACGGCCAGTCCGATCAGCGCCCTCCAGAATCGAACTGTCAATGCGGGCCGTCTGAACATCCAGGCGGCGCTCACCAGCACGGTGGCCACGCCTTTCAATGACGACTGGTCGGGGGCTCCGATCCTCACGCAGAATGTGCTCAACTTGCGTGGCTCGACTTCTTCAGCGGCGACCGAAGCTGGCGAACCTGTGCACGCAGGCGAGGGGTCGGCCTCCGCGAGCATTTGGTGGCGATGGACGGCACCGGGCTCTGGCAATGTCACCGTGGACACCTCCGGCTCCGCCTTCGATACGGTGCTCGCCATTTACACGGGAAATGGGGTCACGGGTCTCACACCCGTGGCGAGCAATGACAATGCGAGTGGCGTGATGAGCACGAGCGAGCTGTCCTTCACGGCGACGAGCGGCGTGACGTATTCGATTGCCGTGGCGGGCAAGTCAGGAGCCTCGGGGCTGGCGATGCTGCACCTGGTGACTCCGCCCGCGAATGATGCCTTCCTTGCGGCGACCACGCTGACGGGTTCACCCGTGACGACCACGGGATCGAATCGTGGCGGTAGCAAGGAGCCGGGCGAGCCGAACCACGCGGGCAATGTGGGCGGGCACTCGGCCTGGTGGAGCTGGACCGCACCCGATGCGCGAACGTATTCCGTCAGCACCACGGGCAGCAGCATTGACACCTTGCTCGCGGTTTACACCGGCAGTGCGGTGAATGCGCTCACGGTGATCGCGCAGAATGACGATGTGGTGTCCGGTGTGGTCACGAGCCGGGTGAACTTCACCAGCGTCGCGGGTGTGACCTACCTCATCGCGGTTGATGGTAAGGCAGGGGCCTCCGGGAACCTGGCGCTGGAGATCGCAGCTCCGCCTGCCAACGATGACTTCGCAGGTCGATTGACGGTGACGGCTTCGGCAACGGGGACCAACATGGGAGCGAGCAAGGAGACGGGTGAACCCAACCACGCGGGCAATGGTGGTGGCGCGTCGGTGTGGTGGACGTGGACGGCCCCCTCAACAGGTGCGTGGGAGATCAACACCCAGGGCAGCAGCTTTGATACCCTCCTGGGCGTTTACACCGGGTCGGCGGTGAATGGATTGACCACGGTGGCGGGGAATGATGATGGTGGTGCGGGCCTGACGAGCAAGGTGTCCATCGTGGCCATTGCGGGCACCGTGTTCCAGATCGCGGTCGATGGCTATGCGGGCGATTCGGGCACGGTAATGCTCAATGTGCTGAACAACGTCACGCCACCCGCGAACGATGCCTTTGCCGCCAGCACAGCGCTGAACTCAGGTGCGGCTTCGGTGGTGGCGAACAACACGAATGCGACCAAGGAGGCAGGCGAACCAAATCATGCAGGCAACAGTGGCGGTGCATCGGTGTGGTGGAACTGGACGGCTCCGACTTCGGGCTCCTGGCAGGTGTCCACGACGGGCAGCAGTTTTGACACGCTTCTTGGCATTTACACAGGATCAAGTGTGACGGGTCTTGCCGAAGTCGCGAGTGATGACAACTCAGGGGGCTCGGGCACGAGTCGGGCGGTGTTCGCGGCGGTGGAAGGAACGACTTACCATTTCGCAGTCGATGGTTACCTGGGAAACATCGGGTCCATCCATCTCGATGTGAGCACGCCGCTACCACCTCCTGACAATGACTTGTTTGCCAACGCATCAGCGCTCGCGAGCGGCGCGGCCTCCTCCACCGGGAGCAATGCGGGCGCTCTCAAGGAAAGTGGAGAACCCAATCATGCGGGCAATTCAGGGGGAGCTTCCGTGTGGTGGACGTGGACTGCGCCCTCGACGGGCTCCTGGCGTGTGAGCACGGTGGGCAGCAACTTTGACACCACCCTGGCCATCTACACCGGCATAGCGGTGAACGGTCTGACCGTCGTAGCGAGCGATGACAACAGCGGCGGCGCTGGGGCGAGCCGGACGGACATCGCCGCCGTGGCGGGAACGACTTACCGCATCGCTGTGGACGGTTACAATGGAGTGACTGGCAGCATCGCGCTCACTGTGGCAGTGGCAGTTTCAGCGCCAGCCAACAATGACTTTGCCGACGGCATCGTCCTCACGGGAGGTTCGACATCCACCACGGGCACCAATGTGGGTGCGGATCGCGAGAGTGGTGAGCCGAGTCATCATGGCAATGCTGGTGGTGCCTCCGTGTGGTGGCGATGGACTGCTCCTTCGACAGGTTCGTGGTCGATCAATACCACAGGCAGCGCGATCGACACGGTGATGGGTGTTTACACCGGTGGCAGCGTCGATGCCCTGACTGAGGTGGCCAGCGATGATGATTCGGGTGGGAATGCGACCAGCCGTGTGACTTTCACCGCCACCGCTGGCACTCTCTATCACATCGCGGTCGATGGTTACAACGGGGAGGAAGGCAGCCTCGCTCTGGCCGTGACCGTGCCCCCAGGGCCGCCCACTAACGACAACTTCGCCAATCGAATCGTGCTGGTGGGATCGAATGCCACGTCCACCGTGGATTCCTCGCTTGCAACTAAGGAGCCTGGCGAACCTGATCATCATGGGCGTGCGGGAGGTCGTTCGGCTTGGTGGAGCTGGACGGCCACGGCAAGCGCACCTGTGGTGTTCAATACCGATGGATCGGGCTTTGATACCGTCATGGCCGTTTACACCGGCAGCAGTGTCGGAGCGCTGACGTTGGTTGGCAGCGATGATGATTCTGGAGCTGGCAATGCCAGTGCGGTGGGCTTCACGACGGTCACGGGCACCACCTATCAGATCGCGGTCGATGGCTACGATCCGAACAACGGAGGTGTGCTTACCCTGAACGTGCTTTTCGCGGCCCCGAATCAGCCGCCGGTGGCTGCCAATGATTCCTTCATCGGCGTGGCTGTGGGAGTCACCACCACGCTTTCCGTGCTCGCGAATGATTCCGATCCTGAGAGCCAGACGCTGTCGATCACCGCCGTTAGCAACGCGCCTGGCGATGCCACCATCTCCCACAACGGCACCACGATCAGCTTCACTGGAGGCGCGAGTTTTGCCACCACTGGCATCAACACCTTCACCTACACCATCAGCGATGGTCACGGCGGACAGGCTAGTGCGGACGTCGTGGTGTATCGCAATGCGAATGCTTCCTGGCGGGCATCGCAGTTCGGCGTGAACGCGACGAATCCAGCCGTGGCAGGGGACGATGCTGATCCGAATCACAACGGCATTCCCAACATCATCGAATACGCCCTCGGCGGTGATCCGAGCGGTGGTAGCACCGGCACTAGCATCAGCCCTCAAGGTAGCCGGAATGCTACCAGCAACTGCCTGCAGCTCAGCTTCACGAGACTGCTGGACCGCAATGATGTGACCCTCACCGTCCAGGCCAGCGAGTCCCTCACCGGCACCTGGGAGAATCTGGCGCAAAGCGTGAACGGAGCTGCCTTCACCAGCCTGCTGAGCGGCGTGGAGATTTCCGAGACCGGCACCGGCAATGCTCGTGCGGTGATCGTGTGCGACCGCTTCCAGATGACTGACAGCGCCCATCCCCGGCGCTTCCTGCGCCTGGAAGTGACGCAGTGACCTGATTCGAGAAGGAGTCCGTCCTGACATTACAAAGATGTCATTCATTCGGGTTGACTCAGGGAAAGTCCTCGTTTCCGATTGGAGTGTTCAAACTATCACTATGAAGACTTCACCTCGTTTAGTTGGTTTGCTAGTCGCCATATGTTTTGGCGCGGGTTGGTATTTAGCCGGTCCTCAGAGGCAGGTGTCATCACCAAAGTATACTGAGATGGTCGGAACAAATGTGCCCAATAGGAACTCGCCTCGACCCACGCCTCCCACCAGCGGTGGTCCCAGCCTTCAAAGCCCGTTGCATGCAGATGAATCCGGCACCAGCAGTCGTTCGCGGCAGCTCGTGACGATGGGAACTCCGCCAGTAGCCGATGATGTCAGCGAAGAAATCAATCCTCTCTGGACGGCAGTTTTGGACAAAGCCTCCAAGGGCCGGATCCCACGCAATCCGCAGGTGATGCAGGACATGCCTGATCTGGGAAGAGTTCAGGTAGGTCAGACGATTGAGTTTCCATTGCCAGGCGGACGCCGACTCCAGGGAACAGTCAACCTGGCAGGCATGGATGATCGTGTGCGTCGAGTAGGTGGTGTGATCAAAGGTAAGCGGGGTAGCTTCAGCTTTGCGGTGATACCAACTGGCAAAGTCGATGGACAAGTCTTGATAGATGACGAAGGCTCGGCGGTGCTCTACAGCCAGAGCAATGGCACCACACAGGCAATTGAGACTGAGATCGGCAATGTGTTGTGCGACCCCAAGCCCATGGCCGCTGCTCTGCCGACCGCTTTGCTGGGAACAGCTCCTGCCGCGACAACGGCTGCCATCATGCCTGTGTTAAGCAGCCGGCCAGGTGCCTCCAATGTGTTGTTTCTAGACTTCGATGGTGCGTCAGTGACCGACAGTGTTTGGAACAGCGGTCGTAATATTGCAGCTGGCAACGCAGGGATGACGGACGCCCAGATTACTGAGGTTTGGAATCGAGTGAAGGAGGACTTTGCGCCCTTCAATATCGACGTCACCACGTCCCCGTCCCGTTACGACGGAGCGGCCGCCGGCCGACGAATGAGGTGCATCGTCACGGCGACTGATGCTTGGTATAACACGCCCGGGAAGAATGCCGCAGGCGGTGTGGCTTACTTGTGGAGCTATGACCGCTCGGGCTCGTCCTTCTCCTCCACTGTGCCTTGTTGGGTGTTCTCCAATAAGCTGGGCTACTCGGCCAAGAATGTTGCAGAGGCGGTGTCTCACGAACTCGGTCACACCCTGGGATTGAGCCACGACGGAACATCCACGGTCGGCTATTACACGGGGCATGGATCGGGTGCCACGGGATGGGCCCCCATCATGGGAGTTGGCTACTACAGGGACTTGGTGCAATGGAGCAAAGGAGAATACCCAGATGCTAACAATCGTGAGGATGATCTGGCTGTGATTTCCGGTAGCACCAATGGTTTTGGCTACATTGCCGATGAAGCGGGAAACACCAGGGGCGCAGCCGCGAGCTTGGGAGTCAGTGGTAGCAGCGTCTCCAGTTCGGGGGTGGTCAACAACAGCACGGATGTGGACTACTTTGCCGTCACGGTGAATGCCGGGACCGTCAACCTATCCATCAACCCCTTCGATATCTCTCCCAATCTCGACATTATTGCGACCCTCGAAAACACCTCAGGAACTGCGGTGGCGAGTTCAAACCCGATTTCAGGTCTGTCCGCTTCACTGACAGCCACTGTGTCCTCGGGCACTTATTACGTCAAAGTGGCTGGCGTGGGCAAGGGCACATTGTCTGATGGATACAGTTCCTACGGGAGCACTGGGGCCTACACGATCACAGGCTCACTGCCTGCTGCATCACCGGAGATTGCCGTTGAACAACCTGCGGGCAACAACCTTGTCGATAACTCCGGAACTGTCGCGTTTGGAAACGTTACCACGGGGAGTTCGAGTCAGTTGACGTTCACGATCAAGAACCTTGGGCTCTCGACCTTGTCGGGACTTGGAATTACAAAAGCTGGATCGCATCCGGCTGACTTCACTCCGAGTTCCCTGGGTTCAACGTCCATTGCGCCAGGCTCAACAATGACGTTTACGGTTAGCTTTGCACCAGCGGCCGTCGGCGTTCGATCCGCGGTGATCCGCATTGCCAGCAATGACGCCGACGAGAACCCCTTTGATATCAACCTCACCGGCACTGGTGTAGGAGCCACCTCGCCTGAGATTGCTGTTGAGCAGCCTGTCGGCACTAACATCTTTGACAACAGTGGCGTGGTTGGTTTTGGGCAGGTGACGGTTGGGACGCCCTCAGTCAAAGTCTTCACGGTTCGAAACTTGGGAACCGCCACACTCTCCGGGCTGGCCGTGTCGAAAACAGGCACCAATGCGGCTGAATATGTGATTGGATCTCTGGGCAGCACTTCACTGGCACCTGGTTCGAGTGCTAGCTTTTCCATTACATTTACTCCGTCTGCCGTGGGGACCCGCACTGCCGTGATCAGGGTCGCGAGCAACGATGCGGACGAAAATCCATTCGACATCAATGTTGAGGGTTCCGGAACTATTCTGGAGCCGGCGGACATCGCGGTAAGTCTCTCTGGGACCAATATCGCAAACAATGGGAGTGCTTCGTTCGGAAGCATGATCGTTGGATCGACACCGCAGTCCCGGACCTTTGTTATTTCCAATCCTGGCAAACAGAATCTCACTGGGCTCGCTGCTTCATTCACTGGCACCAACGCTTCCGATTACAGTGTGGTTTCCCTTGGTAGCAACTCTTTGGCTCCCAATGGCACCACCAATTTGGTGGTCAACTTCTCTGCCGGCGGCGCTGGCAACCGAACAGCCGCTCTCCGGATTGCCAGCAACGATCCAGACGAGAATCCCTTCGTGATCAACCTGTCGGGAACTGGAACTGTGTCTTCAACGCGAACGATTGGTCCTGATGCCTACGGCTACACTGCCACCAACAACACGCCTCACACTTTCACGGATATCAGTGCCACTGGCACAGCGATTCTGGATGGTGTTGACGATGGAGCCACGACTATACCTGTGGGGTTCAGCTTCCCCTTCTATGGGTCGGTTTACACCAACGTGCATGTGTCTTCGAATGGATTGATCACCTTCCAGTCACAAGACACACGATTTAGTAATTTCAGCCTCGCCTCGTCCAGTCTGGGGCAGCCCGCCATCGCAGTATGGTGGGATGATTTCGTGACCTCGAGGAATGCGACAGACAAGTTGTATTACCAAACTTCTGGCAGCAGCGGCAGCCGGGTGTTCCGGATTCAGTGGGACGTGACGGACATCGCGGGCACGGATACCACCACTCCGTATCGGTTTAACTGCGAGTTTCATGAAAGCACTGGCCAGATTCGCTGCAATTACTTGGTCGTTTCGGCCGGAACTGCTCGTGATGCCGCAGCCCAGGGCACAATTGGTATTCAGGATCTGAACGGCAACTCGAACAATCGTCATCTTCACTGGTCCACGGATTCTGCGTCTTTGCAGAGTGGCACTGCGATTCTCTACTCGCCTCCAGCGGCACCGCCGGAGATCAATCTGGCCGAGCAAGGAGGTAGCAGTCTGGTGGACAATGGCGCGGTCTTCAATTTCGGAGCGATTGCCGTCAACAACACCATCACAAAGACTTTCGTGATTTCCAATTCAGGCGGAACCAATCTCACCGGTCTGGCTCTCTCAAAGACGGGCACTGCGGCTGGTGACTACACACTTGGCAGCTTGAGCACGACATCGCTCGCCCCAGGCGCTTCAACGACTTTCACGGTATCGTTCCGGCCAAGCGCGATTGGAGCGCGATCCGCAGTGATTCAAGTCGCCAGCAACGATGGCGACGAGAATCCATTCGATATCAATGTGTCGGGTGTCGGCGGCGACAGCAGCATTGATCCAGGCTGGGCTCCGACTGTGACCGGTGGTGTGGTAGTGAGCATGGCTATGCAGGCTGATGGCAAAGTGATTGTCGGGGGCACATTCACCTCCATCAATGGTGTGACGAAGAACCGGATCGCCCGGTTCAATGTCGATGGGTCGCTAGACAACACCTTCAACTGTTCCGCAGATGCTGAGGTGGTTTGCATCGCCGTCCAGCCGGACGGGCGAATTGTTCTTGGAGGACTCTTTACCACCATCAACTCCACCACCCGCAACGGTCTGGCCCGCGTCAATGCCGATGGATCTCTTGACAGCAGCATCACTCACAATGCTGATAGCTTCGTTTACGCGCTGGCACTGCAGCCAGATGGAAAGATTCTGGTGGGCGGTGGATTCAACGACATCGGAGGTGTGGCCCGCAATTGCATCGCCAGGCTTAACGCTAACGGCTCGCTGGACACTGGCTTCACGGTTACCGCCAGCAACACCGTTGACACCATCGCGGTGCAACCCGACAACCGGATTTTGATTGGCGGCATCTTTGATACCGTGGGTGGGGTGGCACGTGCCAAATGTGCGCGTCTCATGGCAGATGGATCGGTGGATACTTCGTTCACCGCCAATGCTGATAACTGGGTGCAGGCGATCGCAGTGCGTCCTGATGGCAGTATTTTGCTTGGTGGAACCTTTTCGACCATCAATGGGGTGACCCGAAACGCAGGTGCCAAGGTCAGCTCGACGGGAGTGCTGGACACGGCTTTCAACCCAAACTTCAGCAGCTGGGTTTACAGCATTGGGATACAGGCCAATGGCTCCTCGATTTGGGCTGGTTGGTTTGCGAATGCTCAGGGGGTGTCGCGAGGTGGACTGGCGAGGTTCGCCTCGGATGGTGTGATGGAGAGCTTCCCCAATACCTGGATGACGGGTGTGATCCGCAGTTGCGTTCTACAGGCAAATGGCAACATGATGCTTGGAGGAAGCTTCACGGATGCCGGCGGATTTCCGAGAACTGGGCTGGTTCGTGTGCTCAACAACGTGACCGGCAGTCAATCGCTTCAAATTGAAGCTCAGCGCGTGACATGGTCACGCACCGGATCAACGCCCGAAATTTCCCAGCCAGTGTTCGAACTGAGCATTAACGGAGGTGCTTCGTGGAGTGCTCTTGGGACACCTGCGCGAGTGGCATCGGGGTGGCAGTTGAACGGTCTGTCCCTCCCAGGCACGGGCACGATTCGCGCGCGAGGCCTCGCTGATGGGGGTAACTTCAATGGTTGCGAGAGTGTGATCGAGCAAAGCGCGACCTTCAGCCTTGTTCCGGACATCGCCGTGAGACAGGGGGCGTCGCCTTTGGATGCGTTACTGGTGGATGCGCAAACAACACCACTGAGCTTCGGTTCCACTCCGGCAGGCACTCCAGTGAGCAAGACCCTTCTCATCGAGAACACTGGCACCGGGAATTTGACGCTCAGCACGCCAACTCGCAGTGGCACGAACTCATCGGACTTTACTATTACGGGACCGTCGGCGGGGACTCTGGCACCAGGCGGAACAGCGACAATTACGATTACGTTCAATCCTGCGGCCGCTGGGACGAGGTCGGCAGTCATCATCTTGCCGAGCAATGATCCTGATGAGAATCCTTTCGATATCAATGTGACAGGCGTAGCCACGGCTCCAATGCAGCCAGACATTGTAATCGAACAACCTTCAGGCACCAACTTAGTGGATGGTAGTGCGACCGTGGCTTTCGGCAATGTCGGTATCGGGAGCAATGCCACCCGAATCTTTACCGTGAGGAACACTGGCACGGCGAATCTCACCCTAAACGGCATCAACTCGTCTTTAATCGACTACACCGCTGGGCCATTTGGCACCACGACCGTGGCTCCAGGGCAGTCAACGACCTTCACGATTACATTTGCCCCTGGAGCAGCAGGTGCCCGGAATTCGAATCTGCAGATCACGAGCAATGATCCTGACGAGACTCCCTTCGACGTTCTTGTCACTGGCACTGGCGTGGTGAGCTCCGGGCGAGACGTGGGTCCAGATTCATACGGTTACAGGGCTTCCAGCAATGTGCCGTTTCAATTCACGGATATCTCGACGACGGGGACTGCCGTGCTCGACGGTGTGGATGACGACGCCACCGCTCTGGCGCTTCCTTTCGCTTTCCAGTTCTACGGTGTTTCCAACAGCACTGTTTACATCAACAGCAACGGATTGGCGACCTTTGGCGCGCTTGATTACAACTACAGCAATGTCGATCTCCGATCGAACTCTCTCGGGAAGCCGGCCATCGCAGTCATGTGGGATGATTTCGTCACGAGTTACTCGGCACTCGACCGGGTTTACTATCAGACGTCGGGCGCTGTTGGCTCGCGAGTCTTCACGGTGCAATGGACCGTATCACCGATCGGCGAGGCCAGCCTTCCAGCGATGACTTTTCAGATGCAGTTGATGGAAGGCAGTAATCAAATTCGCTGCAACTACCAGCAGGTCCGCGTAGGCAGTGTCAAAGACGAGGGTGCCGCTGCCACGGTTGGGATTCAAGACACCAATGGCAATGCCAATGGGCGGTTTGTGCACTGGAGTTTCAACCAGGTATCGTCGGTGATTGGGGGGACGAGCATCGTTTTCACACCTCCAGGGCCACCTGCCGATATCGCAGTATTTGACGGTGCCATATCGCTTGTGGACGGCGCTTCCACGCTCGTAGTTCCAAGTGCCAATTTAGGGGAGACCCGCAGCGTCACCCTCACGATCACCAATCAGGGCAGCAGTCCGCTCACAGGATTGTCGGTCACGAAGGATGGAGTGAACCAAAGTGAATTTAGTGTGACTCAACCTGGGGCTGTGTCGCTGGCGGCTGGGGCGAGCACCACGATGACATTGTTGTTCACTCCGAGCAGCGCCGGTGCGAAGACAGCAGCACTTCATATCGCGAGCAACGACGTTGACGAGAACCCCTTCGACATCCCAGTCAGCGCCTCGGCGATGGCCCTGCCGAAGATTCAAGTCACAGACAATACGACCGGAGGGACTCTTGTCGATGGAAGCTCGTCGCTGTCATTTGATGCTGTTGGAATAGGCTCACCCGCGCAGCGTGTGATCACAATCCGAAATACGGGTGCGGGAACACTCTCAGGTCTGGCATTGTCGCGAACGGGTTCGACGGATTTCTCGTTGAGTTCTCTCCCAGTCACCACGCTGGCCCCCGGGAGCAGCACCACCTTTACGGTTACATTTTCGCCATCGTCACTGGGTGCAAAGAGTGGCGCGGTGCAAATCGCGAGCAATGACGCTGACATCCCGTCATTTGATTTCACGGTCTCGGGAGTTGGTGCACAGATTTTCAGTCGAAACGTGGACACGGCGACTGGACACATCTGGCGCAGGCCTGTGGCAAATGGGGCCAATGCTCCCTCGGCTCTCTCGAGTTCAGCCACCGCCGTTCGATATCAATCGATGCAGTTCTCGGTCACTCAGACGGGAGTTTACTCCATTAGGAGCACGGTAACGGCGGCTAATCCTTCGTTTGATAATTATCTGTTCCTGTATGCTGGTTCGTTTTCGGCCACCAGTCAGCTCACCAATGTAAGAATCGGCAATGATGACTTCCCTAATGTCGGTGTTTCTGGGTTTAGTTACGACCTCGTCGCAGGGACCACTTATTATCTTGTCACCACGGGTTACAGCAATACTGACGCAGGTGTCGTGGTGAACACAATCGAGGGTCCAGGGGCGGTGAACGCGGCGGTAGCAGCACCAGAGTTTGTGCTTCAGGTCGGAGCCATCACTCTCGAGACAGACTCTTCAGTGATCAACTTTGGAACGCTTGCTCCGGGGGCTTCGTCGTCCGTGACTTTTGTGGTGCGTAACACAGGTGACCTGGTGCTGAGCGATGTGAGTTCGGTGATTGTAGGTGAGAATTCCGCCGACTTTGCTACGCCGCCTCTGAGTGGCATCACATTGTCCGGGGGGGCGTCGCTGCCCGTGAACGTCAGTTTTGCGCCTATCGGCACTGGCGTTCGGCGCGCAATCCTGCGCTTCACGAGTAGTGATCCCAATACGCCCATCTTTGATGTCGAGCTTTTGGGTGATGTGTCTGCTCCGCCAACGATTGTGACACAGCCTTCGGACTCGATTGTGGCCGTGGGAGAACCCCTGCAACTGACGACGGAGGTGACGGGGAGTAATCCGCTGACGATCAGCTGGACGAAGAACGGCAGCGTGGTCGCCGGTCAGACGACGCGTTCCCTGACGGTCGCCTCTGCATCGATTGCCAGCGCTGGTGCCTACCAGATGAAGCTATCCAACCGGTTTGGAAACTTGAACTCGCGCACTGCGCAGGTGGCGGTGGTGGATGCTACAGACCGCAGTCAGATGCTGAACGAGGGTTCGACCGCAACCTTTACCGCAGCGGCTGCCGGCAACTCGCTGGCTTATCAATGGTATCGCAACAGCCTTGAATTGAACGATGGCGATCGTGTTTCAGGGTCGCGAGGCAAGGTGTTGACGATCAGGCGAATCACGCCCGATGACGATGGGGTTTATCATTGCCGTGTGACTGCTCCTGGCGGCGTCAGGTATTCTGGAGACGAAACACTTACCGTGTTCAATCAGGCACCCCTCATTGTTGAGCCGTTGATCTTGCCTGATGCCTATGTCAGCGGCTACTACGAGTTTCAGGTTCCCGTTGATGGTGCTAGCGAACGCACGCCTTCGGGATTCGGGGCCACCGGCCTGCCTCCAGGGCTGGCGATCAACAGCCGAACGGGTTTGATTTCAGGTCGTCCTACTTCGGGGCGAGCGGCTCCCTATACGGTGACCTTGACTGCTTCCAACGCACGAGGGAAGTCAACCGTCACGCTGCCTCTCATTGTGGTGCCGCTATCACCGAACGTAGCAGGGAACTATGTGGGGGTGATCGCACGCCACTCCGTGCTCAATCAGGATCTCGGCGGCAAAGTCGAGATGGCCATCAATTCGAGTGGTCAGTTCACCGGCAAATGTTATCTCGGCATCTACCAGCATGTTTTCTCGGGTGTGCTGGATACCACGGACGGGATGCTGCCGGTCTGGCCACACGCGCATGTAGTCATCAATCGCGCTGCGCCTTTGTCTCCGATTGAACTCACCTTCACTGTCGATGCAGACAATCATCGGCTGGGGGATGGTTTCGTGAGTGATGGTGCGAACGAGATCGAACTCGTTGCCTATCGCAATCAGTGGAGCACTGCCAGCCCTCCACCGATGTCGCTGAGAGGGGTGCATGCTTTTGGGTTGCAGATCAGTGATGATCTCGTGGGCTCTCGCAACATTCCGCAAGGATATGGCTATGGCACCATCACGGTGACTTCGACTGGAGCATTCACTGTGGCGGGCAAGATGGCGGATGGCGAGACATTGACCGCCAGCGGCTTTGTGGCTGGAACAGGGGAAGCACCGATCTTCCAGCTGCTCTACACCACGACGCTCAAGGGCTCGTTGGTCGGCAATCTGGAACTCGTTGATGTAAGTGTCGTCGGCGAGACGAGCGTATCGGGGCTGCTCACTTGGTCCCGTCCGCTCAATACCAGCGCCTCTGCTCGTTTGTATAAAAACGGCTTTGAGCCCATCGAGATCGCGGCTTTCGGTGGCACCTACACCCCGCCAGTGGCCCCGGAACTTGTCCTCGGTCTGAATCTCAACGACGGCGCTGCTTTGCTTGAATTTGGCGAAGGGGGAATCAACTCCACCCAGTCCGATCCCGGTATTGCTGTCACTATCGGTGCGGGCAATACCATCATTCTTCCTTCCGTGAATCCTAGGAGCACTAGTTTGGCGGTGACTGCTGCGACGGGTGCGGTCAGAGGAGGCTTCACGCTGGTGGACCCGAGTCCGTTGTCGCCGGGCACTACTGTGACTCGTTCGGTAGCTTATCAGGGCCAGATCGTTCGCACGGATAGCGGCTATATGGCTGTGGGGTATTTCATCTTGCCGGCGCTGCCTACGGTCGATCAACCAAACGCGCTGCTGACGAGGCAGGAGTCAGGTTGGGTATTGCTGAGCCCGGCCCCTTGATTGGGCACAGGTCCCTTCTGATGTCGGACACGCATCATTGGTCGAGACTGCATGGTGACAGTCTCGATCAGTGAGCTTTGGTGATTGGAGCTCTTCTTGTTACAGGGAGTTCAGCAGCAATCAGGTGAATTGACCTGCAGTTTGGTGCAGACGGCTACTCGTCATAGCCGATGCTTTCAAACACCGCCCCGCCGAGCAATTGCTCACCCTCGTAAAGAGCGCAGATCTGACCGGGTGTGAGTGCGCGTTGGGGAGTGTCATATTCGATTTCGGCGCACCACTCGCCGTCGCGGAGGAAGGGCGTGAACCGCGCGGGCGGAGCGGCGGTGCGGTAGCGCGGTTGCGCGTTGAGCTGGCGCTCGTGCTGAAGGCCGGGACCCGTGGTGCTGATGCTGGTGACGATGGCCCTGCGGGCCCAAAGCAAGGGCGTGTCCGGGCGCTCGATCGCGATCACCAGCTCGTTCGCCTCATGGCGTTTCGCTACCACCACGTAGGCCTGCTTGTGCAAAGGGCTGGCCACGCCAATGCCCTTGCGCTGGCCCAGGGTGTAGAGGTGCAGGCCCTTGTGCTCGCCCAGCACCTTGCCTTCCAGGTTCACGATCTTGCCCGGCTTGTCCGCCACGAAGGTGCGGAGAAAATCCTCCATCTTCACCTCGCCGATGAAGCAGATGCCCTGGCTGTCCTTCTTGTCCGCCGTCTTGAGGTGGAGTTCCCGCGCTAGATCGCGCAGCTCTGGTTTGAGGAGATGGCCGATGGGAAACCGCGCGATCTGCACCTGCTCCGGGCGCATCATGGCAAGGAAGTAGGTCTGGTCCTTGTTCAGGTCCGCGCCACGCAGGATCGTTCTCGGTTCCGGGTTCTCGGTTCCCTGTTCTCCCGATGAAGAACAGTCTGCTGAACCGTGAACTGAGAACTGAGAACTGAGAACACTCCGTGCATAGTGCCCGGTCGCGATGGAGTCAAAACCCTGCTTCTGCGCCCAGTCCCAGAGCACGCCGAACTTCATCTCGCGATTGCACATGACATCCGGGTTCGGCGTGATGCCGCTCTGGTAGCCCTCCAGAAGATACTTCACCACTAGCTCGCGGTAGTCCTTCATGAGGTTCACCACATGGAACTCGATGCCCAGTTGATCGGCGACTGCACGCGCGTCCTCGATGTCCTCCTGCCACGGGCAATGGCCGATGATGTTCTCCTCATTGATCCAGTTCTTCATGTATGCACCGACCACGTCATGCCCTTCGCGGACAAGGAGCGCGGCGGCCACGCTGCTGTCCACGCCGCCAGAGAGTGCTGCAAGGATTCGAGCCATCGGAAAAACGAAAAGGCATCCTCAGGCATGGAGCGCTGAAGCCTCTTGGAAAGCGGAAAATGCGCTCGTTCTCCTGGAGTAGAACGGTTCTACCGGTTTGTTTCCGGTCATGTCTCGCGTGTGGACTTTGGTGTCCTGGCGAAGTCGTCGAACGCAGCGATGACATTGCATGGGGGCCGGTTCCACCTGCCGTGTCTTTCTCGTGTCGATGAGTGTCTAGTGAAAGGGCTAGACCGGGCGATCCACGACAGGCTGCACAGCACCTTCGCTGGCGCAGAGCGGATGAACCCGGAGGGCAACGTTGCCTTTGCGCCGTGACATGCCCAAGCGACCTGTAGGAATTCGGTTTCAGAGGGCGGGTGCATCTCCCATTAAGGTCTTTTCCGCAGGCAACGTGGCTCCAGACACAGGCGGGGCGAGCGCTGCCGCGCCGGACCTGTCTTTCGATGGTATCCCACTGAGCGTTGACTTTCAGCGTCATGCTCATCCGCAACGGCGGCAACGCAGCTAACGAAAAAGCAAACGTCAACGGAACCAAGATCGCACTGTGTCCCAGAAGCCGCCGCCACGTCCGGGAGGACCAGGGGGCGGCATATAACCAGGAACGGTGCCGCCCACACCGTGCACAGGGCAGAACGCCTGCGGCACAAGGTCATAGGGGAGGTCATCTTCGTAGCTGGCTGCGGCAGCATTGCATTGGTCAGTCGCGAGCAGACTGCTGGTGCGGCAGAGGCGAACGCGTGACAGCGGCACCTGAGCGGGGCCTGACGTCATGTAGCCCAGGCTCTCGGCTTTCTTCATCACATCGACCCACACGGGCAGCGAGAGTCGTCCACCGTAAGCATCGTCCATGATCGTCTGAGGCTGGTCGCAGCCCATCCACACGCCGCAGGTGACATTCGGTGAGTAGCCGATGAACCACGCGTCCTTGTAATCGTTGGTGGTGCCTGTTTTGCCACCACCGGGCACTTTCCAGCCATACTCGGTGCGGGCACTCGCGGCGGTGCCATGATCCATCACGAGGCTGAGGAGGCGGCTGGTGATGGAGGCGACCCCTGGGCTCAGCACCATGGCCTCCAGCGTGGGCGTGGAGTAGATGACGGCACCATTGCGATCCTCAATGCGTTCGATCAGGTAGGGTCGGCGGCGGATGCCCTGGTTGGGGAAGATGGTGAAGGCGCTGACGAGTTGTTTGAGGTTCGTGCCCACATTGCCGATGAAGATCTGGCGGGAACGCTCGGCATGCTCGCCGATGCCGGCATCACGCATGAGTTCGATCACACGATCCAGCCCTGCCTGATCGCCCACGCGCACGGTCATCGTGTTGCGGCTTTGGATCAAACCGACCGCCATGGGCTGCATGCCGAGGAACTCGCCATCGCTGTTCTCCGGGCTCCATGATCCGGGGATCGGTGCATCGTCAATGAGGGTGCCAGGCAGCAAACCTCGCCCGATAGCAGCGGCATAAACGAAGGGCTTGATCGTGGAGCCGATCTGACGTTCGCCCTGAAGCGCGCGGTTGTATTTGCTCTGCCGGTAGTCGCGCCCACCCACGACGGCGAGGATGCCGCCGTTCGAATTGTCGATCGCAGTGATCGCGCCCTGAAGGTAAGGCGTGGTGGGCACTTCACTGACCTGGTCCCACTGCTTGTCGAAGTCGGCTTTGCTGATGCGCGGGTAGCCTTTGAGTTTTTCGAAGGCCGCAGCGCGCTTCTCCAACGATTCCTCGGAGGCCACTTGAAGATCGTGGTCGAGGGTGGTGACCACCTTGAGCCCGCCGTCTTCGAAATCCTTCTGCTCCAGGATCACATCGAGCGCGCGCTTGATGGCATCCATCGCATAATCGCCCTGGCTCTTGAAGGCAGGCTGGGCACGCAGGGCGAGGTCCTCGGCTTTGGCACTATCGGCCTCGGCTTGCGTGATGGCCTTGGTGGTGATCATACGCTTGAGCACATCATCGCGCTCACGTTTGGCTCCCTGCCAGTTCTTGAACGGCGAGAAACGCGACGGGCTGCGGATGATGCCTGCGAGCAGGGCGCTTTCGCCCAGCGTCAATGTAGCGGCGGACTTGCCAAAGTAGGCATTGGCCGCGCGCTCGATGCCGTATAGGCCGTTGCCAAAGAAGATACGGTTCACGTAGTGCTCGATGATCGCGTTCTTCGGTGTGGAGGCTTCGATGCGGCGGGCAAGCATGACCTCCACCAGCTTGCGGTGAAGGCTGCGATCATCGAGTCCAGGATAGCTGTTGCGGGCGAGCTGCATCGTGAGCGTGCTCGCTCCTTGCACTACCTTGCGGTCCTTGAGGTTGCGCACCACAGCGCGCGCGACACCGATGTAGTCCACGCCTCCATGCTGGTAGAAACGCGAGTCCTCGCGTGCGAGCAGCGCCTTCACGAAATGCGGCGACACCTGATCGAGCGGGACCACGATCCGGTTCTCACCGTAGAGCTTGCCAATGATCGCCCCCTTGCGGTCATAGACGATGGTCCGCTCCGGCATCGAGCCCAGCTTGGCCAGATCATACTGCTTCGCCAGCCCGCCATAGATGATCCAGATGAAGGCCGCCGCCGCGATGCCCACAATCACCAAGCCTGCCAGCAGCCATCGAAAGAACAGTCGCCACCAGCGCCACTGGATGAGGTGCGTGTGGGTGCGATGAGCCTTCCGCTTGCGGGCTGGCGAGGAGTCGGGCATGGACGGCATCAAGAAAGTGTGGAATACCGGCGCTGAAAACTGCAAAGCGAACAATTTCACACCCGAGCTGTCACTCCAACTCTGTTATGCATCCCACCACCCTCGCTCTCATTCGTGCCGCCATTGAAGAAGATGTCGGCAGCGGAGATGTCACCTCGCAGTATTTCATTCCCGAACTCACGCGGTCCAAGGCCAAGATCATGGCCAAGGAGGCGGGCGTTCTCAGCGGCATTGAGATTGCGCTGGAAGTGTTTCGTCAGCTCGACAAGGGGCTGGGCATCTGGGCGCGCAAGGCCGATGGCGATGCTTTTGAGATCGGCGATGTGATCCTGGAAGTCGAAGGGCGCACGCGAAGCATTCTCACGGCGGAGCGCACGGCGCTGAATTTCCTTCAGCGGCTGAGCGGCATCGCGACGACCACGCGGCGTTACGTTGAAGCCGTGAAGCCACATCCTGTGAAGCTGCTGGACACTCGTAAGACCACACCTGGCTGGAGGCTCCTGGAAAAAGCGGCGGTCAAGGATGGCGGGGGAACCAACCACCGCATCGGCCTCTACGATCAGGTGATGGTGAAGGACAATCACCACATGGCCTGTGGTCAGCTCGATGCGCTGCAATCAGCCATTGATCGGGTGCGCAAGGATCGTCCGGGGATCAAGGTTCAACTCGAAGCTGCGTCGCTGGAGCAAGTCGCCGATTTCCTCGCCCTTCGCGGCGTGGACATGATCCTGCTCGACAACATGTCCGTAGCGGAACTTCGCCAGGCGGTTCAGATCAATGAGGGGCGCGTCTTCCTGGAAGCCAGTGGTGGCATCACGCTCGACACCATCAAGGACGTGGCAGCCACAGGCGTGGACGCGATCAGCGTGGGAGCGCTCACGCACTCGTCCAAGGCGGTCGATTTGTCGCTCGAAGTGCTCTAGAACACCAGCTCCACGAGCTTCGCGATGCCGTAGGCCAGCACGGCGGTGATCGGCATCGTCATGATCCAGGCCCAGACAATGCGCTCCACGAGGCTCCACTCGATGGCATTCCAGCGGCGTGCAGCCCCCACACCCATGATGGAGGTGGTGATCGTGTGCGTGGTGCTCACCGGCATACCGAGCGTGCCGGTGACAGCGAGAATGGTGGCGGCCGTGGTTTCAGCAGCAAAGCCATGCACGGGCTTCATCTTTACCATCTTGTGGCCCAGCGTCTTGATGATGCGCCAGCCGCCAGCGTAGGTGCCGGCTGCCATCACGAGCGCGCAGGTGATCATGATCCAAAGGGGAATGCTCGCCGTCTTGTCGGGCACGCGGAGGAAGTGCAGCCAGCCGGGCAGGGTGTCCAGCTCACCCGCCTTGGTGGCTCCGTAGAGCGTCAGCATGATGATGCCCATGGTCTTTTGAGCGTCCGCGAGGCCGTGGCCGAATCCCATGTAGCCAGCGCTCAAAATTTGAAGCTTGCCGAACCACTTGTTGACCGTGTGCGGACGCCAGTTGCGGATCAGAGCGAACAACAATCCCATCACCAGGAAGCCGACCACCAGCCCCAGCAGAGGCGAGGTGATCATGGGAATGACAATCTTGTGGAAGATGCCTTCCATCTCGCCCGTGGGCTGGCCCGTGATTTTGTCCACCACCGGGAGGCCGGTCTTGGAGTCCATCTTGAGCCGGGACCAGATCAAGACATGCCAGTTCCATTTCCCATGCACGGATGCCATGGCTGCACCGATCAATCCGCCGAACAGGGCGTGGCTGGAACTGGACGGCATGCCGAACCACCAGGTGATAAGGTTCCAGATGATGGCACCGAGCATGGCGCAGAGAATGGTGATTGAGGTGACGGCCACCACCTTGTCATCAATGATGCCGCTGTGAACAGTCTTGGCCACGGCCTGGCCGAAGAAGGCACCAACGAGGTTGGTGCTGGCCGCCAGCAGCAGGGCGGCGCGTGGTGTCAGCACCTTGGTCGATACGACCGTGGCGATGGCGTTGGCGGTGTCGTGGAAGCCATTGATGTATTCAAAGGCCAGCACCACGAGCAGCACCACAAAGAGGAGGATCAATGCGGCAGACATGAGTGGGCTGGATCAGGAATACTTCAGCACGATGAGCGAGAGCACGTTGCCGGCATCGCGGCACTTATCGACGACCTTCTCCATCAGGTCGTAGAGGTCGCGCAGCATGATGACGCGCAGAGGATCGTGGTTGCCGCTGTAGAGATCCTTGAGCAGTTCCAGGATGAGCTTGTCAGCGTCGCCCTCGATCTGCTGGAGCTTTGCGTTCATGTCCTTCATCCGCTCCAAGTGCATCTTCTTGCGCAGTTCGCCCACCATCTGGACCACGGTGTCGGCGGCCGTTTCCATCATGCCCATCTGGCGGGAGAAATCGACACCCGCGAGCTTGCTCGAGCAGATGATGAAACGCTCGGCGATCTTCTCCACGGTCTTCGGGATTTTGTAGAGTGCGTTGCTCAGCGCCTCGATGTCCTCGCGCTCCAGCTCGGTGACGAAGGTCTTGCAGAGAGCCTCGTTGATCTCTTCGGTGATCTTCTTGTCCTTGCGGCGGACGAGCTTGAGTTCGTCCATGTTCTGGGCGGCCGGAGGCTGGGAGAACAAAGTCTTCAGGGCCTGGACGCCGTGGCGGGCTTCCTCGGCGCTCTTTTCCAGCAGGTCGTAGAAAATGTCGGTCTTGCCGAAGAGTTTTTGCAGGGAGATCATAAGCTGAGGAGGATGGTTGCGCGGCGAGTTAGAGCAGGGGAGGAGCAATGTGTCAAACTTGTAACCTTTTGCCGGTCGCTGCTGAAATTGATCACCGTGACGCAAGGCTTGTCAGCGTGCCCAACGGCAAGTAAGGCCTGTGCTTATGACCAGTGACTTCGACCTTGCCCAGATTCTGTGGCACTACATGCACATGGGCCACGAGATGCAGCCCAGTGACGTCATCCTGGTGCTGGGCAGCAATGATCTGCGGGTGGCCGAGCAGGGGGCTGATCTGTTCCTTCGCGGGCTGGCCCCTCGAATCGTTTTCTCCGGCAGTGTCGGGCGACTGACCGAGGGCGTGTTCAAGAAATCTGAGGCGGAGTGTTTTGCTGAGGTCGCCATCGCAAAAGGCGTGCCGGCCGAGGCCATCCTAATCGAGCCGCGCTCGACGAACACGGGTGACAACATCGCCTTCTCCCGTGAACTGCTCGCCTCACAGGGCATTGATCCGCAGCGATTGATTATCGTGCAGAAGCCCTACATGGAGCGGCGCGCTTACGCGACCTTCATGAACTTCTGGCCGGGGAAGGACATCCGCATCAGCTCGCCGCCCATCGCCTTTGCCGATTACCCAACACCCGAGCTGCCTCTCAAACTCATCATCAACATCCTCGTTGGCGACGTGCAGCGCATCCGGGTCTATCCGGCGAAGGGCTTTCAGATCCCGCAGGACATCCCTGACGACGTGTGGTCCGCCTGGGAAGAACTCGTAGCTCGTGGTTACACGGGGCATCTGGTTCGTGATTGATCGCCGCTCACAAGTGCGGATCATGCGCCACCATGAATCCGCCAACCATCTCCCGTCGCTATTTGCTGCACACCGCTATCGCCGGAGTTGCAGGCACGCCTGTCGTGTTGCGCGCTGAAGACACTCCCAAGGGCACGAGTTTCCACGAAGACGCTCGAGATCTGCCGCTCGTGACCGATGTGGATGTCATCGTGTGCGGCGCGGGACCTGCGGGCATCGCCGCAGCGATCACAGCAGCACGTGCGGGAGCCAAGGTGCGCGTGTTTGAATGGCGCGGCTGTCTCGGCGGCGTGTGGACGGCCGGCTTGCTCGGCTACCTGCTCGACTTCGACAAACCGGGCTTCAATCAAGAACTGCTCAAACGTCTCGACGAGCGCGACATGCGCCGTGGCACAAGCTTGAAGAGCATTTGCTATGAACCGGAAGGCATGAAGCTGCTGCTGGAGGAGATGTTTGTGGAAGCGGGCGTGAAGTTCCAGCTCCACACCCGCGTGAGCGCCGCGTATCGCGAAGGCAAACGCCTCACCACCATCGTGACGGAGTCCAAAAGCGGACGGCAGGCCTGGCGCGCTCCCGTGTTCATCGACACGACGGGCGATGGTGATCTAGGCGCGCTCGCCGGATGCAGCTTTGAATACGGCGAGTCCGATTCCTGCCCCTGCCAGCCGATGTCGCTCAACGCGCTGCTCGTTTGCAAAGATGCCGCCGCACTGGCTCCCTACATTCACAAGTCCGATCCCAGCAAGGCCGACGGCCTCGCGAAGGACGCACTGCTTGCCGAGATCCAGCGCACCGGGCACTTCCCGTCTTATTCAAAGCCGACTCTTTGGCAGGTGCGTGATGATTTGCTGCTCGTGATGATGAATCATCAATACGGCGTGCCGTGCTTTGACGCCGCGAAGATCACCGAGGCCACCGTGCAGGCCCGCGCGGAGATGCACAAGATCGTCAACGGTCTGCGCAAGCTCGGTGGCCCGTGGGAAGGCCTGCAAATCGCCGCCACCGCCGAACAGATTGGCGTGCGCGATGGCCGCCGCATCAAAGGCCGCTACGTGGTGAATAAGGACGACGTCATCGCCGGTGCCCGCTACGATGATGCCGTGGTGCGTGCGACCTTCAGCGTGGACATCCACGCGCTGAGTGCAGAGAACAACAAAACCGCCGCCTACCACAACGCTGGCATCAAAACGAAGCCCTACGACATCCCTCTGCGTGCGCTGATCGCCAAAGACGTGGACGGCCTCATGATGGCCGGCCGCAACATCAGCGGCGACTTCATCGCGCATGCGAGCTATCGCGTCACCGGCAACTCCGTGGCGATGGGTGAGGCTGCTGGCGTCACCGCGGCGCTTGCTGCGCTATCAAAGCGCCTGCCGCACGAGGTCCCGTGGAGCGAAGGAGCTGCGAAGCTCGCGCAGATCAGGAAGCCGGTGTGATCAGCTCAGGAACGAGCACACATACTGGCAGATGCCTTCGGCCACGCTGATGGTGAAGCCGGAGTTGGCAGGCACATCGAAGTGGGTGCCTGCGCCATGGGTCTGCTTGCTGTCGCTGCCGTCGAGCTGCACCTCGCAGGTGCCATCGGTAATCTCCATCCGTTCAGCGGCTGCGGTGCCGAAGTGATAGGTGCCAGCGTAGATCAAGCCGAGCGTCTTCTTGCTCTGGTCGGCGAACAAAATGGTGTGAGAAACAACCTTGCCATCGAAATAGACGTTGGCTTTGGCGACGGCGGTGACGTTGGTGAAGTTCATGCAGATGAATGAGTGGCGGTGCGCCGCTCTCTGTGCGCAGTTCTGGCCGATGTGCAACGAGGTTCTCGGTTCTCGGTTCTCGGTTCTCGGTTCTCGGTTCTCGGTTTGGGCGCGGGAGTCTGCTCACGGCGGAACCTTCGTTTGGTCGCCATCTGGACTGAGCGTCACATCTCTGCCGCATCGGTGCTGGAGTTCAGCCTTCAGGCTGCGGAAGCATAGCTTCCGAAAGCCCGCCCAACGCCACAGGCTAAAGCCTGAACTCCAGCGCCACATCGAGTGTCCACCTGCCTGAGACGACCCGGAGTGTTCGTGGTGGGCTGATCAGGATTACTTCCCTTTCTTTTCCTTCCACCATGCGGCGGCGGCGCGGGCATTGAGCGGGGGAATGATCATGCCTTGCTGTTCCGAGAGATTGCGCTGCGCTTCCTTGATCACATCGAGGCTGGGATCGGAGGTCATGGCCTGCACGAGGGCGCTCACGGCTTGGGGGTCCTTGGGGTAGCTGCCGAGCACATACGCAGCGCGGGCGCGGACCTCCACGGGGCGATCATGATCGAGGAGAAGCTTCACGAGTTGGGCGGGCTGAAGGTCGGCCTCGCTGCGAATGGTGGGGTCCTGATAGATGGCCTGAACGGGGATGCGGTAGTCGGGCGGGAGACGCGAGAGCTGGCTGTAGTAGTTCTGCACCCGGATGATCTCCGCCTTCACACCATCACGCAGGCGGGCGATCTCGGGATCGTCGAGACTGCGCCAGAGATTGTCCATGGCTTCGCTGCTGCCCGTGGCGATGGCTTCATCGGCCCAGAAGGTGAGGCGGTTGCGCTCTTTGAGCAGGATGAGTTCCTGATTCACTGGCGAAGTCGCAGGCACCATGCTGGCCACTTGCAGGGCGGAGGAAAGGGAGCTGGAGCTTTCGCTGGTCTTGCCGCTGCTGGAGGGTTTCTCGTCCATCGCCTTCTTCATCTGATCAACGAGGCTGGCGAAGTTGCTCTCGGTGGCCTGCTGCTTGAGGGCGAGCGCATCGTATTGGCGCTGGAGGCGAAGGATGGCGTCGTTGGCCTTGGTGAGCGCGGCCTGGGCGGCTGCGAGGTCGGCCTGGGCGGAGGCGAGTTGCGGCACGCTCTCGAGTTCATGCCGCTGCTGGGTGACGGACTGGGCGCGTGCGAGCTGGGGCACGATTTCGTTTTGATAAAACGAATACAGCATGGCCGCGAAGCTGCCGAAGGCGATCACCATGATCACGATCGAGGCGGCGAAGAATTTGGCGGGCAGCAAGGACCGGCGCTGGTTGGAGGCGTTCACGGTCGTGGTCGTGCGCTGGAGGCCGAGTTGGTTGGCTTTGGCCTCTTCGGCATCGGGGCGTCGGCGCAGCGTTTCCAGGGGCGGCACCGGAGGAGGGATCACTGGCAATGGCTCGGGGCCTGGCACGGGCGGCGGGTCAGTGGGGTAATTTGGCAGTGAGGGAACCATGCAGGAACAGAGTTGGGCGACTATGCGGCGAAATGAAAATGCTTGCCAGAGGATTTCCTTCCGGCGACTGGCACGGCCCCCCGACCGGACCATGAGTTCCTCTTCTTTACGACCTTCCTGGCTTTCCCCTGGTGTCCTTGGCTGGACCGTGTCGGGCGTGGTGCTCGTGCTGATGTTTGGATGGTGGCCTTACCAGCATTGGTATTTCGATGAGAAGCTGAGCATCTTCACAGGCTGGTGGCGCTTCACGGGCGAGAACGCCGAGTGGGCCTTCTGCCCCATCGTGCCGCTCGTGTCCGCATGGTTCGGCTGGCAGCAGCGGGCGAAACTGCGCGCCACGCCCGTCCGTGGGCACTGGTCGGGATTAGTGTTGCTGGCCCTGGCGATGCTGGCCTACTGGGTGGGCTATCAAGCGGACACCGCCTATCCAGGATTCGCCGCGTTTCAGCTCATCGTCGCCGGGCTGATCCTGTGGTTGGGTGGCATCGAATGGATGCGCATTCTTTTCTTTCCCTGGCTCTTCCTGTCCTTCATGTGGCCAGTGTATCCGCTAGAAGATCAGCTCGCTTCGCCCTTGCGTGTGATCACTGCTGGCTGGGCGTCGAAGATCCTCGACCTCATCGGGTTGGCCAATGACAACGAGGGGTCCAAGATCCTGTCCTCCGCCGATGCGGCGCGCGGACTGATCCAGGGCCAACGCTTTCAACTCGACGTGGCGGACGCGTGCAGCGGCATCCGATCACTTTACGCCCTCATGATGTTGGCTGCGCTTTATGGTTATGTGTTCCTTCGCGGACTCTGGCCAAGGTTGATCCTCTTCGTGAGTGCAGTGCCGCTGGCTGTGGCGGGAAACCTGGTGCGCATGATCCTCCTCGCGCTGGGCTCGGTGTGGTTCGGGTCGGAGGTGGCCATCGGTCGCATGGTGGATGGCGTGGAAGAGATCAGCCTCTTCCATGAGCTGGCGGGCTTCGCGGTTTTCGCTGTGGCGCTGGTGGGCATGTTTGCGATCTCATCCCTGCTGGAGGGCAAGCACTGGAAGCGCGCCAAACGCGTGGTCGCCCGCCCGGCCGATGCCGCAAGCGCCGAGTCGATCGCTGACCTCAAGCCGATGATCATCCGATCGAGCGTGGTGGCGCTGTTTGGTGCAGCCTCGATCCTTCGCTGCGCCTCGCCATCGAGTCAGCCTCCGCTGAGTCCCTCGCCAGTGAACATGGATCTTCCCGTGAGCCTCGGCGAGATGCAGAGCCAGGAGTTTCCGATGACCCAGGCCGAGCGTGACAACCTGAGCGCGGACATCACTTTGTCCCGGCGTGTTTACATTGGGCCTGGCGGGCGGCAGATGCTGGCGACGCTCGTGCTCAGTGGTCAGACCCGACGCGGCTTGCATCGCCCGGATGTGTGCCTTCCCGGTGCAGGCTGGAACATCGTGGGCCGCCAGGAAGTGCCGGTGATGCTTGGCGACGGGCGTGAAGAGGGCGCGATGATGATGCGCCTTTTCCGCGACATGCCTGATCCTCAAACCGGCGTGCTCAAGCGCCAGCGGGGCATCAATCTTTTCTGGTATCAAGGCTACGGCACGGCCACGCCTGATTACTACGGGCACGTCTTCACGACCTACTTCGACTCCATCCTCCGCAACCTGAACCATCGCTGGGCGCTGGTCTCGTTCTTCGTTCAACTACCGCCCACCGAGCCCGGCATGATGGATGGCATGACGGAGGCCAAGGGCCTGCTTGATCTCCAGGAGTTCATCCAGAAGATCGCGCCCCAGATGATTGTCACGCCGCCTTGATGAAGGCGCTCCGTCGTTGACGTTGCGCTTGGTCGCATCCATCGAAGCCTCATGCCTCTGCCTGTTCCGCCCGCTACGCTTGAACCTCTCGCCCGCTTGCGCGCTGTCGTGCATTGCCTTCGCGCTCCCGGAGGCTGCCCTTGGGATCGCGAGCAGACGCATGAATCGCTCATCCCGCATGTGATTGAGGAAGCCTATGAGGTGGCCGAGGCCATCCGCACAGGCGACCCGGCACTCATCGCGGATGAACTCGGTGACCTCCTCCTGCAGCCGGTGCTCCACGCGGAGATCGCGAGCGAGACCGGCGCGTTCACCATCGACAGCGTCGCGACCGGCTTGTGTGAGAAGCTCATCCGCCGCCATCCCCATGTATTCGGTGAAACTAATGCCGACGACTCCGATGCGGTGCTCAAACAGTGGGATGCGATCAAGCGCGTGGAGAAGGGCACCCAGCGCGAGCCCTACCTTAGCGGCGTGAGCCAGGGGCTGCCGTCCTTGATGCGGGCGCAGAAGTTGCAAAAGAAAGCCGCGCGCGTGGGCTTCGACTGGCCCGATGTGCAGCCCGTGATCGGGAAGATTCGCGAAGAAACTGCCGAGCTGGAGCAAGCTCTGGCGAGCGGCGATTCGGCAGCGATGACGCATGAGATCGGCGACTTGCTGTTCAGCGTCGTGAATCTGGCGCGCAAGCTCGGCGTGGATGCCGAGTCTGCTCTGGCAGCAACGAACGAGCGTTTCACCCGCCGATTTGGACATGTCGAGGCGACGCTGGAGGCCCAAGGCAAAGCGCTGGGCACGGTCACGCTCGCCGAGATGGATGCCGCCTGGGATGAAGCGAAGGTCGCCGAAGCCCAAAGCTGATCGGCTCACCGAACAAAGAACTGCCAATCAAACCATGGGTAACGTTGTCGTCCTCGGCTCTCTGAACTTCGACACCATCGCGCGTGTCGATGCCTTCCCCAAGCCTGGCACCACCATCGTCGCCCGCGATCTCACCTTTCGCCTCGGCGGCAAGGGGGGCAATCAAGCCGTGGCCGCCGCGCGTCAGGGCGCGAACGTGCTCATGATTGGCAGCCTCGGTGACGACAGCGCCGGAGCGGCCTACCTCGAAGTGCTCAAGCGCCGCAACGTGCGCACCGATGGCGTTTACATTCGCAAAGGCATGCCTACGGGCACGGCGATGATCTGCGTCAATGATCAGGCCGAGAACACCATCGTGGTGGGACTCGCGGCCAACAACGCCCTCACTGCCGACGAGGTGCGCGATCAGCAGCAATGGATTGCGATGGGCACCATCATGCTCGCTCAGTTCGAGGTGCCGATGGAGGCCGTGGTGGAGGGGCTCAAGATGGCCAAGCCGCTGGGCACCATCACTTGCCTCAATCCTTCGCCCTGGCGGGAAGGTTTTCCCTGGGGCGAGGTGGAACTCGACTTCGTGATCGTCAACGAACACGAGGCCGAGCAACTTTTTGGCCAGCCCGTGGAAAGCATGGGCGACATCGGCTGGATTCGCGAGAAGACCACGGCGATGGGCATCAACACCGTGATCGTCACCCGTGGCGCCGATTCCACGCTCGCCTTTTCGAATCGAGGTCCATCCCTCGAAGTGCCCACGATGATGGTCAATGCGGTGGACAGCGTGGGAGCAGGCGACTGCTTTGCCGGAGTCTTCGCCGCTCGCTGGGCTGAGACTCGAATGCTCGAGATCGCCCTGCGTGCCGCTAGCGTCGCCGGTTCACTCGCCACCACGACGGAAGGCGCCCAAGAGTCCATCCCCGACCGCGACACCACCGATCAAGCACTGGCCGCAGCGATCCGGGATTTGATGTTGGGTTAGGAACTTTTGCCCCATTTGCACGCAGGCAAGAAGCGGCTAAGGCTGGGCGTTCCATCCCGCCCCATTCCCCCTATGATTCGCACCACTCTTCGCCTCGCCTTGCTGGCTGCCTTGACGGCGGCGGCTCCTGCTGCTGAACAGCCAAAGCAGAAAAAGAAAGTCTTCGAGCAGGGCAAGCCCGCCTTTGTTCCTGATGTCAATCAGCCGCAGTTCGACGAGAAGGCGGTTACTCCTGACTTCTTGGATGCGGCGACGCTGAAGGTGCCCGAGGGACTGGAGGTCACGCTTTGGGCGACCTCGCCGATGCTTTTCAATCCGACCAACATGGACGTGGATGCGAAGGGTCGGATCTGGGTGGCCGAGGGCATCAACTACCGAAGAATGTCGGGTCGTCGTGCGGCCGGGGATCGCATCGTGGTGCTTGAGGATTCGGATGGCGATGGCAAGGCGGACAAGTCCCACACCTTCGTGCAGGATCCAGAACTCGGAGCCCCGCTGGGCGTGGCGGTGTTCGACAATGTGGTAGTGGTCTCCAACACACCGAACCTCATCGTTTACACCGATGTGAATCGCGATGCGAAGTTTGATCCCGCCGTGGACAAGCGCGAGGTGCTGCTCACAGGCTTCGAGCAAGCACAGCACGATCATTCGCTCCACTCGGTCTCAGCGAGTCCCGATGGACGCTGGGTGTTCAGCAATGGCAATTGCGGTGGGCTCTTCACCGACAAGAGCGAGAAGACCTTCCGCATCGGCGGTGCCTACCTCAACAACACCTGGGCAGGCGAGGCGAGCGATGACGGCCACGTCTATGTGGGTGGGTTTACTTGTTCGATCAATCCCGATGGCACTCACGCCCGCATCCTTGGCTACGGCTATCGCAACAGCTACGAGCAGACCGTGACCTCGCTGGGCGACATCTTCCAGAATGATAACGATGATCCGCCTGCCTGCCGTGTATCCTTTGTGATGGAGGGCGGCGATTTCGGGTTCTTCTCGCCCGATGGCAAGCGCACCTGGCAGGCCGACAAGCGCCCAGGCCAGACCACGCCTGTGGCGGAGTGGAGGCAAGACGATCCGCAGACGGTGCCTGCGGGCGATGTCTACGGCGGCGGTGCTCCGACGGGTATCGCCTTCTATGAAAACGGCGCTCTGGGCGAGAAGTGGAACGGCTTGCTCATGAGCTGCGACACGGGGCGTAACGTGGTCTTTGGCTACCTGCCGAAACCCGATGGCGCTGGCATGAAGCTGGAGCGCTTCGACTTTGTGACCTCGAACACGACTGGCAAGTTCGCGGGCTCGGACTTCGTGGGTGGCAGCAAGAATGTTAGCGACGAGCGGCACATTCTTTTTCGTCCGTCGGATGTGTGCGTGGGTCTCGACGGCGCTGTGTATGTGGCGGACTGGTTCGACAAGCGCACCGGCGGTCATCAGACCCTGGATGAAACCGGCAGCGGCAGCATCTACCGCATCGCACCGAAAGGCTTCAAGCCTTCGCTGCCGAAGATCGATTACACGACGCACGAAGGCTGCATCGCTGCGTTGAAGGCTCCGTCCGTCAATGTGCGCAACGTGGCTTTTCACAAGCTGAAGTCGATGGGTGGCGTAACCCAGATCTTGGAAGACAAGAATCCCTACGTCGCGGCGCGTGCCGTCTGGCTCATGGCCCAGCTTGGAAAGGAAGGTGCCGACGCCGCGGAGACGTGGTCGCAGTCGACCGATGCGACGACACGCATGGTGTGCTATCGCGCGATGCGCGCCGGCGGTCAAGACTTCCTCAAGGTGGCGGCGCGGCTCGTTGATGATGAATCTGCGATGGTGCGTCGCGAGGTGGCACTGAGCCTGCGCGATGTAGCGCTGGACAAGGCCTTGCCGCTGCTGGTGAAGCTGGCGTCGCACTACGATGGCAAAGATCGTGCCTACCTCGCGGCGATCGGCATCGGTAGTGCTGGCAAGGAAGCAGCTCTGTGGGACGCGCTGCCCAAGAGCACGCCATGGTCTGATGCAACCGCTCGTCTGGCCTGGCGTCTGATGCCGAAGGCCGCGATCAGCGATCTCAAGACGCGTGCGCTGGACAGCAATCTCAGCGTGCCGCAGCGGAAGCTGGCGGTGGATACCCTCGCCTTCATCAATGACGCGGCGTCGGCGAAGGCCTTGCTCGAAGTGGCCAAACGCGAATCACCCATCTCTGCCGATGTGATCTGGTGGCTCATCCATCGCAGCACCAATCTCTGGGCGGAGTATGGAGTTGCTGCTGCCTTGAAATCCGAGGGCATCCTTGACCCTGAGAAAATCAAGCTCACCGCCGTGGTGACGCCTCCGACGCCAGCGCCCGAGACGCTGCCGAAGCTGGAGGATGTGCTCAAGTTGACCGGCGATCCGGCGAAGGGTGCGGCCCAGGCGCAACGCTGTCTGATGTGCCATCAGATCGATGGTCAGGGGGTGGACTTCGGTCCTGGTCTCAGTGGCTGGGGTGCATCGCAGCCCACCGAGGTGATCGCCGAAGCGATCATCAACCCCAGCAAGGACATTGCGCACGGGTTTGAAGGCTGGTCGGTCACGACCAAGGACGGCATCCAGATCGACGGACTGCTGCTCAGCGATGGCGATTTCGCCATGATGAAATCCATGGGTGGCCAGACGCAGATCATCGCGAAGGAGAAGATCAAATCGAAGCGCCGCATGGACCGTTCGCTCATGCTCAGCGGACCCACCTTGGGACTTACCCCGCAAGACATCGCCGACGTGATCGCCTGGATGCGTCAGGCCAAGCGTTGATGCAGCGTTTTCTCGCGAGAGTTGATTCGGTCGCAGAGTGCGAGTAAAACAACATTCATGCGTTTCCCCCTGCTTTCTCTCGCGATGGCCGCAGCCTCGCTGTTCCTGAGTGCCTGCACCCCTTCCACGGTCTCGCTCGACTACCTGCCGAACCTCGCTGCCAACCTTCGTGGGCCTGCGATTTTCAGTGTGGGTGAGTTTGCTGACATGCGCGGCATGGCACCGAACCACATCGGGGGAATTGGCCTGCCCGGCTTGGTCAATCTGGAGAACGTGTATCTCAAAGTGAACGTGGATCAGGCTGTGAAGAACGCGATGCTGCACGCCCTGGCCGCCCGCCAGATGCTTAGCAGCAATCGTCCGAAATACGTGCTGAGCGGGGAGGTCCTCGATTTGCACTGCGAGATGCTCAAGAACCCCTATGCCAGCGTCCGCCTGAAAGTGAACCTCACCGATACCAGCACAGGCCGTGTGGTGCATTCACGTGAATACACCGGCGAGCGCCAGTCGGTGTTCTATGTCCATGGCTCGGGCGATCCTGTGCCGATCCTTCGCAATCTCACTTCGCGTGCGTTGCAAGACGCTGTCGATAAAGCCATCGACGATGCCTCCATGCGTCGCGTGATGCGTGGTGATCGATGAGCGGCTCCGCGCTCACGCCGAGGCCTGACGGCAGGCCTTGATTGTATTGCTCATCAGCATGGCGATGGTCATCGGTCCCACGCCTCCAGGCACAGGCGTGATGGCCCGGCACTTCGGGGCGACTTCATCGAATTTCACATCGCCCACCAGCTTGTAGCCCTTCTCGGTGCCAGGTGCCTCCACGCGATTGATGCCCACATCGATGACTACGGCTCCCTCACGAACGTGCTCAGCCGTGATGAATTCTGGGCGACCAATCGCAGCGATGATGATGTCTGCCCGCTGACAAATCGCCGCCAGATCCTTGGTGCGGCTGTGGGCGACGGTCACGGTGGCATCACCGCCCTTGCCCTTGGCCATCAGAAGCATCGCCATCGGCTTGCCGACAATCATGCTGCGCCCCACGACCACCACATTGGCACCACTCGTCTCCACGCCTGCCGCGATCAGCAGACGCTGACAACCCAGTGGCGTGCAAGGCACGAAACCGCTCGAATCCTCGATCGCAAGCTTCGCTACGTTGATCGGGTGAAAGCCATCCACATCCTTAGCCGGGTCGATGGCACGCACGATCGCCGCCTCGTCGATGTGCTTCGGTGGCGGACTCTGCACGAGGATGCCGTGGATCGCCGGATCGTTGTTCAGATCGCGCACCACCTGGAGTAGTTCATCTTGTGTGGTGGTTGCCGGTAGTTCGAGCTTCACCGAGTGCAGCCCGAGTTCTTTGCACTTCCGGTCTTTGGAACGGACGTAAGCCCTCGAAGCCGGATCATCTCCCACCAGCACGACCGCGAGCCCCGGCACCTTGCCAGCGGCGGCTAGTGCTGCGATGTCGCGTTTGCATTCCTCAATGACTTGGGTGGCGATTTCGGTTCCGTTGATCAACTGCATGATGCCCCATCCCTTGCATGAGCGGCTGCTGGTTTGCAATGGGGTTTCGATGCACTCACTTGCGCCCAAACAAGAATCGGACGAGGAGGGCGATGGATGCAATGGCAGCGATAGTCATCAACCAACGATGGGGCTGGTGTGCGGGTGTCTGTGCTGCGGACTCGGTCTCGAGTGCGGACGTCGTGGCATTCCAGCCTGTGTCGTAAAGGAACTCGGGCTCATGCTGGCTGAAACTGACGGGCGTGTCATGCTCGCCGGGCTGCTGGTAGATGCACTGGATCGTGTGCAGATCGCCTAGTTGCTCGAAGACCTTGAAGCCGAGCCAGACATCGACCACGCCCGAAGGCCAGGGCTGATGGAAATGGAAATCGACAAAGCGTTGACCAGCATCTTGAGGGCCGAGCATGCTGTCCTTCGGGCTGGGCCAAACGCACTCGTAGTTCTTGAACTCGCCTGCCGTGGTCTCTCGGTCGTTAATCGACACGAGCGTGGATCGCGTCAGGAACTCTCGCACGGCTGGAACTGCCTTCTCGATCTCATCGAAGGTCACCTGGTTGTCGCCGTTGGCATCAATGCGAACGATGCGGGCAAGGGTGGCGACATTGAGTGAGAAACGAAGATCCACGCTGTCGTGCTCGACGCGCACCCGCAGGTAACTGACGTCGGCGGGGTGTCCAAACGTGGGAACTGTCACACTGGCTGCGATGAGCAGTGCGAGGTGAAGCGGGGCGATGAAGAGTCGCTTACTCACACGTGATCCACATCGGGCTCGCCCAGCACAGCTCGCTGTTGTCCTGCTCGGCGCGGACGTAGTAGTAGCTCGTCTTGCCAGCGCTCGGAGTCGGGTCGGTCCAGGTGGCGGTGAACTCGCGGCTGCCGGGTTTCACTTCGAGCGGGATCTCGACGTTGTCTTTGACGATGGTCACCTTTGCAATCGGTGCGGTGCCGACAAACTTGATGCGCAGCGTGGGCGCGCCTTTGACGCTGAATTCGTCGCCCATCATACGAGCCTTGCCATCAGCGGCGGTGCATTGGGTGTCGGCGATGATGTTGTCCGTCGCGCCATAGGTGTGGCGCAGCTTCATCGCCTTCAGGATGCCTTCGCGGGAGTAGTCATCGGTTACCACCATCGCGTAGCTGATGTGCGTGCTGCCGTGGTCACTGCTGCTCTGAAAGCTGAACTTGTAGCCCTTGGCGAAGGCATTGTTGAGGAATCCCGCTGGCTCCCAGCCACCGATCGCATCGTTCTCGGTCGGGCAGCGCGGGCAACCGGCATACTCGTAGTTCTGGCGGGCACCCTGATAGACTTCCACCATCGGCTCGACCTCGGGGTCCCAGTTGCGCCAGTCGGTGCCCATGGTGCCCACGCTGGTGTGCGAGGCGCACACGCCGCCGAACTGTTTCAGATACTTATAGAGCATCAGCGTGTCCGGCGAGGGCTTCGGATCGTTGCGATCACTGATCGGCAGGCGTGGCAGCGTGCGCACACCACGTTGCGCGAAGACGCAATTGCGATGGCCCTCGGGATACTGAACGCTGCGCTCGTAGCTAAACATGGACTCGAAGTGACCTGGCAAATGGAACGCATCCGTGGTCTTCTGCGTGAGCCACCAAGTGTATTCGCGGCCATTGCCGTTGTCGTGATCGCCATTGCCCAGCCAGTCCATGGCGGCTGCGTCCAGGGCATAGCGCCACATATCTTCCAGCGGACCATCGCCCGCGCCGTCGCCGCTGATCTCGGTGTGGCGATGGAACTCACCGCGCACGATCTGCATCTTCGTTCCGTTGAGGTCAATGCGATACCCGCGGATGGCCTGCACTTCCGCGCGCTCGGCTTCCGTGCGCTTGCTGGGCTTGGCATCGGCGATCAAGTCCTTGCCACTCGCAGGCTTTTGCACAGCGGGCTTCGCATTGCCTTGTGCCTGAAGGCGGCTGAAGAACACATCGTTATCAAACGGATCGCGATCCGCATTCAGCGACGCATTGCTGCCTCCGCTCGCCTTGGCTTTGCCCTTGCCTTTTCCTTGGCCACCACCACCAGGGAGTTCGTTGAAGCGATCCATGCGATGATCCGTCGCGTGCGCGAGGAACATGTTCGTCGGTCCTGCGGCCACAGCAGGCAGGCTGTAAATAAGATTGTCCGAATGCGGCACCAGGATTGGCCCCACCCACTTGTCACCATCGTAGTAGGCCGCGTAGCTAACCCAGGTGCTGCCCACCGGGCCACGGAACGAATTCAAGCGATTGCGCACAATGCACCACACACGGCCATCGCTGTCGCAGCCGAGACGACCGATGTTGTTGAACGTATTCCAACCAGTGGCCGCTGCGTGCTCGCCCGGCGCACCGCGACGCGCTGCTGGTTGCAGATATGCGTTCGCATTCACCCCATCGGCTTGCTCAGGCGAGACCGGCGGAGGCGGCGTGGTCGTATCTGCGCCACGGAACTTCTTCTTGCCCTTGCCCGGCTGCGCCCCTGGCAGCGCATCCACCACGTTGCCCGCAGGCTCCATCCACTGGCCATCCTTCAGCACCGCCATGCCGATCTGCCGATCGCGATACAAGCCGATGCCGTCCTGCCCGTCGTAAGCGCCCCAATCCTTGCCCCAGGTTTGACCGCTCTTCTCCCACGCGACCCACAACGCGCCGTCTTTGTCATATGTCAGCGAGGGGCGTGCTTCATAGAGCGCGGTATTGGCCACCGGACGCGCGTCCTTGGCTTCGCCGCTGTTCGCGAACTCACGCACCCACACATCGTAATCGCCCTTCTCATAAGTATCCCAAGCGATGGCCACGCCCGTTGCACTCGCCGCGATGGCTGGCATCCAGCAGTTGCCTCTGTTCGACGACACCGTGTTGATCTTCGACCATGCGTTGCCCTCTTGATGTCTCGCAAAGATGCCGAACTGCGAGTTGTTCGCCTGCTGCCACGCGATCCACACCTTCCCTTCGGCATCCGTGGTCGCGACAGGCGACACCGCATTGCCCCAGTCGTTGGAGAACTTCGTGATCTCACTGAGCTTCCCACCCGCGAACGAACGCATCATGATGGCGAAGGCTCCATCCACGCGCTCGCTCCACACGATCCACGCCGTGCCCTTGCCATCAATCGCCACAGCCGACTTGTAGATGTCTTTGCCCGGCTCCGTGATCGCGATGCGATCCTTCGCCCACGAGTTGCCTTCACGCACATGCATCCAGAGCTGATCGCCGCCAGCAGGTTTGTTGAGGAACGAAAGGTCCGCTGGCTCCTCGTCCCACTTCTTCGCACGCTCATCGCGATCCAGACCCGGCGTGAAGCTCTGATACACGAGGTAGCCCGCGCCCCCTTTGTTAAAGGCCAGCGCTGGGTAGTCATCATCCGTGCGCTCTTGGCTCATCGCGCGCAGGTTGAACGCCGTGCGTTGCGCTGCGGCCTTGCCTTCGAACAGATCGGTCGGCTCACCCAGCTTGGTGTCGCCCACCTTGAAGCTGAAATCGCCTTGCTTCGTGCTCACCGTGATCACCGAGTCATCGGTCACACCGCGCACCTTGATAAAGACGCCGTTCTCCGTGAGCGGCCCGAGGTTCTCTGCCGCGCGCTTCGCCATGCCAAGCTTCTTCGGATTGTTCGCGCGCCCTTGCACGGCCTGACGCCGCGTGCGAGCCTCCCAGCCATCCTTGCCCACCAGCCTGTCTTGCTGCTGAAACCGCCAGCCCGACACACCTGCAAGCTCCCCCGGAGCCACCTTCACTGAGCCCGACCAGTCGGACGGCTCCTTGTCGCCGAGACCCAGTTGAAGAAGCAGTTCGACATCTTCCGCGCGAATCACGGAGACGCAAAGAACCAGGGCAAGCGAGAGGGCGAGACGTTTCATGCGCGCGCAGAAACGTCAGTGCCGTTCAGGTCTTGCAGGCGCTCCGACAAACCCTGATGGCAAGCCAGTGGAGCCCAATCGATCAAGGCCGCTTGAGCGGATGATTCTCGTTGGGGCGGACCCGCTCGCGATCGCTGTCGAAGATGCGTTTGAACCAGCTCTTGCGCTTCTCAGGCTCACTGGCGGGAGGGATCGGAGTTGCCTCGGTGGGGAATCGCTCGAAGGCTTCGCCACCGACCTTGGTGCGGATGTCTTCGTTGGTGCTCCATTTGCGCAGTGACATGTCGTCCTCGACCACGTGAGGCTGGATGAAGATGATCAGCTCGTTGCGGCTGGCGGACTTGGTTGTGTTCTTGAACAAGCTGCCGAGGCCAGGGATGCGGCTGACGAGAGGCACGCCACCGGTGTTCTTCTTGTCCTGCTCGGAGATCAGGCCGCCGAGAACCACGGTGTTGCCGCTGGGAACGGTGACGGTGGTGATGACCTGCTCGGTGCTGATGATGGGCACATCATTGGGCTCTACTCGCTGGGTGCCGACGACGGTGTCGTTGACCTGGGCGATATTGAGCGTGACCTCGTTGTTAGGATTGATCAGCGGCACCACTTCGAGTTTCAGCACCACGTCTTTGTAGGCGACGGTGGTGGTGATGGTGTTGCCGTTGTTGTTGAGGTTGGTCGTGCTCTGCGAGGGCACCGGGATGCTCTGGCCGGAGGTGATGGTGGCCTTTTTGTTGTTGAGGGCGAAGACGCTGGGGCGGGAGAGCACCTTGAAGCGATCGGTGGTCTCGAGCGCGGTGATGTAGGAGTCGAGTGTGTCGGTGATCTGGCCGTAGAGGTTGAAGCCGCTGGCCGGGCCGAAGGCGGTGGTGATCAGGTTGTCGCGGAGGTCGCTGATGTTGTTGCCCGTGATCACATCAGTGCGCTTCTGGAAGAAGCTGGAGGTGAAACCGCTGCCGCCGCCAGTGCGGTTGAACTTGCTCAGCCAATCGACGCCGAGTTCGCTGCCATTGCCGAGATTCAACTGGCCGATGATCGTGGCCAGATAGACCTGGGCCGGCTTTTGATCGAGCTTGTCGAGGAGACTGTTGATCTTATCGACGGACTCCTTCGGTCCCATCACGAAGATGCTGTTGCTGGGCGGATCGGCGATGATGCGGGTATTCTTCACCAGCACGGAGATCGGAGCATTGTCTTCCTGAGGAGCGGTCAGCTGATCAGGGCGGGTGGCGCCGGCTGCACCGCTGGTGCCTCCGCCAGTGCTCGTGTCGCTGCTGAAGCTAGCACCCGTGCTACCCACGGCCGTGCCGCCACGGCGATTGGTGCTGTTTCGACCCGAGAGGAGCTGGGTGCTGGACGAGAGCTGGGGCTGCTGCTGCTGGAGATTGAGCGAGCCACCACCGGGGAGCTGTGAGGAGCTGGACGCGGAGGCTTCCTTGAGCTGGTCCACACAGGCCGAGAGCACATCCACGCAGTAGGCGTAGTTGAGCTTGCGCTCGTAAGGTTCGGGAACATCGACGGTTTTATCGAGTTCGCTGATGAGGCTGGTGATGTAGGCGTAGTCTTCTGCGGTGGCGACGACAAGGAGTTGGTTGAGGCGTGCATCAGCGACCACGAGTGAATTCGGCAGCGGAGGCTCGTTGGCACCGCCGTTTCCGTTGGAAGATCGGTTGGAGGAGTTGCTTGAGGAACTGCTGCTCGAACTGGAAGGTGGTGGAGGAGGGGAGTTCGAAGAACCGCTACGACGCTCGGGACCAGCGGTGCCGCGGATGGTGGTGATGCCTTTGGTCTCCTTGTCCTTCGCGAGGGCATCGAGCGTGGACTGGATCAACTGGGCCACGATGGCGGCATCCGCGTATTCGAGTTTTATGAACTTGGTAATCAGCGAGGACGAGGTGGTCGGATTGTCGATCACCTTGCTGATGGAGATCAGCTGTCTCACGATGCTGGCAGTCTCGGTGATCAGCAGTCCTGGAGGTGTCGTGACGGGGGTGATGCGACCATAGACATTGAGGCCCACGTGGTTGCCCAAGATGGTGCCTGCGTCCTCCGGCAGCAGGTGCTGCAGTTTCATGAAGTAAGTCACCAGCGTCTCGCCTTCGGGAAGGTCTTTCTCGTCCTGGTAGAACTTCAGTCCTTGGGAGAACTGGAGCTGCTGAGCACCTTGAATGCGCGTGGGCAGGATGCGGGCACTTTTGCCCGAGGGATCGAGGGTGATGGAGTAGCCATTGGTGAGCAGCGTGGCTTCGATCAGGCGAATGGCCTCTGCTTTCTCCACGGGTTTGGGAGTGACGAGGCTGATGGGCGAGCCGTCGAAGATGGACGTGTCCTTCACCAACGTCATGCCCGTGAGCTTTTCATAGACGGAGAGCAGGTCGGTGACGGCGTTGTTCGGGAAGGTAAGGGCCACCTGATCGCCTTCGATCGTGAAGGTGGTGTCCTCGGCTGCCTGAGGGGCTCCACCGCCGGGGCCGAAGCCTCCTGGACCAAAGCCGCCACGACGTCCAAATCCACCGGGACGCGTTCCGCCTTGTCCATCACCAGCATCACCACCGGGGCCGCCTGGGGCCGGCGCACCGGGGGCTGGAGTTCCTGGCGCTGGTGCCGAGGGTGGCGCAGGCTGGCCTGCCTTGCCTGCATCGGCGGGAGGCGTGGGCGCATTCTGCGCAAAGGAAAAGGTGCAACTGGCAGCTGCAAACAGGGACGTGATCAGGCGCGACGAGGAACGGGACATGCGGTTGGAGGGGAGGGAACGTTGGGTCGGTGGATGTGAATGGGTGTGTTGAAGGCGGTGCCTGGGCTTACTTGCGTTTGGCCTCGTCCTCTTCGGCGACGGATTTGAAGGTCTTTTCCATGAAGGAGCGGCGTTCTTCCGGGTTCATGTTCATGATGCGCTCGCGGCTTTCTTCGAAGGTCTTGCGGAGCTTGTTCTTGGCGTCGTCGGACAGCGCTTGATAACGCTGCATCACTTCCGGCGGAGGGCCGCGATGCTCGCGTTTGAAGCCGCGATCCTCGCCACGGTTGTCACCTGGCGGAGGCGGACCGCCACCGGGGGCGGTCTTGTGCTTCTTCATGTTCTCGTCTTGGGCCTCATTGTCGTGACGAATGGTAACGATCTCGCCAGCGACGTTCACTTTGACCTGCATGCGTTTGATGTCGCTGGTGCGGGGAGCTTCGGTGAGCGTCCAGCCGTTGGCATTGGGCTCTTCAGACACGACGTAGGTTTTCTTGGAGTCCTTGTCGAGCAGCGTGGCCATCGGCTTGCCTTCCACGTAGGCCACGCCGGTGAGCACCAACGAGTCCGACATGTTGACCGAGCGATTGAAGGGCGAGGTCTTCATCGCCTTGGTGATCAGACTGGGATCGAAAGGCTGCGGGAGGTCAGGATCAGACGGAGTGGCAGGCTTGGTCGTCGCTTCGGCGGGGAAGTCGGCGAGTGGATTGGCCAGATCGGAGGGGTCCACTTCCTCGGTCTGCGCCATCGCCACACCGAGGCCCACCGTCAGGGTGGAACCGATGACCAACAACGAATGACGAAGGAATGACGACATGGCGTGCGGGTGGGTTAGCTGCCTTCGGGCTTGAACCATCGGGCAAGGGTGAAGGTGACGTAGGCCTGCGGGGTCTTTTCCTTGGCCTTGCCATCGGGATCGACGTGGATGGACTTGATCACCTGGAAATACTCGGGGCTCTGCATCATTGCTAGCCAGTCCAGTGCGACGGACTGCTCGCCACGCAGGGACATGGTGACGCTCACCTCCTGGTAATGGGCGTTCTTCGTCGGCTCATTGAGCTGCGGTGGGCGAATGCTCTTCATGCCGAGATCGAGCGCCTGATTCTGAAGCTCCTCCAGAAGCTCGCCGCCCGCGCGGTTGAGGGAGTCCGTGGATGGCATGTTCGCATCCAGCCAGGCCAGGCGTTTCTCTTGGAAGGCCCGGTCGGCCAGCCAAGCTTCGTTTTCCTGCTTCTCGGCTTTCAGTGCATTGATCTTCACTTCCACCGCCGCGCGACGGTCGAGGAACTCCTTGGCCACAATGGTGGTGCCTGAGATCAGGAGCACAGCGACACAGCCGCCGAGCAGACGTTTTTCACGGGAGGAAAGGCTGCGGCTCATGGCGTGGTCAGCTTGCCCTGGATGCGGCAGGACACGGTTTTGTTATCACGCACCTGGGGCTGGGGCATCGTCCAGGTGTAGCGGCTGAGGTTCTTGTGCTTCTTCAACTCCTCAAAGAACAGCCCGGACGTGGTGGCATCGCGCGCGTCCACGCGAAACTTGATCTCCTCCTGGCGTGCCTCGTATTCGCGGAGGTTGATGCCGCTCGGGGGCATCAGCTCCGAGACCTGCTGGAGCACCACCATGGGGTAGGTCTTGGGATCAAGGTTGGCAGCCATCGCCTTCCAGCGTGCGGCGGTGAGCTTCACCTCTGCAGCAGGAGCGGCTGTTTGTTCCACCTGGGCGGCGAGGTCATTGGCGATGGCTTCGCGCTGGCGCACGTAGAAGATCCCAAAAGCGATCGCAGCAGCATAACAAGCCGCTACCAACAATCCGATCGCCAGCCAGCGGCGTCGTGAGGCGGCGGCGGCTCGCGCATCACTGACGGAACGGGGCAGCAGCGCCGTCCAGTTCCTCGTGTCCACATTGCCAGGAGCCAGACGGTCCACCATCTGCACCGGCAGGGCGGCGACCTTGCGCAGATCGGCGACGACATCGGCATCCCACTGGCCGACCAAAGTGATGCCCGAGGTGGTGCCGAAGCCTGGCAGCGATTCAAGGCCAAGGCGCGTGAAGAGGATTTCCTGAGCGAGCTGCTCGGCCTCAGCCGGGCGCTGAGCGAAGACGTGACTGTGGAAGAGCTTGCCTTGATGACTAGCGGCAACCACGAGTTCTCCCTGCTCCTCGGTGATCACCAGCTGGCCGACCGGGAGCTGCACGAGACGCAAGGCGGCAGCGTAGTTTTCGGCATTGGAAACGGCCAGTTCTTCAGGGAAGGGCTCGGCGAGCACGTCCACGCTGATGATGGCATTCGGGCCTGCGTGCCCGAGCACATGGAAGCGGAAAGGCGGGGGCGCACCACCGACGCCCTTGATGCCGCGGCGTTCGAGCTGGGCGGCGACCATGTCCTGCAAGATCGCATGATCTGCCTGGGGCAGCATTAGGCCGAGGGTGCGGCAGGCGGTGGCGGGAAGGCCCACGAGCACTGGCTTGGAGAGGTCACCATAATCGGCCAGCGTGTCCACGGCTTCGGAAGGTCCGCTGGATCGCGGCTTCCAGACGCGCCAAGAGGCGTCTTCTCCGGGAATGAGCAAAATAGAGGCACTGGATGTCATGGGGCCGAATTGTAACGGCGGCTCATCGCATAAGTTGCGTCGCAGTTAAGATTCCTGCGTCATCCCTTGTCCACTGCCCGCAGACGGGCATCGGGTGAGGTGGCTCAGGACCACTCGATGCGCGTCACTTTGCCGTGCTCGGGGTGAGCAACATCCAGGCTGCGCAATTCCAGGTCCATGCCCTTGGCATCCACACGCGCCGTCACCCAACCGCTGGGGCGGGCTTTGTTGAAGGCGTAGGCCACAGGTGGCAGATTGACGAGGTGGAGGCCGCTCTTGCGGGTTTTGATCTCCCAGTTGTGCGTATGGCCGAAGATCCAGGCCTTGGCCTTGGGGTGCTTGTCCACCACGCGCATAAACTCGTCGGTGTCCGTGAGTCCGGTGCGCTTGCCGCCCTCAGGCACGGGGCCTTGAGGGTTGTGATGGACCATGATGATGGTCGGGCGATCCGGTAGATCACGCAGGGTGCGATCCAGCCAGGCGATCTGGCTCTCGCCGAGCACGCCGGGCGTGTTGTCGGTTTTGTCGAGGGAGTCGAGCAGCACCCAGTTCACCACGGCGCTGGTGATCACGCTCAGATGCTTCAAGGGCAGGAGCTTGTGATTGGTGGTGAGTTCCCAGCAGCCGTCCCAGCACTTCTCGCGGTCATCGTGATTGCCGAGCGTGAGGTGAACGTCGATGCCTGCCTGGCGCAAAGGTTTCATCAGCTCCACGAAGGTGGCGTAGTCGCCCTTCTCGCCCGTGTCGTAAGCGAGGTCGCCATTCACGAACAAGCCGAAGGCTTTCTCCTTCTGCTGGAGTTCGAGCACCTGCTTCACGGCCTGCTTCAAGTGGTCGGCGAGGTTGATGTCGCGAGCGACGGTCGCCTGATCTTCGGCGATGTGGGTGTCGCTGAACAGGACCCACAGCTCCTTCTTCAAGTCGTCACCAGCCGCGTGCAGATGATGTCCGGCCAGGAGGGACAAGCCAGTAGCCGTGGTCTGCTTGAGCAGTTCGCGGCGAGTGAGAGCGGGGAGTGTGATGGGCATGGTAGTAAAGAGCGGTTGGGAGTGAGGAGCTTTCTAACGATGGCTGAGCTCGAGAACAAGCAGGCAAAGAGCGAAGAGCCGAGAGCAAAGAAAAATTTAGGCGGGACTCGATCGGTAGCTGGTATCCGAGTGAAGCTGGCTCTCAGCCCTCTGCGCTCTTGGCTCTTTGCCCTTCGCTTTCACGTCCCAAAGTATCGATCCCCGGCATCACCGAGCCCAGGGACGATGTAACTGCGGTCATTGAGCCCCTCATCGACGGCGGCGGTGTAGATTGGCACATCGGGATGCGCGTGTTGGAAGGCGGCGATTCCCTGGGGGCAGGCGACGATGCCAACGAGGCGGAGGTTCTTGACGCCAGCCTCCTTGAGCTGGCGTGCGGCCTCGACGGCGCTGCCACCGGTGGCCAGCATTGGATCAAGGAGGAAGACCTCACCGCTGGCCAGCACCTGGGGCAGCTTCGCGTAGTAGCTGTGCGGCTGTGCGGTCTCCTCGTCGCGAGCAATCCCCACATGGGCGACCACCGCATCCGGCACTAGCGAGAGGATGCCATCGATCATGCCCAGTCCGGCGCGGAGGATTGGGACAAGGATGACGGGGCGCGCGAGCTTGAAGCCCTTGGTGGCGACGATCGGTGTCTGCACGTCGATGGATTGCAGGCTGATCCCGGAACTCGCCTCCGCAAACACCAGAGCGCTGAGCCTTTGCATCGCGGTGCGGAACTGCTCGGGGCGCGTGCTCTGATCGCGCAGTTGCGTGAGGCACACCTGGGCGATCGGATGAGTGAGGACGTGCAGATCGGGCATGGCACTCATGCAAGCCGAGGGGGCGCGGGGTCGTCAAGCCAGGACATCGGACGATCCAGCGAGATTCGCCCGCAAGTCCTCGGCGGAGACTTCCTTCTCCCAGCGGCTGATCGCCACGGTGGCCACACCATTGCCGATGAGGTTGGTGATCGCGCGGCATTCGCTCATGAAGCGGTCGATGCCGACCAGCAAAGCGAGTGCCTCCACGGGAATGCCGGGCACGGCCTGCAGCGTGGCAGCGAGCGTGACGAAGCCCGCGCCGGTGACTCCGCTTGCCCCTTTAGAGGTGACCATGGCTACGAGCAGCAGGCTGATCTGATGACTGAGATCGAGCGGCGTATTGGTGGCCTGGGCAAGGAACACAGCGGCCATCGACATGTAGATGTTCGTGCCATCGAGATTGAAGCTGTAGCCCGTGGGAATCACCAGCCCCACCGTGGAGGCCGAGCAGCCGAGCTTTTGCATCTTCTGAATCATTCCCGGCAACGCTGTCTCTGAGGAACTGGTGCCGATCACGAGCAAGATCTCGTCCTTGATGAAGATCAGGAAACGGAAAATCGAGAATCCGCTCCACCACGCGATGGCACCGAGCACGAGGATCACAAAGGCACCGGCCGTGATGTAAAAGCCTGCCATCAAGGCCAGCAGCTTGTTCAGCGCGCCGATGCCATAGCTGCCAACGGTGAAACCCATGGCTCCGAAGGCACCGATCGGTGCCGCTTTGACCACGATGCCCATGACGCCAAAGAAGACCTGGGCCGCCGTGTCGATGGCGTGCAGCACGGGCTTGCCCTTGTCACCCATGCTCGCGATGGCGAAGGCGATGAGGATGGAGATGAGCAGGACTTGCAAGAGGTCGCCCGAGACAAAAGCACCGAGCATGGTCTTCGGAATGATGTTGAGCAGGAACTCCGAGGTGCTGATCGCGCCTGCCTTTTCGGCATAGCCATGACTGGTCTCGACAGCCTTTGCCTCGGCATGGAACGTCTCGCCTGCGGGTGTGAAGCCATCGCCAGGACGCAGCACGTTCACGACGATCAAACCGATGACGAGCGCTAGTGTGGAGACGACTTCAAAATACAGCAGCGTCTTGCCCCCCACTCGGCCCAGCTTCTTGAGGTCGCCCATGGAAGCAATGCCATGCACCACCGTGCAGAAGATGATGGGGGCGATCATCATCTTCACCAGGTTGATGAAACCATCGCCGAGAGGTTTCAGATCTTTGCCGAAGTCGGGGAAGAGCTTGCCCACGATGATGCCGAGCACGACGGCGATGAGGACCTGAACGTAGAGAATGCGATACCAGGGCTGGCGGGAGGAGGACGTGCTCATGAAGATGGGGCTGATCCTGGGGGACAGCTGCAGCAAAGGCAACTCGCGATCACAGTTTCAAAGGTGTGATCGTCGTCGCCTTCGAGGTGTCCGGACGTGCGGGCCGTGGATCATACCAGCGTTCCTTGGGCGGCGGCGCTTTCGCATCGAGGTAGGTGCCCAGGCGCATCCTCAGGGCTTCCATGGCAGGTGCCGTTTCAGGGCCGAACTGGGACTTGCCCGCATCTTCCTCGTTCTTCTTCACGAGGGTGGCGCTGAGGCCAGGAATCGAACGAACTGCAGCCATCACGCTCTCACGACTCTCACCCGAAATGGCGCAGTATTGCGTGAGGTATTCGACCATTTGTTGACCGGCGCGGAAGGTCTTCAGGCGCATGCTCGGGACGGGACCTTTGGCCGTAGGATAGAAGACCGAGAGTTCATCCGGCTTCTGCCAGGCGTCAGCTTTGCCAATGGTATTCCACGGCACCACACCATCCGCGCCGAGCGCCCATGATTCGATGCACCATGCGGCGTTGGCGATGTTTGCAGTCCCGATCGCGTTCGCGCTGCCATACATGTAGTAAAGATTGCCGCAGTCCTTCGCACGACGTTGCACCCGAGGCCAGTATTTGCGCAGCACACCGCTGACGACTTCCACGTTCACGCAGTGATCGAGCAGCTCGCGCTGCCACTGCGGGCGGGAGATGTCGGCGCGGTAGGTGAGATGCACGTTACGGAATGGCGACACCGCGTTCCAGAATTCGCGGCCGTAGTGGCGGATCGCCCAGAAGTCCTGCGTGTGCACGGGTTCGTCGAAGATCCAGGCCGCAGTGCATTTCCTCCAGTCGTCCTTTTTGAAATAGACCTTGTTGTTGAGGTAGAACTCAAACATCGGCTCAGTCCAGCCTTTCGCTTCGAAGTGCTTGGCGATCTCGGCCGCAGCATTGCAGAACTGTGCCCAGTAAGCATCGTCGAACGCACTCTCGATCCAGTAGCCGCCCTTGAAATGCTCGTCGTGCTTCATCGGCCAGTTCTCGTTGAGCAAAAGGTAAAACGCCTCCACGGGAGCGGCACCGCGCGGCAGGTCGGCGAACGCGCTGCCATCGAGCAGCGGGCCGAACTCGTCATCAAATTTCGCCCAGTCCCACTTCCCATCACCACCGATCTTCGGTGCTGGTTCATCCACCTTGCCCGTCCAGCCATACGGCAACTGATTGAGCACCAAGCGATGCTCGTGCGCGAGCCGGTAGTAGTCGCGCGGTTGATTGGGCAGGCCGTAGGCGTTCATCTGCGGCAGGAAGGACAGCTTGTCAGGCAGGGTGAAATTCCACACCGTGATCGTGAATGGCATGGAGGCGCCGGGGATCTCGACCGTGCCCTTCAAGTCGCCCGCTGGGGTGTTCTTCGACACATGGAGGTCGATGAAGGTGGCATCGCCCTCCGCTGCCCCGGCATCGAAGCCAGCGGGCACGAGCGGATCGTGAAACGCGCCCACCTTGGGCATGGAGTAGAGCTTCACCGTGATGTTCGGTGCCTTGACCACGACCTTGCTCAACTGGGCCGGGACGGAGAACCCAATCGTCTCGCCCTTCGCCGCGAAGAAGTGGGTGGAGGCGAGCTTGTTGCCGAACACATCGGTGCATGACAACGAGGGGCTCACGGGTGCCACTCTCGGCACCGCAGGCAGCTTTGCTTCGGTGACAGATGCCTCGGTCGCTTGTGCCGTCGTGGCTGTGGTCGCTCCGTTTTCGAGCCACAATGTGAAGTAGGGTCGGTGGGCTTTCTTGTCTTCGCGGCTGGACACGTAGCGGTTTACGAAGTGGGTGAAGGTGACCGCGTTCCCGTCGCGGGCGTATTCGTTGCCCACATCGTCGATGACGTAGAAACCATGCGACCGTCCATCGAGTCGTGCCTGTGCCACCCCAGGCGAAATCGGGATGACTTGCCAGCCCTCGGCATCCGGCGGCGAAGCATCGCCAAAGCCCCAGATCGATCCGCCTTCGCCGCACACCACGCTGGTGATGTCCGGCTCGTTGTTGCCCCAGCGCAGCTCACCGGTCTTCGCCCACACGAACGAACTCGCCCCCGGCGTCTTCGCGTAACCGCTGCCCGTGCCTTCCACCCAGTCCTGCGTGATCGTGGAGACTGTGGTGCGCTGCAGCGGATGGTCTGGCGATGCCAAGTGCACATGGAGCTGTGCCTTGACGATCTTCTTCCCGTGCAGCGACGCAGGATCGAAGTCGATCAGGAAGAACTCCTGGATGCCCTTGAGCTTCAGCTTGGGCGATCCGCCATTGCTGCCTTCGACCTCCTTGGAGTAAGCGGAGATCCAAAGATCGCGCGAGACCTCCACACGCTGCTGGGCGTGCAGTGAAGCGACGGCGGTGAGGCAAAGGAGAAAGGATTTCATGCGGGAGCGGGAACGGCTCCTGCATGGCACCTTTTGCAGTGCGAACTCAGGACACACTGCACAACGAAGGGGGCGGATCGTGATCGATGTCGGATCAGAACTTGTAGCCGATCGAGACACCTGCGGCCCAGGTGCTGCCATCGAACTTCGCGCCGATCTGAGATGAGCCAAAGCGGACTTCTTCACTCCAGTTGTAGCCCGCTTGCACCTGAACGAACAAGCGGTTGCAGGGGAAGGTGTAGCGCAGGCTGGCTCCGCCCATCACACCGAAGGCAGCTTCGGTGCCGGAAGCCGAGGCCTTGGTGCCGTAGCGGAAGATGCCGAACTCACCTTCGACGACTTCCTGAAAGGTTTCCTGCGTGCCGAAGAAATCACCGTTCACCAGCGTGAGCGTGGGACCCGCCATCACGCTGGCGGAGAAGCCGCCACCAAGGTCGGTGCGGGCCTCCAGAGCGAGCACGAAGCGGTTCATCGTGACTTCGAAATCGGAGATGTCCGAGGTGTAGATCTCGTCGGCACCTTCGCCCGCCTCGAACTCGCCGCTCTCCCAGCTCGCTTCCGCGCGGCCCCAGCCGAGGGACATGAGCAGCTGCGTGTTTTTGATCTGGGCGATTTTCTTCGAGATGGTCACGGACGGAGCTGCGACTTGATCGGATTCCTTGCGGGTGAAGGCCCGGGCATTGATCGAAGGCAGGGCCTTGGTGTCCCATTGCATGTTCATTTCCTGCCACTGCACACCCGCCGAAATCTCCCATGAGAGATCCGGGGACGAGGTGGTGACTGGACCGGTGGAAACAGGCTCCTTGGCAAAGGAGGTGAGCGCACTGAGAGCAAGGGCGGAGAAAAGAAGGGACGTTTTCATGTGGGGTGAGGCTAGGTGAATGTTACGCCTGACGGCTATAAGGGAGAATCCACGATGCGAAATCAAGCCTCGAATCAAACCAACGGTAACAAGATCGAAATATCGGCCTTGCTTTGACCTGTCAGGCTCCGTGATCGGCGCAGCTCAGCGGATGTCCACTTCCTCGCCCACGGCAGACTCATAGATCTGGTGGAGCAGGAAGGTTTGTCGTGCTGCGAGCTTCTGACCGAATTGGGCCATGACATACATGCCGAAGGCGATGGCGGCCATGCCGCTGAAGATCCAGAGTCCCCAGGCCGACATGCCCAGCCACCACTGGCAGGAGCCCAGGATGCCGGAGAACAATCCGAGTGTGCCCACGAGCAAGTAGCCGTAGAGGTAGGACGACCACATGTTGGCGTTTGGGCCGTATGTGCCCGTCACGAGTGTCTGGCCGTCCTCGGTGGTTTCCAGGCTCAGATTCAGGCGGGGCGACCAGTAATGACGATCCTGCTCCGGGATGCGCAGGCAGATGAATCCAGGGAAGTTCTTCACCTCGCAACGGGATTGATTCGCCTTCACGCGGCTCACGATCTGCTCTCGCGCGGCATCGACTCCGAGATCAATCACATGCGTAAACCGGGGCCTGATGCGGAAGCTGCTCATGCCGCCGGATCATCTTTGCCGCGATGGACGAAGTCAATCCGGGGCAAGATGAGCGGACTCAAACGCAAGTGCGGCACACGAGCGCGGCTTGCGGTCAGGCTTTGGGCAGTTCTTTGCGAAGCAGACGGGCGGCGTAGAATCCATCGAAGCCGTTCTTGTTCGGCGTCCAGGTCTCCTCGTCTTCCAGCGTCCATTCATCGCCGTGCTCCTTGAGGAAGGCGTCGATCTGCTTGCGGTTCTCCATCGGCAGGATGCTGCAGGTGGCATAGACCAGCTTGCCGCCGGGCTTCACCATCTGGCTGTAGTCGCGCAGGATCTCGGCCTGGAGCTTGGTCAGGCGGTCGAGTTCTTCACGCGTGAGCTTCCACTTCGCATCGGGATTGCGGCGTAGCACGCCCGTGCCGGAGCAGGGGACGTCGAGGAGCACGCGGTCGGCCTTCTTGTTGAGCTTGGCAATCACGCTTGGGCCTGTGATCAGGCGGGGCTCAATGATGCCGATCTTGTTGCGGCGGTAGCGCTTGGCCAGTTCGTCGAGCTTCCATTGATGGATGTCGAGGGCCACGATGTTGCCTTGATTCTTCATCAAGCAGGCGAGGTGCAAGGCCTTGCCACCGGCTCCGGCGCAGGCGTCCACCACCTTCATGCCGGGCTCCACCTGAAGGAAAGGAGCGATCAATTGTGAGCCACCGTCCTGAACCTCGAAGAGTCCATTGAAGAAGCACTGGCTCTTGAAAACGTTCTGCCGCTTGGTCAGCACGAGTGCATCAGGCACGCCGGGCACGAGGTTGGCCTCGATTTCTTCCTTGGCGAGGTTCAGCTTCAGGGGTTTCACCTGGATCTTCACCGTGTTGGCGCGGAGGAAAACGTCAGCGGGGCGATTGAGTGCGCGGATGAGGTCAGGCCAGCCTTCGCCGATCTGGTTCTTGCCCAGCTGGTTGAGCCAGTCGGGGACGGAGGCCCGAATGGCCGGGGCAACGATCTCTTCCTCGCGATCGGAAATCTCCCCGGCATCCAGGTTCTGGCACTCCACGAACTGCGGCACCTCCTGAGTCTTCGAGCACCAGTAGGCACCCCACACTAGCCATGCGCGCTCGAGGGTGATCTTCTCAGGGATCAGGCACTCGGCATCGGGCAGCCCGGCCAGGTGCCAGTGCCAGCGCCACCAGCGCACGATCTCATACACGCTCTCCGCGAACATGCGGCGGTCACGAGCACCCCATTTCGGATGCGACTTGAAGCGGCGCTCGATGACTTTGTCCACGTAGAAACCCCGCGCCATCGTATCGACGAGGGCGTCCACGAGCTGGGAGATGAGATGGTAATGGAGATGCACAGTCTGTCTTCGATGCCGCGAGGCGTCGGGCTGCGCAAGTCTTCATTCGTGCGCTTGACTCCTGGCAGCCCTTGCGGTCATGAAAGGCCATGGCTTCCGCAAAAGACTGGATCGACGCCGCCCGGCCCAAGACGCTCGGGGCGGCCATTGCCCCTGTGCTCGTGGGCACAGTGATCGGGTGGCGGTTTGGCGGGCAATGGCATCCCTGGCTGGCCGCGTGCACGCTGCTCTCCTGCATCGCGCTCCAGGTGGCGACGAACTGGTTCAACGACGCCATCGACTTCGTCAAAGGCAGCGACACTGCGGAGCGCCTGGGTCCGCGACGTATCACGGCGAGTGGAGTGGTTACGGCCAAGCAGGTGCTAACCGCCGCATGCTGGATGCTCGCCATCGCCGCAGCGCTGAGCGTGCCGCTGATCCTCGCCCGTGGCTGGCCCATCGTCGCCATCGGCATTCCTTCGCTCTATTTTTGCTACGGCTACACCGGAGGTCCTGCGCCGCTGGCGTATCGCGGACTGGGCGAGCTGTTTGTCATCTTGTTCTTCGGCCTTGTCGCCGTCACGGGCTCGGCTTTCGTGCAGAGTGGTCAGTGGCACTTCGAGGCCCTGATCGCAGGCTTTCAGATCGGCTGCCTCAGCACCGTGCTCATCGCGATCAACAATCTTCGCGACGTTCCGGAAGACACGAAGAGCGGGAAGAAGACGCTGGCCGTGCGCTTCGGCACGACGTTTGCGAAGTGGGAGATCACGGGGCTCATTGTGGTAGCGCTGGGACTCAATGCCTACTGGTGGAGTCTGGGTGCGACCAACATCTTGGGGCGCCACCCCGTAATGTTCGTTATTGGGATTTGGATTGTGGTGCGGGTCTGGTTGCAGAGTCCCGAGCACTCCTGGAACAAGCTGCTGGCGGTCTCGGGTCTTTACCTGCTGGTCTCCGCAATTTCGCTCGTCTCAGTGATCGATCGGATCGTGGTCAGGCATTGACGGGGCATCCGAGACTCAAGCGTGCTCTTGGATCTGGCACGCTGTTTGGCTGACCACGAATGAAAATTGGAAATTGGGAACTTGAGATTGGAAAGGTGGAGCCAGGGTGGCGACGATAACGACAGGCAATTCGGCTCAGGACTCCATCGCGCATCGAGATCCAGCTCCGGCCTGCCATTTCCCATTTCAAGTTTCCACTTTTCACTTTCCAATGCAGCTCATCCCTGCGCTCCTCATTTCCTCAAAGCCAGCATCTGCCCAGAATCGTATCCGCCTGTCCTCACGTGTCCTCCATCTACATTCATCGCTACACCTTGCGCAGCGGCGCGGCGCTGAACTCCGCCTCGGTGCGGCGTGAGTTCCCGGGAGCACTGATCTGCGTGGAGGGAGGATTCGCGGCCGTGCATCCGTGGCCGGAGTTTGGAGACGCTTCGCTGGAGGTGCAATTGCAGACCTTACGCGACGGCGGCACCACACCCTTGCTCGAGCGCGCGCTGCACTGTGCCGATCTCGATCGGGAGGCACGCGCGCAGGGGGTGAGTTTGTTCGAGGGCCTGGAGGTGCCGCGCAGCCACTACTCATGGAGCCAGTCGCTGCCGACGGAGATGCAACTGCGCTACCTCCAGTCGCAGGGCTTCACCGCGATCAAGGTGAAGGGCTTTGCGAACTATGGCGAGACCCGTCGCTTCCTCGAGTGTGTGGCCAAGGCGATGCCAGAGCTGAAACTGCGCGTGGATTTCAATGGCTGCCTGGATGCGCCGACGTTTGGCAAGTTCATCGAGTTCCTGCCGCTGCGAGTCTATCGCCAGCTCGATCTCATCGAAGACCCGGTGCCCTATGATGCCGCGATGTGGCAGGGCTTTCGCGACAAGTGGGGAGTGCGGCTCGCGCTCGACAAGGGCTGGCGCAACGGCACCACGGGCTTCGATGCGGTGGTGGTAAAGCCTGCACGACGCGACTGGCGCGTGGTCGCGGACGTGCATCCGCAGTCGCCGCTCATGCTCACCTCGGCCATGGACCATGCCTTGGGCCAGGCTTATGCGGCCTACGAGGCGGCGCTCGCATGGCGTGATCATGCCGGGCTGGTGGAGCAGTGCGGTCTGGTCACGCATCATCTCTTCGACGGCGATCCCTTCTTTGAGCGCTTGTCCGTGATCGACGGAGTGCTCCAAGTGGATCGCTCGGGCACTGGGCTGGGCTTTGATGACTTACTGAATTCACTTGAATGGGAAGTGCTGAGCTAACCTCCACCGCCTTCTGGCACAGCAATGACTCGCACGGCTTGAGTGCTGTAGCCCCGCTGGGGCTTGCGCCACGCGGGCATTTGCTGGTGCAAACCTCCGGCACCGAAGGCATGTCGAAGTGGTGCGCGATCAGCAAGCAGGCCTTCCTCGCCAATGCTGAAGCGGTGAACACGCACCTTGCCGCAAGCGCTGAGGATCGCTGGCTGCTGGCGCTGCCGATCCATCATGTGGGTGGATTCGCCATTCATGCACGAGCTTGGTTGAATGGTGCGGCGGTGGTGCCATTCGAGGGACGGTGGGACGCCGAGCGTTTCGCGACGGTGTGCCGGGCCGAACGAATCACGCTCACCTCGCTGGTGCCGACGCAGGTCTTTGATCTGGTGCAGCAGCAACTCCGCGCTCCGGCCTCGATCCGTGCCATCGTGGTGGGTGGAGGTGCGCTGGCGAAGGAACTCGGGCAACGCGCTCGTGCTCTCGGCTGGCCGGTGTTGCAATCGTTTGGCATGACGGAAACGGGTTCGCAAATCGCGACGGAACCGCTCTCGCACCTCTTTTCCGGCTTTGATCCAGAGAAGCTGGAGGTGCTGCCGCACTGGGATTTGCAAGCTGACGCCGATGGCACGCTGACGGTGCAGGGACCGGCCTTGGCGAGCGGCTACGTCATCGGTAATCAATGGAAGCCGATCGGGAACTCGCTGCTCACCAGGGATCGGGTGCAGCTCTGGAGCGAGGATGGGCGACGCTTCCTGCGGTTCCTGGGTCGCGACTCCCAGATGCTCAAGATCCTGGGCGAACTGGTGGCGCTGCCGCCTTTGCAGTCGCGGCTGGATTCGCTAGCGCTGGGCCGTGTGGATCGCTGCGTGCTGGTGCCTGTCGAGGACGCCCGGCGCGGCACCTCGCTGGTGCTGGCGTCCACGGATGCGCGGGCTGTGGGATTGGTGGATGAGTTCAATGCCAGCGTGCAGCCCTTCGAGCGGATCGAGCGCTTCGTGAGGGTCGCTGACCTGCCTTTGACGGACCTGGGCAAGGTGCGACTGGCTGAGCTGGCGGCACGGATTGCATGAAGGGGAGTGCTTTGCCCTTTGCCCAACTGCAATCCCTTGCTAAGCATCGCGCCTCCCTTTCCCCCCGAAGGACATGCGAATCGTTCACCTCACCCCTGGCACGGGCTCTTTCCATTGCGGAAGCTGCCTGCGCGACAATGCCCTCATCAAAGCCCTGCGCGTGCGCAAGCACGACGCCATCATGGTGCCCCTGTATCTCCCGCTGGTGACGGACAATCTGGCTGCCAACCCCGAGATCGACATCCAGGTGGGCGGTGTGTCGCTCTACCTCGCGCAAAAGATGCCGTGGACGCGCCACCTTCCGCGCTTCATCCACCGCTGGCTGAACAGCCCTGATCGCCTGCGCAATGCCTCGAAGAAGATGGGCATGACCGCGGCTGCGACCCTCGGCGAGATGACGCTGGGCTCTCTCCAGGGCAAGGACAGCACGCAATGGTCTGAGTGGCAGCGCCTCATCGATTGGTTGAAGACTCAGCCGAAGCCCGATGTGATTTCGTTGTCCAACAGTCTCCTCTGCGGCCTCGTGCCCGCATTGGCTGAGGAGTTCCCTGGGGCCAAGATCGTCGTCTCGCTCCAGGGCGAAGATTCCTTTCTCGATACCCTTCCTGAGCCCTACAAGGAACAGTGCTGGGATGCCCTGCGAGCGATCGCCAGGAAGGTCACGCTCTTTGTTTCGCCCAGTCAATTCTATGCCGATCTCATCAACAAGCGCCTCGGCCTTGATGGTTCGCAGATGCGTGTGGTGCCCAACGGCATGGACCTGCACTCCTTCCCCACGGCTGATCCTGATCCAAACTTCCCCACGATCGGCTACTTCGCCCGCATGATTCATGGCAAGGGCCTGACGATGGTGGTGGATGCCTTCATCGCGCTGGCCAAGAAGGGCACTGTGCCTCGCCTGAAGCTGCGCATCGGCGGAGCCTACACCGCAGCGGACGAGGAGTATGTGAACGGCCTGAAGCAGAAGATCGCCGATGCTGGACTCACCCAACGCGTCGAGTGGCTGCCCAATGTCAGCTTCAACGAGAAGGTGCGCTTCTTCCGTGAGCTGTCGGTCTTCAGCGTCCCTGCCACGTATGGCGAGGCCTTCGGTTTGTATGTGATCGAAGCCATGGCCAGCGGCGTGCCGGTGGTGCAGCCGGATCATGGTGCCTTCCCCGAGATCATCGCGGCGACCAAGGGCGGTGTGCTCTGCAAGCCCGATGATCTCGACTCGCTGACCAGCGCGCTGGAGGACCTGCTGATCGATCACAACAAGCGTGATCAACTCGCCAACGATGGTATCCCCAGAGTGCGTGATGAATACAGCGCAACCAAGATGGCCGAGCGCTTCGAGGCGATCCTGCAATAGGTGGCAAAACAAACGGGCGGACCTTTCGGCCCGCCCGTTGCAGATCGGTTGATCGACGGCTGAATCAATACACGCCTTCGACGATGGTCTTCTCCATCGCGCCGAACGGACGGACTTCAGCCACGCCGTCCCAGGTGTAAGGTGCGCGGGGCTTGCGGCGGAGGGCTTCGTCACGCTCCAGGAAGCGCGGCATGAAGAACTCCTTCGTTAGCGTCGTGAGTTCCACGCGGCCCCAGGTGTCGTAGTCCACCGTGGTTGCGGTTTCGTTCGGGTTCACCACGCGCAGCACAGCGCGCGGCTGCGGGGCGTAGTAGGTGATGCTGAACTTGTCCTCGGGCGTGAGCGGCACGCTGGCGGCTAGGCCCATCAAGGTGTTGCCGTAGGTCGGGTAGAAGCCGATGCGGTTCTCCAGCACTTCCTCGACGATGAAGCGCGTGTATTGGGGCAGCATCGTGGTGCCGCCGCAGAAGACGCCGCGGATGCCGATGTCGAAGATGTTCACTTTCTCGGCGATGGCTTCGAGCAGCTTCGGCGTGGTGAACATCGCAGAGATCTTGCGGTGCTTCATGATGATGACCGCCTGATCGACGACGTGATCCATATACTGGCGCGCGACATCGAACTGCTTGTTGCTGATCAGCTTCTTCACAAAGCGCGGATCGAGGTCAACGAAGTAGCACGCGCTGCCACGGTAGTTCGCCAAATGCTCGACGGCGAGACGCAGACGACGCGGGCCCGTGGGGCCGACCATGATCCAGGCTTCACCGGGTGGGAAGTGCTTGTCGTCCAGCTTGTGGCTGAATTCCTCATAATCGACACGGAAGTCGTTCCAGCCGATGCGCTGCTTGGGCATGCCCGTGGTGCCGCCGGTTTCGAAGATGTTGAAGGGCTTGCCTTTGAACGCATTCGGCACCCAGACCTCTGGTTGAAGGTCGCGCAGCCACTCGTCCTGGAAGTGCGGGAACTTGGCCACGATGTCCTCGTAGCAGTTGATCTGGCCGCGCGGGTCGAAGTTTTCCTTGGCCCAGTTCAGCCAGAAGGGGCAGCCGGTTTCAGGGGAGAAGTGCCACGCGATGGTCTCGCGCACGTGCTGGTCGAGTTGTTCTTTAGCGGTCATGAGGTCGTGTTTGGGGGCGAAATGCTAGCGGAAGCCGCTGGCGTGTCGCGTGGAAAAACGGCTGCCGGGCGGCGCAAGTTGCGGTCAATATCGGGGGCTTTCCCCTATTTGCCCGCTATCTCGACAGTGGTCGCAACTTCTGCGCGCGCGCCCCGTTAATCGCCCTCTCCATTTTCTCATGCCCGCCGCGACAGCTCCTGCCTCCGTTTCTCTCATCGACGTGCTCACTCACGCTGCCACGCGTGCGGGTTGCACCAATGCCCTGCGCTGCCGCGAGACGCTGGAGGAGGCGCAGGAGAAGCGTCAGCCGCTGATCGACACGATCCTGGACAACAGTCTGGTCGATGAGGAGCAGTTCTTTGACCAGCTCGCGCAGACGGTGCGCCTGCCCTTCGTGTCCGACACGACCTTGGAAATCCCTGATGGCGGCCTGCATGGCAAACTGCCGGCCAAGATCGCCCTGCGGCACCGCCTTTATCCCTATCAGGTCAATGGCATGGACGTCACGCTGCTGACGTATGACCCCTTTGATCTGGATGCGCGTCAAGCTGTCGGCCAGGAGCTGCGCAAGCGCGTGCACTGGCAGATCGCCAGCCGCCATCGCATCAAGGAAGCACTGCAGCAGGGCTACGGCGTGGGCGCGGAGAACTTCGAGGAACTGCTGGAAGGCCGCGAGGACATGGCGCACGACGAGATGGCCCAGGAGGTCAACGTGCTCGACGAGCAGGACGAGGAAGCGACGGTGATGAACTTCGTGAACCAGATCTTCCGCGAAGCCCTGCGCGAGCGTGCGACGGACATTCACGTCGAGCCTCTCGAGCGCGATCTGCGCATCCGTTACCGTATCGATGGCAAGCTGATCGAAGTCCCGGTGCCGCCGAACATGCGTCTGCTCCAGGCATCGCTGGTGTCGCGTCTCAAGATCATGGCGCACCTCGACATTGCCGAGCGCCGCCTGCCGCAAGACGGCCGCATCAACCTCGAACTCGACGGCGATCCGATCGACGTTCGTGTCGCCACCATCCCCAGCGTGAACGGCGAGTCCGTGGCACTGCGTTTGCTGACGCGCCAGAAGTTCGACATGAGCAAGCTCGGCCTGGACGGCGAGACGGAAGCGAAGGTCCGCAAGCTGCTCGCCTCGCCCAACGGCATCATCTTGGTGACCGGCCCGACCGGTTCCGGTAAATCGACGACGCTCTACACCTGGCTGCGCGAGCTGAACACGAAGGACCGCCGCATCGTGACCATCGAAGACCCGGTGGAAAACAAGCTCGACGGAGTCGTGCAGATCGCGGTGAAGCCGGAGATCAACCTCACCTTCGCCGCTGGTCTGCGCTCGATTCTGCGTGGTGATCCGAACGTGATCATGGTCGGTGAAATGCGTGACCAGGAGACCGTCGAGATCGCCGTGCGCGGTGCGTTGACCGGTCACTTGGTGCTGAGCACGTTGCACACGAATGACGCTGTGAGCGGCATCTCGCGTCTGCTGGACATGGGCATCGAGCCCTTCCTGATCTCCTCGTCGGTGCGCGCCTTCCAGGCCCAGCGCCTCGTCCGCACGCTGTGCCAGAGCTGCAAAAAGCCCATCAAATACGAGGAGAGCTTCCTCAAGAGCATCGGCTTCCCGCTCGATCAGCAGGCCAATCTCAGCGCGCCCGTGGGCTGCCGCAATTGCCGCAACACGGGCTTCATGGGCCGTCTCGCGATCATGGAAATCTGCATGATGACCGGTGCGCTCGCCGAGAAGATCAACGCGCACGCACCCGTGGCCGACATGAAGGTCCAGGCGCTGTCCGATGGCATGATCCCCATGCGTCAGTATGGCATGATGAAAGCCGCGCAAGGCGTGACCACCATTGAGGAAGTGCTGATGGTCACGGCGGCCAACGAGTGATCACGGTGATGTGATTTGCACATCATCAATATATATCGGGCCTTCCATCCAAAGCGCTTCAACGCTCACCTGGACGACACGGGCCGGAAGATCGTAGAATACGAATTCGAGATTCCGCCATTGTCCGCTAGGGCGGACGATGGCATCGCGGATGACAGAGTTGCCAAGGTTATTGATCAGGCGAAGGCGTAACCGGATGCCTTCAGGCGTCGTGCCATCGGGGAAAGTGGTGATCTTAGACTCGAGAGGGTGAAGGAGCCGCAGTTTCACCATCAGTTCCGATGTTCCGGGAGGTATGGATGCGAGGAGAGTGAATCCTAGTTCGTCCGGGCCGATGATGCGGGCGACGTGATTGCGTGGACGGGCGGGGTCAGGGACAATGATGGCCGGATCGCGGTTGGCGATTTCGGGAGGTTGCGTTTCGAAGTCGCCTGAGACCACCTCGAAAGATGATGTGGTCGGCTGGGGCGAATGCGTCACGCCAAGGCCGCGTTGTTCGAGGAAGGTGGAGAGAGGCTGGTAGTCGCCAGAGACGGGGTCCATCCATTCGATGGCTTGATGGTTGCGTGCGACTCTGAAGAGGCCGACCATCGGACTCACATCGGGATCAAAGCCGGAGCTGGCGGAGTGATGCTCACGAAGCTCCACAGCGGACCAGCCTTCACCGTCGTAGGGCTGGGCATTCATCGAGATGGTCACGCCACGGGGCATCGATTTTTGAAGAGCTACGACCCATGGCTGCTGGTCAAACCAAAGCGCCATGTCAGCGAGATCCGCCGCTGCTTTGACATCGGGTGACTGACTGGCGGAGGACGACGTGAAGTCGAGCGTCTGCCACCAAGCGACGAGTTGGGCACGGTAGGAGAAGGCGAGGAAGGCAGTCCCCGTCATGCCGAAGAGCAACAGCCCTGTGGCGAGCATGAGGCATGAAGAATTCTTCTTCGCTGGCAGAGGCGAGGGCGGGGATGCGGCGGGTGGTTCGGGAGGTGGGATTGGGGCCCGAGAGGCGGCGGTTTGGATGGGGTGACCACACCCTTCGCAGAAGCGAGTCTGGGGCGACAAGGGTGCCCCGCAGTTTTCGCAGAAATGGGCAGCAGGTGAGTTCATCTCCATAAGGCTGAAACGCACGAGAACGGCACCGGAGGTGGTGATTCGCTGCGCATTGCTTGTTGCGCAACCCTGGCTCTGTGGCGCGCAATGCACACGTTGAGGTCTTTGAGTTTGGGCCGTAGTAGTAACAGCTATGAAGTCGATCCTCTCTCATCTTCCGATCGTGCTGGCCTTGACGATGGCTCAAGGCATGGAGGAGGCAACGGAGCCTCAGGTGCTGCGTGTTGACCTGAATGGCGATGGCAAGGCGGAGACCATCGCGCGGCGTCGGCTGGGGGCGGATAGCGAATTGGGCACCTATTATCAACTGGTGGTCACGGATGCCGGGGGAGCGCTGCTTTGGAAGAGTCCCGAGGTGCATGACGCGACCGACCCGCTGGCGTTTGGATCGTGGGATTTCGGTGTCAGCCTGCCGGAGCTGGCGGGGGATATTGATCAGGATGGCAAGGTGGAACTGCTCGCTCCGGCACCACAAAGTGATGTGTCACCTACCTTTCACCGGGTGTTTCGCTGGACGGCGGAAGGCTTCAAGCCTGTGCTCTCCCGTGCCTTGGCTGGCAAGGGGCAGAAGGGTGCACGGTTTGGCTGGACGAAGGATCCCAATCCCAGTGACTTCTGGGTTTTGCATTGGCTTGGCTCCAGTGCGGAAGGCGGCTGGGTCGTGCAATTGTATGCGATGACTTCAGGCGACTCTGTGCAGACAGGAATAGCGGTGCTGGTGCCGAAGGCTGGCGGCTTTGAATTGCTGCGGTGGATTCAGGCGCCGGAGATAATCGGTGGCGATGGTGGAGATGCCGTGACCTATCGTGCGCGGTTGAGTGAAAAGGATCACGTGAGCTCGACGGGAGCTGCGCTGACGACAGTGGTGGATGTGCTTCGCCAGGACCGCGCGAATGTCCATCGCAGCCTGCACACGGATGAGGAGGATGGTATTGACGCGCGGTTCGCGACCAAAGAAGCTCGTGAGGAACTCAGCACGATGACGATCACCGTCGAAGGGGGTGAGGAAGCTCAGAGGCAGATGCTGAAAGGCACACCTTTGGTTGAGGTGCGCATCGAGGGCAGAACAGTCTCGGTTCGAGTAATCCAATGAAGAAATGAAGTTATGAATGAACCTCTCACATCCTCTCCAGGTTCCAGGCCATTTGTAAATCGCGACGCTCGTGTGGCGAGGCGCGCATGGGTGGTGGCGCTACTGCTCTTCAGCGCGTGTTTCGTGCCAGCGATGACAGGCATGAACATGATGAATGGTGGCTACGCCATGATTGTGCTCTGCGGTTTCGGTGTGATGAGTGCAGTGATCACGGCGCTGATGTATGGGGCGCGAGGTCGGCGTGTGGAGGCGCTGCTCGCTCACGGGGGGGATTTCATCGCCGAGTGGCAGGTGCCGCAGTCGATGTGGCAGGAGATCATGCGCAAGCAGTTCGAAGAGGAGCGGGGCTACAAGCAGATGCTGCTGAAGATCGTGTGGTTCTTTTGCATCTTGTTTGCCGTTGGTTTTCCCCTTTACGATCCGGAAGATGGATGGTGGGTGACTGTGGTTATGGTGGTGATGATGGCGATCACCGGGCTGCTGGCAGTCATCATGCCGAGAAGGCGATTCCAGCGGCTGTGTGCCACGGATGCCTGGGTTCGGGTGGGCCGGAAGTGTGTCATGCTGGGAGACGAACTGCATGCGTGGACGATTCCTGGTTCATGGCTGAGCGCGGTGAACCTCTGCGAGGAGGACGGCCTGAATTGGTTGCAGGTCCACTACAGCTTCATCACTCGTGCAGGGATTCAGGATGAAACGGTCTTCCTGCCCGTGCCCGAAAGTGCGCGTGCGATGGCAGAGAATGCGGCCGTATCGCTGCAAACAATTATCAAACCCGGTCAGGAAAAACGTTGGTCTATGTGAATCAAGCCATGAACAATACCTCTTCATCAGATCCGACTCTCAGGACGCTTCTTGTCGTGGGCGTGATTGCTTCCTCTTTGAGTGGCGTGGCTTTGCTGCTGCACTGGTCTGGCGTGGTGCATCTGGGTGCGGCGGCGATGGTCTGCTTGCCTTTAACTGTTGTGGTGCTTGCCGTCTGCCTTGCTCGGGCAAGACATGATCATCGGCGCATCGTGGTGCAGCGTGTGTATGCGGGACTGTTCGCAGGGTTTGTCGGGTTGATCGCTTATGACGTGATTCGCTGGGTGCTGGTGGAGACCGGCGTGATTCCTGCGAATCCCTTCCGGGTGATTGAGGTGTTTGGCCTGCTGATCATGCAGGTCGATCGCGACACCTTGCTAACGAAGTCTGTGGGCTGGGGTTTCCATATCTGGAACGGGCTGACTTTTGCGATGATGTTCACGCTGGCCTTTGGGCGCGGGCGCATCCTATGGGCCGTGATCTGGAGTTTGATCCTGGAGATCGCCATGCTGGCCTCTTACCCTTCGATGTTTCACATTGTGATGGGCTGGCCGTTTGTCTCGATCAGCCTGATCGGGCATGTGGCCTTCGGGCTGGCGGTGGGCTGGGCGGCACGTGGGGCTGTAAAAGAATGAAGACGCTGCTGGCTGATCTGGGTTTCGAGCGGAACGCGGACTCGATCCGCGGTTTCATGGTCCAGGCGTGGCTGGTGGCGCTGCTGGCGCTGATGGCTTCGTGGTCGGTCGTTAGGTGGTTTCAGATGCAACGAGTGGATGCGTTTTCCTCTGAGGGCGACGCGCATGGCTTGCCTTTCATGAAACACACCCTGGTAATGATGCTGCAACTCGCACTGGGTGCGGGGATCATCGCTGGAGGTGCACGGCTGATACGCACGGTGATGAGCACCCCTCTTGCGGCGGTTGTGATTTCACCACCTGCGGAAGCGCGAGTGCTGGCGCTGGGACCTGCGGACATCCTCCAGGTAGGGGCGCGCGCGGGCTACTTCATGATTGATCGATCGGCGAAAAAGACGATGCCGACGGGTGTGGACTCGCGTGACCTTCGTGGCGTGGGCGGAGTGCTGGTGCGTGGCGATGAGGTGTGGATCGCGAGCGAACAAGGTTTGTATCGCAAGCAAGGCAACCAACTGGACACGGCAATGACGCATGACGGTGGTCAACTCGGGCCAGCGTATTGCCTGCTGCAACTACGAGATGGCCGCTTGCTGGCTGGCGGGGCCGGACGGTTGCATGAGCAATCGAAAGAGGGCGTGTGGACAACGCAGCAGGTCGCGGCGCTGGATCGCATCTCGGTGCTCTACGAAGACAGCAAGGGCAGGCTTTGGGCTGGCAGTGACACACCGAACCGTGGTGGGTTGCTCCGGCTTGATCCCAAGACATCGGCTTTTGTCGATGCAAGCCACGGCCTGCCTCATCGCTCGGTGTGCGATCTGGCGGAAGATGGTGATGGAAAGCTATGGATTGCGACGGGGTTTGCGGCGTTCGGTGGTGCGGCGAGTTGGGATGAAGGGACGCGGACTTGGCTGCCACTGAATGGACCGCCGGGGCTGGAAGGGAGGAAGATGCGCTCGCTGTTCCTCGATTCGACAGGGGCGCTTTGGTTCTGTTCTGAATATGACGGCATCGCCATCCTCAAGGGAGGGCAATGGCATCAGCGGCTTTATCGGCAGGGATTCCCTTGTCGTGAAGTCATCGACACGGTGGAGGCGAATGGGGGCATCTGGCTGGCCACCGAGCGCGGAGTGCTGTTCCTTGAGCATCATCCACTGGAAACCCTCATCCCTCAGGCATTCAAACCATGAGCCGATTCTGTCCAGCCTGTGGTGCGCCGCTTCCTGAAGGTGCCAAGTTCTGCGCGGCCTGTGGCCACTCGATGGATGTGGAATCGAGATCTCCTGGCCCGCCCGCCCTGCCTGACAATCCTGCTCCAGGGTTTAGCTTTGATAATGCGGCAGCCTTCATCGAAGTCACGAAGCGACTGCCTTGGAAGCAACGCCCCGAGGTTTGGTGGAACACCTTCTCGGTCCTCGCGGGAGCGACCGGTGGCTTGCTATGGTTTGTGTATAGCTCGATTCGCGGCCTGCCCAAGCCTGGCTTCCTGGTGCGGATGCAGCTAGGGCCTTGGCTGGATTTTCTTCCAGCCCTCGCGATGCTTTTCCTCGCCTGGATCAAGCGCCGATCACTGGTGGCACGGGTGTTCCAGCTCCAGCAGCGCTTCGAGCGAACATCATCCGCTGGCAAAGCGGGCCTCGCTGCTATGCTCCTCGGGGGGGCTTGGTTGCTGATGAAGAAAATTTTGCCCAAGCTCGGCATGGGAGGTGAAGGTCTGGATGTCATTTCACCTGTGCTGATGTTTTTGCTGCCTCTGATGCTGGTGATGTTCCGCAGGGAGACGGACAAGCTGCTTGCTCCAGTGCAGCCTCTGCGGCGCTCGCTGGGTCCGGTGGTGGCGATGGGCATGAGTGTGGCAGCGCCTTTTGCCACGGCGTATTTGCTCTACCACGTCTTCGGCTATCGCGAGTATCCGCTGATGCACATGAATTTGCCGACGGGCTTTTTGGCCTCGTATGCGCTGGCACGAAATCCAGCAGTCTCACATGCGCCACCCAAGCTGCCGATTGCCTCCTGGCTCATCATGCTGCTGCCTGCCTGCCTCTATCTGGCGCTAGCTGGCGATGCCAGGGCACATGACTTCTTGCGCGATCCCTTCAATCTCAATGATGGCCTGCGCACAGATGCCTTTGCTCCTGTGATTGCAGGCGTGGCCACGGCGGTGGTTTCAATCCTCGTGAACGGCGTGGAGATCACACGAACGATCATCCAGGACACCAAGCCGGTGGAGGAGGGTGAGAAGCCGGAGCAGAGGAATTACAAGGTCGATGTGCGCACGGTGGATGCGCAGGGCAGGCCAGGCACGGTCGTGCGGGAGGGCAATCCCGGTATGATCTACATCTACGCATCGTGCTCGAATGAGACAGGGCCGTTCCCAGCAGGTGATGCGACGATCAGGTTCCCTTCGAGTCTCGGGGCTGCGGGACTTGTCATTGACGATTTGGGAACTCAAAATGGGGAGCGATGCGCCTGCGTATCGTTGCCGACACCGGTGCAGGGCAGCGTTCCGGCGTCGATCACGGTCACGGTGACTGCTGGCAATGGACAGTGGGTGATCCCGGTCAAATTGCAGGTCGATATCGGCCTGGTGCTGGCTGCCGAGATGATCAATGCGAACAAGCCGTATGGTGTGAAGCGCGACTACCCGGTCTTCGACGCATGGACGACGGAGGAGGGGACTTCATGGAAGTTCACCGAGCTGGTAAGCTTCTTCCATACATCCACCAGCGACGAACCCACGAAACCAGGCTTCGTGCCCGTGTGGGAGGCACCATCGTTTGTGCCCGACTTCATCGAACTGACGCCGCTCACCACTGATGACGACCATCTTACCTGGCGATGCAAAGCGAGCATGAAACAGGGAGTGAAGGTGCCCGAGGAGTGGCTGGCCAGTGACGGCATCATTGTGCTTAGCTTTCAGTGCAAAGAGCCGCCCGTGGGGGGGGGCAAGCCCAAGGAATACAAGGCGCGGATGGGATTGCGATTGCCTCCGCTCGTGGAGCTGGGTTACCGCTTCGAGATCGAAGACGACGATACTCGAGACTACAAGGGCCTGGAACTGGAGGGTGGTGAACTCGCTGCCGATGGAGAGGATGCTATCGGGTTGATCTTTTTCGTGAAATCGCGCAGTGCAGATGCGCCTGATGAAGTCGCAGAAGGTTATGATTTGAAGTCGGTGAAGCTGGAACTGGGCAAGGAGGAGGCGCGGCAGTTCGCGCTCGAAAAGGACGAGGATTTCTCGGAGCCAGGCCAGCTGCGCTACAAACTTCGATCGAAGCTTCCGGTGCTGCACACGAAGTCTTCGAAATCGCCGCTCACCTTCAAGGCCACCGGCGAGTATGCGAAGACGGGTGAGAAAGCAACCATGTCACTGGGGAAGCCAGTCGAAGTGAAGGTGAACCCGTGCCCGATGCATCTGAAGTTGTGGGTGGTGCCTGGCAAAATGAGGGGGACTTCAGAGGCCGGCGCGATCGCTGGTGTGCGACTGCCGAGGGCTCCATGGTTTGGCGGGCTTGCGGACCTGCCTTTGGAAGTGGCGGTGACAGGAGGGTCAGGTGGTCCTCAACTGACACTTCAGGATGACGCGGTCAAAACGACGGATGCGGATGGTGAGGCGCGATGGCTGCTGAGATACTCAGGCCTCAGTTTCGACAACGTTGCGGGAGCAGAGTTTCGTGTGAAGTGCCGCATTGGCAGCAGTGATCAAGCGACGGCGTTTCCCATCAGTGTGGGGCACAACCTGCTGGAGTTTCTCAATGAGATTCAGGCAAACGCCAAGTCTCTGCGGCTGACGAATCCTGAGTTTCAGCATTCGTCAACGCTGCGCAATGCAGCAGACTACCTGTGGCCGGACGGAACGCTGGGGCTTCTTTACAATTTTCGATGGGACATCGCGAAGATTGTTGGGCATCCCATGCCACCTGAATGGAATGACTATGTGTGCGGTGAACTGGCCAAGCGCTTGCTCGAGTGGGCCATGCAGCGACGCTATGGGTATGGGCAATACTCGTTGAACACTGCAGCAAAAATGAACGGCATCGAGCTGGGTGAGTATGCCTTCAATCATCTGCATGACTTCTTCGGCTTCAATCTCAGCGGCAATGATCCGTGGAAAGATGCCAAGTTCATCGACCCGTGGTGGAATCAAACCTTCGATGATCAAGTGGTGCTTAGTCTGGCAGAGGAACGAGTGAAGCTCGCCGCTGCCATCACATTCCTGATTTCTGCGGCTGCGCTGATTGCGTTGTTCCTTGGGAAACCGTTGGTTGCGGCTGTTACGCGTTTTGGCCCGTCGATTATTACCACATTCCGTGCCTGGATAACCGCCAAGCTAAAGGGCATGCCATTCAATCCGAAGCACACGATAGGAGTCTTTAGCGTGTTGGGCAGCTTTCTCACGGGCTACTTCTGGCCCACGTTCATCTCAGCGATCAATATGTTTGATGATGAAGAACTGAACTCCTATACCAAATATCGGAAGGGCTGGCTCGCTGAACAACGCAGTGCGGTTACAAGCCGGGGCAGCCTCCCGGCGGTGGAGCCCATCGAACCCTGGTAACTCACGATGGTCATGAACACGGAACCTCTGCTGCCAGGACACTTTTTTGCGCTCAGCCCGCGTCAGGGCACTCGGTTGGACGACCTCTGTTTGGCGATGGGCGAGCTCTTTCGAGAATCGGAGGTCAGCTCCGAAACACTCGCATCGCTCACCCAGGGAATGGCGGTGATCCGCGAGTTGGTGGAGATGGATGTCAAGCCGTCGGAACTGAACGACACAGTCTGGTCAGGCACTGGGCAGCATCTGCCGGGAGGGATTCATTTGCTGATCCTCGAGTCTCCTGACGCCCTTCGAAATCTCACGCTGCGTCTCGATTCAAACCACAAGCCTTATGTGGGAGAGGTGGAGATGGGTGGCGAGGTCCCCGGGCATTTCGAGTTCTCGATAGGGCACGGCCACGACGATGCCTGCCTGCACGTGCGACACGAGGATGATCATCGGGATGTTTCGTTGCGGGAGCTGGGTGACTGGACTTGGAGCCCACCGCCCGCTGTCGTGCGCTTGACGGGCCGGAGCGAGTCCACTTTCGCGGCGTTGACGAAGTATCTCACCACCCCCGATACCTCACCTCGACCTGCCCAGCCCGAGCGTGTAGAGTCGTCGCCTTCCGTCCGTGCGGAAGCTCATGCTCCACCAGCCCCACCGCCGCTTCCGCCCGCTCCGGCGGCAGCGTTTTGCCAGCACTGTGGCAGGCCGATGTCGGCCACAGCCCGGTTTTGTGGCAGCTGCGGAAAGCCGCGTGGAGCGAAGGTATGTGCTCGATGCGGGCATCCGGTCGCGAATGCAGCAGCCAAGTTTTGCGGTGCGTGTGGGGCACCTGTTTCCTGATTTGATTTATGTCCACAAATCCTGCTTCCTTCTGCACCAACTGTGGTGCTGCGCTCACCCCAAACGCCGCTTTTTGCGAACAATGCGGTCAGCCACTTGCGCCAGCCGTAGCAGCGCCCCCCGTTCCCGTCGTGGCAGCGCCTGCTGCTGCCGCGCCAGTCGTGCCTCCTCGATCGAAGTCCGGTTGCGGCTCTTGCTTCTTCTTCGTCGTCCTATTCGTCCTGGGCATCATCGCGGCTGGCGTGGTCTATCGCGAGCAGATCATGAGTGCGATTGCCACACTCAAGAAATCGATCCCGGACTCTCCGGCTTCCACCGTCGTTGCCAACCCGGCACCGCCTGTCGAGGTGGCCTACATCCACTTCCTTGATGAGGCCCATCGTCGGCTTGGAGGGCAGCTCCAGGTAGGATCACCAGTTCAGACGAGCAAACGTATTGAGGTGTCTGTCACCACGAAGGGAAAGACGGAGCGGCTGGTGGTGATTGAGAAGTCGAATGATGGCAGGAACGCCACGATCCTGGTCGGTCCGAAAGATGCTGGTGCTGTGCGGTCGTATGGCTTGGAGCGGGCACCGGATGGCTGGACCATTAAGTCCATCCAAGACCTGGACGGGTGAGACCCGAAGCAGAGAGCCGGAGAAGTCGCAACTCTTCCACGGGGCGCGGGTTCATCGTTGGCTCATCGTCGCTTCGTCCGTTCCCCTCGCATCCTTCTGCCGATATCTTCCCCGTGCCTCAGCAGTTCAATAGGGTTGACTCGAAAAACAGGGGCGAGAACTCTGGGCACTGCGTCGTTCACGACCCGCCTCGCTTCTTCGGTCCGCCGGGGAAGCTCTCTTGGTTTCCGTTTTTCATCGTTTCATGCCCGCTTTCACCTACACCGCTTTGAATCCCTCCGGCCAGCAGATCACTGGCAAGATGACCGTTGGCTCGCGGGCTGAGGCATTCAGGAAGCTCGAAGCGCAGTCGCTCACACCGATGAAGGTGATCGAGGATGCGTCTGCGGGGAAGACCCAGCGTGCCAGTGCCAAGGCGCAGGCTGCGGGCGACTTCGAAGCCCCGAAGCTGAAGCGTGCGCAGATCATCCTGTTCACCGAGGAGATGGCGGACCTGCTGGATGGCGGCTTGCAGATTGATCAGGCGCTGCGCGTGATGGAGGAGCGGCAAGAGGCGGCGGCAATCAAGAAAGTGTCCACCATCCTGCGCAACGAAGTGCGCGAGGGCTCCACGATCTCCAAGGCGCTGCGCAAGGCCTCGCCGAGCTTCGATGACCTGTATGTCAACATGGTCGCGGCAGGCGAAGCATCCGGCTCGCTGCCTGAGATTTTGCGTCGTCTGGCGTCTGGTCTCACGGTGCTTCAGGAACTCCAGGGCAAGGTCACGCAGGCGATGATTTATCCCGCGCTGCTGATCACGGCTTGTATCGCCTTGATCATCGTCTTTATGACCGTGCTGATCCCGCAGCTCACGCAGTTGCTCGCGGATTCAGGCACGAAGCTGCCCTTCGCTACGGAGATGCTCATGAAGTTCTCTGCCATTCTGGGCAAGTGGTGGTGGCTGATGCTGACCGCCATTGTCGCCGGTTCTCTGATTTTCCGAGGCTACGTGAGCACACCCGCAGGCCGCCTGTGGTGGGACTCTACCAAGATCAAGCTACCGCTCTTCGGCCCTGTGATCAGCACGCGCATGTATGCGCAGTTCGCCCACTCGCTGGGCAATCTGGTGGTCAATGGCGTGCCGCTGCTCAATGGCCTGAAGCTCACGACCAAGGCCATCTCCAACGTTTTCATCCAGGGCCTGATGGCCAGGGCCGTCGCGATGGTGGGTGAAGGCGCGCCGCTCTCCGCCTCGCTGAAAAAGGTCGGCGAGTTTCCCACGTTGCTGGTGGACATGATCGCTGTGGGTGAGCAAACCGGCAGCTTGGGCCGTGCGCTGGAGAAGTCCGCCGTGCGCTACGACAAGGAACTCGACAAACGCATCAAGCGCCTGACCACCCTGATCTCGCCCGTGATCATGATCTTTATGGCCGCCATCGTCGGTGTCGTTGCTTACTCGATCGTGACCGCCATCTTCCAGGCTTCCAACGGCATTCGCAGCAAGGCCTAGCTTTTTTTCATTCTTCACCCTTCATCCTTCCTTCTTTCTTATGACCCACACCCACACCACCACCCTGCGCCGCGCGTCCCGTGGCTTCACCCTGCTTGAAATCGTCATCGTGATGACCATCCTGGCCATCCTCGGTGCTTCCGCCATTTACCTGCTGAAAGGCAATGTGGACGTCGCCAAGGAATCCCGCGTGGATGGTGACCTCCAGGCCATCAGCACCCAGCTCCAGCTCTATGAAAGCCGCGCCGGACGCATGCCCACCACCGAGCAAGGTATCAAGGCGCTGGTGGAAAAGCCCACCACCGAGCCCATTCCTGACAAGTGGACCCAGCTGATGGAAGAGGAGCCGAAGGACCCCTGGCAGCAACCTTACAAGTATGCGTATCCCGCCACCAAATCGAAGAAGGCCTTTGATCTCTGGTCCGTGGGCAAGGACGGCCAGGACGGCACCGCTGATGACATCGGTAACTTCAAGAATACGGTCACGAAGTAGGACCGTGTTTCACGGTTCGCAGTTCCCGGTTCAATACCTCAGCCATGAAGCCCCCCACGATCAGGCATCAAGGCTACCGTTCTGCTGAACGGAGAACCGGGAACAGAGAACTGAGAACGCTCCCCGGCTTCACTTTGATCGAGATCGTCGTGGTGCTGACGATCCTTGCCGTGCTTGCGGCGGCCACGGTTCCTACGTTCCGTGGGATGCAGGCCGAACGGCGGGCACGCGAGCCGGTGACAGAGCTGCTGCGCATGGCCAAGGAGGCCCGTCTTCGAGCCATGAAGGAACGGCGACCTTATCAGATCGCGATCACGGCTCAGGGCTTCACGGCCTCGCGTTACTTCGATCCCTACCTGAGCTTCGCGGAGTTGACCACCTACCTGACGACGATCGACGCAGCCCAGCAGGCGGGCACACCTCCCGAACTCGACTTTGTGGAGCCCAGTCAGCGTCAGCCTGACCCTGCCTCTGCTGGCAGTGTAACGGAGTCCAAGCCGGGCAGCACTGGTCAGGCACCGCCACCCAGGGTGGAGTGGAATGATCGCTACACCTTCCCTCCTGGCACTCACGCCTCCGTCTGGCTGTTGCGGGATGCCGTTCGCGCCGATGCAGGCGACGGCGGGAAGTTCCCCATGGAAGGAGAGATCGTGAAGCTCTGGGTCTTCCAGCCGAATGGCATGTGTGAACCTCTCGGCATCAGCATCGAAACGGAAGTGGCTCAATTGTATGCGCGCTTCGACCCGCTCACGGCGGACTTGGTGAAGGAACGGATCAGTATCAAGTAAGCAATGAACGTCGCACCCATCATCGAGAGACGTTTGCCTCGCCGGTTCAGCCGGACTGCGGCGCGGCGTGCCTACATCCTCTTGGAGTTGGTGATCGCCTTGTCCATCTTCGCCATCGCAGTCGTCGGTCTCGCCCGTTCCCTCAATACGACACTCGAAGTGGGCAACATCATGAACAAGGACAATGCGGTCCGCCTTGGCCTGCGGTCCTTCATTGAGGAGACCAAACGAAAAGCTGCGCCCGACATGGCTCTGACCGTGACCGATGACCAGTTGGGCGTGACCTACACCAGCACCGTGGAACCGCTCAGCGTGGTCACACCTCGCAACGGGACCGCTGTTCAGGACTGTTTTCGGGTGACGTTTAAAGCTAGCTATCAAGCAGGCTCGGAGGTGCGTGAGGAATCTGTGGAACTCTGGTTCTACCAAAACCAAGCCGAGCAGGAAAAGAGGAGGAAGCGATGAGATCTTCCGTTCAGGGTTCACGGTCCTCGGTTTCCCGGTCTTGGTTTCGCGTTGGCTTGCGAAAGCCCATGGCCGCTGAGAGCCGCGAACGGAGAAAGCCGAACTCAAATGCCTTTTCCCTGCTCGAAGTCGTCATCGCACTCACCATCCTCGCGATGATCACAGGCACCCTCTTTGCCATTATCAAGGGCAGCGTGCGCGGAGCCTCCGACATCGAGCGCACGCAGCGGGAGAATGATCAGATCAATCGCTTCCTTGAGCTGTGCCGCATCACTTTTCAAACCATGCCGTCCTCAGCCACGCTGACGCTGAAGCAACTCGATTCCAGCGGCATGTCATCGTCGCAGGAGCTCTCCATAGCTGGCGTGCCCACCTGCTTTGGTTTCGGTGCCGCACCCACATCCTATGAAGAGACCGTGATCGGACTGCGTCCAGATGTGATCGTGCCCACCAGTGAGGACGGCAGTCCGCGCTATCTGCTCTCCATCACTCGCAAGGATATTTTGGCCGCCTCTGCGGATGCCAGCCAGACCGTCGTCTTCACCACCGGGCTGGATGAGAACCCTGAGTATGCACCCGATGATCAGCAGCGCACCTGGCTGCCCCTGCTTCGTGGCGTCAAGATGATGACGTGGCGCTTCTTCAAGGATTCCAGCGACGAATGGCTGGAAGAGTGGAGTGAGTCGAAGTGGCCGGACCTCATCGAGCTGCAGTTGCAAATGGAAGGGCGCAGCCTGCCAACGAGGATCGTGTGGGCCGTGCCTGAAACTCAGCTGCGTTCGCCCACCCGGAGTTCGTCATCGTCTTCGAGCAAGACCACCACCACAACCACGACGCAGCCATCTCAAGGCAGCAGCACCGGAGGCACTGCACCCCGATGAAGAATCGCCCTCCATCACGGCTCTTGCGCCCTCTGGCAGCCGTCATACGGCGTCTCGCTCAGCGCCGCGCCTCATCTCTCATGCTCATGATCTGGGCCATCATGCTCATGGCTTTCGTGGTCGGCGGCGTCATCCAATACATGCAGACCAGCCTCAAGGCGAGCAGCGACGCCGCCAATCAATACCGAGCCACCTACATGGCAGAGTGCGGCATCGGCTTGGCTATGAACCCCGGCGTCTATGTCATTGATGCGGTCAAAGGCCCCGACGGAGTGCTGGTCACTTACGATCGAGGCAAGGAAACGAAGCCGTCTGGAGACGCCGGCTTCTCTTTGAACAAGGTGCGTGAAGGCTCTCGTCTGCCGATCAACTTCATCACCGACAAGCGCGCCTACGAAGCCGTTTACAACCTCTTCCTCCTCTGGGGTATCAACAATGACGAGGCCACCACAGCCATGGATTGCCTGGCCGACTGGGTCGATGGCGACAAGGAAGCACGTCCGCAAGGAGCGGAGTCTGATTACTACATGGGACTGCAAATGAACGGATTCCCCAGGAACCAAGGCTTCACCTCGCTGGACGAGATGCTGCTGGTCAAAGGCTTCGACGTGGTTGCCCGTGCCAAGCCCGAGTGGCGCAACTATTTCAGCCTTTATGGCGAAGGCACGATCGACCTCTTCTGGGCTTCCAAGGATGTCATCATGGCCGTCACCGGAGCCACCGAAGGCGACGTCTCCCGCCTCATCACCGCCCGCGCAGGTAACGACGGCATCGACGGCACCGATGACGACAATCGCGGCCTCGGGATCAACGGAGCCATCTCCATGCTCTCGATTCCACCTGATCGACTCTCGTTTGTCCAGGCCCTCACCACTTACGCCAGCGACAAGGTCTTCCGCATCGTCAGCATGGGCTACGTCGGCACTCACTCGGTGACCATCACCGTCGTTGCCAAGATGCAGGACGACGGCTCTCTCACCTACCTGTCACGAACGGAGGAATAGCATCTCCGCCTTTGACAATCGATGCCCTCTGAACACTCTTGGTCGTGCATCGCAGCGCGGGTGTAGCTCAATGGTAGAGCGGGTGCTTCCCAAGCATCATACGTGGGTTCGATTCCCATCACCCGCTCCACTCGTAAAATCAAGGGTTCCAGCGCGGTGGAGTATCAAACTCTCAACGCCAATCTCAACAAGGCAAGCTAGGTTGGAGAAGTTCGAGACTCCGCACATCTGTGATTGATCGGCTCGCTATGAATGAGGCTGGCCGGTGGGTTTGGGCCATGTTTTCGCCGAGAATACATACGTTTTGGGCAGAGTGGGGTAAGGCTTCGAAGGTTCCCCTGGAGAACGAGGGGGGCCAGGGAGCGTGATGAAATCCGCTGTTCCACCAGGGGCGCGGGCGTCACAGAGCGGACGCAGGGCTAGGCGTGGGCGAGTTGCCGGGAAAAATTTTGGGAGTAATCTGGCCATATCATGGCGACCGCATTGACCAGAGCACCACGCATCCGCCAGTTGCTACCGATTGCGGTCGCGGAGCGTTGGCCGGTGCGCAAGCTGGCCAGGGAGGCGCGGATTGGCTACGCGGCAGCGGGGCAAGCGCTTCGATCTGTGCAGCAACATACAGAAACGGGTTTTGACTCTGAAACGGCTTCTATGTGTGCCGTGGCTGCTGCTGAGATTCGCGGCACGGTGGGCAAGGCGGTCTCAAGCCTCGTGAAGCGAGTGGAACGCGCGCTTGGCGATGCAGAGACGAATCTGGACGGCGGGAGTGTGGCGAGGTTGGCAGGTGCGCTAGAAACGGCGCTGCGGGTGGCTGATAACCTGGATGGCCTGGGACACTTGCGGCAGATGGAAGCGGCGCTTTTGAAGCGGGCTGATCCTGAAACGCTGGGCAAGCTCTTCGATGGTGGCTCGGAGAGCGATGTTGAGGTGGAGTCCATGACAGTGGAGGCTTACCTCCGTGATAGTCGGCTTGCTTTGGCTGGTCGCGCGGGGACTTCTCTTGACGCTGCTTAGCTGCTCTGACAGCATCGGCACGATGAAGCGGATTTTCCTTCTCCTCGCCTTGCTCGTGACTTCGTGTGCGGCTCCGTTCAATACGCACTTCTCAGACGTTCACGTTGGCATGAGCAGAGCTGAGGTAACGAAGTTGCTCGGGAAGCCTGTGAGTGCGGAAGGAGAGGGCGGCAGCGAGGTGCTTTTTTATCGGCTGGCATCGTCGTTCATGGATTCGGACGGCAGCGACACGCGCGAGTATTGGGTGAGGCTTCAAAACGGCGGCGTCACTGGCTACGGAGAACGGAACGACTTTGCAGCGCAGGAGCGATCACGGAAGCAGTATCAGGCGGCCTGGGGTGCGTTGGGTTCCATCCAGCGCTCTCAAGAACTTGTGACGCCGCGCAAGGTTGATGTGAATGTTCAGCAAAATGTCAACGTGCAGGGCACGATGCGGCATGACGTGAATGGCACGCTCTATCTCCGATGAAGACGCCAAGCCCTGCGGTCATCATCTCAGCCGTTGCTGCATTGGCGTGCTTCGTTGGTGTGTTCAGCCTGCCTTACAGCTACTACATGCTCCTCCGCTGCATTGCGACGGGTTCGGCTGTCTATCTGCTGGCCTGCCATGTGAAGGCGTTGCCCGATGCTGGTAAATGGTCGCTGGTGGTGATTGCGCTGCTTTTCAATCCCATCTTCAAAGCTCACCTGGGGCGCGAGGTCTGGCAGGTGGTTGATCCAGCGGCGGGATCAATCTTTTTTTGGGTGGCACTTGTTATCAAGCGAAGCTCCAACAAATCGCCGCTATGAAACAACACGCTGAGCGAACACCTGAAGAAAGACGGGATGTGCGATGGACCAGTGACCTCATGACAGGGAAACTAACTCTTCATTGGGATAACCAAAGAAACCCTGATCTGTCTGCTAACGCCAAGAGGCAATTTGTTGTGTTAGGGGTGGTCGCTTTGATTCTTGGCGTGATTGTCTTTCGCAACTCAGCACTGAGCCCTGGCCCACTCGATACAGTTGTGTTGATCCTCCAAGGGCGATCCACATCAGCAAAACTTATCCACTCGGAAGAGGTCGAAGTTGAGGACGACCGAGGGAATGTAAGTTATTCCGATGTGGGCACCTACCGTTACCAAGTTCGTGGTGTGGCCTTCAAAATGATGGACAAGCGACCGAGTGGAGAATTGCCCGAAACAACACAGGTCGAGTATTTACCTGATAACCCGAAAGTATGCCGCATCAAAGGTGAGGGTGCCCAATCCATTTGGGGATTCGTGATGCACGATGTTTTATTGGGGGCTCTGTTCTTCGCTGTGTGCATCTCGCCAGCCGTCTGGCTACTTCGTGAAGGGTTGAATGTTCACGATTGGCGTAAGTGGTGGAAAGACAGGTTTGGAAAATAGGTTGTTTGCCATGCCGTGAACCCCGTGCTTGATCTGACACAGTTCTGCCCCGTGTTACTTCTAATGATTCATATCATTGCGTTTCGGGCATTTTACATCACTTGCGGCAGTCTTGTGAACCGGTGATTGTTCATTGGTAGCTGAGAGATGTGCTGCAAGGCTCTCTG
>JAEUHN010000020.1 GCA_016795365.1 Verrucomicrobiaceae bacterium
CCTCTCCCCCGCCACCTAAGAATAAAAGCGATGTGGTGGGCCCCTCTTGTGGCGCGGCTCCGTATGAGCCGCGCCTCGTTGTTTCCACATTCTGCAAGAGTTGTGGAGTGCATTTGAGGTTGGAGAAGAAAAAGGTGATCGCCTCGGCTGTGTCCAAGGCCGGTGGTCGCCCAGAGGTGCTCGTGCCCACGCGCCAGCCTGTGCCGATGAATCCACCCTCCACCCCTGTTTCCGCACCTGCGGCGACTGCTCCCTTGGTCCGTCCATCAACAGTTCCGTTGACACCCGTCACGCCCGTCGCTCCGACTCCTATTCCCGGGTTGCCAGCGTTCGATCCTGATATCTCTGAGACTGGTGAACTTGGGCTTGGCATGATGTTGCAAGCTGCTGTTGGAGCGCTCGCTCCTTCGCCCCAATCCGCTCCCGTCGTTGAGCCTGCGCCCGAGCCAGCGGAACCCATTCCTCTGTTGGCGGAAGCCGTGCCCGCCCCGGCTTCTATCGAGGCGGGATCATACTCGACGGGCACTGCTGCTGAGCCAGTCGCTCGTGTGGCAAGTCACGTGCCCACCGCCATTGCGGAGCTGATGCAGCAGTCCGCGCAGAACTCGCCCACCGGCACCTTGCAGAAGATGCGTGAGCAAGGCGCGTTCCGGCAGCAATACTTCAAGGAAGCCGAGTGCTTTGACTGTTCGAACAAGTTCAAGGTGGGGCGCTCCTCACGCTCGGCCAATTGCCCGTCCTGTGGTGCCTACATCTCGCTCGAAGACATCGAACTCAATCTGCCTTCGTCTCAGGCGATCAAGACTCGAGGTGACGTGATGATTCGCAAACGCGGGCACCTGACGGCTGCTCACCTTTACGCCCGAGACTTGCGTTGCTATGGACTCGTCGAGGCTAACATCTTTTGCTCCGGCGATGCGACCTTTAAAACGACGGGCACGATCATCGGCGAGGTGAAATGCAAAAAGTTCCTGGTCGAGAAGGGGAGTGAGATCACGTTCATGAACCCGGTTCATGCAGATGACGTCGAGATCCACGGTGTGATTACCGGCCATGTCTATTCCAAGGGGCCTGTCATCATCGGCAATGGCGGTGCCGTGAACGGTGATGTGACCGCTCGTTCTGTTTCGATCGAGCCAGGTGGCGAGCTGAATGGCTCCATGAACATCGTTCGCACGGCGAAGTAGATCACTTGCGTCACGCAGGGGGCGGGATAAGCATCGGCCCACCATGGCAGAATCCGCCGCTCCCAGTCTCATCGCCGACATTCTTCGACTCAAGAAGGAACGTAACGCCGTCATTCTCGCGCATAACTATCAGACGCGGGACATCCAGGAGATCGCCGACTTCGTGGGCGACTCGCTTGGCCTCGCTTACAAGGCCAAAGAAACTGATGCTGACGTGATCGTCTTTTGCGGGGTGCATTTCATGGCTGAGACGGCAAAGATTGTGAATCCTGGCAAAGTGGTCGTTCTGCCTGATGCCAATGCGGGTTGCTCGCTCGAGCAAGCCTGTCCTGGGCCTCAGTTGGAAGCCTTCCTCAAAGCCAACGCGGCAAAGAATTACTACGTCATCGCTTACATCAACTGCTCCGGGCATGTGAAGGCTCTCGCTGATTGCATCTGCACCAGCGGCAACGCAGTGAAGATCGTTCAGGCGGCTCCGCCTGATCGCCCCATCCTGTTCGTTCCTGACCAGAACTTGGGTTCATGGGTGATGGAGCAAACCGGCCGGAAGATGGACCTGTGGAAGGGCTCCTGCTACGTGCATGTAGAGTTCACACGCGAGAGCATCGAGAAGATCAAAGTCGATTATCCTGACGCCAAAGTCGTCGCGCATCCCGAGTGCACTTACGCTGTTCGAATGCTTGCCGATGAGGTGTGCAGCACGGAGAAGATGGTGGGCTACTGCAAGTCATCCCCGGCCAGCGCCTTCATCATTGTCACCGAGAGCGGTATGTTGCACCGCTTAGAACGCGAGGTGCCAGACAAGACATTCATCGCTGGTCCTACAGGTCACTGCGCTTGCGCGGATTGTCGCTACATGAAGCTCAACACGCTTCAGAAACTGCACGATTGCCTCAATCACTTGCAGCCACGCGTGGAGTTGCCGGAAGACATCCGACAAAGAGCTGAGAAGCCGATCCTCCGCATGCTTGAGCTAAGCCGATAGGCGCGAGGCTTTAGCGAAGTGCCAGCGCGCTTCCGGCACCGTTTTTGCTCAAAACGGTGCCGGAGGTTTTATGGGGCCTATTTTTTCCCTTTGGCAGCAGCTTGGGTGAACCAGTCATTGCCACCGAAAGGATTGCCCATGCCACCCCCTGGTGGTGTGCGACCACCACCGCTGCTGAAGCTGCGCTGACCACCGCCGCCGCCACCTTGTCCGGGAGGACCACTGGGCTTTTTCTTCTCGAAGTCAGGCTTCGACTTCATCGAGAGGGCGATGCGTTTGCGTGCGAGATCGACTTCCGTGACGGTCACCATCACCTTCTGCTGCACCTTCACGACCTCGCTGGCGTCCTTCACGAAGTTGTCGCTCAGCTGGCTCACATGCACGAGGCCGTCTTGATGCACACCGATGTCCACGAAGGCACCAAACGCCGCCACATTGGTGACGATGCCGGGCAGCTTCATGCCGACCTTCAAGTCCTCCACCTTCTCCACACCTTCCTGGAATTGGAAGACCTCGAACTGCTTGCGCGGGTCGCGGCCCGGCTTGTTGAGTTCGTTCATGATGTCCTGCAGCGTGGGCAGACCCACAGTCTCGCTGACATACTTCTTCAAGTCGATCTTCGCGCGCAGTTCGGGCTTGCTCAGCAGATCGTTCAAGGTGCAGCCCAGGTCCGCAGCCATCTTTTCCACCAGCGGGTAGCGCTCGGGATGCACCGCGCTGCGATCCAGCGGATGCTCGGCATCACGAATGCGCAGGAAGCCGGCAGCTTGCTCGAAGGCCTTGTCACCCAGGCGCGGAATCTTGAGCAGATCGCGGCGCGACTTGAATGCGCCATGCTCGTCGCGATACGCTACGATGTTCGCGGCGTGCGTGCTGTTGAGACCGGACACGTAGCTGAGTAGTTGCTTGCTCGCCGTGTTGAGTTCCACTCCCACGCCGTTCACGCAGCTCAGCACCGTGTCATCCAACGAGGCCTTCAATTTGTTCTGATCCACATCGTGCTGATACTGGCCCACACCAATCGCCTTGGGATCGACCTTCACCAGCTCAGCCAGCGGGTCCATGAGACGACGCGCGATGGAAACCGAACCACGCACAGTGACATCGTGATTGGGGAACTCTTCGCGAGCGACTTCGCTGGCGGAATACACCGAGGCACCGGCCTCGCTGACCATGATCACCGGGATCGCCTTGGGCAGACCGATCTTGTTGACGAAGGCTTCCGTCTCACGGCTCGCGGTGCCGTTGCCGATCGCGATGGCTTCGATCTGGTAGTGCTTCACCACGTTGGTGAGCAGTTCCTTTGCGTGCATCAATGTGTTGCCGCTGCCGAGCAGGTAGATCACGTCGTTGAAGAGTAGTTTCCCCTGCGCATCGAGCGCCACCACCTTGCATCCCGTGCGGAAGCCAGGGTCGATGCCCATCACGCGCTTCTGTCCGAGCGGTGCAGCGAGAAGCAGTTCGCGCAGGTTGTCGGCGAAGACCTTCACCGCATCGGCGTCGGCTTTCTTCTTCGACTCAAGGCGCATCTCCGTCTCCATGCTGGGCGCGAGGAGGCGCTTGTAGCTATCGGTGGCCGCGAGGCGAATCTGTTCACCACAGGGCGTCGTCGCGCGCGTGGCCATGCCTTCTACCAAAGCCGTGCCGGCGACTTCCGGCGGCGTGACGCGCATCATGAGGAAACCCTCGGTTTCGCCACGACGAATCGCCAGCATTCGATGCGAGGGGATGGTCTTGAGTGGCTCATTCCAGTCGAAGTAGTCGCGGAACTTCGCGGCCTCGGCGTCTTCTTCTTTGCCCATAAGCACCTTGCTCGAAACGGTGCCCTGCTCTTGGAACAGCTTGCGCAACGCCGCACGCACCTCGGCGTTGTCACTGATGCGTTCGGCGATGATATCGCGCGCTCCGGCGAGCGCTTCGTTCACATCCTTCACTTTGAGGTCATCCGTCTCCGCATCGGGCTTCACATACTTCTCGGCCTCGGCTTGCGGGTTCGCGGCACGGTCAGCTTGATTGGCTTCAATCCAGTCAGCCAGAGGCTCCAAGCCTTTGTCCTTCGCGATGGTCGCACGCGTGCGGCGCTTCGGACGATACGGCGCGAACAAGTCTTCCAGCACCGTCAGCGAGTCAGCCTTGGCGATCTTGTCTTTGAGCGCATCGGTCATGAGGTTGCGCTCTTCCAGCGACTTCACAATGCTGGAGCGTCGATCATCGACGGCTTGCATCTGCTCCATGCGATCACGCACGGCGGTGATCTTCACTTCATCCATCTCGCCAGTCTGTTCTTTGCGGTAACGGGCGATGAAAGGGACAGTCGAGCCTTCGCTGAAGAGATGGGCGACGGCTCCGACGTGAATGGCTTTGACTCCGAGTTCGCGCGCGATGCGCTCGACGTGGGCAACGTTGATTTTGAGTTCCATGCGGGGGTGGTTGGGGGAAATTTGAAAAGCGAGCGCTCGGAGTAGCGACGCGATTCATGATCGCAAGCAATGGCGCTGCGATGTGAAAAACTTTTCTTCAAGGAAGTGCCTTGACGTGACTCACGGAGCGCGGCGTCCGAACTTCTTGTCGAGTTCGCCATACGAGATCTGGATCAAGGTGGGACGTCCATGTGGGCAGCAGTAGGGCATCTCGCACTGCATCAAGTCGCGGATCAGGCTGGCGAGTTCGGGTTCGCGGAGATGGTCGTTGGCCTTCACGGCGTGGCGGCACACGGTGGTGGCGATCATGTCTTCGCCAAGGCGTAGCGACGACGACTTTGAACTGAGACTCGCGAGTTCATCCACCACCTGGCTCAGCAAGGCGGCGGGATCGTCGGTGCGCATGAAGGTAGGCAAGGTGTCGATCTTCAGTGTGTTCGCGCCGAAGGGCTCGGCTTCGATGCCGAGCTTGGCCAACGAAGGAAGGTTGCGGCTAAGCAACTCATAGTCGCGCGGGCTGACGTGAAGCATCAGCGGCATGAGCAATCGCTGGGTCGGCACGCCTTCCGTCTCCATCGCCGTGCGCATCTTCTCAAACAAGACACGCTCGTGCGCTGCGTGCTGATCCATGAGCACGAGGCCCTCGGGGCTTTCCATCAGAACGTAGAGCTTGCCGAGCACGCCGAGGATCTTGAACTCATCGCCGGGCTGCTTCGGTGTGGAAGGCTGTGCCACTGGAGGTGTTGGAGGCGCGGAAGGAACGAAGTGTGCTGCCGGTGGAGCGACTTCTTGTTCAATCGCGGGTGCTGGCGAAACACGAACGGCGGGCGACGGTGCGACGGGCAACTCGCTCCAGTCGCGACGTAGCGCTGATTTTTCTGCCACCGGGATCGGCAGTTCGACCTGCTGCGGTGGTGGGACGATTGGAATGATGGGTTCGGCTTTGTCCTCCGGCACAAAAGGCACCGAGCGCCCTGTGGGATGCCCTTGCGGCAGTGCGCGACTGCGATTCAGCGTGTCCTGGATCGCTCGCGACATGGCTTCGCGCACGGCATTGCCATCGTGGAAACGCACTTCCTTCTTCGCGGGATGCACGTTCACATCGTAGGCGTGTGGGTCCATGCGCACGAAGAGGAAGGTGACCGGATACTGCCCCTTCATCAGGGTCGTGTGATAGCCCTCGCGCACACCATAGTGCAGCGATGGACTCTCGATGCAGCGACCATTGAGGAAGGTGAGCTGCATCTGTTTGTTGCTGCGACTGAAGCCGGGGCCGCCAATAAAGCCGTGGATCGCAACGCCGAAGCGCTCGACTTCCATGACTGGCAGCAGGCGTTGCGCGAGTTCATCACCGACGAGTCCACGAATGCGCTCCATCATGTTCTCCGTGGCCGGCAGATGGAACACCGGCTCGTCGTCTTTGATCAAGGTGAATGCGACCTGTGGATTCGCGATCGCGTGAAGCCGGAACTGCTGCTCGACATGCGCCCACTCAGTGGACTCGGTGCGCAGGAACTTGCGGCGTGCGGGCACGTTGTAGAACAGCGATCGCAACTCAATCGAAGTGCCGGGCGCACAGCCGCTGTCGCGGACGGCAATCAGTTTGCCACCGTGAATCTCGATCTCGGTGCCGCTGAGTGCATTGGTCTCACGCGTTAACAAACGAAAACGTCCTACGCTAGCGATGCTGGGCAATGCCTCGCCCCGGAAGCCAAACGTGTAGATCGCTGCGAGGTCTTCCTTCGTCTTGATCTTGCTCGTGGCGTGGCGCTCGATCGACAGCATCGCATCCTCACGCACCATGCCGCTGCCATTGTCAGTAACACGGATCAACGATGATCCTCCGCGACTCACCGCGACTTCGATATGGGTCGCACCAGCGTCCAGACTGTTCTCGACCAGTTCACGCACGACAGCCGCCGGACGCTCGACGACTTCGCCAGCGGCGACCTGGCTGGCGAGTGCGTCGGAGAGAATGCGGATTTTTGACATGTGCCGTTTAGTGCGTATGCGACGTTACAGAGGATACAGACGCGCTCACTCAGCACAGAACGCCCAATCCGTCCAGCCTCAGCCCATTTTCACCCCATGATCACTCTCACGCCCTCGGCCATCACCCACCTCAAGGAACTGTTGCAAAGCCAAAGCGCCGCCCCTGGTGTGGGGCTTCGATTGCAGATCGAAAAAGGCGGCTGTGCTGGAATGCAATACGCGATGAGGCTCGATGAGGCACGTGAGGGAGATGAGAGGGTCACTGCAGACGATGTCTCAGTGCTGATAGATGCCGGAAGTGCTGGATTTTTGAGAGGATGCACCCTTGATTATGTGGATTCGTTAAACGATTCGGGATTCAAGATCGAGAACCCGAATGCTGCCCGGAGCTGTGGCTGTGGAACGTCCTTTGAACCGAAGGGCGAAGAGTGAGGAACATTTTTTTACAGTTATGTGAAAAACTCTTTTCAAAAATACTGTAATTTGTTAATGATCACCCAGGAGGGTGATTTTCACTCAACTCCGAGATTTTTTTCAAATTTGCCATGCGCATTCAATTTTTACATGATGGTTCTGATCTCCGCAGTTACGGAGGTGGAAGTTTTGCAAAAAACCGGGGTAACGGGGGCCTGTTTTGGTGGACTATTTTTATCTTTTTGCTGATAGCCCTGGCCACTGCGACTTGGTTTTTCTGCATCATGGTTTTCAACTACCCAGAAAAGCCATTCAGCTATCGGTTCCTCTCAAAAATCAATAAGTTGGAGCCGATCAAGAGCTACGACTTGAATACCGTTCCCAAGAGCAAGTTCTTGTCGCCCACAAAACTCCTGGAAGAATACACGTTTTTCACTCCCGAACGGATGAGAGTGACGAATGATCAGTTCAAACGCGACTACATTCGCAACTTCAGAGACCATGGCCCGGTGTATGTGCGTGGTGCCTTCACAGCCACGGCGACTCGTCGTCTCACCGATGGAGATGTTTTCACGAGTGGATGGGTGGTGGTCGCTCGCGCGAATGAACTCGAAGACGTGAGTGTGGAACTCATTCTTCCCGGACTGAACCGCAATGATCCGCCTTATCGTGCAGGCGATCAGATCACTCTTGATGGTAAGAAGGGGTGCGCTGCAGCTGTGCACCTCCAGAAGCAGGATAACGACCGACTTCTGGTAACGGCAGTGCCGCTGCTTTATGGCTCAATCACGACCTTTGAAGGGTCGGTGGCCTCATTAAAGGCACCGGAGAAACTCAATATGGACGCCATGTGGCCCATCTGGCGTGATGCGCCTGCGGCTGCTGGAGTGGAAGAAGGCGACGGCGTGGTGAAAGCTGTGCAGGTGACTGCGGCTCAGGCTGTGCGATGATATAATCAACGGTGCGGGTGCTAGTCGCCTGCGCCGGTGAACTCCGCGTTTGGCCGAATCTGCATGCCAAGCAGAACCCAATCGTGCAGCGAGCCGCTCATGTCGCGCAGGTAGTTTCTCATGCGCAGGAGTTCGCTGAACCCAGCGGTTTCGAAGCAGTGAATGGAGGCGCCCCGTTCGCCATTGAACTCAGCTTCCAACTGCGTCAGACCGCAGTGCTGGGCCACCTCGATCATCTGGTGGATTAACATGCCGCTGACGCCAACATCACGATACTCGGTGTGAGTCAGGCAATGCACGCGGCCGATGTGACGTTTCCATCCACCTTCCCGCTGCTGCAGGGTAATCTTTCCAATCACATGATCGTGGGCGATGGCGATCAGAGTTAGCGCTTTGTCATAGTCGAGGTCCTGGCACCATTCTTTTCGAAAGCGTCCTGACCCAATACGTTGTTTGATAAACAGACGTTCGATCTCCGGCACCGCATGCAGGAAGGTGATGAAGGCTCGTTCGTCTGAGGTGGTCAGCGGGCGAATGGTGCACGCGGTTCCATCGTCGAGCACTTGCATGAGGGGGTAGCGTTCGAGGGCGTCGTCGATCATGGCGGGCGCGCAGAGTAGTCGGAGATTGAACTTCGCCAACCGTCGAGATGCGCGAGCTGACGGTGGCGCGCGACGCGGACCCACTGCATGGTTCGGGTGTGAGCATCGTGACGAGCATCAAGGTAGTGATGAAGACCCGCCTGGCGAAGGTCTACGTGCTTGCGGTGTTGCTGTGGCTCGCTGGTTGGTATGGACTGCCACGATGGGTTCAACTGCCGCCTGGTCTTTTGACTGAGCCGAAGCCTGGGCGAATCTATTGTGCGGCGGACGGCACTCGTCTTCGACAGATGCTCAATGATGACGGGCTTCGCATGATGGCTCCTGTGGGGTTCGATGAGATGCCCGAAGATCTGATCCACGCGACGCTGGCAGCGGAGGACAAACGGTTCTTCAGTCATGGAGGAGTGGACCTTCTGGCGGTGCTTCGGGCGGCCGTGGGGAACCTTGGCTCCAGAAGAGTGACATCCGGCGCTTCCACGATTACGCAGCAGCTGATCAAGGTCAGTTCGCCCGCCCAAGTTCGTGATTGGCGGACCAAGGTGATCGAGGCGCTGCAGGCGCGGCATCTTGAGATGAAGTGGACGAAGTCCCAGATCCTGGAGGCCTACTTGAACCGGGTGGGTTATGGCAATCTGTTCACTGGTTGTTCGGCAGCGGCGCAGGGCTATTTCCATAAGCCCTTGAGCGATCTCACGGCGGCTGAATGTGCGTTTCTAGCCGCGCTTCCGCAGGCGCCGAGCAGGCTGAATCCGTTTCGTTCCGCAGATCGCGTGACGGTTCGGCAGCAGTGGATCATCGAGAGGATGCGAGAGCTTGGATGGTTGGAGGGCGAGGCCTTCGAGGTGGCTCGCGATCAGCGCATTCGATTGCAGCGTTACCTGGGAGGCTTCCTCGCGCCCCATGCTGTGGGTCTCCTGAATGAAGAAGTCACGTCCGATGAGCGCGAAGTCACGACCACCTTGGAGGCGGTTCTTCAGCGACGAATCGAGAGCATCGTTGCCAACCGTCTGGAGGGGCTGCGTGCACGACATGTGGAGCACGCTGCCTGTGTGGTGATCGAGAACGCGACGGGCAAGGTGGTGGCGATGGTGGGATCTCGCGACTTTTTCTCTGAAGATGGTGGCCAAATCAACGGAGCCTGGGTGCCGCACTCGCCGGGCTCCGCATTGAAGCCTTTCACCTACGCGCTGGCCTTCGAACGAGGACGACACGGGGCGAGCATGGTTCCCGATCTTCCGGTCGAGTATCAGACGCCCACAGGTCTGTATCGCCCCGAGAACTACGACCACCGTTACTACGGCCCGATGACTTACCGCGAGGCACTGGGCAACTCACTCAACGTCTCGGCGGTGCGTGTGCTTCAGTCTGCTGGTGGTGCGGAGAAGCTCCTGGGACTGTTGCATGAACTCGGCTTCAGCACCTTGACCGAGTCGGCAGAGCATTATGGTCTAGGGCTTACGATCGGGAATGCTCCGGTGCGATTGATGGAATTGACCAATGCCTATGCAGCCCTGGCTCGCGGAGGCGAGTGGCGGTCTTGGACTCTGCGTGCCGAGCATGTGGCGAAGGATTCGAAGCGCGTGCTGTCCTCGACTTCATGCTTCTTGGTGGCTGACATTCTGAGTGACAATCAAGCGCGTCTCCTCACCTTCGGTCCTCATTCGCCCTTGCGATTGCCATTCCGGGTGGCGGTGAAAACAGGCACCAGCACCAACTACCGAGACAACTGGGCTGTGGGATTCACGCCTGAATACACCGTGGGCGTGTGGGCCGGAAACTTTGAAGGCCAGCCGATGGAAGACGTGACGGGCGTCACCGGCGCAGGGCCGATCTTTCGTGATGTGTTCCTCGTGCTGAATGATCGTCACAGGCAAACGTGGTTCAGCGATCCTCCCGAGGTGAGCCGGTTGCGGATTGATCCTCGAAACGGAAAACTGGCACCCACCCAAGGGCCGCCGTTACGGGCGAGCAGAGAGGAGGTCTTTGTTCGCGATAGCCGTCCAGTCGTCGCCGATGCGCATGACTACGAGCCCAAAACTGGTGCTGCCTTCTTGCCGCCTATCTACGCGAAGTGGGTGGCCAGTGCGGACAATCGCTGGGGCAACCTCGTGGCGGTTGCGGGGCACGAGAACGAGGAGTGGCGAATCTTGAGCCCTGCGGATGGTTTGGTGGTTCGGCTCGATCCCGATTTGCCTGGGGGCAAGGTGTTGATTCTCCGGGCCGATGCAGAGGTTCAGTGGGTCTCGCCCACGCTCAGGATCGTGAAGCAGGGAGCAGACGGACAGGCGTTGCTTGCGGACGGCGAGCATGAGATCAAGGCGAGCTTCCAGGGCAAAACTCAGTCTGTGCGGATTCGCGTGGAGCATCCTCGGTGAGGCAAACGATGGGCGGGATCGCGTGGGACATCGGGAATCGGCTCTGTTCTTCAACGCGAGTCCACACCGAATGGGCCTCGAATGCAGCTTTGCTGCTGTCTGAGGAGGATTCGAGTGGCAAGCGTGGTGACTCGTAGTGAATTCAAAGTCTCGACGGGTCTTTCGATGTCCGCTCGTGACTCCAACGAACTCGTGGCCCGTGGCTTGTTTGGAGCACCTGGGAAGAATCGAAGTTTCCCAACTTGCCACTTGCCAGATGAGGAGCCCCCGCCACTATTCGCGCTCCGCCAACCGCGCGGGCCGTAGTTCAGCCTGGTAGAACGCTTGCATGGGGTGCAAGAGGTCGTGAGTTCGAATCTCGCCGGCCCGACCATCGTTTCCGATGGTCAGCGCATTGAAGAATCAAAGCAGTGGTGTGAACAGGCGGGCAACGCCGTTGCGGAAGCGTTCCGGCAGTGTCTGGGATGCGAGCGTTTCTAAGGTGACCTCGGTGCTGCGTGCGAGTTTTTGATCGAAACTGCGATTCAGAGTGGGGGCAAGCTGATCATCGAAGCATGCGAGATTGAACTCGAAGTTCAGCTTCAGACTGCGCGGATCGAGGTTCGTGCTGCCGATCATCGAGAAGATGCCGTCGATGGTCAGAAGCTTCGAATGGTCAAAAGGCATGCCGCTTTCGAAGATGCGAATGCCGCGCCGCAGGAAGGGCGCATACATGGTGCGTGATGCCCAGTGGACGAACGGAATATTGTTCGCGCCTCCCGAAGGCGTGATGATCCTCACGCGCACGCCACGCAGGGCACAGGAGATCAACGAGGAGAAAATCGGTTCCGGCGGCAGGAAGTAGGGCGAAATAATTCGCACCTCACGCTTGGCGCTGTCGAGTGCCGTAGCGATGGCGAGGCTGATCGTCTGCATATCATCGTCGGGACCATCCGGCAGACCGATGATGGAGACGTCGCCCGGCATCTCGAGATCGGGATACCATTTGTTGCCCTGCAGCCATTCGCCAGTGCAGAAATGCCAGTCTTCGGCGAAGACGCGTTGCATCTGGCTGACCACGGGACCTTCCACCAGGAAGTGAAGATCGGCGACGGGATGGGTGGGGGATTCGTTGAGCATGTTGCCCTGACGAATGTTCATGCCGCCGGTGAAGCCTGTCTTGCCGTCGATAATCAGCAGCTTGCGATGATTACGCAGATTCATCGTGATCAGCCGGTTCAGAAGCGAAGGCGGCATGAAGCGATGGGCCTGCACGCCACGCTTGCGCAGCACCGTGGTGATGGGTGGCCAGTCGTAGCGTGTGCCGGCATCATCGACCATCACGCAGACTTCCACGCCGCGCTGCACTGCACGGTCCAGCGCATCGACGAAGCGTGCCCCGATCCCTTTAGACTCAAAGATGTAGCTGATCAGCGAGATCGAGTGCTGCGCGGACTCGATCGCCTCCAGCATGGCTGGCATCGCTTCGTCCCCGTTGTGAAGTGGTCGAACGGCATTGCCACCCACAAGCGCGAGGCGTGACAAGGTCTTGAGGCTATTCACCAAGCCCGGCATCGACTGCACCTCCGTCTCCCATTCGGGCAGGAGATGAGGCATGTAGGCGTTGCCACGTTCCCCATACGACTCCACCGCCTCGCGGTAACGACGACCACTGCGGCGAATGATATTGATGCCGAGCAAAAGATAGAGCAGCGCGCCCAGCAGCGGCACCAGCGCGATGAGCGCCACCCAGTAGCCAGCGGCGCGGGGATCGTTCTTGCGCAGAATCACATGCAGCAGAGCGCCACCAGCGGCTACGATCTCAAGGATCAAAAGGAACCAATGCCAGGCCGTGGGAAGGTATTCGTGCAGCAAACGCATCGGCGACACTGTCGCTCAAGAACAGCGCTTCGCCAGCACGACACTCAAAACCACACCCGCGACACAACCAATGATCACAATCAATGGGAAGGCGGCGTTCGAGTTCTCAAATCCATTATGAATCTCCATGCCGAACACGCTTGCCAAGGCGGTCAGCGGCAGGAACATCGCGGCGAGCAGGTTGATTCGATGCGCGGTCTTGGCCATCGACTGCGCGGACTGAGCCTGTGATTCCGCCTGCTTGGCCGCTGTGAAGTTGAGGCCGAACTGCGCATCCTGCATGAGCAGTTCCGCCGTTCGTTCAATCTCGGCAGCCTTGTCACGTAGGTTCAGCAAATCGCGGTCCGACTTCATCAAGTCGCGTGCCTGCTGCATGGCCCGATGCATTCCGCGAGCAGCCCGGAGCAGGGGAGTGAGGGATTCGAGCACCGCATGAAACTCGGCTGCTGAAGTCGCACTCGCCTCGCCCTCGTCCAAGGTCTGGAGACGCTCGTCATATTGCGCCAGCAAGTGCTGAAGACCCTCAAGGCCCGCATCGTCGTGAGTGCTCTTCCATTGGCCTGTCGGGTGACGCCAGAACAAGGCTGCCTTACGCTTGCGCTCGTTGGGCCCAGGCAATTCATGCAGCACAATCAAGAGGTGCCCTTCCTCCCGCATCGCTCGCTGCGGCCCGGCTTCCGCGCCGAGCCGGTCGCGCAGTTCGAGCGGGAGATTCCAGGAAGAGGGGAGGGACATTGAGGAAAGGATGAATGATGAAGTGTGAAGGATGAACCAAGACAGCCTGAAGAGGACGAAGTTGTTTCATCCTTCATCACTCAGACTTCATCCTTTCGTTAGTGCATCTCCACCGCCACCTCGCCGATGCCGCCGCGGTAGTAGTTGAACTGCACATTCGGGTGATCAGCGAGCAAGCTCATGGGCACGGCGCTGTCGGCGATGCCTTTGGAAATCATGAGCGCGGTCAAACGCTGGCCGAGCGGGTTGTCGTGCGCGCCGGCGTGCCAGATGCTCACCTTGTCTGACATCCAGGTTTCCTTGGGGCCGACGGTGATCGCCATCTTCGGCACCATCGTGATGTTGCCGCCACCGCTCGTGCGGGCGTTCTGTGAGAGCGTGATCGGATGCAGTTCAACAATGCGCGTGCCCAGCTTGCGATACTCCGCAGGTGAAGGCGGCTCGCTCTTGTATTTGCCGGTGCGCTTGAGTGGATCGTTGAAGGCCCAGTGCTTGATGTCGCCCTGGCCACCCTGCATCACCGCGCAACGCACACCCGCGTTCCACGAAGCGACATACGGCTTCACATCGCCGCGCGGGAAGTGGAGGTTCGAGTCCGGCATGACGAGCTTCTTGTTAATGCGGTTGAAGCACAGTTCACGGTCTGCCTTCTCGAAGGACAGCGGATGCGTCACCGGCACCTCGCGCTTCGTTTGATCGTCATACCATTCGTCCATGCCCCAGAAGTGCGCGGTCTTCAGATTGAGCCCGAGTTCATTCACCAAGCGTGCCACGAGCGGCAGTTGCTCGGTGGGACCGATGGGACCGCAGATGCCGACCGGATTGTCTGCGGTCGATTGCTTCCAGGCGTGGATGTATTCGAGTGCTTCGGCCAGGTAGAAATCCTCAAGCGTGTCATAGAACACGACCTTGAACCCTGGGCGCGAGAGCTTGAACAAGTCCTTCGGCGTCAGGCGCGCGGCTTCCTGGATGAGACTGTCGTCGAGCGTGGTGTAGTCCCACCAGTCGGGGGCGATGTGGCTGAGTTTGCGAGGCATAAGAGAATGAAAGCGGAGTGGCTGGACTCTTGGCAAGAACGAACGCGGGGAGGCTTAGATTTCGTCGGAGCGATGCAAGCACGGCGTGATGTCGGTTCCGTTGAGGGGAACAGCATTTTTCAATGCTGCTGAGGTGTGTGGCATCGAGACCGCCTCAGCCCATTCGTTGAGGACGAGTCGGAGGACGAGGGCGAAAATCAGCACTACAAATCACTCGGCATCCGCCAGTCTCCGCGCGGCGACAGCGCGACGGAGCCCACCTTGGGGCCATCGGGCATGGAGCTGCGCTTGAACTGCTGGGTGCGGAAGCGGCGCAGGAAGTGCGCGAGCCAGTGTTCGACTTTCGCGGACGTGTGCTGGCCTTCGAATGCGAGCTTCGCCAGGAAGGCGATCTTGTCTGGCGAGCAGCCGTGGCGCACATGATGGAAGAGAAAGAAATCGACCAGCTCATACGGTCCCACGCTGTCCTCGGTCTTCTGGGCGATGTGGCCCGTGGCGCTGGCAGGCAGGAGTTCGGGCGAGATGGGAGTGTCGAGAATGTCCCTCAGCACCGCGCTGGCCTTGACGAACGATGGCTGCGCAGCGCACCAATCAATGAGGTAACGCACGAGCGTTTTGGGCACGCCGGCATTCACATGATACATGGACATGTGATCGCCATTGAAGGTGCACCATCCGAGTGCCGCCTCCGATAGATCACCAGTGCCCACGACGATGCCGTTGGTCTGATTCGCCACATCCATGAGCACCTGCGTGCGTTCGCGAGCCTGAGCGTTTTCAAAGGTGATATCGTGGGCTCCGGCGTGGTCGATGTCCTTCAGATGCTGAGTGACAGCCGCCTTGATCGAGATCGTGCGCAGCTTGATCCCGAGGGCTTTTGCGAGTTCGACCGCATTGCCTTTCGTGCGCGAAGTCGTGCCCATGCCTGGCATCGTGATGGCGAGGATGCTTGTGCCCCTGATGTGCCCTCGGTCCAGGGCGGCTTGAGCAACGAGCAGGGCGAGCGTGGAGTCCAGTCCTCCCGAAAGGCCGATGACGAGTGTCTTGGATTTCGTGGCCATCACACGACGGGCAAGTGCCGTGGCCTGAATCGCGAAGATCTCCTGGCAGACAGCACTGCGATCAGCCTGCGAGGATGGCACGAATGGATGAGCGCTCACTTGGCGATGGAGGTCCTTGGCCTTCCTGATGATGGGGCTGTTCCCCAGCGTGAACTGAATCCGATCGCCGCCGATGGACTCTGCCTTGGCGTCACGGAAGCTCGCGTTGTGCAAACGATCTTGATGCAGTCGCTGCAGGTCAATGTCGGCGATGATCGAACGGGTTGCGAAATCAAAGCGCTGCGACTCGGCAAGGATGGAGCCATTCTCCGCGATCAGGCTGTGGCCGCTGAAGACGAGGTCGGTCGATGACTCGCCGGGCCCCGCTGCGCTGTAGATATAAGCACTCACGCAGCGTCCTGACTGTTGAGTGACGAGCTGGCGACGATACTCCGCCTTGCCGAGCAATTCGTCGCTGGCTGACAAATTCAGCAGCACTGTTGCTCCAGCGAGCGCGGCCTTGCTTGATGGCGGAATCACAGTCCACAGATCTTCGCAGATCTCGATCGCAATCCGGCACTCTGGCAAGTCGGTCGCTTCGAAGATGAGCCCGGTGCCGAAGGAGACGGGAATATCGCCGATGTAAGCGAATTCGCGGCTCAAGGTGGACGCCGGTGAGAACCATCGACGCTCGTAGAACTCCCACGAATTCGGCAGGTGCGACTTCGGAACCAAACCCAGCACCTGGCCCTGATGCAAGACCGCTGCCACATTGTAGAGGCGATCATCGACGGCGAAGGGCAGCCCCACGATCACCAGGGCGGGCACGTTGGCGAGCTTGTCCGTCAGCAGTCGAAGGCCGTCGATGGCTTCCTGGCGGAAGCCCGCATTCATGAACAGGTCGCCACATGAGTAACCCGTGAGGCACAGCTCGGGAAAAGTGATGACCTGTGCCCCTTGCTTTGCCAGAGCCTTGGACGAGCGAGCAATCTCCTGGACGTTGGCTGCCACATTGCCCAAATGTAAGGCGGGCGTGCAGGCTGCGACGCGGACGAATCCGTGCGAGTTCAGGGAAGTAGCGGTGCTCATGAGGGGGGCAGTGTGCCCTGGGAAGAAGCTTCGTGCATCAAGGTTTTGTGTCGGTGGAGACAGTTCGAGCCAACAAAAAACTCCTGAGCCTCAGCGTGCCCAGGAGTTCTTCGTTTGTCGATTGGTGCTCGCGAGCGAGTGCTACCACTTCACGCTCTTGAGGTAGTCCAGGTGCTTCGGCAGCTGGTCCAGCACGGAGTCGCTCTCATCTTCGATGAAGTAGTGCTTCATGCCAATCTTCTGCGCGGTGGAGAGCACCGATGGCCAGTCCACCTGACCTTGGCCAAGCACGACGTTGTTGTTCACGTCGGTGTGGCCGGTGAGGGCTCCTGTGGCCACGCCTTTCTTCAGATCCTTCAGATGCATGAGCACCCAGCGATCGGGGTAGATCTCCATCAGCTTCACGGGATTCTGGCCAGGGAAGACGATCCACAGCACGTCCAGCTGATACTTCACCGTGTCCGGTGTGGTCTGCTTGATCAGGCGATCTGCGAGCGTGCCACCTTCCGGTGCAGGCTGGAACTCGAAGCCATGCAGGTGGTAGAAGAATTTGATGCCTTCCTTTGCCAGGGCTTCACCCGCTTTGTTGAAGGTGGCGATCGCATCGGCGCACTCGGCGTCATCGAAGGTCTCTTTGTGGTCGATCCACGCGCAGCCCGCATACTTGATGCCGAGGATCTTGGCTTCCTTCACCACGTTATCGAGGTCGTTCTTCCAGCGACCATATCCAAAGTGGCTGCTCACGGCTTTGAGCCCGCGCTTGTCCAGCTCGGCGCGCATGGGCTCGGCTGCGAGGTCTGGCACACCGGAGGCGAGTTCCACTTCGACGATGCCCATCTCCTTCACCTTGTCGAGTGTCCAGGCCACACCGCGCAGCTTGAACTGCGAGCGCAGCGAGTAAAGCTGGAGCCCGGCGGGAGCATCGAAGCTGCCAGCGAAAGTGGAAAGGGAAGCAAGGGCCGCGAGCGCGGCGATGGAGGAGCGGAGCATGGTTTTCATGAGGTGCAAAATCGAGCAGCCATCCAATCAGTCCCCGCGCTTTCGTGCAAGTCTGCGAGCACGGAAAGATGCAAATGCAGCACGCACATGCAGAGAAGTGCCCCGGCCGAAGCGTTTGGTTTGCCAGTTCTCGCACTGCCTATGAAACCGACTCTGCTTCTGCTCGCCCTGCTGCCCGGTGCTATCCTCGCTGCTGATCTGCCGCCGGACAAAGGCAATGAGCTTCCCGCAAGCGCTCAGCGTCCGGTGGTGGTGACGGGCAAGCCTTCGATTGATGTCCCCAAGGCGGACTTGCCCGAAGGCTACACCTTGAGCGTCGCCGCCGCCGCGCCGCTGGTGCTGCATCCAATCATGGGCTGCCTGGATGACAAGGGCCGTCTCTTCATCGGCGATGGCGTGGGCGTGAACTGGAACAAGGCGCAACTGGAAGCCAATCCACCGAACCGCGTGCTGATGCTGGAGGACACGGACAACGATGGTGCCTTCGACAAGAGCACCGTCTTCGCTGACAAGATGACCTTCCCGCAAGGCGCGGCCTGGCTCGATGGCTCGCTTTATGTGTGCTCGCCTCCTGGGTTGTGGAAGCTCACTGACACCAACAACGATGGCGTGGCCGACCAGCGCGAGATGATCGTGAGCGGCTTCGAATACACGGGCAATGCCGCCGACGTGCATGGGCCCTTCCTTCACCCGAATGGTCGTCTCTACTGGTGCCACGGTCGCAAGGGTCACAAGGCGACCGACCGCGATGGCAAGGTGGTGCATGAGGGACTCGCGTGCGGCATCTGGTCGTGCAAGCCCGATGGCCGCGATCTGCAATGGCACGCCCTGGGCTGCGGTGACAATCCGGTGGAGGTCGATTTCACTCCCGATGGCGACATCATCGGCGTGCAGAACCTCTACTACACCAACCCGCGCGGCGACACGCTGGTTCACTGGCTGTTCGGCGGTGTCTATGAACGCAGCGATCAGCTCAAGGCGATCGAAGGTCTGCCCCGCACGCTGGAGCACATGCCGGTGATGTATAACTTCGGCCACGTCGCAGTGAGCGGCTCGTGCTTTTGGAAGAGTTATGAAAGGAGCGCGGACACTCCTGTCCGCAACGAGGGGCCACAGGACAAGTCGAAGTCAGGAGAAATGCGAGCGGACAAGAGTGTCCGCGCTCCTGTTGGCGCTCCTTTGCAGTTCATGGTTACGCACTTCAACACGCAGCGCGTGGTGCGCATGGAACTGACGCCTGATGGCTCCACCTACAAGGCGACGGAGAACGAGTTCCTCAAGCTGCACAGCCCGGACATCCACTTCACCGATGTGATGGAAGACCCGCGCGATGGCTCGCTGCTCGTCGTCGATACCGGCGGATGGTTTCGCATTGGCTGCCCGTCCAGTTTGATGGCGAAGCCGGACATCGCGGGGGCGATTTATCGGGTGAAGAAGGTTCACGGCTTGGCCAAGACGCCAGGCCGCGATAAACGCTCTTATCTCGGACACTCAATTCATTTGCACGAAGCACTGCAGAGCAAGGACCCAATTCTCCGACGTCGGGCCATTGAGATGGCTGTTGGCTCAGAAGGCGTCGTATCCGACACGAAGACCGAGTTTGAAGTTCTCGAGATGCTCGGAGACAAGTCTCTAGACCCATCATTGGAACATGCGTTGATGAATGCAGCGCGTAGAAACCAGATGGTAGATGCCAAGGCCACAGCAGCGGCGGAAAAAGATTCCCTATTGCGTCGTCGGTTGCTTGGTGTGCTGGCCACGACCAACCCTGATGAGGCGCTGAATCTGGCGCTGGAGGACGTTCAGTCGCACAATGCCAAGTCAAGCGCTGCTGCTCTCACCATCGTGCTGAAGCATCCCGATGCGGACGCCAGACTTGCGCCCATGCTGCTCAAGTCGATTCAGAGCAAGCGGTCGATCGACTGGCAAACAGCAGCCCTCACGGGCGCGCTGGAAACACTGCTCGCCAAGCCCGAGACCCAGAAGCTGGTGGCAGTCATGCTTGAGCATGAAAACTACGCCTTTAAAAACATCGCGCTGAATGCCATCGGCAATCAGGCGGGCGCGGTCAGTAGTCCGCTGTGGCTGCCTGCGCTGGAGACCCTTGTCAGCCGTCTGCCCGCTTCGCAGTATTGGCTGGTGCTGGATGCGATCAAAAAAGTGAAGCACCCGGGCTTCGACGTGAAGCTCCAGGCGCTCGCCAACGACACCAAGCTTCCGCAACCTATCCGCCTCAAAGCCCTCGATGCGATGAGCACGCGCAAGATCACAGGCGAGACGTTCACCATGGTGCTCGATGTGCTGACCAAGCCGGAATCTTCGGCGGCGGCGAAGATTCAGGCGGCGGACATGATGGCGCACTCAGGTCATACATCCGATGAAATGAAGCAACTGGCGAAGGCTTTCGCGACGGTGGGACCAATCGAATTGAAGTCGTTGCTTGCCTTGATCAAGCCGTGCAAAGAGGAGGACATTCTGCGCGCGATGGCGACTGAACTTGCCAGGAACCCGGCCTTGATCAGCCAGCAGGAAAGCATCTACCGCACGGCGCTCGCTGATAAGCCGACGGACATCTTCGAGAAGATCATCCATCCTGCGTATGCGAAGGCCTACGATGCAATCGACGCGAAGAAGCGCACACTCGGCCCGCTTGCGGACAAGGTGATCGCCAGCGGTGACGCGAAGGCTGGCCAAGCTGTGTATGAGTTGGGCAAGGGCACCTGCATTGCCTGCCATCAGATCGGCGACAAGGGCCGCACCATCGGACCAAACCTCTCTCATATCGGCGGCATCCGCACGGAGCGCGACATCCTCGAAAGCATCCTCTTCCCCAGCAACACGCTGGCCCGCGACTACGAGGCGCACATCATTGAGACCAATGCTGGAGAGACGATCATGGGTGTGATAAAGAGCCACACGGCCGAGGGTTTGCTCGTGGTCGATGTCGCTGGCCAGGAGAAGAACATCCCGCAGACACAGATGGTAAGCGACACGACACTCAACACGAGCCTGATGCCGATGGGCCTTGATGCGACGCTGCCTGAAGAGGACCTCGTTGATTTGGTGGCCTATCTTCGCTCACTCAAGTGAGTGGCTTGGCTTCTCGGGGTGATCACTTCGTGTTCGAAGTGGTGGAGGCAAGGGGATTCGAACCCCTGACATCCAGCTTGCAAAGCTGGCGCTCTACCAACTGAGCTATACCCCCTTGTGAGAAGTCTCGCGCCGAATCTTGGTTCTCCCGGTGCGAGCGAGGCGCAGTGAATGCCGTGGAGCAGGCCACTTGTCAAGCAGACATCACATTGCGTTGTATTTGTTCCGTGAGAATCGCGAATGGTTCTGGCTGCAATAGCTTTCCCCATCGTGCAGCGCCGAAGCTTTGTCTGCCCGATGTGGCCATAGTTTTCATGCGGCTGAGCTTATCGTGCCAGCAGCATCACAACGACAGCTACCATCAGTGCCGCCATGACGAGCAGCACAATAGCTACCTGCAAACGTGCGAGGAACGACGGACGATTAGAATGACGTCGCCGGGATGTTATGCGGGAGAAGTCGGGCGGCATACAATTTAAGGGGGAAGAACCAAGGCAATATCCCGCAGATTTGCCTTGAGTCCATACATGTATGGAAACGAATTCGTTGCGGCGACAGCTTGGCCAATGGTAACGAGGGGCGAGACTCGGCGACGATCATAAAACGCAAAACGCGGATGGCCTTTCGACCATCCGCGTTTTGGTGATGATGATACAGTTGCGGCGCAACTGGGCTACTTTTAGTAGCGGTAGTGATCGGTCTTGTAAGGACCTTCCACGGGCACGCCGATGTAGTCGGCCTGCTCCTGGGTGAGCTTAGTGAGCTTCACGCCGATCTTCTGGAGGTGGAGACGAGCGACTTCTTCGTCGAGCTTCTTGGGGAGGACGGTCACGCCGATGGCGCGGCTGTCCTTGGTGGCCCAGAGTTCCATCTGTGCGAGGCACTGGTTGGTGAAGCTGTTGCTCATCACGAAGCTCGGGTGGCCGGTGGCACAGCCGAGATTGACCAAGCGACCTTCGGCGAGCATGAAGATGCTGTTGCCTTTTGGGAAGGTATACTTGTCCACCTGTGGCTTGATGTTGAGGCGCTTCACGTCCGTGCGGGCGTTGAGCTTATCGACTTGGATCTCGTTGTCGAAGTGACCGATGTTGCACACGATGGCCTGGTCCTTCATGGCTTCCATGTGTTCAAGGCGGATGATGTCCTTGTTGCCCGTGGTGGTGACGTAGATGTCGCCGGTGCCAAGGGTGTCTTCGATCGGCATCACGCGGTAGCCTTCCATGGCGGCCTGAAGGGCGCACACGGGGTCGATTTCGGTGACGATGACCTGGGCGCCCATGCCGCGGAGGGCCGCTGCGCAACCCTTGCCCACGTCGCCATAACCGCAGACGACGCCGACCTTGCCAGCGATCATGACGTCGGTGGCGCGCTTGATGCCGTCGAGGAGGGATTCGCGGCAGCCGTAGAGGTTGTCGAACTTGGACTTGGTGACGCTGTCGTTGACGTTGATGGCGGGGAACAGGAGCTTGCCTGCCTTGGCCATTTCATAGAGGCGATGCACGCCGGTGGTGGTCTCTTCGGAGACGCCCTTGAGGTCCTTCACGATGGTGTGGAAGATGCCGGGCTGATCCTTGGCGATCTGCTTGAGCAGGTCCTTGATGACCTTCACTTCATGGTTGTCGGACGGAGTCTCGACCCACTTGTCGCCGTTCTCCATCTCGTAGCCCTTGTGGATGAGAAGGGTCACGTCGCCACCGTCATCGACGATGAGTTCTGGTCCCTTGTTGCCGGGGAACATGATGGCCTTCCAGGTGCACCACCAGTATTCTTCCAGGGTCTCGCCCTTCCAAGCGAACACAGGCGTGCCGCTCTGCGCGATGGCGGCGGCGGCGTGGTCCTGGGTGGAGAAGATGTTGCACGAGGCCCAGCGCACGTCGGCACCAAGTTCCTTCAGCGTCTCGATGAGCACGCCGGTCTGGATGGTCATGTGCAGGGAGCCGGTGATGCGGACGCCAGCGAGGGGCTTCTTCGGGCCATACTTCTCGCGGGTGGCCATCAGGCCGGGCATCTCGCTTTCAGCGATGTCGAGTTCCTTACGGCCGAAGTCGGCGAGGGCGATGTCTTTTACTTTGTAGTCGGTGCTCATGTCGTGGGGTGGGTTAGATACAAATCAACGTATCAGAATGCGTTGATATGTTCTCGGGCAAGGGCGCAAGTCAACCACGAAACTGGGGGGCGTGGAAAGGTTGAGACGTGGCGCGGTGAGATGTTGAGAAGCAAGGATGCTCAACGCTTCCCCGGCTTCTCCACATCGCTACTTCTCAGCTCGGAGCTTCCCGAGTGGAGCCCCGCTAAGCCTGCTCAGTCGTTTGGAAGTCGGGGTAGGCGTTGGCGGCGTGCTCGCTGAAGTCGAGACCATTGATTTGCTCCTCCTCCGTCGCACGCAGCGGCATGATCAGGCGCACCACGATGAAGAACAGCCCGGCTACGATGAAACTGTAGAGCGAGACGGCGAACACGCCGAGCGTTTGGATGCCGAGCGACTTCATATCGAAGCCCTTCTCATTGAACAAGGCCACGCAGAGTGTGCCCCACCATCCGCAGGCAAAGTGAACGGGCACAGCACCCACGGGATCGTCGATCTGCCAGCGCTCGAGTGCGATGGTCGCAACCGTCGTGATGATACCGCCGATCAAACCGATCGCGATGGCAGCTGCGGGCGTGACCACATGGCAGTTCGCCGTGATCGCCACCGCACCACCGAGCATCCCATTCATCGCGATATTCACATCGGGCTTGCCCTGGATGAACCACATGGAGACCATGGCTGCGATGCCTCCGGCGGCAGGTGAGATGGTGGTGTTGACGATCAGGCGACCGATGACCTCCGTCGCGGACAATGACGAGCCCGCATTGAATCCAAACCATCCGAACCAGAGGAAGAGCACGCCCAGGGTGACGAGCGGGATGTTGTGGCCAGCGATCAAGCGTGGCGTGCCATCCTTGCCGAACCGTCCCACACGCGGGCCCACGGCGAAGATGCCGGCCAGCGAGCAAGCACCACCACAAGCGTGGACGACTGTCGATCCTGCGTAGTCGATGAAACCTATGCGCTGGAGCCAACCGCCGTCAGCAGTGCCGATGCCGAAGGGCGCACCCGCAGCACCCCAGGCCCAGTGGCCAATCACCGGATAGATGAAGGCGCTGAAGAAGGCGCAGTAGAGCAGGTAGCCCAGGAACTTTGTTCGCTCGGCTACAGCACCTGACAAGATCGTGCACGACACCCCGGCGAAGCCGAGCTGGAAGAAGAAAAAGACATAAACCCGATGATCTCCGGCCAGCGTCGCGAGGTTGAACCCATCGGAGCCGATGAATCCCATCCAGCTGGTGCCGAACATGAGAGGGCAGCCAACCAGCAGATAAACAATCGCGCAGATGCAGAAGTCGAGGAAGCTCTTCATCACAATGTTGATCGTATTCTTCGCGCGGCAGGCACCGATTTCGAGCATGACGAATCCGGCCTGCATGAAGAACACAAGAGCCCCGGTGATGATGATCCACACATAGTCGATGTTCGCTTGCAGCTTGCTCAGAGCCTCAGAGGGAACGCCGGGAGCCACGGGCGGTGCCGGAGCAACGGGAGCCGGCGCGGGAGCGGGCTCGACCTTTGCTGGCGCGGGCGGGGGAGTGGCGAGCTTGTCGAGGACCTTGTCGTGTTCACGGAGCTTGTCGAGGATCCCGTCCAGCTTGGCAGCCACCTTGTCCGTAGCATCCAGCTTGGTGACAATGCCATCGAGCTTGCTGCTCAGACGGTCATTGGCATCGAGCTTGGTGACGATGCCATCGATCTTTTGCTCGATCTCCTCGGTATCGACCACCACCGGCGCAGGAGAGGGGGCTGGTTTGGATTCGGCTGCGGGCGCTGCGGGGGACGTTGTAGGGGCTGGTTTGGCGGGAGTCTTCGCTGGCGATTGAGCGTGCAGAGAAGTCAAGGCCGCGCAGGCGAGGGCGATGATGAGGCGTTTCATGGGAGAGGGATCAAAGTTGGTGTTCTTGAAGCACGGACTCGAGTTCACTGAGCAGCGCAGCGCGCTTGGAGCTGTTGGGCACTACTTCGATCATCTTGGTGGCCAGACCGCGCAGTTCGTCGGCAGGCAATCGATAAGGGTCGTCGATACCGAGTGCGTTCAGCTTGCGATCGATCATGGCGATCACTTGTGCACGCCCCATCACCTTGCCGAGCAGGGCTTCGACTTGCTTACGCAGCACACCCCAATTGTTCACGCGTGCTTCGCGTTTGGCCGCCAGTTCCTGTGCGGCACGAGGCGTGGCCACGATGAGTTCCTCGATCGGTGAAGTCGCGGGCGTAGCACCTGGCCTGTCGGACAAGCCTGCCAGGTAAACGGCATAGTCCTTCATCAAGACCGTGCCGGCACTGGCGACGAGATCAGGATCAGCACGGCTGGTCAAAAAGAAGACCAAAGCGGTGGTCTCCTGCACGAGCAACAGCAGCACCCCGGCATCGAACTGAAGATACACCTGGCGTATGCGACGACGCACCTGCTGGTAGCCATCGAGCATCTCACCCAGCACCTCCATCAGGTCCAGCGTGCGGCCGTCTGAGAACGGCATCTGCTTGTGAATGGCGTTCCTGCCCTTGAACAAAAATGAGCCCGCGACGCCATCAAGGCGCTGCACGGAAGCGATGGCCGTGATCAGAGAAGAGTGGTCCATGGCGTATCAGCGTTTGCTCAGTTCCGTGCGGACATCGTCATAAGACAGCCGATGGCTGGAGACGAAGCCATGCCAGCGTTGATCGACGGACGAGAAAGTGAAGCCAGTCTGAAAGTCGCGATCTTCCACCACGCCGATCTCCATGCGCTGCATCGCCAGGATGTCCGAGATCTTCCGTGCGTAGAAATTGGCGAAGTGGATCTCGCTGACGAAGCGCTGTCCGGCTTCGGGATCCGGGCCGGCCACGCCTTCCTTGCCGGGTGTAAGATCCGCTCGGAAAAACTGCAGGTCATTGCCGTGTCGCGAGGAGAGAGAGGGGCGCGGCGTGGTCGCTGAAATGATTCGAGTGCTGTCGGACATTGGTTGGAGTCCGTGGGCAAAGCACGCCGTATGCCAATCTTAGCAAACGCTCGGAACTGGTAGATAAGAGAACGGTCCCGAGCTCATTCATCGCCGAGCTTCCGGCACCAGCTTGGTGCGCACGAATGGGCTGCGAGTTAGCGCAGTGTGGCCCGTTGCGCGTTCCGGCAAAGATAATGCGCTGAAGGAAACTGGGTTTGGGATTTTCGAAGTCGTTCTACCCATGGGCTGCGCTGGAATAAACCGCTAGCCAATTACCTTCGCGGTGGTCCGCCTCCACCGAAAGGGTTCATAGACATGCTCATGCCACTGCTGGCTGGCATGAACTGGCTGGTGACCACCTCGGTGCCTTCGTCGATGCCACTGATAGCCTCCGTCGTAACTCCATCCGTGAGGCCGACCTGAACTTCGACAGCTTTCGGTTCGCCGTTCTCGAGGACGTAAATGTTCTTGCTGGAAGGTCCGTCGCTCTTTTCCTCGGCCTTCGCTTCGCTGCGTTTGGAAGACGGCCCTTTGCCCTTGCTTTCACCCTTGGACTCTGATGACGAAGCCATGCCGCCACTGGGTGGTCCACCCATCGCCGGGCCAGCACCAGGAGGTCCGCCGCTGCTCGGTTTGTAGCGTAGTGCGGCGTTAGGTATGGCGATGGCATTGTCACGGCGATCCAGCACGATGGAAACATTGGCCGTCATGCCCGGGCGGAGTTCCAGTTTGGGATTCGCCACCTCAATGACGGTCACGTAAGTGACCACGTTCTCCACGGTCACAGGGGCAAAGCGGACCATCTTCACCTTGCCCTCAAAGGTGCGGCCTGGATAGGCATCGACCGTGAAACTGGCAGTCTGGCCCTCCTTCACACCTCCGATGTCGGCCTCAGAGACATTTGCCTCGATCTGCATCTTCGAGAGATCGTTGGCGATGGTGAAAAGCTTCGGGGCGGTCATCGCAGCGGCCACTGTCTGGCCTTCGTTTACATCGCGTGAGATGACCACGCCATCGACGGGGGCGAAGATCGTGCAGCGCTGGAGGTCGATGGTGGCCTTGGACAGCAGGCCTTCTTTGATCTTCACCTGAGCTTCGGCCTGGTGAAGATCGGCCACCGCTTTGTCGAGATCAGCCTGTGGAGCCGCATTGCCGGCGACCAGTTCGCGCTGACGCTTTTCGTTGAGTTGAGCGAGTTCCAGCGAGGCTTTGGCATTGGCAAGTTCGCCCTGCGCCTGGGACTTGACTGCCTCGTAGGTGGCGGCGTCGAGCTGAGCCACGATCTGCCCGGCTTTCACGGGTGTGTTGAAGTCGGCCAGGAGCTTCTTGATGTTCCCCGAGATTTGGCTGCCCACTTCGACCGTGACAAGGGCGCTGAGCTGGCCGGAGGCGGTTACGGCTTGCACGATGTCGGCACGCTTCACAGGCACCGTCTGATACTGCGGCTTCACTTCCTTGGGCTTCAGCATGGGATACGCGAACCACGCTCCGGTGCCGATCAATGCCAGCACCACCACCCACCAAAACACAGCTGATCCTCTTTCTGTCCTCATGGCTTCATCGCTTTCTGCACTCGTTGCTCCTGGAATACGCCGCTCACCACGTCGAGGCGCTTGAGCGCCAGCTGGAGACCGAGAGTTTGCACCGCGAGATCTTTGCGGGCGGCGTTCAGGGATTTGAGTTCGGCCAGCACGTCGATGCTTTTGGCGGTGCCGGCACTGTATTGAGTTTGCAGGTCCTTGTAGCTCTGCTCGGCGGCCGTCACCTGGGCCTGGAGCGCCACGATGGTTTCACGCAGCGTGCGCACTTCCACCCAGGCATTCATGACCTCTTCCTGCACGGCCTTGCGCTCCTGTTCAAAGGCCAGCCGCGCCTGCTGAATGTCGTAGTCCGCGCCCTTGAGGTCGAGCTTGCGCTGGCCGCCCGTCATGAACGGCATGCGCACTGAGAACCCTGCCTGCCATTCGTTGCTGTCGCGATCCTGCGATGCGGAGCTGGAGGAAGCCGAGAGCTGGGCGCCCAGTTTGGGGCCATACTGGCCTTTGATCTCCTGCCGACGCTCGATCTGCTGCTGGATCACGAGTTCCGTCGCCCTCAAGTCTTCGCGATGGGCGTAAGCGGTGTCGAGCAGGGTATTGAAAGCTGGATCGGCTCCTGTCGCGGACGCAGGTTCGACAAGGATGAAGTCGCGATTCCCACGGAGATTGAGGATGTTCGCCAGGATGTTGCGCTTCAGATCCAGCGTGCTTTGCGAGACGATCAGCGAACGACGATTCTCCTCCAACGAAGCCGTCGCCCGCAGCACATCGGTGCGCGTCACGGCCCCGGCTTTGGCACGTTTGTCAGCGATGGTGAGATTCTCCTCAGCGAGCTTCACGGCCTCCAGGTCCACCGCCACGATGCGCTCCTGCTCGAGCACATCGTAGAACGCGGTCGTCACGGCGAAGAGTGTCTGACGGATGGCATTCAGGTATTGCAGACGTGCCGACTCGGAAATTAGTTTGCCCCGACGAATGGCGGGCGCGAGGCTGAGATCGATCAACGGCTGGTCGAGCGTGATGCTGGCCGTGCCATTGCTTGTGACCCCGTTCGCTGTGCCGGTCGTGCCCGAGCCGTTGCGATCATTGCGTGTGGCGCCCGCGTTGCCCGTGAGGGTGGGCATCATGCGCACCAACGCGCTGCGGGGCTCCAGCGCGGCCTTTCCAGCTTCTGTCGCGGCGATCGCGATGCTTTGATCCGTGGCCAGCGCCTTGTCCAGGGCCTGATCGAGCGTCAACTTCTCGGCGTGCGCGGAAAGCACAAAACTGAGGGCGAGGGCGAGCAGTCTCTTCATGGGCAGGGGTTCGGGGGCGGCATCCGTAGCACGAGCCTGTGAACCACGCCAACCCGGGATTGTTTTCACTCAATGACAGTGATCGCACATTACTTGGCAGGAAACGACAGAGCTTTCGGGCTATTGGTGGCGTCCTGTTTGCTCGCATGACCTTGCTCCGTCTCTCACTCGCGCTGGCGACCCTCGCCGTCTCCGCCCTGCACGCGGAGGACTCGCCTCGCCTGTCCTTCGACTTCTCTTTGTATGCCGAAGGGAAATATGTCTTCGAGCGCAACTGCATCATCTGCCACGGTCCGCGCGGCGATGGCAAAGGCGAGATGAGCAAGGGCCTCACACCGATGCCGCGCTCGTTCCGCGAGGGCATGTTCAAGTTTCGAACCACGCCCTGGGAGAAGCTTCCCACGGATGACGACCTCCGCCGCACGATCAAAGGCGGGCTCACTGGCACTGCGATGGGCATGTTCACCACGCTCAACGACCACGAAGTGGATGCCGTCATCGCCTATGTGAAATCCTTCTCCCGCCGCTGGCGCAAAGAAGAGAACTACGCCGAGCCGCTGACATTCCCGGCAGCGCCCGACTGGATCTCCAAGGCCGAGACGCGCGCCCCGCACGTGGCCCCTGGGAAAGTCTTGTTCGACAACATCTGCGCCACCTGCCATGGGCCGAATCTCGATGGCAAAGGCCCCACGGCTCCCTCGCTCAAGGACATCTGGGGCATGACTCCCGTTCCCTCTGATCTCCGTCAGATGCATCTGCGTTGTGGCGATGGTCCGGGCGACATCTTTCGCGTGCTGACTACCGGGCTCAACGGCACGCCGATGATCAGCTATGGCCAAGTGCTGACCGAGCAGCAACGCTGGCAGATCATCGCCTACGTGATGAGCAAGCGCGTCGAAGGCCCACCACTGCTCAATCCCTCATCGACCTCACAGGCATCGAAGTGAGATGGCTCGCACGCCTTCGAAAATGCTCTCGTAGTGCAGCTACGGCAGCACCTTGGGCTCGATGTCGGTCTTGTCGATCCAGTTGGCTTTCATGGGTTCGCCGCGCATGAACTTCTCGTAGAAGCCAACGTTCGGTTTGGCGGCGTGCTCATACTTGTCGAAGATGTCGCCCTGGCCGTCCATGCGGGGATCGCCCTGGGCCTTGAGTTCAGCGTGAAGCTGGTCACGCAGAGTTGGAGCGCGCGGATCGGAGGCGAGGTTCTGCACGAAGTCGGGGTCCTTTTTCAGATCGTAGAATTCCAGCGCGGGCCGTTTGCCGAAGCACAGTTGCCAAAAAGGATCCACAGGGTTTTTGCGATGGGCGTCGAGGATGAAGGTTTTGGTCGCACCCGCGTCGCAGTCCATGTAGCCGGTTTCGGGATTGCCGCCGGGCCAGCGCGAGGGTTCGAAGTTCTCGATGAAGATGCTGTCGTGCTTGATGATTCCGCGAATGGGATAGCCCCAGTCATTGGGCCTGCCTACGTCGGTGCGCTCGCGTCCGATAAGCACATGATCACGTGTGTGGACGGGTTTGTTGGCAAACAAATCTGTTAGGCTGCGGCCTGGCGATTCGGCCATGCCGGTCTCCTTCCATGGAATTTGGGCTACGTCCATAAAGGTGGGGGCCAGATCCACGAAACTGATGAAGTCCGTGATCACACGGCCTGCGGCAGTGATGCCTTTCTTCCACATCACCGCCAGAGGCACATGATTGGCCATGGCATTGGAGTTGCCCTTGCTCCGTGGGAAAGGCATGCCGTGATCCGAGGTGACGACTACCAGGGTGTTGTCGAGCAGTCCACGCTTCTCGAGTTCCGCTAGCATGCGGCCCACGTGCGAATCCCAGTATTCGATCTCGAAGGCGTAGTCGAGCAGGTCATTGCGAATCACATCATTGTCTGGCCAATAGGCAGGCACGTGGTCGATGTCGGAGAGCTTCTTGCCGCCCTTGTTTACGCCGCTGCCGAACTCATAACCGCGATGTGGTTCGATCGCGCCGCACCAGAAGGCCCAGGGCTTGTCAGCGGGAGCTGCATCGAGGAAGTCGGTGAAGTTGGCTGCGTAGTCGCTGTTTCCAATTTCGCTCGTGGGGGGCTTTGCCTTGCGTTTGTTCCAGGCCTTGCCGGTCATTTCGCGGGGTTTGCCGTTCGCGTCTTTTGCGACGCCAGGTCCCCAGCCCTTGGTCGTGTGGCCCACATTCCAGCCTTTCTCCGCGAGCGCTTCGCCCCAGCCTTTGAACTCGGGCGGGAAGTAGCAGATGTGATTCGCTGCTTCCTTGAGCTGCCAGGAGTTGCGGCCGGTGAGGATGCAGGCACGCGAGGGAGCGCACTTCGCGTTTGGCGTGTAGGCATTGGTGAACAGCAGTCCATCCTTGGCTACGCGATCAAAGTGCGGCGTCTTCACCCAGGGCGTGGCATAAGCGCCCGCGTGAGGTCCCCAATCATCGGCGATGGCGAAGAGAATGTTCGGCCGGTCGGCGGCGGTGGACGATGAGATCCATGTGAGGGCGAGGAGGCTGGCGAAGAGGCGAATCATGCGAGGGGAGAACGAGTTGCAGCGTCCGGGCTTTCGCCAAGTCACTTCTTCTTCGCCTCCAGCATCTTCTTCACACGCTCGTTCTCCTTGGCCAGCGCGGCGGGCGGGATCGGCATGGGAGTGAAGTCCGAGCGTGCGAGTAGCTCGTCCTCCGGAATCGTGCGTAGCTGGATGTTGCGGAACCACACGTCTTGCCCGTGGTCTTGAAGCCAAAGCTTGCCACCGCGTGCATTCAGATCCGCACCACGAATGCGCAGCAGCTCGACTTCCTTTGTCCACTTCGGATCGGTGTAGTCGAAGTCGATCACCTTCTCGCCATTGAGCCAGTGCTGAATAACGGTGCCTTTGCACATCACGCGGCCTTCGTTCCATTCGCCCAAGGACTTGGTCGCATCCTTTGATGGGGCCATGCAGAAGAAGAGCGATGCAGCGGCCTGTCGTGGGTTCTCACCATACGGGCTGTTCACATTGTCGAGCACCTGATACTCGTATTGCGACGGACGGTAATACACGCCGCTGTTGCAGCCCTTGCTCACCTTCCATTCGAAGCGCAGTTCGAAGTCATCCGGCACCGGCTTCACTGTATAGGTTAATGAGCCGCCCTTCGCCTTGCGATAGAACGCGCCGTCCTCGATCACCCAGTTGCCGCTCTGTTCCCAGCCGGTGAAGGTTTTGCCATCGAACAAGCTCTCGAACACCGGCCCCGCGCTGATTCGCGACACGATGACTTCCTTCGTCTTCCGCTGAATCGAATACAGCACGCCATCTTCACCGCGATCCCAGGCAAAGGCCTGCCCGGCGGCGCTGATCGGGATCGTGCTGATCCACTTTAGCTCTCCGCGGCTCGTTGGCACGTCGATCACATACAACTCCTTCGCGTCATGCCCGGTGACAAAGAGGTGACCACCCGGCCCGAACGATCCACCGGAGCTGCTCATGCCTGCGAAGCGCTCGATCAGTTTCGTGGGAAACGACCAGCGAGCTTGCTCCTGCCATTGATGATTGAACTTCACCACGCAGCTCTTTGCGGGATCGCTCGTCTGCTTGTAGTGCGCGAAGCAAGCAAACCACGCGCCGTCTTTTCGATCTACCCAGGTCAGAGAGCCTGGTGGTTGCTCGAAGGCGTGCTTGTCCACTGGCTGCATGGTTGTTGTGTCCCAAATCTCCACCGAGCTTTCTTCTGGCAGCGCGGGGAAGTTCGAGTGCGCGCAGTAGAGTTTGCCGTCGAGCACGAGGCCTGCGTTGAGATGCTTGATGCGGCCGTCCTTCGCGCCTTCCCAGCCTGCGACGCGCTCACCGTTGTCTTTGCGATACTTGCCGATCGCGTGGTTGGTGATCGCATAGAAGTGCTGCGCATCGACCGCGACACCTTGATTGGCTTCAGCGGCTTTGAAGCGACGCAGTTCGGTGTGTTGCAACTCCACCGCCGAAGCGAGTTGACAAATCAGAAGGAAAGCAAGAGTGCGCATGAGTTAGGATGGGTGAGGAAGTTCACGATTCGTTTGGCGACGAAAGCCATGCAGCCGCAGCGAGTGATCCGGCATCACATCGAGCAAGGTATAGCCGCTGTTCTCGATCCCGCTGCCTTCCACCATCGCGACGAGCGTGCAGTAGTGGATGCCCGCGATCTGCTGGTAGTCGTTCTTGTGCGAGTGCCCTTGGAAGACGGCGAGCACTTTGCCGGACTTCTCCAGCACGGCTCGCACCGCGTTCGCGTTCTTCACATTGTGAGGCGCGCTGTCATCCAGGCGCTGGTGGGCAAAGATCACCACCGGCCCCTTCGCCGCCGAGAGCTGCGCTTGCAGCCAGTCGAGTTCCACCTGCGGAATGAAGGTGTCCTTCCAGTCGAAGTTCTCCCGCCCATACGCCACGCCATCCGCGCGATAACACGCATCCAGGACGATGAAGGTGACGCCATCTTCATCGAAGGCATAGTGCGGTGTCTTCGACATGCCGGTGTGCGTGGCAAACTCCTCCTTGGTCAGCGTCGTGACGCAGTGATTGCCCAGCACGTAATGCCTCGGCATCGAAAGACGAGCGTAGTGTTTCTCGATGGTGCCCAGCCATTCGATCTCCTGCTCCACCGTCGTCGCCTTGTCGATGAGGTCGCCGAGTTCGATCACCAAGGCTGGCCGCTCCTTGTTAAAGAAGTCCACGGCTTCATCGAGCTTGCCCAGAGCTTCTCGATAAAAGCGCGTCTTCGTGGGTTCTTTGTCTGCGTAGTGGAGATCGGTCATGAGGCCGACGCGGAACAGCGGCCGTGCCGTTGATTCGGCGGCAAGTAGGTGGGCTGCACCGCTGCTGGCGAGGCAAAGGCTGCCGCGGTGCAGGAAGGCGCGTCGGGTGAGGGGACTCATGCGAAAAAGGGGAAACGAAGGGAAGGCGTGGCACATGAACGTCGGTGTCGCGTCCTAGCAATCCTCGATTGTCAGCGCTGGACGATCTGATACCCTCGTGACGAAACTCGGCTCTCACTGGCTCGCAGAATGCTGCGACTCGCTGCCGCTTGGTTGCCTCTTGTTAACCGTTAGCCTGTCAAGCTTATGAAGTCGCACCATTTTTCAACACTCCTGCTGGCCGTCCTGGCCTTGGGGATTCAGTTCACGCTCTCCGCTGCCCCGACGATCCCGAATCCGAGCTTCGAACTCAACGCGACGCCCACCAACGTCCCGGGCTACATGAACGGCAACTCGCCGATCATTGGCTGGACGACGAACGACCCTTCTCGCGTGGGGCTGAATCCGGGCACGAACTTCACGCCCTTCGGCGACAATGGCACGATTCCGAATGGTGCGCGCGCTGCGTTCATTCAGAGCACAGGTTTCACGACGACGCTGAGCACCACGATCACCGGGCTCACGGCGGGCACTTGGTATCGGGTGCAGTTCCGTGCGAACAGCCGTCAGGCTACCTCGCCAGTCGGTGCTTTGTGCAAGGTGAATGGCGGCGCGGCGCTGCCCTTTACCGCGCCGGCTGGTTCTTACTCGACCATCAGCACGAACTTCCAGGCCACATCCACCACGGCGGCTCTGGAGATCACCAACAACACCGCTGCGGACTCCACCTTGCTTGTCGATGACTTCACGATCAGCGCAGCCACGCCCATCGTGGTCACGAGCAATGCCGACTCTGGCGCTGGTTCGTTGCGTGCGGCGCTAGCCACGGCAGCGGGCACACCGGCGTTCAATCTGATTACCTTTGCCCCGGCGCTCAATGCTGGCACGATCATGCTGACATCGGGTGAGATCCAGTTGAGTGATGCGGGCGGTGTGGCGCTCGATGCGTCCTCGCTCAGTGGCGGACTCACCATCAGCGGTGGCAGCGGTGACAATCGCATCATGAACCAGTTGGCCGGGTCCACTCTGAGCCTGCGCCGCCTCACCTTCACGAGCGGAGACACCAGCGCAGGCAGCGGAGGTGGGGCCATCATGAATGCAGGCACGTTGTCTGTCTTCGAATGCGTTTTCACCGGGAACACGGCACCGCACAACGCAGCGGGGGGCGGTGCCATTGCCAACACAGGTGGTCTCTATCTCTACCGCTGCCTGCTCACTAACAACTCTGCGGGTGAAGGCGGCGGAGCGATTGAAAACATCGGTGGCCGTGCGCATCTGACCCAGTGCACGCTGACCAACAATTCGGCGACACCTCTGTCGTCCGCACTGGGAGGTGCTATTTTCAACAACAACGCCGGGGTGCTATCGCTGGAGCATTGCACGGTCTCGGGAAACACGGCATCCGCCTACGGCGGAGGTATCTCGAGTGACATTGGCGGCCATTGCTCTCTGGCCAACTGCATCGTCGCTGGGAACACCGCGACAACTTCGGCCGCTGGGCGTGATGTTGATAACTACGGTGGCACTGTCACCCGCGTGGGTGCCAACCTGATTGAAGCCCTCGAGAACGGTAATGGAGGCACGGACTCCGGCCCTGCGGCCATCACGGCAGCTCCGCAGCTCTCGGCGCTGGCAAGCAACGGCGGCCCGACGCCGACCATGGCGATCGCCAGCACCAGCCCGGCTCGCAATGCAGCGGTCGGCTCCCCGATCACGAGCGACCAGCGCGGCTTCCCCGTCGTGGGCACGCCGGACATCGGAGCGTTTGAGGTGCAGACGGGAGGGACCTTCTCGCTGGATGACGATATTTACACGGCCTATGAAGGCGGTGCCGCCGAGATCACGATTCAGCGCTCGGGCAATGCCACGGGCACCTGCACCGTGCGGCTCGTTACCACGCTGGGGACCGCTGGGGCGGCGGATTTCACGGGACGGCCTGACACGAGCGCATCGGATGTGACCTTCCTCGATGGCGAGACTGCCAAGATGGTGCGGATCAATCTCCTGGCCGATAGCGCGACCGAGGGAGATGAAACCTTCACCATCAAGCTGAGCAATCCCTCCTCAGGTGCGACGCTGGCCGCTCCGACCATGATCACGGGATCGGTGACGATCAAGGATGCCTTCGTGGTGACGAACACGAATGACCTCGGACCAGGCAGTCTGCGCCAGGCGCTCACGGATGCCGCGAATCATGCCGGAGCGGACGCGGTGGCTTTTGCTTCCAGCCTCAGCGGGCAAACGATCACCTTCGGCAGTGAGATCATCGTTACCGACACGGGGGGAGTCACTGTCGATGCCACCTCCGTCGGAAGCATGACCCTCAGCGGTAACAATACCACCCGGCTTTTCCGCGTCTCCTCTGGGGGCGTTCTGAATCTCCAGAGGCTCGTGCTGACGGAGGCGAATGGCAATGGAACTGCGGCTGACGGCTATGGGGGCGCGATGCTCATGAATTCAGGAACGGTCGTCACCGCGACCGATTGTGTATTCACCGCCAATGCGGCCACCTTTGGCGGGGCCATCATGAACTACGACACGTTAGTCGCTACGGGGGGGACTCTAACGCTCAGACGATGCACGTTTTTCGGCAACACGGCCTCGCAGCGAGGTGGTGCTGTCTATTCCTATACTCCGACGAATGGCGGCGCCATCCGCACGCACCTCGATCACTGCACCTTGTCAGGAAACACGGCGACAGCGGACCATGGGGGCGGTCTCTTGAACTTCAATGGCCTCACCACCCTCATTCATTGCACCGTGACGAGCAATACCGCGCCTGGTGGAAAAGGCAGCGGCATCGCTTCGTATGGCGACAACTCCACGGAGACCATCGTGGAGAAAAGCATCGTTGCCGGGAACACGAACAGTGATTTGGACTTCGTGGTCGCGCCTTCCAACAACAGCTTCACCAGCGCGGGCAGCAACGTCATCGGCACTGGCAATGCCACGGGCGACTTCATTCAAAGCCGTGACGTGACCAGCAGCACACCTCTGCTCGCTGCTCTCGCCGACAACGGTGGCCCCACCCAAACCCACGCGCTGCTCTCAGGCAGTCCGGCGCTGGATCGAGCGTCAGGGTCCATCAGCACGGCAGATCAGCGAGGGAGTGCGATCTATGGGGTGGCGGACAGTGGAGCGTTTGAGTCGGGAGCGGGCGGGCGTTTCCGCTTCCCGGACTACGATCCGAATGTGCCAGAGGGAAGTTCACGTGACATCATCATCGTGCGTGAGGGCGACATCCGCGGCGCCGCCTCTGTGCGTCTGGTCACCACGCCGGGCACGGCGACAGCGGCTGATTTCACCCTGCGCCCGAATACCTCTGCCTCGGATGTGATCTTTGCTGATGGTGAGGTCTCGAAGACTGTCACGCTTTACACCACGGCGGATCCCTTGGTGGAGGCCGCGCAGCTCTTCACGATCTCGCTGACGTCACCTTCGCCGGCATCGCGAGCTTCCGTGCCGCCGGGCAATATGGGAGCCGTGACCATCATCGATCCCATCGTGGTCACCACGACGAATGACGACGGCCCCGGCTCGCTACGGCAGGCATTTCGAACGGCAGCTGCGAATAGCTGGGCGGATCGCATCACCTTTGCTCCCGGCCTGAGCGGACAGACGATCACGCTGGGCAGCGAGCTGGTGATTGACGATTTCGTCGGCGTCACCGTGGATGCGTCTTCGCTTCCGAAAGGCCTGATTCTCGATGGTGCGGGCTACACGCGAATCCTCCGCACGGTTGGCGTGACCATCATTGATCTTCGCCACATGACTTTTGCACGGGGACGTTCGGAACTGGATGGCGGGGCATTCTACCTGCATGATGGTGTCGTGTCGGTGAGCTACTGCACGTTCACCGAAAACTCGGCGGATCTCCGGGGCGGCGGCATTTTCAATGATTCTGCCAAGGTGACCATTTCCCACTGCACCTTCTGGGGCAACAGCGCTGACCGTCAGGGAGGCGCGGTGCGCAATGGACCGACTGGGCTCATGACGCTGCGCCATTGCACATTCTCCGCAAACTCAGCCAGTTCTGACGGACGGGCCATCTTTGACTACAACAATAGAATGACTCTTGATCGTTGTGTTTCGGCAGGCAATTTCGGCGCAGCCGGTCAGGACATCGATACTCGCGAGGATTCCATCGAACTGGTTGGCACGAGCATCTTTTCAACCCCGATCACCGGCATCACCTTCACCGGCACGGGTTCGATTCTCATGGCGGACCCACTGCTCCTGCCGCTCGCCAGCAACGGTGGCCCCACGAAGACCTGCGCCCTCTCAGCAGGCAGCCCGGCCATGAACGCGGGCGGAGGCTCAGCGATCAAGAGTGACCAACGAGGCTTCCGCATCGTGAGTGCACCGGATCTTGGGGCGTTCGAGACGCAGCTTGGCGGGAGCTTTACTTTCTCGAGCACAGGTTTCTCCACCAATGAAGGGAGCACGGCTACGGTGACCATCAAACGTCTGGGCGGCAGCGAGGGGACTGCCAGCGTCCGTGTTTTCACCCAGACCGGCACGGCCAGCGCTGCAGACTTCACTGCCCGCACCGACGCGGCGACATCGAATGTGCTCTTCTGGGAGGGCCAGGACACGGCCACCATCTCCATTGCCACGACATCAGACAGCCTGCTGGAGGCGAATGAACTTTTCAGCGTGAAGCTCAGTCTGCCTTCTCCCGGCTGCACCCTCGGCGCGATCACCACTGCTACCGTGGTGATCGTCGATGCCTCCAGCATCTCCGGTGACACCAAGAATCCAGCCTTGCCTGTGATCACCTACCCAACAGCGAATGCCGAGATTGGTGTGGACGTGGGCGGCACGATTGAAGTCTCGGGATCGGCCAGTGATGACAAAGCCATCGGCGCAGTCTTAGTGACGCCAGCCTCCGGGCCTGCTGTTCTCGCGGATCGTGTCACACCGAAGGCACCGACCACCGTCTGGAAAGCCACCTTCACTCCGGTGACCGGGTTGAACTCGTTCGTGGTGTCATGCACCGACGGTGCTTCCCATACGTCGCCAACCACTGCTCCGCGGTTCTTCAAGGTATTGCGTCCCTTGCTCGTCAATGTGAGTGGCACAGGCTCCGTCACACCCGCTGGATTCACTCCGAAGTCGTATCGCGAAGTGGGCAAGCCCTACTCTCTCACCGCCGTGTCGGGGGCGGGTTCCATGTTTGTCGGCTGGAGCATTCTCAGCTCCCACACACCAGCTCAGATCGGAGTGAACGCGACGGATTTGCAATTGCCCGTGATCACCTTCATCCACCGCGAAGGCCTTGCCCTGCGCGCCGTCTTTGCCGCCAGCCCTTACAACTCTCAACTCACCGGCATCTACAATGGTGCGATCACACCCAATGCCACGCTGCCCACGCTCTCCGCCCTGGACACTGAGGGCTTCGCCACCTTCACGTTGCAAAGCAACGGCAGCTTCACGGGCAATTTCAAGCTCGATGGTGGCTCGCTGCCGCCGGTGAATGGCATCTTCGATACCGCAGGCATCGCCCGTTTTGGTCCCACCCGAAGCCAGACATTCGTGATCACCCGGACGAACAAACCCGCGCTCACCGTGACCCTGCAGATCGACATCATACCACCGCTCGACGGCCAGATCACCGGCACGCTGAGCATCCTTGATGGCTCGAATCGCAAGTGCGACATCGTCGCCGACCGTGCGGTTTACAGTCCGACGAATTTGGTGCCCTCCGGCTTCCTCGGGGCGAACAATGCGGACGCCGTTTACAGCATTGCCTTCTCGAAGGGAACCAATGCGGGCTATACGGCCGATCAATACCCGCAGGGCGATGGCGTAGGCTACTACAAGCTCACCAAAACAGGAGCGCTCACCCTGGTGGGAACGCTCCCCGATGGCACCACCGTGACGAACACGAGCACGCTGTCTGGAGCAAATACGTGGCGTTTGTTCGTCCCTCTATACGGCAACAAAGGACTGCTCGCAGGCAATGTCGCCATCGTCACGGGCGATGCCTTCACCGACATCCAGGGCTACAATTCCGTGTGGATCTGTCCCGTGCTCGACCGGCAGCACTACCCGGCAGGCTGGCCTCTCGGCATCATCGTGGACACCGTGGGGGCCAAGCTCAATGTGCCGCTCAGCGCCAGCATTGTTCCCGGTCTGCCCGTCGGCGGTGCAGCGACTCTTTCCATCTCCGCTGGTCTGCTAGCGACATCACCGATCACCCGCAACCTGACCATCAGCGCTGCCGATCTCGTTACCCATACGGCACCCATCGACACCGGCTTTACGATGAAGATCGACCGCAAGACCGGCCTCTACAGCGGCACCTTCACCCACAGCGATGGCACGAAGGTTTCATACCGAGGCGTGATCGTGAACAAGAATCCGTTGAATCCTTGTATCGGCTTCTTCCTCACCACCTCGCCAGCTGTGAAGACCTACACAGGTCAGGGCGGGAAGGTGAGCCTGCTGCGGTGATCAGTGGCCAGTCACCACCTGATGCGCCACATTCTGGAGGAACTTCGCATACGCCACATCCAGCCCCTTCGGCAGGAAGCTGTTGCCTAACACATTCTTGCCGAACAACGCCTCATACCACACGCAGGCACCGAGATACTCACCCGCCATGTTGGCATGGTGGCCGTCCATGGCGAGCTTGAGCTTGCCATCGGGCTGCTTCTTCCAGTTCCAGCCCACGTTGAGTGAGTGCGTCTGATCCGGCAGCTCGCCGGGCTTCGCGTTCTTCGAATCAAATTTCACCGCAGGCACTTTGTAGCCCCACTCTGGATCACGGTTCGCGAGATGAAACGCATCGCCCACAGGGATGAGTTTCATATTCAGTTCCTTTGCGATGGTGTCATACGCGCTCTTCAATCCCCCATACATCGCGTCCTGTGTCTTCGGCTCGCCGGGTTTTGGCTCCTTCACTGAGAAGCGCGGATCGTCCACGCGATACTCCCAGGTCTGATGCATGATCAGCGTCGCACTTGGCGCGTGCTTGCGGATGAAGTCCGCGAGCAACTGCGCGTGAGGTCGATACGTGTTCACATCGTGGCTCTTGATGCTCGCCTGCTGGATGGTGATGAAGTCCCACTGCTTCTCCGTGAGATCATCCTTCAGGCTGCGTCCCTCGGTATAGGTGCCGAGTTTGCTCTTCGGGTCCTTCTCCGCGACGGCGAACTTCTTGAGGTGAACGTCAAAGCTGGAGCCGCCGATGTTGTCCTCGCGAAGAATGAGCGTGTCTCCTGCTGCTTTGGCGATGTCGCCGAGGTAGTGCGTCGTATTGTGGGAGAAGCTATTGCCCACGGTGAGCAGACGGATCGTCTTGGACTCGGCAGCTTGGAGATGCAGGGCGATGAGAGAAAGCAGGAAGAGGGCTCGGATCATGGCTTTAGTTGTTCACGGATGATGATGCTGGAACGGATCGCAGCCCCGCCGCGTTCACGGTGATGACACGATACGCGTGCTTCTCGCCAGCCTTCGCTGTGCTGTCGATATACTTCATCTCCGGCTCCGCAACGACGGGCGTGTCACCACCGCTGAGACCTTGGAACAAAGGCGTGCCCATCTTCTTGCCCACAGGCTTCTCCGGAAGACGTGCGATCTCTTTGCCATCGCGTTCGATGACGAAGCCAGCGAGTCCGCTCTCGAGATCAGCCTCTGCATTCCACGTTAGCGTGCCGTTCTTCAAGACCACGTTCGTCGGCGCAGGCGGAGGCGTCGTGTCCTCGGGCTTGCCGTTTTTGTTGTAGCGATCCCACACCTTGGCGAACTCCGCATCTGGCAGCCACGAGTCGTCGATGACCACCCCTTTGCCCGCAGGCTTGAGCGCTCCATCACCAAGGCGTTGCTTCAGACACGCATCGAAGAACGCGATGGCAAGGTAGCGCGAGTCGCCGCACTCGTGACCGCTCAGTGGATCGGACGACATCCCACCCGGAGCCCCATGCGAGCGCCACAGGCTCCACATTGCCTTGTCCAGAATGCGTGGTGGACCATGCGCCTTGTCTTGTGCCTCCTTTACCCCGCCGATGAACAGGAAAGGCACTGTGTAAACTGCAGGCGTTAATGTCGGCTCGGGAATCTCGCCCTTCGTCCACGCTCCATACGCTGAGCCCGAGCGGAAAAAGATCGCCGCGATGCGTTCGGGGTGCAGCGTCAGCATCAGGCTCGACCAAAACCCACCACCCGAGTGCCCCCACAAGCACCACGGCACCGTCGTCAGCTCGGGATGCTGCGATTGCTTCGCGAAGTCGCCGAGTGCCCGCTGAAACGCGGCATCCGATCCACGGCGCGGATCGCACCAGTTGCGACACTCTTTGTCGTTAGGAAGGTGATACGACGGCCCCAGCAAGGCGCAGTCCCACTTCTTCGCCAGCGCCTGCCAGTGCAGATCGTAGGCCGCTGTGAGTCCTGTCTTGGCTGAGGAGATGCCGCAGCCATGCTGATGCACGATCACCCCGCGCAGTGTCTTCGCACCGGGCGGCACCCACAGTGTGTAAGTTACGCCCATCGCCAGTTCGTTCGGCTTCTGCGATGCCTCATAAGTCACCGAGTAGTAAGGCGACGCGATTTCAGCCGCGACGGACGAGACAAGCGCCAGTAGCGCAAAGAGATAAGTGTTCATAATGAAGTGGGTGGCTCATGAGCAGAAGCATAAAGGCAGCACAACACCCCATTCTTCTGCCTTCATTCTCCTGCCAGTAATCTCAAACGCAGAACCCATGATTTACTTCTTCGGTGCCTCCGTCGTCGGCGTTGGGGCAGGGGACTCAGGCGCAGGAGTGGGATTCCATTCCGGCTTCGCCACGATCCCAAGATGCTCATACATCATCGGCACGAGAGCGGTCTGTGGCACTGGCTTGGTCGTGAGGTCTGCTTTATTCAGATGTCGGCCATGAGCTGCTAGCCAAATCTTCCGCTCAGAATCGCTGTCACCGCCGTGACTGTTGCCGCGTCCTCCGTGATCCGTGCACACGAGCACCAGCCAGTCCTCGTCAGCGAACTGCGGCCGCGTCTGCATCGCCCGCAGCAGCTCGCCGATGTGCGAGTCCACATGGCTGATCGCATTCAAATACAAGGCATTCTCCGGCGTGAAGCTCGCACGCTCGTCAATTGCCCCGTGCCCGAACTCATCGACCGAACCGAAATACACAAACATCGCATCCGGGTTTTGCGTGCGCAGTGTCTTCAGTGCTTCATCGCGCACCTCGATGTCCTTCTCGGGATTGTCGATGAAGTGGCGCGAGGCATCCGGTCGCGCGGTGAACTTCACATCGAGAAACTCCGCGCCCTGCACTCGCGAACCATCTGCGATGTTTTCATGAATTGGAGGCCAATCCGCGAATGAGGCGCACCACGCACTCGGCTTCTCCTCCTTGATGCGACGCATGAAGTGCGAGTAGGTCTGAAACCGCGAACCCAGGAAACGATTGTCCTTCACCCGATGCCGGTCCACCCACACGCCCGTGAGCAAGCTGCTCCACCCCGGCCCGCTCACCGTCGGTTGATGCGTCGGCGAATTGAGTTCACCACCCGCATAGCACGTCCGCGTGAAAAGCCCGCCCTCGCTCTCCACCAGAGCCTTCAGTTGCGGTGCCAGCCCGCGCTCCATTGCCTCGCTCACCGCATCTGCCCGACAGCCGTCGATGCCAATGAAGAGCACGCGTTTGCCTTCGAAGTCACTCGTCTTGCCTGGTCCATGAGCGAAAACCGAAGCCGCCGAGGCGAGGATGAGCAGGGAGAGAAGTCGATAGATCATGCGCGCGACATCCAACGCACCGGCCTCCTCGCGTATTCCAGCCAACCTCACACCGCCCCCGGCACCCGGATCGCACAGAAGCCCAGGTCCACCACACCATCGGCCCGCCGCAGCGTCGTCGGGATGTAATACAGCTCCAGCCGCCCGTCCTCCTCGCTGCGCCGCGAGGTCACCACCCCAGCCGACCGCATCACCCGCAGGTGCTTGCTCACCCCGTCGAAGTCCCGTTTCAGCCGTCCTGCCGCCTGACTCGCCGTCAGTGCCTCGCCCCTGGCCAGCATCTGATAGATCGCCCAGCGCAAAGGATTCCCCAGCGCCGCGAACGCCGCCGCCGGATCGATGCCCGGCCCACCCGTGCTCTGCACCGTTGGCGGCGCGGTTACCGGCGCAGCAGGCGGAGCCTCCACCGGAGGCGTCAAGTCGGAGACCGGAGCGGGAGCAGCGTCAGGCGTCATACCCCTAGCCTAGATCGCCAGCGCCCGCTGCTGCAAGCCCATTCTCGGAGCAGAAAGGCGGAGATTCGATCCTTCGAGCAGCCTCGCCGATGCTCCGAGCCCCGATCTCGGAGCTAAAAGTCTGATACACCCTCCTCCAAGCTCCGACCACGGAGCAGAAAGTCGGTAATCCGCCCCTCAAAGCTCCGATCTCGGCCCAAAAAGTCGGTAATCCGCCCCTCAAAGCTCCGATCTCGGCCCAAAAAGTCGGATAGCCGACGCTTCGAGCACCGAAAACGACGCTCAAGGCGCTGGAAGCCGCGTGTGATCGTTCGTTATCCGATCAATTTGGCGGAGAGATGGCGATTGTGGGCAAGGATGGACGGAATTAGAAAGGGAGCGCCGGACGACAGCCAAAAGCATTCACAACGACACACTCGTCACTCCACATCCCACTCGGCCAGCTTTGCGCGAACCTGTTCTGAATGTGCGTCGCCGATACGTTTCATAATCAGGAAAGCGTCGCGACACATCTGAATCGCCCGCCAAATAAAGAGCGTCGGCTTTTTGGGCGATACTTTGGTAATGCCGCGCATGAGCCAGCCGCAGGGCGGTGCAAGTTTCCTCGCCCAATCGTTCACGGGCATACTCGGCGGCGAGGTCGTGCATCTCGTAGCGTCCGCCGGGAAGCCGCTCGAGCAGGCTGCGGCGGACGAAGAGGGAGAGGAGCGCAGCGGCGTCTAAAGGAGCGCGGACACTCTTGTCCGCCATCGAACGGCCCCTGACTTCGTCCTCGCGAGAGTCATCGGCTTGGCTGGGGGAGGAGACGCTCGTTGCGGACAAGAGTGTCCGCGCTCCTGTCGGCTCGCCCACCGCAGGGCTTTTCGCTGCCAACTCGAAAGCCCTCATGACCGCAGCCGCTGCTCCTTCCTCAAAGCAGTGTGTGAAGACTCCGAGCGCACGCCACGCATCGCGTTCCTCCGGCTTCAGCATGGCCTCGCTGAGGCGCAGGGTCTCACTGATGGTCACCTCGCCTGCATCCGCCGCCTCGGGATCGAGTGCGCCGATGCGACTCTGCTGCAAACGCTCGATGTAACCGGCCACATCCGGCTCTGGTCCATCCAACTGAAGATGACTGCCCGCGAGCTTCAATGCCAGCGGCAGTCCCGCGCACAGCCGTGCGAGTTCCTTTGCGTCTGCATCGAGCAAGCCCTCATGAAACTCACGTAGCAGTGCGATGGCTTCGGCTTCCTTCAGCTTCCCTACAATGTGCACGAGCCCCGCACTGCCCAAGACCAGCGGATGTCGCGAACTAACAATCAATCCGCAACCCGACGGCGGCAGCAGCGGCTTCACCTGCTCCGTGCCGGAAGCATTGTCCAACACCAGCAGAATGCGCCGCCCATGCAGCAGATCGCGATACGCAGCGCCCAGCGCCGCGAGATCATCAGGCAACTCGCGCGCGCTGCCGGGCTTTAGAAGATCAATGATGCGGATCAACAACTCCTGCGCCGTCGGTGGAGTCGGTGAGGTGCCCCGGCACTCGATGAAGAGCTGTCCGTCCGGGAATCGCGGCGCGAGTTCATGCCCGAGCACGACTGACAACGCGGTCTTCCCAATGCCACCCATTCCCTTTAACCCGGTGATCGCGGTGACCGCCAATGAGGCTTGCGTGAGCATCTTATCCAGATCGTCCCCACGACCGACGAAGCCATGGAGACGTGGGTCGGGAGGGAGTTGGTGGAGTCCGGATGGACGAGCATCATCAGGAGCTTCTTCATCCAGCACCGCCTTTGCCGCCAGAAGCTGCGCCACGCTGACTTCCGTGCCGACCATTTGCTTCAGGAGATCGCGGATGCACCAAGGCTCGATCATCGGTCCTTGTGGCGGCTGCTGGAACTTCTTGGGCACCGTCGGCACGGTGGAGAGCAGGAAGAAGAGAATGATGCGATCGCAGCGCTGGTTCAGATGATGATCGATGGCGCGCTGGGCAGTGTCGGTATGCTTGTCGCCATCGCTGTTATTGGTGACCTGAATGCCTAGACGCCTGTCTTCATCCAGCAGATCAATGCCTGGGGCGTTCGGGTGCGAGGGGTTGAGGTTGGTGAGCTTCCAGCCGAACAAGGCATTGAAGAAACGCCCCAGCACCGTTTCGATCACATGGCTGCCATCATTGAGACTCGCACCCGTGCGTGCTTTGAGCTTCTGCTCCAAGACGACCAGACGGTCGGAGAGATGCTTCGCAAGTTGTTCGCGTGGGAGGGAGCCGTTGGACATCGGGATGCGAGTCCCACCGTGTAGCGACACCTGATGGACTGACAAGGAATAGGTGCCCGAGCCATTCAGTTACCCGGATATCACTGAGCATTTCATGCGAGTGGCGATGCCTCAGCTTACCGCTTCTTCGGCTTCTCCGACTTCGGTGGCTTGGGAGTGCCGCCGGTGGGTGCTTTGGTCGTAGCCTTGGTCTCGGAGGATCTCATCTTGGCGTAGATTTTTTGGGCGGTGGAGGCGAGTTGCTCCTGGGTGCGCTCGGGGTGCTTTGCGGCGGAGGCTGTGATGATGGACGTGAGCTTTTCGCGGTTCTCTGGCGACAACGCATTGAGCATCTCCTTACCCTGATCGCCCAGAAGAGACGCAGTATCGATTCCCGCCGATGAGCCCGCTTGTGATCGCGCCGTGCTGCTGCCGCCGAGCTGCTTGCCCGAAGACGAATTGATTCTTCCGTTACTTGAGTTCTCGGGCGCCGCTGACACCTCACTATAGTGCATCACCACTTCCTCAGGACCAATCATGACGCGCACCTCCGTCTTCTCAGGGTCGTCAGATAAATGTGCTTCCGTCAGTGTCATGCCCAGGGAGTTGGTTTCCTCAGAGACGACGAAGTGTTGCTTGGTGTCCTTGTTGACGAAGGTCGCCATCGGTTTGCCATTGACGTAAGCGACACCGGTGAGCTTGTAGGTGTCCGCGAGGCTCACCACTCGATTGAACGGGGAATGCGTGCGAAGGTTGTTCAGGGCCTGTGCATCGAACGCGAACGGCTGCGGCAGATCGGGGTCGTTCTCTGGAACGCGTTGTTCCACAGCGTGGGCCAAGCCGACGAGCATCACGAGGACGCCTAGCCGAACTCCGTTGATCAGACTGTGAGGGCGGAGGTTTTTGGGGGACATGGGGGGCGCTCACAACGCGGTCGCCCCCGGATTTCGCACATCAAAATGATGCGCAGCGCTTGTTCGCGGTCGGTTCAGGGCTTTTGCCAGCCCACGGTGCCGCCACGCTGACCTTGCCGACGCAGCAGGGCGTTGAGTTCGAGAAAGACTTTCTTGTTCTTGGCGGCGAGGTCCGTGGTCTCATACGGATCGTCCTTGAGGTTGTAGAGTTCCTGCGGGGCAAAGGGACTGTCTTGCAGCAGCTTCCAGTCGCCATGAATGATCGCGTCGATGGTCTTGCCGCCATATTGCGGTCCGCCTTCGCGACGGATGAAGTAGTGGTCGCGCGCAGGCCCGGGCTGCGACTGGCCGAGCAGCGTGGGCAGGAAGGTGATGCCGTCGATGTTGCCGGGCACAGGCTCGCCCGCGACCTCGCAAGCGGTGGCGAAGATGTCCATGCTCATCGCCTGTCGCTCGGTGCTGGAGCCGGGTTTGATCTTCGCTGGCCAACGGGCTGCGCACGGCACTCGCAAGCCGCCTTCATACATGTGCGTCTTGCCGCTGCGCCAGGGGCCGTTGTTGGCACCGCTCGGGAGCAGACCCCCGTTGTCGCTGGTGAAGATGATGAGCGTGTTGTCACTGAGCTTCAGTTCATCAAGACGTGCGAGCACCTTGCCAATGCCATCGTCGAGGTGCTCGATGAGCGCGACTAGCTTTGCACGCTTCTCGTCAATCGCAGGCTCACGCGCTTTCACCTTGTCCAGCCACGCAGGTGGAGGCTGCACGGGATCATGCGGAGCGTTGTAAGCAAGATACAAGAAGAAGGGCGACTTCGCTGCCGCGCGTTCGGTGAGGTAGTCGCACGCCCACTGCGTAAACACATCCGTCGCGTGACCTTCGGGCTTCACCTCCTTCATGCCCTCGCGCATAAAATTCTGCCCGTGTCGCAGGTGCGTCCAGTAGTCGTCCATCATGTCGCCGAGGAAGCCGTGGAAGTGATCGAAGCCGCGCTCGGTCGGTGTGTTCGGCGAATGGATGCCGAGATGCCACTTGCCGACGATGCCGCTGTGGTAACCGGCTTTCTTCAGCACCTGCGGCAGCAGCGTCGCCGAGGCGGACAGGTAACCCCAGTTGTTCGCAGGTTCCTCCTCACGAATCACGCCCGGCACGCCGACACGATCGGGATGACATCCGGTCAAGAGCGCCGCACGCGTTGGCGAGCACACACAGGAGTTCGCGCGGAAGTTCTGAAACGTCATGCCCTGCGCAAAGAGCGAGTCGATGTGCGGCGTCCGAATGTCTTTGGTGCCGTAGGCCGAGTAGTCAGCACGTCCCAGGTCGTCGCAGAGGATGACGAGGATGTTGGGCTTGTCGTCTGCGCGAGCTAGCAGGGCGACAGTGCAAAGGAGAAGCGTGATCAGTTTCATTCGTGGCGAGTTAGGACCTTTGAAGACGCGCGTGGCGCTCGATTCTTGAACTAGAAATCCGCGATCAAAAGCCAGGCAAGCCTTTCGCGAACGAAGCGGACGTGTCCTCCGCGAGCGCCTTTGCCTTTTCCTTCCACGTTGGCTCATCGGCACTCACACTGCGCACGACGACCTGTGCTTCGACCTTGGTGCCCTTCGGCACGGGCGTGTGCGAGTAAAGTTGGTTGTAGAGCTTGTGATAAACTGTCTTGTCCCAGTAGCCGGTCTTGATGCCCATGCCTTGGAGCGGCTGCGGATACCACACGAGGGTTGCTCGCTTCGCTGCCGGATCGAAGATGGCGGTCCATTTCGGGTCATCTCGCAGCTTGAAGTCGCCACGGTTGTCGAACTTGCCCTCCTTCATCTTGCCGTCTGGCATCTGAGCAATCCACTCGGTCGTCCTCGGCAGAAACGGATGCATGAAGGCGTAGAGCGTGCCGATGGTGATCTCGGTCGTGAACTCGTAGCGATGCCTTTCCAGCAAGGCGTCGTCCGTCACAACATACGTTGCCGCCAGCTTGATCGGTCCAAGCATCGACTGCTTCTCCACCACCGCACGCGAGCACTTGTAGGTCGCCTTGTCAGCGAGATCAGCGGGCTTGCCATCGACGGTGAGCGTGACCTTCTCGACGATCTCGATACCGCCTTCGTTGTGGCCTGTGCCGATCCATTTCTTTCCCTCCTCGGACATCACCGTGCCGTAGAAGCCGGTGCGCTCGGTGATGATCTCGTTCTGATGGGAAATGCGTTGCGGCGTCCACGCTCGATCGCCGCCGAACTCGATCGTCATGTCCCGCGTCTGAATGGTGACTACGTAGGGCGGTCCTGGCTTCGTCTTCTGAGCGAGAGCGGGGACCGACAACAGAACAAGGCTGAAAACAAGAAGGCGTGACATCAGCACAAACCAACGTTGCAAGCTCGTGATCTCATTCCTTCGACGAACGATCCGGGCCGCTGTTGTCTATTTCAATTCGATCACAACAGCGCTCGTCGCTCCCGCGCGGAAGGTGATGTGTCCATCGCGCACTTCGGTTGACTCGATCGTCAACTCACCCACGGGTTTGCCATCCGGTGTGTCATCGAAGGACTGTCCGGCCCAGTGCACTCCTTCACTGACTGTGATGGCGGGAGCTTCGAGTCGCTTTAGCGTGGCGTGGCCTTGCTTGCCGAGATTGAGCGTCACATCAGCGGGCGTCATCGCTTTGTTGATCACTAGCACGCGAACATGATCGTTGGAATCGCGCACAGCCCATAGCTTGACGTTGCTTGACTCATCCATCTTGACCGGAAGCAACTGCGCATCATTCGCGATCATCTCCTGAAACACCAGCAGCGCATAGTAGGTCGGCATCGCTCGCACGAAGGTCGGCACAGGCTTTTTGTCATCGGTGTCGTCCTGGATGGCAGAGTAGTGGCCTTTGCCACCGCCGTGGAAGTTGATCCCAGCGAGTCCGGCCTGCGCGAGGGTGAAATTCAAATCCAGCATCCACAGCGCGGACGCAAACGAGTCGCTGAAGCCGCGTGCGCCGCCGCCCCAGGCGCTGCCGGCTTCATCAAGACGAAACGGCAGGCCAGCTTGCTTCGCGGCGTCGATGCCGGGCTTCAGAAAGTCGAGTGTTTGCTTGATCGGTTCGCGTCGCAGCAGGCGGAAGACCTCGCGGCCGACGCTCGGTGCAAAGGCATACGCGTGACCGGTGAGCATCGTGAGTGCGGCGGGATTGCGTTTCACCATCATGGCGGCGATGTCCGGCGGCAAACCGTGCGCCCATGACGGACCGATGATGCTCGGCACGATGGCGGGCACGAGCTGCGCACGCATCGCGGCGAACTCATCGAAGTAAGTGTCCCATTGGTAGTCCTTCGGCTTGTGGCGGCCGAACCAGCCATCGGGTTCGTTGCCGAGTTCGAAGCCGCGGATGGCCTCGGCGGGCAAATGCTCGCGCACGCGGGCGATCCATGATTTGCACAGCTCCACGTCGTTGTGCGCGAGATTGACGGTGAGGATCATCGGCGCACGCACGGCATCGTGCACTTGCGCGAGCTGTTTGAGGCGCTCGACATCGGGCGGCGACTTCATGCCATCGGCGCTCGCGCCACCGATGCGGATGCCGATGCCGCGCAGATTGCGCAGGAGTTGAAGATAAGCGGGATGCACCTGATCGAGCTGCTGCATCGAGGGCGCGGGAAAGCGTCGCCACTCGCGCGAGAGACCGGCGAAGTCAGATGGAATGCGCAGGCCGGGCTTGGTGGTGTCGATGCGGGCTGAGACGTTCACCACATCGCTCGTGGTGATGCCGGGCTTCGTGAGTGAAAAGGTGCGCGTCACCGGCTCGGCGGTCCGCACGGTGCCTTCTTTGCCCCATTGCCAGGCGGTGACGGTCACGCGCATCGGCAGACGTGCTTTCTTTGGGATCGCGGTGAAGCGCAGTTCATCGCCGATGACCTCCGCGGGACCTTCGCGGACGAAGAAGCGCGCTTGGAGGCCTGCATCGCTCGTCGCGTGGAGTTTGAGGCTCTTCGTGCCGACGATTTGATCCGCGATGGGCTCGAAGGTGATGCGCTGAGGCTTGCCGCTGGTGTTTTGAAAAGGAAACGGCAGCATAGCCTGCTGCACGGCGCGTTGGTAAGTGCCATCGCCGGGATGCTCGGCCTGGAACCACATCTCGCTGCCGCGTTTCGGATTTTCGAGGTCGGCGCGGCCAAAGCGAAGCGCGAAACGGTTCGGCGCGAGCTGCTGCAAGGGGCCGGTGATCGGATGGATGGCGATGAGGTTGCGTGATTCGGGATGCGGGATGCGTGAGCCTGCTTTGAGGCCGGTCCAGCGCTCGGGGCGGCCTGCGGGCACGGTTTCGAGAAAAGTGCCGTCGAGTTGAAACGCGAGATCGTCATCCGGTGGCGACCACTTCAACGTGACCTGCTGATGCGTGCCGTTGATTTGATCGATCAATGCGCCGTTTTGCGTGTAGCCGACCAAAAAGGGCTTCTTGCTCAGAAACGCGTTTTGCAGCGCTTCGGTGGCTTGGCGCAGTTCGTCGTCGAAACACCAAAAAGTGCCTTTTTGCGGCTGTTTCCATCGCGGGATGCTCACGCCGGTCTTCGTGGCATCTACGGGCCGTTTGTCGTGCTGCGCCGCTTTGGTGATGTAGTCGGCGATGAAGGTCGTGAGCGCCGGATGATGATCAAAATGGCCGCCACCGGCATCCGCGAGCATCGAGAGCGGCGCTTTCGGATACTTCTGTCGAAAGGCCTGTGCCTTGCCCGCGCGTTCGTCGGCCCATTCATACTCGCCGCTCACCCAGAGCAGCGGCACGCCGCTCTCGCCGAAGGCCTTCACCCACGGCTGCTTCTCCGGCCATGCGCCTTTGAGCGAAATGCCCGCCAGCACGCGATGCGGCATCCGCGCGGCCATCAAATACGGCATCTCCGCTGCCGCCGAATGCCCCATCGGCACGAGCGGCGCGGCGATCAGGCTTTCGTAACCCGATTCGACGGCGAGCGCCTGAATCGTCGCCTCGATCGCCGCCTGTTCTGCCCTTCCAAAGGTCTTCAAGCCGCCGGGCGAAGGCGCGATCCACAAAATGCCAAAGTCGAGCCGAGTCATCGCCTCGCGAAACGCGGCACTTTCGAAGATCGGCTGCTCCAGCATGTTCTGCGGCGCATAGACGAGGCCTTTCACGCGATCCGTCTTCGTCGGCAGCCAGAGGTAGGCGCGTGGTGCGGAATTCGTTTCCGTGCTGATGACGCCTGGCACTTCGACGGCCCATTGATACTCCGCGGCATGAGTTGGGCCGCAAAAGATCGCAAGGAACGCAAAGAGGTGGATTCGGAGCATCCGTCACCTTTGCAATGACAGCGTCATTTCGCCAAGCGCGGAGTGATTGATCCAGTTTCAGCCCTTTCGGCCCCTGACGAAGCCCGACTGAAGAAAAGTTCAAAAAACTTGTCCTCCGTGTCCTCGGTGCTTTGGCTCGTTCGTCGTGACATCGAACAGACATTCTCCTCTGGGTGTCTCCTCCTCACTCTGTCTCTCACTCGTGAACCGTCTCATCTTCATCAATCTGCCCGTGGTCGATCTGGCCAAGTCCATGGCGTTCTTCAAGGCGCTGGGGTTCTCGCACAATCCTCAATACACCGACGACACGGCGGCGTGCATTGTCATCAGCGATGTCATTCACGTGATGCTGCTGACGCAGGCGAAGTTCTGCGAGTTCACTCCGAAGACGATCTGCGATGCGCAGTCGAGCACCGAGGTGATAAACTGTCTGAGCTGCTCCAGCCGGGAGGAAGTGGACTCCTTGGTCGCGAAGGCGAAGGCTGCCGGAGGCTCGATCTATGCGCAGTCCAAGGACTACGGATTCATGTATCAGCACTGCTTTGCCGATCCTGACGGGCACTGCTGGGAACTCGTTTATATGGCACCGGGCGAGACTTGCCCAGAGCCCACCTCCGTCTAACCTCAACCTAACACCTGACACCCAACACCATGACTAAACCAACTCTCATCTTGTCGATCGTCACCCTTGCGGCTCTCACCGCTTGCCAGTCAACCAACACGAAACATGCAGACTGCTCCGACCAGCTGCCCTACAAAGGCTCCGCCGCCTTCGAACGCATGCGGACACTCGTTGGCAAGTGGTCAGCCGAGTCGCCCATGATGGGCAAAATGAAAACCGAGTTCCGCCTCATTGCTGGAGATTCCGTCGTCGAGGAACGCTTCGCCGCAGGCACGCCGATGGAGATGCTTAGCACTTACCACGACGTGAACGGACAGCTAACGATGACGCACTATTGCATGTTGCGGAACCAGCCACGCATGAAGCTCGTGAAGAGCACGGCGGACTCACTGTCCTTTGACCTCGCGCCGACACCGGGCCTGAATCCTGCGAAGGACAAGCACATGCATGGAGCCACCTATACCTTCATTGACGCGAACCACTTCAAACTCGAAGGCGTCGCCTGGGAAAACGGCAAGAGCGCACCTTGTGGCCCTCCCGTTGTCTTCACACGTCAGTAGTTCACGCTCTGGCCCTCCACACAGCCGCTTACCATGATCAAGAAAGCATTACTCGCCCTCGCCGGTCTTCTCGCCGTTGTCCTCATCATCCCCATCTTCAAGTCGCCACAGTTCCGTGTCGAACGCAGCCGGTCGATTCCCGCGGCAGCGGACGCCTTGTTTCCCTACTTCAACAACCACAAGAAGTTCAACGAGATCAATCCCTGGCTGAAAATGGACCCCGACGCCAAGGTATCGTATGCAGGACCCGAGAGCGGCGTGGGAGCGGTGAGCAGTTGGGAAGGTGGCAAGACGGGCAAGGGAAGCGCTACCATTACTGAAAGCAAGCCTAACGAATCCGTGAAGCTGCGCATGGACTGGAAGGAGCCGATGGAAGGAGTCAGCACTGTGGAATACACGCTGGTCCCAGATGGCGACAAAACCAAAGTCACGTGGGCCATGTATGGCGACAACAACTATGTCGGCAAGCTCATGAGCCTGATCATGGACTGCGAGAAGATGTGTGGCCCGCCCTTTGAGCAGGGTCTCGCTGACATTGAGAAAGCTGTCACCACTCCAGCTGCTGCAAAGCCGTGAGCAGGCAAGTTTTCATTCACCTGCCTGTGGCTGACGTGGCGAAGTCACGTGCGTTCTTTGAAGGCATTGGCTTCTCACTGAATCAGGATTGCAGCGGCGAGCACTCTGCGTGCCTTGCATTCAGCGAAACGATTCATGTCATGCTGTCCGCGCACGAGCAGTTCAGACAGTTCTCTCCGAAGCCCATCTGCGACACGTCCAAGGCGCTCGAAGTGCTGCTGTGCCTGCAGTGCGATAGCCGCGCTGAAGTGGACGACATGGCCACCAAGGCGGTGGCTGCTGGTGCCACTGACGCAGAGACCAGCGACTACGGCTTCATGTATCAGCGCAGCTTCATCGATCTCGATGGCCATGGTTGGGCGCTCAACTTCATGAGTGAAGAGCTTCCTCAAAGCTGATCCGGCTAAAACAGCATCGCCTGACCACACCATGACTAACAACCAGCTACCCACCAACGAGCATCTGCTCTTCGTGCGCGGAACGCACTGGAACAGTAGCCTCTCGCCTGCCGAACTCCAGCGTGTGATGACCGACTTCTATGCCTGGGTCGGCGGGCTTCAGGAACGTGGCATCCTGCGTGGTGCTCAGCCGCTGATGGAGGAAGGAAAGCTCGTCACAGGCGCACGCGGAGCCTTTGTCACCGATGGTGTCTTCGCGGAGTCGAAGGAGTCCATCGCTGGGTATTTCCTCCTCGATGTCGATTCCACCGATGAAGCCGTGAAGCTCGCTCAAGCCTGCCCCATCCTCGCCTACGGAGCCCAGATCGAAGTGCGCCCCATCGCCAATCTCTGCCGCCCCATGGCGGATGTGAAAGCGGCGCAAGTGCCACCCTCAGTCTAAATACGATCTCATGAAAATACCCGGATCTTACATCGACGGTTTCCTGCTCTCGGTGCCCACCGAAATGCTGGAAGAGTATCGCCAACTCGCTGAAATGGCCGCAGCGATCTGGCTTGAATACGGTGCGCTGCAATACACTGAATGCGCCGGTGACGACCTTAGCACTGACTTCTGCCGCTCGTTCGTGAGTGCCGCCGATGCCAAAGACGATGAAACCGTCATCTTTTCCTGGGCTGTCTTTCCTGATCGTGCAGCCCGCGATGCAGCCAATGCCAAGATCATGGCTGATGAACGGTTGAGAACCATCTGTCCGGCGTCCGGCGAGATCTTCGACTGCAAGCGCATGGCGTTCGGTGGCTTTAAGCCCATTGTCGCTCATTGAACCCAACTCCATCCATCATGAAGCCCATCGTTGAACCCTACCTCTTCTTCGCCGGAAAATGCGAAGCCGCCCTAGAATACTACCGCCAGCATCTCGGTGCCGAGATTGGCATGGTGATGCGCTACAATCAGAACCCAGAGCCGCCCCAGTGCCCGCTGCCGGAGGGTTGGGATGACAAGATCATGCACGCGTCCTTCACCATCGGTGCGAGCCGGTTGATGGGCTCAGATGGCATGAAAGACCAGATGCCTGCAGATGGCCACTGCATGTCCCTCACGATGCCGGACGAAGCTGAAGCGAAGCGTGTCTTCGCTGCGCTCGCGGATGGTGGCGAGGCCTTCATGCCCATTGGTAAAACGTTCTGGTCACCTTGCTTCGGCATGGTGACGGATCGTTTCGGCATTCACTGGATGGTGACTGTGCCGGAACAACAAGCCTGATCGACGTTGATGAAACGGGACTACCTCGTCATCTCGCGCGGGCAATGGGATGCCAGTGCCTCCAAGGATCACATTGAGGCTGCCATCTCGCAGTTCTATGACTGGCTGCACACGTGCATCGCGAATGGACAGATGAAGATGGGCTCACGCCTCACTACCGAAGGTGCTGTTGCATCCAAAGGCGGGGTCGTCACAGACGGCCCGTTCGGCGAGGGCAAGGAAGTCGTGGGTGGCTACTGGTTCATCGTCGCCGAGAGCTTGCGCGAAGCAGCTGAACTCGCTGCGAAGAACCCCTGCGCGCAGTTTGGGCTGACCTTCGAGGTCCGCCCGCTCGAAGCCGAACGTTGCTCCGCTTTCGACCTCACCAACGAGACTCCGCCATCCAACTAGCTCAGCTTTATCCAATCATCATGAGCACTCACACCATCCATCTCCATCGCGTTCTGTGCGCAAAGCCTGAACTGGTTTACAAAGCGTTTCTCAATGCCGATGCACTCGCACGTTGGCTGCCGCCGAACGGCTTCCTATGCCAGGTCCACGAGTTTGACGGCAGGGTGGAAGGCCGCTTCAAGATGTCGTTCATCCAGTTCGCCACCGGGCACAGCCATTCTTTTGGTGGCGAGTATCTGGAGCTCGTGCCTAACGAGCTGCTGCGTTACAACGATGTGTTTGATGATCCCAACCTGCCCGGCGTCATCGAAGTCACGGTGAAGCTCAAAGCTGTCTCCTGTGGCACTGAGATCGACATCACCCAGGCCGGCGTTCCCGGCGTGATCCCGGCGGAGATGTGCTATCTCGGCTGGCAGGACTCGCTGCAACATCTAGCCCGGCTGGTGGAGGCGGATGCTCCGCCAGAAGAGTAAACATTGTTCTCCCAATCATCAGCCCGCTCTCACATGTCATCTTCATCCACACCCTCGCCACTGTCGGAACGTGAAATCGTCATCGTTCGTGAGACCCACGTCTCGCCTGAAAAGCTCTACGCTGGCTGGACCACTGCTGAGTTGTATCCGAAGTGGTTTTGCCCCAAGCCGTGGTATGTCAAGGACGTGCAGCTTGACGTTCGCCCCGGCGGATTCAACAGCATGACCTTCTGCGGTCCAAATGGTGAGAGCTTCCCGAATCGTGGAATCTATCTCGAAGTCGTCCCGAACGAGGAGCTGGTCTTTACGGATTGCTTCTTTGCCGACTGGGAACCGAATCCTGACTTCATGTTCGTCGGCATCCTGACGTTCGAAGCCCTACCAAACGGCGGCACCCGCTATACGGCAAAGGCACGCCATTGGACCAAGGAAGCCTGTGAAAACCATGCCGCCATGGGCTTCGTTGATGGCTGGAACAAGGCTTTCGATCAGCTCGTGGAAGTCGTAGGCTAGGTTCCATGAGCGACATCGGCGAGCGAAGCCCCAGCCTCGTGACGGATGATCTCTTTCGTCATGAGGGTGCGCGCATCATTGCAGCACTGACGGCGCAGCTTGGCACGCATCGGCTTCAGCTTGTCGAAGACGTGGTCCAGGAGGCATTGGTGCGGGCACTGCAAACGTGGCCGTATCGTGGCATCCCTGACAACCCGGCAGCGTGGCTGACCCAGGCCGCAAAGAATCTTGCTCTTGATGTTCTGCGCCGTGAACAACGATGGCAGGAGAAAACGCAGGACATCACTGCCGAGCAAGAGCGCTGGCTGAGCAGTCCCGCGGAGGATGACATGGAAGCGCACTCCATCACCGATGACACCTTGCGGATGCTGTTTGTGTGCTTTCATCCGCAGCTCTCCGCAGAAGCTCAGCTCGCGCTTGCCCTGCGCGTCGTGTGCGGCATGAGCCCAGCGGAGATTGCCGCAGCCTTTCTCACCAGCGAGGCTGCAATTGCGAAGCGCCTCGTGCGTGCCCGCCAGCGCATCCGCGAACTCGCCCTGCCATTTGCCGTGCCTGATGTTTCGGAGCTTCCATCGCGGCTCGATGGGATGCTTGGCGCGCTCTATTTGCTTTTCAACGAAGGCTACAAGGCCTCGGCCGGTGACCGACTTGTGCGCCAGGACTTATGCCATGAAGCGATCCGCATGACGGAACTGCTCGCGGCTCATCCTGCTGCGAGCCAGCCCCGCATCCACGCCTTGCTCGCCCTCATGTGCTTCAATGCCTCACGTCTCACCGCGCGCACCGATGACGCAGGCAACCTCCTGCGTTTGCATGAACAAAATCGCGGTTTGTGGGATGCGATACTCATTCAACATGGCACCCAGCATCTCGCTCTCGCGGCGCGCGGCGACATCATCAGTCCGTATCATCTGGAAGCCGCCATCGCCGCCAGCCACAGCCTCGCCGCTGATGATGCGAACACTGACTGGTCGCGCATTTTGCAACTCTACGATCAACTGATCACGCTCGCGGCTTCGCCCGTCACTGAGATGAATCGCGCTGTCGCCGTAGGCCGCGTCCATGGCCCGCAGCAAGGCCTTGCCGCACTGGATGCCATTAAGGATCGCACCACACTTGAAGCCTGGCACCTCTACCATGCCATCCGCGCCACCTTCACCGCTCAACTCGGTCGCACCGCTGAAGCATTGACACACTTCAAGCAAGCCGGTGACCTCGCTCAACTGCCCGCCGAGCGCGACTTCATCGCGCGGAGAGTGGAGGAGTTGTCGAAGTAGATCTCATCGCGGAACCCGTTGCGTTGCTTCGCTCCGCCGCTGTCAGTCCTCCTTGTCATTGGCCTTGATGTAATCCTTCGGCAATGTGGCGACCCAGGCTTCAACCTTGCTGGAGAGTTGTTTTACGATGTCGGGATGCTGAGCTGCGACATCATGTTCTTCAGCCGAATCCGCGAGCACGTTGTAGAGTTCGATCTCGCCTGCGCGCTTGCGCGTGGGGTGGACCAGCTTCCAGGGACCTTCACGAATGACGGACTCACTGCCGGCTGTGCTGGTCTTCCAAAGCAGGGGCTTCGCGCGCACATGTGGCTTCTGTCCCAGCCAGGCTTCCGTGGCGACTTCGCCATCGAAGTCGGCGGCGTTGAACGCCGTGCCAGTGATGTTGCACAGCGTAGGCAGCCAGTCGGCACCGCTGAGCACGGAGTCATTGTCGGTGTGCCCCACGGGCACATGGCCGGGCCAGCGAAGGATGAAGGGCACGCGCACGCCACCTTCCCAGTTCGTGTGTTTTCCACCGCGAAGTGTTCCGTTGCAGCCCATCAGATTGATGCGCAGGCCGCCGTTGCCAGCCTTGCCCATCTCCGCGCCTTGATCGCTGCTGAAGGCAACGATGGTGTTCTCGCGCAGTCCGAGTTCATCGAGTTTCTTCAAAAGACGGCCCACCGCGTCGTCGAGTGACTCCACATCGGCCAGGTAGCGCCTCATAGCGTCGTCCACATCGCCACCGGCTTGGCGGGCATCGCCAAACTTCGCCAGCATCTGCGGCGGGAAATCTTCGTCCTTTACCTTCAGGGTGCTCCAGCGATCCACAAGCGGGTCCACGGGATTCACCGGATTGTGAGAGATGTGACCCCACACGTTCAGATAAAAGGGTCCATCCTTGTGTTTCTCGATGAAGCGGATGGCGGCATCGTAGATGAACGCATCGCGACCGCGTTCATCGCCATGCTTCTTCCTGCCGCCTTCGTCTTCCTCGGCGCCGCCAATTTCATCAATGCCATAAGTGCCGGGCTTCTGCGAGGGGCCGATATGCCATTTGCCAAAGTGACCGGTGGCATAACCTTGCTTCTTCAAGAGGTCAGTGATGGTGGTGCGGTCCGCAAAGCCGCCATTGGCCGGATAAGTCGGATACGTGGCGGGAAACCGCGACGACATCCAGCCCGTGCGAGCTGGGCAGCAGGTGCAGCCGGTGGCATACGTTTGCATGAAACGCGTGCCTTCACTGGCCAGCTTGTCCAGGTTCGGCGTGCGTGAATACGGATGCCCGTAGCAGTGCAGATCGCCACAGCCGAGGTCGTCAGCGAGGAGGAAGATGACGTTTGGTTTTGATGCCGGTGCGCCGGACAAAATATTGGATGCGACGATCAGCAGTGTGAGCAGGACAAAGGCGCGTTTCATGAGCAAGACTTCGCTCGTAAACGCGAAGACCCTCGGGGCCTTTCGAGCTAGGTTATTCGCAATCCAAACACCGCACCGCCTTCCGCTGCATTCGTGGCCTCCAAAGCGCCGCCGTGGGCTTCGACGATGGCTTTGCTGATGGCGAGGCCGAGGCCGTTGTGCTGGGTGCCGTGGCGGGATTCGTCGGCGCGGTAAAAGCGGTCGAAGAGGTGCGGGAGATGCTCGGGGGCGATGCCGGGTCCGTTGTCGATAACGCGGAGATGGCGGTGGCCGTTTTCGCGATTGGTTTCGATGCGGATGCGGTCGCGGGTGTGCTCGATGGCGTTGCTGAGCAGGTTGATGACGACCTGACCGAGGCGCTGGGCATCGCCGTGGCAGGGCGCGGGGTCGAGCTGAAGATCGAGCGTGATGCCGCGGGCATCGGCGAGGGTTTGCACGAGGTCGATGGCATCGCTGGCGACGTGCGCGAGGTCTAGCGGCTCGTGCTTCATGCGCTCCTGGCCGGCGTCGAGGCGTGCGATTTCGAGCAGCGAGTCGATGAGGCGCTTCATGCGTTGCGCGGCGCGGGCGCAGGCATCGAAGGCCTCGCGTTGCTCGTCAGTGAGCGGCGTGGTGGCGAGTCCGTTTTGGGCATGCATGAGCACGGCGGTGACGGGTGTGCGCAGCTCGTGCGCGGCATCGGCGGTGAAGCGTGCCTGCTGCGTGAAGGCAGCGTCGAGGCGCGAGAAGGTGGAATTGAGCACGCTGGTGAGCTTGCCGAGTTCGTCATCGGACGTGGCAGCGGGGATGCGGCGCGAGAGATCGCCGGTGGCGATTTTTTCGGCGGTGTCGCTGATGGCGGTGATGGGCGCGATGGCGCGTGAGGCCATCCACCAGCCGCCGAGCAGTCCAAGCGCGAGCACACCGGCACCTGCGGCGATGAGATACCACGCGAGCTGATGCAGCTCCGCGGCTTCTTTTTGAATGGGACGGCCGACGAGGAAGCAGCGACCGGTGTTGTTGAAATGCACAGCTTGCCTCAGCTCGCCCAAGGTGCGCATGAAGGTGATGTCGCTGTCTTTTGGCCGTGCGGGCAGTGTGGTGTTGGTCGGGAGATTCGTGGAGGAGGCTTGCAGGAGACCGTCGGCATTCCACACGGCGTAGTGAACGCCCGCGGCCTCGATTTGATCGAGCAAACCAGTGCCGCGAGGTGGTGGCGGTCGCAAGCCGGGACGTCGCGGTGCCTCGCGTGCGGCACTGGGCGGCACGGCGATGCCGAGCTGCGTGACGTGCGATTGCAGCTCCTGATCGACTGCGCGGAGTCGATCACTCGACGCGAGTCGATGCGCGGTGATGCCGAAGCCCGCGATGACGGTGGTGAGCAGCAGCGCGTGCCAGGCCTGCAATCGCCAGCGGATGGAGTGGGTGAAGATCATGGGATGCAGTAGCCGTGACCGCGGCGCGTGGTGATGAGATCGCGCCCGAGCTTGGTGCGCAGGTTGTAGATGAGCACGTCCATCATGTTCGAGAGCGTGTCACCGCTTTCATCGTAGAGATGCTCGTAGAGCGTGGTGCGCGTAACGAGCTTCCCGCGATGCAGCGCGAGGTATTCGAGCACGGCATACTCACGCGAGGTGAGTGCCACCGGCTCGCCGCCGAGCGTGACGGTGCGGCTGGCGGTGTCGATTTTCACCGCGCCGATCTCGATGGCAGGCGTCGATTTGCCCGCACTGCGGCGGATGAGCGCCCGCAGTCGTGCGAGCAGCTCGTCCAGCTCGAAAGGCTTCACGAGGTAATCGTCCGCACCCGTGTCAAAGCCGCGCACGCGATCCTTCGTGGCATCGCGAGCCGTGAGCATCATCACCGGAGTGCTCTTTTTCTCCCGCAACCGGGCCAGCACGCCCCAGCCATCCAGCCGCGGCAGCATGACATCGAGAAGGATGGCGTCGTAGTCGATCTCCAGCGCCTTGAAGAGCCCCTCCTCCCCATCCTCCGCCACATCCACCGAATACCCCGCCCTCCGCAACGCGCGGGTAAGGCCGGAAAGCAGGTCCGGCTCGTCTTCAATGAGGAGGAGTCGCATGACAGAGCGATGATGGACGAAGATGAACGGGAGATGAATGCGGAAGTCGCGATTTTTGGGAGGGGGGTTCCCACAGATTCAGTTCACCAAGGATGGTTGAAGGGATCGGATGGGGCTTAAAGGGGGGGCAACCACCACCTCTTCGTTCAAGTCACGACTTGTCCAGTCTTGGCATGACGAAGGGCCGTTGTTTGCGAACGGTCCGGATGAAGTTGCCGGCTCAATTCAGAATTCTGAACATGCCATTACTCACTCTCAAGCCGCTGTAACCGTTCGGAAGTGCGGGGAGTTCGCCGAACTCAGGGAGGTTCGTCTGGCTCCGCAAACTCACGCTAATGTCTCCTTCAGAAGGCAACTCGAATAGATCATCCAGTATGAAGTCCGGAAGAGTCAGGTGCTCACCGACAGCTAACCTGACGCGTTTGGATTGCCCGGGATGGATTGGCTTCTCCGCAAAACTGCGATTCGTCGATTCTTCAATAAGCGAAAAGCGAACCACGGAACGTGGCGATGGAACATCAAACTCAATCGGGAGACCGCTGATATTCGTCAGCGTAATCCGAGCGGTGCGATGATCAGGGCATGTTTGAGTGATGCCCAGCACCTTGTGAGGCGAAACACGGCGAACGAACTCAACAAGCTTTTCCTTGTATAGCCCTGGCTCCGCCGCCTTCCACAATGCAGTGAGCTTTGAGTGGTGCTTCTCTTGAGGGAATCCGCAGGCATACACAGAGCCAGCGCTTTGGCTCAATGGATGGCTTGGCTTTGAAACTAAGTCTTCGAGCCATTGATCAAAATCCTCTGCGAAATGCCAGGGAGCCCAACGAACGGCAGCGAACCCTATGCGAAAGAGATGGGCCTCCACCAACTCGGTTCGTTTCTGCTGCTCGGGCTTCAACAGCCATGCAGCCCAGCCATCGAGTGACTCCTTCTGGAGGTCACAAAGGCCTTCAACCGCCGCACTCCAAAGCCGGGACTTGGGTTTCTCTGCGCCTACGATCTGCTCGAGTGCTTTTGTGGCTTCGAAGACCTGTTTGCTCGATGAAATGGCTCTTATGGCATCCATGCGAACCCATTCTTGTCCCTCCGGGGTAAGGGATTCGCGCTGGTAGCTCTCCAGCTTCTCAAGCAGTCGCTGAGGCAGTGACGGAGAGCCTTGTTGAGCGACTCTGATCATGATTGCCAAAGGGGCGTCTCGCAGCCCCATGGCATCACAACGACACCACTCGATCCAAGCCTTATCGACACGAGCGTTGATCACTGGCGAGGCTACATTGCGATGGGCGTCCGTGTAGAATCGGTAACGCACTTTTGCCTCGGGCTGTCCTTCGCCATCATTCAACGGGCCTTCGCGCATGAAGAAGTGCTTGGAAGGCAATGGGTCTGCACCGTAGCTGTTCCCACAGTCGGAGTAAGTGTGTGTCTGCACGCGATGCCAGCCATCCAAGTCCACGAACACCTCACGCTTGAGATAGAAATCGCCATCCTGGGAAGCCAGCGAAACTGCATCACCGGTGTCGTTGATGATATACAATCTCACTTTGTTTGCTGCTTGGTCTGGAAGCACCTTCAAGGAAAGCATGCCGGGATCACCAACGATATCATTGGGCAACTCTGTGATCGGATGCGGACCCAGCAGCCTCCTCCATTCTTCCTGCGTTTTGGGTGCATCTTGGGCTTGAGTGCCGCTCGACAGCAAGCAGAAGCCAGCTGCCAGTTTGAAGAACAACGTGGTGAAATGGCTGAAGGCTTTCATGGCGGTGGTGAACGCCATGAGTCTGAGATTCCGGCCTGAGAGTGTCAATCTCCGACTGACATGCGCTTTTTCGTCGCGCGACGCAGTTTCCGCGTTTCCAAAGCTGAGACCGAAAAATCTGAATCTGGCCTGTGGTGAACTGAATCTGTGGGAATCCAGAACCTGAGCCTATCCGCCGCCGAATCACGATTTTCTCGCCGCGATTCATTTTCCATTCATCTCGGACGGGAAGGTAGAGTCATGAAAGCGATCACCATGAGCACTCCGTCACCTTTTCACCTCCGCCTCGACCGCCGTCGTCTCCTGAAAAGCCTGCTGCTTGCCACTGGCGGCATCATCACCTCAGACATTTACGCTGAAGCCCTCGTGCTCACGCCACGCTGCACGGAGGGGCCGTATTACCCGGATCATCTGCCGCTCGATCAGGACAACGACCTCCTTCGCATCGCTGACGGCACGCCCGCCGGTGGCATCGTCACCGAACTCGGCGGGCGATTGCTCGACGCGGATGGCAAACCGCTACAGCAGCATGTCATCGAACTCTGGCAGGCCGATGTGAATGGTTGCTACATCCACAGCCGTGGCGAGCAGCGCGGCAAGAAGCGCGACGACAAGTTCCAAGGCTACGGCACCTTCACCACGAACGACAAAGGCGAGTATCGCTTCCGCACCATCCAGCCCGGCCTTTACACCGGCCGCACGTTGCACTGGCATGTGGCCGTAAAGAATGGTGACCGCTGCCTGCTCACGACGCAGCTCTGCATCGCCGGCGTGCCGCAAAACGACCGCGACATGGTCCTCAACGGCATCCACGATGAAGCGCAGCGCCTTTCCATTATCCGCGAGTTCAAGCCCAAGACCAACGATAGCAAAGAACTCTTCGGCACCTGGGACATCGTGCTCGGCAACACGCCTGACGAACGCGGCATGGGCCGCCCGCCAGGCCCGCCTCCAAACGCAAGGGATCGACGCGAACCCACCGAGCAGGAAATCAAAGACGCTCTCTTCGGCCCTTCACCCTTTTGAACATCATGAAACTCATCCTCGCCACCCTCGCTTTGATTTCGCTCACCGTTCACGCAGCGGAGAAGTTCCCGATCAAGTCCGGCAACGGCATCACCATCCCATCGCCCATCGACAAGACGATGGTGGACGTGCGGGAGGGCTCGAAGACCGTCAAAATCCCCGCAGGCATGGTCTATGTGCCAGCGGGCAAGTTCACCTTCGGCGAGGGCGAGACGCGGGAACTGCCAGCCTTTGCCATCGCGCGATTTGAAGTCACGAACGCCGAATACAAGGCCTTCATAGACGCCACGCGTTACCGTGGTGTGCCGCGCTACTGGAAGGACGGCGAGTATCCGAAGGACAAGGCGAACCACCCCGTGCTTTTCGTTTCACTCGATGATGCGGAGGCCTATTGCGCCTGGATCAGCGAGAAGACCGGCTGGAAGATCGTCGTGCCCAGCGCCGAGCAGTGGGAAAAGGCCGCTCGAGGCCCGAAAGGCTACCTTTACCCCTGGGGCAATGACAAGGACAGCAGCTACCGCGGCGGCAAACTGAAGGCGCACTTCAACTACAACGCCGTCTGCGCTGCCTACATGCTCGACAAGGAGGCGAAGACGATCACGAGCTACGTCGATAAATCGAGCCAGGCAGGTCAAAAGGGCCGCGTGGAGGACATCATGACCGGCAACGGCAAAGTCTTCGCCGTCACGCCGGATGGCGGCGTGGACGCGTGGATCGATCACGACACGAACACCGGCTTTGTGAACACTCAAATTTACCGCGACCTCGTGGACAACGGCGGCTTCACCACGCCCGTGGGCAGTTTCCCCACCGGCGCGAGCCACTACGGCTGCCACGACATGGCTGGCAATGCCTACGAATGGACAAGCAGCATCATCGTCGCCACCAACGGCGCCGAGCGCGGCCAGGAAGTGAACGACGTGCGCGGCGGAAGCTGGTATTCCACCGGCCGCAGCGGCCAGAGCCTCTGCACCGGCGAAGGCCGTAAACGCAACGGCGGCTATCACAGCGTCGGCTTCCGCATCGCGATGGAACTAGAGTGATTGCGAGTCGGCGATGGCGGGAACAAGATGCCCCCCATGAAGCACTTGCTCCCATTTCTCCTCCTTTCCGCAGCCCAGGCTCTCGACCTGCCTCCCGGCGGCGTGGATGTGCGGGGCGACGCGGCTTTGCAGGCCAACGCCAATGCTGCCGCGGGCAAGGTGGAGGCTCTTGATGCCGGGAAACGCATCACGATCACGAAGGCTGATCCGGCGAAGGCCTACTCCGCGCAGTTCACGGCACCGGTTTCGATGGAGATCGCCAAAAAGGAGCGTGTGCTGGCGATCATCAAAGCACGCGTCGTTGGCGCGGCGGAGTCGGGCGAGGTGCTGGCGAAGCTTCAGCTCAGAGGTGCGCCTTACACGTCGTTTGGGCCGACGATCGGCGTGGGCATTCATCGGGAGTGGACGGAGCAGCCGGTGGTCTTTGTGACGGATGATGTCGTGCCAGCGGACAAGGCGGCGGTAGTGCTGCTGTGCGGGCAGAAGGAACAAAGCATTGAGGTAGAGAGCATTCGTGTGCTGAAGTATCCCGCGACGATGGATGTGGCTTTGTTTCCGAAGGCCAAGCTCATCCCGCGCACTTACGTCGGACGCGAACCGGATGCACCATGGCGCAAGGCCGCGCTGGAACGCATTGAGCAGCATCGGAAACAGGATCTGTCGATGATCATAAAAGGCGGCGATGGCCAGCCGCTGGCTGAGACGGAGGTCAACCTCTCGCTGCGGCGGCACGCCTTCGGTTTTGGCTCCGCCGTGGTGGCGAAGCGTTTCAGCGGCGAAAGTGAGGACGACCGTCGATATCGTGAAGTTGTCGATAAGCTCTTCAGCATCGTTGTGTTCGAAAACGACCTCAAAGACGGCAACTGGGCTCCCGACTTCAAGGATGACCGAAAAGTCAAACACAACGTGGAGCTCGATGCGGCCTTCGCATGGCTCGCGGAGCGACACATCCCGGTGCGCGGGCATTACCTCATGCAGGTGGCCACGCCCTTCAATCTGCACGACATCAAGGACAACGCGGTGATCCGCCAGCGCACGCTCGACAGCGTTAAGGAACGCATGGCCTTTGTGAAGGATCGCGTCGTCGAGTGGGATGTGATCAATCACCCCATCGCCTGGGGCGGTGCGGACATGTTGAACAAGCGCCCCGGCCTCGAAACACTCGACCGCGAGGTCTTCACGCTGGCACGCTCGCTCACGAAACTGCCGTTTTTCATCAACGAGGATCAGGTCTTCCGTCCTGGGCCACAGTGCGATGACACGTTCACTTACATCGAGAAGCTGAACGCCGATGGTTTCACCGTGGCCGGCCTCGGCAATCAGGCGCACTTTCACGAGAGCTACCTGCCCTCGCCAGAGCATCTGCTGGCTGTGACAGATCAATTTGCGAAGATCGTGCCGCATCAGGCCATCACCGAATACGACATCGTGACCACCGAAGACGAGGAACTGGCCGCCGACTACACGCGGGATGTGCTCATCGCCGTCTTCAGCCATCCGGCTTACACGAGCTTTCTGCTGTGGGGCTTTTGGGAAGGCTCACATTGGAAACCGGAGGCCGCGTCGTGGTCCACAGACTGGTCGATCCGGCCGCGCGGCGAAGTTTTGCAGGAATGGATCGGACGGAAGTGGCACACGGAGGTCACTTTGAAGACCGATGCGAAGGGCAAGGTCTCGTGGCGTGGATTCCCCGGCTGGTATGAGGTCACGGCGCAAGGCCGCACTACGCTCGCGAAGCCTGAGTGATCAACTGACACCGCGACCATCGCTGATGGTTCTACGGGATGGCGACGCGGTAGAAGCGCTTGGTCTTGTTCACTGCATTCAAATCGGTCCATGTCGTGGTGCTGCTCGTCGCGGTCACGAGCACTGCCGACCAGCGAATCAGATCATCGCTGAACTCCACGAGGTAGTCATTGCCAGGGACACTGGGGAAGGTGATCGAAGTCCCTGCATCGCGATTCAGACTGGTCGTTGGCTGGCTGCTGAAGCTGGCGTCGCTGGTGCCGAACCAGCTCTCCATGTCGTCGTAGATCCCATCACCGTCAGCATCATGATGGATGGAGAAGCGATCAACGAAACCGGAGTCCAGGCCGCTGATGGTGGCTTCATCTTTGCTGTAGCTCCACTTCAGCGTGTGGGTGCCTGCGGGAATGATGAAGGCCTTCCGTGTCCATCCGACTTCACCACTGATGGATTCCTTCTCCACGTTGTCGATACTGAAGCGGAGGAAGTCGTAGCCGTTCTCCGAAGACACGCCCCAGTAAAAAATCACTTCACATGGACCCGTGACCTGTGTGCTCATTTCGCTGCTTTGATTGTGATCGATGGCACCGGTCCTTGCGGCATCATCACCATCGGAAGTGTAAAGCCAGTTCGGGGTCCAAGAGAGGTCGCCGGAGGGGGTGATTGTCTGTGACGGCGCGTCGATCGCTTCGGCAAGTCCGATGGCAACGGTGCTCACGGCGATCGTGATCGTCGCGGTGGAGGTGCCGAAGTCATTGGTGGCATGGATCGTCACCGGGTAGTTCCCCAAGGTGGCCACGCTGCCGTAGATTAGACCTGTCGATGGATGAAGGCTGAGTCCGGCAGGAAGGCTGTCCGCTGAGTAACTCGTGGGAGCATGGGTGGCTTCGATCTGATGACGGAAATAAACGCCTTGATAGGCATCGACGGTCTCGACGGTGATCACGGGAGGTGAAGTGGTAGGCGAGATGGTGATCTGATCGATCCATCCACGATCCTGCCCTTTTGCCGTGCCCACGTCCTTGGTGTAGTAGATGTCCACATTGTGCTCACCAGGGCCGATGTCCGTCGATGAGAGCGTCCAGTCCTTCTCACCTGTGATGTAATCACGCACGTAGCCATCCACCACCAGGACCAGGTAATCGTAATTCTTTTCGGACGAAACCTTCCACTGGAATTCCAGTCGCGCAGGGCCATTCACGGTAAATTCGATGCCTGAATACTCTTCGTCATCCACGATCCCGGTCTCAATCGCGTCCACGCCGTCATGCGTGGTAGCCGTTGTCGCCGCCGGATTAGTGTAGCCAAAGCCGATGATCTTGGTGGAGGAAGGTTGTTCGACTGCCGTCGAGAGCAGTGGGTTGGCGGCAAGGATGTAGAAGTAGCTGAAGATGGCCCCCGTGCCCGTTGCGTTGGTGGCGGACTGGTAGGCTTCGAACAATCCTGTCTCCGTGGGCACGCCAGTGATCTTGCCAGTCAATGAATTGAGTGTCAGGCCTGTAGGCAGACCAGGGAGGTAGTAGCGGTTCGTTCCGTAACTGGTGGCGAAGTTTGAAGCCTTGATCTGGAAGTCGAATGACAACCCTTCTCGGCCAAACATGATCCAGTTCGAGGTGATCGCAGGCACGGGCAGGGCGGACGAGGTGGGCGTTCCATTGAAGGTGATCGTCACCTCATCAAGCGTGCCCGAGTGATCGATCGTGCGGTCGATGACCTCGAGTTTCCAGTCGCCATGCGACCGTTCGCCCCAGAAGTGCGTGGTCATGAAGGTCCAGTCCAGGTTCACGCTCGTGTCGTTGAATCGAGAGCGTGCGAGCCTTGCTGTGACGCCGCTCGGTGAGGTGAGCCTCCATTCGAGCTGACCCACATAAGGGTGTGTGGCCTTCACATTCACCATCACGTGCTCAAGGCGAAGATTGTCCGCGAGTGCCACGGTAAAGGTGCGGGACGTGCCCGTTGCGATCGCGTCAGGGATGGATTGGGCAAGCCCGGTCTGGGCGAAGGTCTTGGTAAGCAGTGGTGCCACTGAGGTCCAGGCGGCTGCCATAGCTGTGGCGGCCTGGGCATTGACGAGGCCGGCTCCGTAGCGCGAGTTGAAGTGGAAGCCTCCACCATTGGTCACCCAGTCGCCGTCGAACTCATCGTTCTGAACCGCTGTGCGAACGAGAATCTCCTGCACGTCTCGGTAGGTGAGGTTAGGATTGGCTTGCAGCATCAGTGCAATCACGCCGGCGACAGCGGGAGTGGCCGACGAGGTGCCGCCGAAGATATTCGTGTAGTCGGTGCTCGTGAAATCGGGATGTTCAACCGTGCCGCTTTCTTCGTTGTAACCACTGGCGCCGGTCCGATCAGTGGTGGTGATGCCTTGTTTGCCGCCATTGGAGGGAGCACACACGAGAATGTTTGTCCCGGGCTCGCTGTAGTAGGCGGCGCGGCCCTTGTCGTTGATCGCAGAGACAGCGATCGCGAGCGGCGAGTTGGCCCAGCCATCGTAGTTGGAGTCGTCGCCACTGCCGTTGCCATTGCCTGCGGCCCAGAGAAAGATGGTGCCTTTGCCGCCGCGTCCGTTGGTCACAGCATTCTGCATGGCTGCAAGGCTGAGCGGTCCCGGACCTCCGTGACCATAGGCATCGTCGAAGGGCCCCCAGCTGTTGCTCTTGATGGCGATAATGTCCTGCTTGTAACCGAAGGCATCGGCTTCGTCGGCGTCGGTGGTGGGAGCAGCGATGAGCTTCAGGCCCACGAGTGTGGCTTCCGGTGCCGTGCCGCTGACGCCCAGGCCATTGTTACCACGGGCTGCGGCCACTCCGGCGCAGGCGGTGCCGTGAAAGTCGTCAACTCCGGGCGATGGATCATCGTCAAGGCTGTTGAAGTCGTAGTCGTTCGCCGTGTCCACATTGGTCACGAGGTCGGGATGCGATGTCTCCAGACCATCGTCCACGATGCCAATGCGAATGCCCGCGCCCTTGTAGGAGTCCCAGGTGGGCACCACGTTCAGGTCGATGCCAGTGGTGGCTCCGTTCTGTCCGGTGTTTTGAAGATGCCATTGGTAACCGGCATTCGAGGCATTGTAGGTAAACAGGGGGTCGTTAGGCACGAGCCGGTGAAACAGTTTCCTCGCGAGCATCGGTTCGGCACTCTTCACACCGGGTGCTTTCTTTAGTCGCTCAGCTCCGCGGATCGCTTCATCGGCGGCGCCGCCAAACTCAACGACGGCATACTTGCCCCGGGCTTCGGCCTTGATGACACCCGCCACCGCTCGCAAGGGGGCGAGGTCCTGGCCTGCTTGCAGTTCCACCAGCACGCGCTTGGTCAGCCAGCGCCGCGTGCCTTCGTTTTGGGGCGCGCCCTTTTCATAGAGCACCCATTCGCCTTTGGGGCCGGTCTCGACCATCGAGCGCTGGAACCTCTTTCCGCCAATCGGGATCTGAGCGTGTGAAGCAGTCCCGAAGATCAGGACCAAGGTGAGAATGATGAAGCGTGCCGGCGGGGGAACCATTGGGCGACAGATTGCCGGATTTGGTCTCGAATCGCCAGCACGAAAGCGCGTTGGTTCAGCATCGCTAGAGGGCACTCGGAGCAGGCTAGGGCGGCCAAATCAAATTGGACAATCGCGAATCCATGTGCATATCCTTTGCCGTCCAAAACCTTGGGGGATTTAGCTCAGTTGGTAGAGCGTCTCGTTCGCAATGAGAAGGTCAGGGGTTCGAATCCCCTAATCTCCACCACTCGCAAAATCAAGGGTTCCAGCTCATGGGAGGGGCTAACTCAGAACAAAAGTCAGAACACATCCGGCAAAATCCACGAACGTTTTTGACCGTTCGGGCGGGTGACTCCGTGGGCACAAAAGTTGCTCATAACATCGCGTCCAGCCTATCGGAATCCGGCCCCGCCTGCGAAGCCTCTCGGGGGCTAGGGGGCCATACGGGTCAGCTTTTTTCAAAGCTCTCCTTTTTGTTCCGTTTGACCCGAGAAGAATGGAAAGGACGCTATCGGACATGAACTGGACGACGGAAAAACTGCCGGAATCAACCCCGCGTCATCTCATCGTGACAAGAGTTCATCCCGATGGCCGGATCGAGAGGCGCATCATGCCCGAAGCAGAAGCCGAAGAGCGGCGGAAACGTGCAGAGGAGGCTCTCGACTATGAGACGGGCGAACTCAAAACGACTAGAGCACTGCGCGAGAAATACGGTGGAAGTCTTGTGAAGCCACCAGCAAACGGGCAAGCATAAGGAGTGTATTCAAATAATCACTACAGCAACTTTGACCCTGGAGCCCTAGATTGTTCGTTGTTGTCCATGCCTGTTCAGTGTATTTTAGAAATCATTTGATTGTGTGAATACACTTGCCACCGTGGAACAATGAGCACTGCCACACCTGTTCCCGTTGCCATCCTCGTTCGTGTCTCCACCAACAAGCAGGACACCACCCGCCAAGTGTCAGAGCTTCGCGCTCTTGCCGAAGTGAAGGGCTGGAACGTGGTTGAAGTCTGCCGGGAGGAAGGCGTTTCAGGCCGGGCCGCAGAAGACGAGCGCCACGGCTTGAAGCGCGCCGAAGCCCTCGCCTCATCCGGCAAGGTGAAGAGGATTCTGGTGCATGAAGTCTCCCGCCTTGGCCGTCGCAGTTCCATCGTTCACGCCTTCGTTGAGCGGCTGGAGGAGAGCCGTGTTTCGCTTTACTGGCACGCCCAGGGAATCGAGACGTTGCTAGCGAACGGCAAGCGCAACCCCGCCGCTTCGATCATGCTGGCATTGCTCGCAGAGATGGCCCGGAGCGAAACCGAGACGCTTCGGGAGCGGATCAACAGCGGCCTCGCCGAGGCCCGGCGCAAGGGCGTGAAGCTAGGGCGGCCAGCTGGAAGCGGCTACGATGCCGCCCGCTTGCTATCAGAGCACAGGGACATCGTGAAGGCTCTCAAAGCAGGCCAGAGCGTCCGCAATGCCGCCAAGATCACCGGCAAAGGCGCGAGCACGGTGCAGAGAGTGAAGGCAGCCATGATTCAACAAGCCATCGCCCAAAAGTAGAGTTCGCGGACTCGCTCTAACTCAAACCTCCCCGAGTGGTTCACCATGAGGAATCCTGTCCCGCATGACTTCAAGGCTTGCTTCGATGATCAGTTCATGTCGAATTACCCCTATGAACTATTGGATTCTGACTCTCATGGCTGTCTTTTCGCTGGCGTCGTGTGCTGTTGCTCCGCGCTCAACGCAAACATCCGTCGCGCAGTTCGATAGAATCCCGAAAGGTGATCCAGTTCCCGGCAAGCCCGGTTTTTGCTACAGTCCGTATGATCGTGATTCCGGCATTGTCGAAATCTCGGGCATGTCACCTGGAACAAAAGTTCGATGCCCATACACTGGGAACGCGTTTTTGGTGCCTTCACCCAACGAACGCGGAGATTTCATTCCAAAAAGGAAGCGCAATGGAGGTCAATTTGCTGGAGCCCTCGCAGCCGGTTTGAGCAGCGTTGCAGCGCAATCGCAATCACAGGTGAACTACTACCGCTCAAATCCATATCCACAGCCACAACCGCTGGTCATTCCTCAAGTGCAGTCAAACGGCGGGAGCATTAAATCGTTCAATGGAACAGTTAGGAGTAGCAACGGTGATGTAAGCACCTTTCGAGGGACTGTTTACTGATAGCTCCATTGAACGGCGTTTATCCATCAATCTCGACAACCACATTCGGCACCAGCACCGCGCCCGAAGTATTGGCACTTTGAGCCGCAGCTTTCGCTCGAACGCGAGCCAAGTCTTCGGCGAACTCGATCCCGCTCGCATCCTTGAAGCAGAGCCAGGATTCACGCGCCGCAGATGCAGCCGCCTTCACCACAGCAGCCAGGGAAGCAAGCCGAGCCTCGACCGAAGAGGAGCAACGCCCACGGGTGGAAGGCTGATCGTCTTCGCTTTCATCTTCAGCATCGACCACGCTGCCGCCAATCTGAAGCTCCTCGATGGCTTCTTGTGCTTTCGCCAAAAGAGCGTCAGCAGAAGCGCCAGCCTCTCGCAACCGACGAATCACCGCAGGCCGCTCTTGTGCAGCCTCTCTTTGCATCATTGCCAGCATAGAGCCGCTGCTTTCTGCCAGTTCAGACGCCATAGCCTGCCGATAGCGTGCCAATGCTTCCCGCGCTGCACGCTCGCCACAGAAGCAGGCGGCAGCGAGCCGTTTGACAGTCCAGCCGTCTGAGACGGCCACAGGCACCTTGGCTTGCAGCAGGGCAATCGACGTTTCCTTGAGTCGTGGCATGAGGGGAGAAGAGGAAGTTTTCACGGTGGGCCGAATCCTCACGGTTCAATCTTCACACCCTATAACTAGGGTGTGTGTGAAGATTAACCGTGTGAGTCTCGGCCAATGTTCACGGCCAATAGTCACGGGTGAAAAGCTGTGAAGATTACCCGTGAACATTATCGCCAGAGCCTCCATTGCCTGCCGTGTCATCGTCTTGAGCTTGGGGGAATCGCGCCAGCTTCACCACCGCGCGTGTCCGCCCCGGCACCTTCACCTTCCACTCGAAGAGCGTTCCTTCTCCCACTGCCGCCGCGATGATCGACCGCGCTTTGTTCATGCCGACGCCCGCGCCTTGGGCATTGAGAATCAGCGCCTCCTTCGTGATGGCCTGCGACAGCGGCACCAAGTCCATCAGCGCCGACATTCCCGGCTTGCCCGCGTTCGCCGTTGCCTCTGCCGCAGCTCCGCTCGTCGCCTCATCCCAGGCAAAGCCCGCTTCGTTCGTCGTGTGTTCCAGCACCTTGAAGAACGCCGCCTTGCCCTCGCCATCCTTCCAGCCGAGACGACCGCCACGCTTCGCCGCATGGAGCTTGTAGCGACCTCCGCCGATGCCCTCCAGTGTGAGAACCGCTCGCGCCCAATTCGCCCACTCTGCCGGCCCGTGCCCCGCATACGCGGAGCCGAGCAAGTTCACCGAGCCCTTTTGATTCGGCGGCTTGGGCGTGTGATGAATCAGCAGGCAGCCGCACTGATGCGCCGCAAGCAGAGGATTCAAACCCTGCCGCAGAAAGGCGGAAACGTCCTTCGTCGCGTTCGCATCGCCGGCGACATACGAGAACGCCGGATCAATGATGATCAAATCCGGCTTCACACGAGCAAGCAAGCGGTCCAGTGATTCAAACAGAGCCCCGCCAGACAGCGAGTTCTCAGTCACCACATGGGCATGGCGCTCCAACAACTCGCGCGCGTCTTCTTCATCGTCAAAGAGACCCATCGCCTCAAGCTGCCACGTCACGCCGTCGCGAGCCTCCGTTAGATCACCATCATCGTTTTCGCCCTGAATCAGCAGGCACTTCAAAGCGCCGTTGGGCGTGATGCCAAACAGCGGCTTGCCCAGGGAAAAGGAGATCATGAATTGCATCGAGAGCGATGACTTGCCTTGCCCCGTCTGCCCAATGAGCAGGCATCCCATGCCACGGCAAAGGAAGCGATGCTTGATCAACTCCGAACGATCACCAACTGCAGGCCGAGGAATCCCGACCAGAGAACGCGCGACCAGTTCTTTGACTGCTTCACCATCAGCATTCACCGGCTCGCCGCCCCACGTTTGACGAGGCTTCACTTTCGCTGCGTTTGTGGGGATGGCGTTGCTTTCCGGTTCAGGGAAGCTGAACACACCCGCAGGCGGATTCACCGCCCCGGACGTAGGTGGAGGCATGGCAGCGGCCATCATGGCAAAAGCCCCCTTTCGTTGAGCGCGAGTTGATCCGCTTCCGTCATGAGACAGCAATCGTTCAAGTCCTTCACCGGCAGGCCATCGGCTCGCACCAGACCCGCAAAAGAGAAGCCATCGACTGAGCAACCCGCCGCCATCAATTGCGCAGCCCAGCGACCAGCCGCCACCACACCGCCGCCGTCTTCGTCCGCGTGGGCATAGATGCGCACTTTTCGCCCCGCGAGCAATTCCAGTGCCTCCGGGTGAATCTTCCCGCCCGTGGTGCGGCCCAGCATGGCACACGGCCACACATCACCGACTTCGTGCTTGTAGATGAAATGCAGGGCCGCAAGGAAATCCGGCCCACCCTCCACGAGCATCACCGCGCGCATCGTAGGCAGTGCCCGCAGCAGCTCCACACCGACCGGCCAGGATTTGTCTGAGCCTTTCAAGCTGTGCGCTTTGCGTTCGCCCAGCTTTCCCAGCGCAGGGAACGGCGAGCGATCCAGCCGCCGCGCCTCCACCGCCCGCCGCGAGGCATCGCCCAACACCCAGCAGGCCGCACCACAGACGCTTCCAAACCCAAGCGAACCATGACGCACGGCCAAATCGACGGCACCAAAAGACACGCTCCGCGACTTCATGAGCCGCAGCCGTGCGAGGCTTTTACCGCGATCCAAAGCAGGCAGTTCAACCCGTGCTCGACATTCGACCGTAACCGAAGGCGGCGAGCTAAACGCGAGCGATGAACTCGACGTGCTAGAACAACCGCCCGCCATTTCGACAAGTCGAAGGCACGCCGATTTCTCATCCAACCCCAAAGTGAGAGCGATGAAATCCGGCGCGCCGCCTTCGATGCCGCAGCCAAAGCATTTGAAGCGCTGGCCACCGCCATAAGCATTGAACGAGGGTTTTCGATCACCGTTCTTGTGCCTGTCAGGAAACGGGCACGAGACGAGCAGGCCATCCCTCGCGGGTGGCCGCCCCGGCAGTCCCAGACGTGCCCACAGGCTGGCGATCGGCAGCGCTGCTTTCGCGGCTTCCAATGCGTTGCCCTTCACGGCAAACCTCCCGTTTCAGATTGAGCGAGCCGTTCGGCCATGATCGTGAGGGCTCGATTGCTCGCCGCCGTCAGCGCCACCTCACCCGCTCCCTTCGCAACGATCACCACCGCCCATTCGCCGCCGTCAGCCGTGGCAGCACGCAGCCCGCGAGCCAGGTAAGGTGGCGTGCCCTCCAAGGTGTAAGTGACCGTCTCAGCGATTCCCCCGCAGCCTGCCGGAATGACGGACGGAATCGGTGCAAACAGGAACTCACGAGGAACCAGGGGCAGCGCGTCCTTCCCCGTGACGAGGACGGCATCATTCGGCAATAGAATCGTGGGCATGGCTAGCCGTTCCCTCCTGTGGAAGCCAATGTCGATGTGCCCGAAGCGCGTAGCGATGCCTCGCCGACCGCCTCCTTTTCGATGTAGGCGCGCAGGCTGGGCAGGTGAATCAGACGGATTCCCTTGATGCAGTGCCTTCGCTTGATGACATGACTGCGAATCAGATTCGCAGTCAGCAGTTCATAGAGATAACTGCGTGACAGCCCCTCTAGTCTCTCCCCAGCTTTGGGAAGTCGTGCCCATGTGGTGCCAAGCGCAGCGTGCCGCGCTTCCAGTGTGTTTTTGTGGATTGTTTCGGACATGGCGGGACCATGCCGAATGTTGAACCGGATATTTGGTGCGGCGTTTTCACTTCCTGCGCACCAATTTCTTTGCGCTCTTCTTGGGACGCCCGGCCTTGCCCTCCCTCAAGTTGCGAATGCCGCAATCCTTCCACACATCAGCCCACTTCGTCGGCTCAGGAACATGCGTCCCCGCAGCGTCGTGCATCAGTTGAGTGATGCGCGGCTTCAGTTCTGCTTTCGTGAGATCAAGCCCTTGTTCTCGACAGCGCAAAACCACTTCACGAGCGATAGTGCCCCAAGTCGGCCTTGTGTGTTTGTCGCGACATTCACGCATCCATTTCGCGATGCCATCAAAGAACTCGGGACACCACGAAGCAAACGCATCAAGCGAGTGCAGAGCGATTTCAGACGCAGCATCTACCGCCCTCGTGTCAGCCTCCGGTGATGGCTTCATACGTCCAGCTTGCACGCCTTCACGGTGCATTCTCGCAGACCAAACGAACGCGACCAAAGTCGCAGCCCACTGATCAAATCCAGAACCATCATGCCTGAGTCTGTCTCGCTCAAACGCTGCCACAAGTTCAGGCCGCCTCCGGGACTCCATTTGCTGCATTGTCTGATTGATGGACTCCACAACACTAACCGGTGGAGCCTCCGCCAGAATCGCAGCGATGGATTTTCGCCATTGGGCCTCGCGGCTGGTCGTCGGGATTTGCGAAGACTGTCCACACTCGACACACTGAGCAATCACTGCCTCGTCTTGGCTCAAGACATTGAACGCCAGCGATCCACAAGCTCCGCATCTGGCCGCTTTCGTTTGTTGGCTGGTTGGCGATGGGTTTTCCTTTTCTGCCTTTGTGTGGTCAAACTGTGGTTTCATCTAAGCCCCTCCATCTTGCCCTTTGCTGCTACCAAATCCGGCAGTGATGCCGCAGCCTTCGCCAGCGCATCCTTGCCAATGTGCGTGTAATTCTGCGAAACCTCCGCGCTCTCGTGGCCCACCAGCTCCATCACCACCGCCGCAGGAATGCCCGCCTCCTTCATCATCGTAACCGCCGTGTGTCGCAGCGAGTGAAACGATAGTGTGCTCGCCTCACGCACCGCGCCGCGTCCAATGTCCTTGCTTCGATGGCTCACAGGTTCACGCAATCCCGCCTCAGCCAGAAGAGATGAAAACTGGTTCGACAGCGCCCCGCTAGCCTTGCCACTCGAAAGCACCGCAAAGGCTCGCGGATGCAGAGGGCCGTCACCTTTGCCGGAAACGGGCAAAGTCGCGACGTGGCGTTGCAAAGGCTCAGCCAGAGGAATGATGACGCGCCGCCCTGTCTTGCCCGTCGTGAGGCGAAGCTCACCGTTCACCATGTCCACGTTGCTCCAACGCAATCGTCCAACGTCGCCGAGACGCTGGCCCGTGTAGAGCGCAAAGAGAATCATCGAGCGCCATTCATCATCTGCCAGCGCAAGCACCGCGCGCAGTTCATCGACAGTGAAGGGCCTTCGTGCTCGCTCGCTGGCCATGCGAGGCTTTTCGACAAACTCGGCAGGATCATCGGCAATCAAGCCCTCGCGGCGCGCGGCTTTGAAAAGGCTCTTCACCGTCTGGAGATGATGCGCCGCCGTCTTCGGTGCCACCTTCCCGGCCATCGAATTACGATAGGCGAGCACATGTGCCTTGGTCACTTCGGCAATGTCTGAATCAGCGACCGGCCCCAAGTGAGTGAGAAACTGCGCGAGGCTCTGAGAGTAAAAGTTGATCGTCGCCGCCGCCGTCGCCTGCCGTTTGTCAGAAAGCCAGTTCTCCACATGCTGCCGGGCCGTGAGCGATGCCATCGGATCACCCGTCACCGTCTCGTGAAGGTCCGCCAGCACAGAGCGCACTTGCCGCATGGTGCGTTTCTTCCGCGCCGCGTCTTCATACTCCGCCGCGAGTCGGAGCGCCGTTCTTCGATCCGTCGTCTTCGTTGACCGCTTCAACCGGCGGCCATCGCGACCGGTGAAACACGCAATCCAGAACTTGCTCCGAGGGTCTTTCCAAAGTGATGCCATGACTCAGAACAAAAGTCAGAACATCCGGCGTTGTCCAGTCATGTTTCAGGAAAGCAACTTTCTCGTAAAATCAAGGCTTCCAGCATCATTGGACGATGCCAAACAACCCCTTGGGGATTCAGGGGTTCGAATCCCCTAATCTCCACCACTTCAAATGAGGCAGCCTGGATTCAAGTCCAGCAGCGGCTTCCAACGAAAAAGCACAGGCCATCACGCAAGACAGCCTGTGCTTGAAGGGTTCAAGGCGGTGATCAGTTCGCCACGATGTTGACCAGCTTGCCGGGGACGTAGATGACCTTGCGGACCGTGAGGCCGTTGGTGAATTCCTTCACGCGAGCGTTGGCCAGCGCGAGGGCTTCGATCTCTTCCTTCGGGGTGGCAATCGGCACCGTGATGCTGTCGCGGCGTTTGCCGTTCACTTGCAGCACGACTTCGATCTCGTCCTCAATGAGCGCGGTCGGATCATACGCAGGCCACGTCACATCCGCGACGAAGCCACCAGGCACAAGCTGCGGGAACTGCGTGCGGATGATTGAATACAACTCCTCGGCCAGATGCGGCGCGAAGGGGCTGAGCACTTTCAGGAAGGTGAGCAGTGTGGCGACCGGACGGATTTCGCTTTGGGTTAGGGCGTTGTTCAAAACCATCATCTCACTGATGGCAGTGTTGAAGCTCAGCTTCTCAATGTCCTCGCCGACCTTCTTGATCGTCTTATGAAGGAGCTTGTTCAGATTTTTGTCGGCAGGCACATCTTGAAGCTGCGGACTGAAGTTCCATTCGCCTTCCTGGTCCTCGACCATGACCAAGCGCCACAAGCGTGCGAGGAACCGGTATTGGCCAACCACACCATTCATGCTCCAGGGCTTCACTTGCTCCAGTGGTCCCATGGCCATCTCATACAAGCGCAGTGAATCCGCGCCGTAGTCGTTAACCACGTCGTCAGGGTTCACTACGTTGCCGCGCGACTTCGACATCTTTTGTCCGTCTTCGCCCATGATCAGGCCTTGGTTCACCAAGCGCTGGAAAGGCTCGGGCGTGCTGACGAAACCGAGGTCGAACAGCACCTTGTGCCAGAAGCGGGCATACAACAGATGCAGCACGGCGTGCTCAGTGCCGCCGACATACAAGTCAACGCCCCCCGGCTTGCCGCCGCCCATCCAATACTTCTCGGCTTCTTCACCGACGAAGCGTTCGGTGTTCTTCGCGTCGCAGTAGCGGAGGTAATACCAGCACGAGCCCGCCCACTGCGGCATCGTGTTGAGTTCGCGAGTGGCGGTGGCGGAATACTGCACCCAATCCGTCGCCTTGCTCAGCGGCGGCTCGGGTGTGCCGGTGGGCTTGAAGTCCTCGAGATCGGGCGGCAGCAAAGGCAGCTCGCTCTCAGGAATCGCCGCGTGCTGGCCGTTCTCCCAAATCAACGGGAACGGCTCGCCCCAGTAGCGCTGACGGCTGAAGAGCCAGTCGCGCAGCTTGAAGTTGATGGTCTTCTTGCCGATGCCTTTCTCTTCGAGCCAGGCGGCGATGCGGCGCTTAGCGTCAGGAGTGGGCAAGCCGTCGAGAAACTGGGAATTCACCGCAGTGCCGTTGTCCGTGAATCCCTGCCAGTCGTGGCCTTCCGGCGGTTGCACCACCTGGAGGATCGGTAGCTCGAACTTCTTCGCGAACTCGAAGTCGCGCTCGTCGTGTGCCGGCACGGCCATGATCGCGCCGGTGCCGTAGCCCATGAGCACGTAGTCGGCGATCCAGATCGGGATGCGCTCGTTATTTACAGGGTTGATCGCGTAGGCACCCGTGAAGACACCGCTTTTTTCCTTCGCGAGTTCGGTGCGCTCCAGGTCGGACTTGCGCGCGGTCTTCTCGCGATACTCCTCGACGAGCGGCAGCTGTTCCTCGGTGACAATCTGATCCACCAGCATGTGTTCGGGCGCGAGCACCATGTAGGTGGCACCGAACAAGGTATCCGGGCGTGTCGTGAAAACGCGGATCAACTGGCCACCGTCGGCGACCTTGAAGTCCACCTCCGCGCCTTCGCTGCGACCAATCCAATTCCGTTGCAGCAACTTGATGCTCTCCGGCCAGTCGAGGCCGTCGAGTTCATCGATCAAACGCTGGGCAAATGCCGTGATGCGCAGCATCCACTGGCGCAGTGGACGACGCTCCACCGGGAAGCCGCCGACCTCGCTCTTGCCGTCCACGACTTCTTCATTCGCCAGCACCGTGCCAAGCTGCGGGCACCAGTTTACCGGAGCCTCGGACACATAAGCGAGACGACGCGAATCAATCTCCTCGCGGCTCAGGCCCTGGGCTTCCAGCTCGCTGATCGGATGCGCCTTGCCGTCGTCACCGACATACGAGTTGTAGAGCTTCAAGAAGATCCACTGCGTCCACTTGAAGTAGCCCGGATCGGTGGTGTTGACCTCGCGATCCCAGTCATAGGCAAAGCCCAGGCTCTTGAGCTGCTTGGTGAAGTTCGCCACGTTCGCCTCCGTGGTCACACGCGGGTGTGTGCCCGTCTTGATCGCATACTGCTCGGCAGGCAAACCGAAGGCATCCCAGCCCATCGGGTGCAGCACGTTGAAGCCGTTCATGCGTTTGTAGCGACCGATGATGTCCGTGGCCGTGTAGCCCTCGGGATGGCCGACATGGAGGCCATTGCCACTTGGATACGGGAACATGTCGAGCACGAAATACTTCGGCTTGGAGGCATCAAAATCAGCGTCGCCAGGATTAGGCGTGCGGAAGGCCTTCGCAGACTCCCAGGTGGCCTGCCACTTGGGTTCGAACTCATCGAAAGGGAATTGTTTGCGGCGCTCGGTGCTCATGATTGTCGATCGGAAAAAGGGCGCGTAAGAAGGCGCAGGGCTTCCGATTCGCAACTGGCAAAGGCGTCAGCGCGCAAGGCAGGGGAGGGCGTCGCTCGATCAGGCCACGAGGTCCTTGACCACATGGCCATGCACGTCCGTGAGGCGGAAGTCGCGGCCCGCGTAGCGATATGTGAGCTTCTCGTGATCAAGGCCTAGCTGGCTCAGGATGGTAGCGTGCAGGTCATGCATGTGGACCTTGTCCTTGATCGCCATGTGGCCGAGTTCATCGGTCTCGCCGTAAGCGAAACCCGGCTTGAAGCCGCCGCCGGCCAGCCAGACCGTGAATCCTGTGGGATTGTGATCACGCCCGGTGCCATTCTTTTCCGAATACGGCGTGCGACCGAATTCGCCGCCCCACCAGACGATCGTGTCCTCCAACAAGCCGCGTTGCTTGAGATCTTGCAAGAGCGCGGCCACGGGCTTGTCCACTGCAGCCGCATGGTCAGCGTGCTTGGGCATGTTGCTGTGCTGGTCCCAGGCTGGGTTGTTCGAGTTGTCGGAGTAGTTGACCTGGATGTAACGCACGCCTTGCTCGGCCAAGCGGCGGGCCATGAGGCACTGGCGACCGAAGTTGTCTGTCGGCTTTTCATCAATGCCATACATCTTCAGCGTCTCGGCAGATTCTTGCGCGAGATCGAGCACCGAGGGCGCGCGATGTTGCAGGCGCCAGGCGAGTTCGTAACTGTTGATCACCGCTTCGTATTCGGAGCCGCCGTGCGTGCGGGCGAGTTGCTCGGCATTGAGCGATTGAAGCAGCTCGAACTGCCGCCGCTGCTGGTCGGGCTTGAGCATGGCATTGCTCAGGTTGCGAATCGTCGCCTCGGATGAGGGTTGTCCGGCGCGTCCGAGGGCTGTGCCCTGATAAACGGCGGGGAGGAAGGCGGTGCCGTAGTTGCGCGGTCCACCGTTGCCCATGCTCGGGCTGATGGTGACGAACGACGGCAGATTCTCGTTCTCGGCACCCAGGCCGTAGCTCACCCAGGAGCCCATGCTCGGGCGGATGAAGTTCGTGGAGCCGGTGTGGAGGAACAAGGTGGCCGGGCCGTGGGCGACACCTTCGGTGTGCATCGAATGGATGAAGCACAGGTCGTCCACCATGTTCGCCATGTGCGGGAAGAGTTCCGAAGCCCAGCGTCCACTCTGGCCGCGCTGCTTGAATTCCCACAGCGGCTTCATCACTCGCTGCGTGGCACCCATGCCGGTTTTGGCAATGGCGCGCTGATCGTCGAAGTCCATCATCTTGCCGTCGAGACGCTCCAGCTCCGGCTTGCGGTCAAAGGAATCCACATGGCTCACGCCGCCCGCCATGAAGAGGAAGATGACGCGCTTTGCTTTCACGGGCAGCGGAGTCGGGCGTTCGGCGAGGGGATTGGATGCGGCCGTCGCCTGACGGGCCATCATGGCATTGAGGGCCATGTAGCCAAATCCACAGGCGGATTGCTGGAGAGCGGAACGACGGGTGAGCATGGCGGGCTTTAACGCCGGTCCGAGCCTGGGTTTTTCGGGGGAAGCGCTGATTCCGTCACCTAGCTCCGAAACATCGCGCCGAGCTTCTTGCCCAGAATCAGTGCGGCCCCGAGCATCGTGAGGCCGAGGAAAACCATGGCCCACACGCCGAGGGCGGAGGCAAGGCTGGGACCTTCGCCCAGGGTGCTAAGCAGCGAGTAGATCGCCTTGGTGATGGGGTAATGAACGGCCTGCTGGGCGAGGATCATCGAGTCGCTCACCTCCAGCATCGCGAACGAGAAGGCGAGCAGACCACCTGCGATGAGGTTCGGCGCGACGAGCGGAAGCGTG
>JAEUHN010000041.1 GCA_016795365.1 Verrucomicrobiaceae bacterium
AGGTGGCGATGTGCGGCAGCAGATCGCTGATGTCCATGCCGCACTGCCCGTGCTTTTTGAAGACGCGGCTCGTGCCCATCACCGTGGCCGATTCCTTCTGCAAAAACGCAAACTTCGCATCGCCCACGATCGAGTCCGGCAACGGCTGGCCGTCATATTTGTTCAGCAGCGGCTTCGGATCAAAGAGGTCCATCTGCGACGGCCCGCCTTCGAGAAAGATGAAGATGCAGCGCTCCGCCTTCGGCGCGAAATGCGAAACGCGAGTGGCGAGCGGGTTCGCGGGGATGCTCGCCTCCTCCGCCAAGAGTCCGTCCTGCTTCAACAACGACGCCAAAGCCAGCGTCCCCAGCCCGCACGAACTCGTCGCGAGGAAATCGCGGCGCGTTTGGCTGATGTATTGCTCGATGGGGGACATGCGGGGAGGTTACGGCTGCTTGGCAGGTGCTTTTGCGTCATCCGCAGTTTGAAGCACAAACTCCATCGCTTTCACCGTGTCGTCGTAGCTCGTCGAGTGCGCGACGTCCTCGCGGTGGAGCGACAACACGCGTGGGAGCTTCTTCGCGAGACGCAGGGTGCTCGCGGGAGGCACGACGGTGTCTTTGCCGCCGGTGGTGAGGGCGACGGGCATGGTGAGGCGGTCGGCGTGGAGTTCGGGGCTGCGTTTGTGGCGTTCGTCGGCGCTGCCGTAGGAGGTGTCGATGGCGTCTTTGAAGCCGGCATAATCGACGAGGTTGGCGGTGGGGTTCAGCGCGCAGACGCCAGCGATGAGTTCGGGATGCAAGGCGGCGAAAATGAGCGCCGAGGTGCCGCCCATGGAGCCGCCAGCAATGAAGACGCGGTTCACGCGATGCCGTTTCTTCACTTCCGCGATGATTTGAAGCATGTCCGCCTCGGCTGCGGGCCCCATCCAGGAGGTTTTGGCGCGGTAATCGGGCGAAATGAAGATCAAACCGTGCTTCGCGGCGACATCGCGCAGGCCCCGGCACTCGCCGCGCATGTCCTTGATGAACTGCCAGCGATCCGAACCATGGCCGTGGAGCGCAATGACGACCTCGCGAACTGCAGTCAACGCGGCGTCACTCGGGACAAGCTCGACATAGCGTTGTCCGGTGCCATCAAGATTGGACGTGAACGCCGCATCCTTGAGGAACATGTTCTCGGACTCGGTGACGGCCGCGCCCTTGAAGACGAGAACGAGTTTCTTCGGCGTTGGGGCCACGAAGTGGTTCTGTGTGATTTTCGCCCCCCCTTTAATGACGATGGCAGCCACACCGCCGCCGCGAATCGTGTTTTCCCTGATCTCCGCACTCGAATCCTCCAGCACCGCGATCATAGGTGGCACACCGCCTTCACGAGAGAGTTCGTTTTCCCTGATCACCGCCCGCGCACCACCTGAGACACCAATGGCGACGAGCTTGTTGTTGATGAGCTTGTTCTTTCGCAAAGTAGGCCGCGCGCCTTCCTCGACGCCGATGCCAGCCATGGCATTGTCGCGGCATTCGTTCCTCTCGACGACAGGTCTCGTTTCTGCACCTGTGCGGATGCCGATGCCTGCGCGACGGTTGTTGAAGCAGCGATTGCCGGTGACGTTCGGCGAGGATTCTTCGCTAATGCCGATACCGGCGCGGATGTTGTCGTGGCAGTTGTTGTCTTTGATCGTCGGGCTTGATCCATCGCAGCCGATGCCTGCGTAGAAGTTCTCAAAGCACTCATTCTTCTCGATGAGAGCCTTGCTGCCTTTCATTGAGCCGATGCCTCCTCCCATGTTGCGAAAGCAGACGTTGTTGGCGATGCGCGGCGAGCCTCCGGTGATCGCGATGCCGGTGTAGCCGATGTGGTGCACGATGTTGTTCGTCACGGTGCAGTTCGTGGCGACCGCGATGCCCGGTTTGCCGTCAGCACCGATGTGCTCATGCGGCTGCTCATTGCCCTGCGTGTCGAAATGATGCTGCCAGAGCTTCTCGTCGTAGATTCCGACGCCGGTGATTGTGAAACCGTCCAACACGGCCTTGTCGGCCATTTCGACGCTACCTTCGAGAATCGTCACCTCTGCGCGTGTGAGGCCGAGCTTGCCTTTTTCATCGGCCCCGACGCTTTTGACCATTACACCGGGTTTGAGCGTCAGATTCTCTCGATACGTCCCCGACTGCACGAGCACCGAGTCGCCCGCTTTGGCGGCATGGATGGCACTTTGAACCGTTTTAAAGCCCACGGGGACACGCAAATCGGCAGCACGGGACGTGGTGGTGATCGCGAAAGTCAGCAGCAGGAGGCGGGTTATCATGAGGGCATCTATTTGGATGAAACGGCCTCCACGTGACGACCAAGACAGACACGGAAACCATCACGCGAGTCCGAATAGGTCACGTTCTTGATGCCCAGACGCACAGCGCAGCGCGCGTTGCCGGGCACGTCAAAGTAGTTCCCGCCCTTGCACACGGGACGCGTCACGGTGCGCTGTGCCGCGTTTTCATACCAGACCTCCTCGTGCCCGCCTTTCGGATCGAAGTGGTCGATGGCGAACTCCCATACGCCGCCGCACATGTCAGCAAGGCCGAAGCCGTTGCGGCCTTTCTCGCCGTAGTGATCCACCGGCGAAACGAAGGCGAAACCATCGCTCCACGGCACCTTGGCCAGCGGCCATGCCTTCGTGCGGCCCGGCAGCACGTCCATGCTAGAGATGTTCAGCCTGCCCTGGCCTTCCTCGATCTCATTTCCCCACCAGAAGGCGAGGCTCGCCTTGCTACCGCCCCGACAGCCGTATTCCCATTCCGCCTCCGTCGGCAGACGGTATTCCATGCCATCCGGCACACGGCCTGCCTTGCTCTCGCGTTCGGTGAGCCACGCGCAAAAGGCCCGCATGTCATTGTAGCTCACGCACACGACGGGAAAGTCATCGCGATTCGGAAAACCCCAGTTCGGATCGCGCCAGCTTTTGCCCTTCAACGACTTCCATGGATGCACGACGCTGGTGGTGAGGTGGTAGCCGTCCCATTCCGGGAAAAAGACCTGCGTCTCGCCGCCAGGTTGCTCCGCGTCAGTCACAAAGCCGGTCTCTTCGACGAAGCGCTTGAACTGCCCCACGCAAACTTCCGTGCGCCCCATCCAGAAACCCGCTTTCACTCGCGTCAGCCGCGCCTTTTCACCCTCGAACGACTCGCGACTCGTGTCGGGCTGCGCTCCGCCTTCGATGCCCGTCGCCCACGCCTTCTCCTCCGGCGAACTGCCCATCATGAACTCACCCGGCGGGATAAAGACGACTTCCATCGTCACACCGCCGCCGAGATCGAGCTGCTTGGCCGCTCCTTTGACCAGGGCCTCAGCGTGAGTGAAAACGGCGGTGCATGAGATGCCGCAGATCAGGAGCCGGAGAGTCGTGATGGGGAATGGATGATTCATGGGCGTGCTGGCATGTGTTTCGATCAAGAGTAATAAACAGGGCAGTGGGTGGAAGAACCATCACTTCGCTTTCCGCTTCCCCGGTTTCTCCGCATCACCGTCTTCGCTCTCGGTGGTGTCTTTGAAGCTGGGGCCGACGGGTGGCATTGTGGTGGACCAGTGCTCGTGCAGTTCGCGTAATTCGTTCGCCTTGTCGGGATGTTGCGCGGAGAGGTCGGTCGATTCTTTGGCGTCCTTTGACAAATCAATGAGCCGCCATTCGCGATGCTCTTTGCCGCGCACCAGTTTCCAGTCACCCTGGCGCACGGCTTGCTCGGATCGCCAGCGCCAGAACAAGGCGGTATGCGGATCGCCTGACTGCCCGTCTTTGAGAAACGGCAACAGGTTCACGCCGTCGAGTGCGGTGTCGGCGAGCGGCTTCGCACCAGCGGCAGCCAACGCGGTCGGCAGCACGTCGAGCGAACTGACGGGGCGGTCGTAGGTCTTGCCAGCGGGCAGGGTGCCGCGCCATTGCATGAGAAAGGGAAGGCGGATGCCGCCTTCGAGTGTGGTGCCTTTGTCTCCGCTGAAGGGTGTGTTGAGCGAGCCCGTGACGTGCTTCCGCTCGCCCTCGCTGCGTCGCGTGCCGCCGTTGTCGCTGAGATAAAAGATGAGAGTGTTCTCCTCCTGCTTCAGTTCGCGCAGCTTCGCCAGCACGGTGCCCACGGCCTCATCCTGCTGCACCATGACCGAGAGCACGCCGATGCGGTCTTTCGGCGCATCCGGGAAGCGCGCTCGATAGCCGCCGAAATCCACCTGCTGCGTGTGCGGCGCATGGAGCGCGAGATAAACAAACCACGGCGCATCACGACGCTTCCCGATGAACTCCGCCGTCTTGCGCGCGAACACGCGATCATCATAGGCATGAGGCGCGGGCGCGATGTCGCCGCCCTTCTTCGCCACCTTCTCGTAATCGTTGTAGCCGAAGCTCTCGTCGAACCCGTGCTGCGTGGGCAGCATCTGGTCGTTGCTCGCGGCGATGTCCTTCGGTGCAGTGCCGAGATCGGAGAAGCCGAGATGCCATTTGCCAAAGTGTGCTGTCGCATAACCCGCAGCCTTCAAATGATCCGCCATCGTCCTGCCGCCGCGCATGAGCATCAGCGGGAAATTGGGATTCCCCTCGTGGCCAAACTGCTGCTGATACCGCCCGCTCAGCAAGCCCGCACGCGATGGCGAGCACTGTGGCGCGGTGACGTAGCCAGCCGTGCAGCGAACACCATTCAGCGCGAGCGAGTCGATGTTCGGCGTCTTCACATCCGGCGAACCCTGGCAGCCGAGATCAGCATAGCCGAGGTCATCGGCGAGAATGAGCAGCACGTTCGGCGAAGCCGCGCCGAGAGGCAGCGCAAAGAGCGTGAGCGTGGCGAGAATGGCTTTGAATGCGAGGCGGTGGTTCATGAGGGCTGATTCTGTGGGAGGTCGCTCACTTCGCGTCTCTCTAGTCATGGTTTTATCGTGGCGATCCATTGGGCGAGAAAGTCGGGCAAGGGTGACTGGTCCTCTGGCAGACGCTCGATCAGGCTCAAGTCCTGCGCATGAACCAAACGCCGCGCGAGGGCTTCGTTCTCTCGCTCAGCATCATTCAGCGTCGGCTTGGCTGCTGACGGCAAGACCACGACGACATCCCACTCCTGCGGACCGAAGCTGAGAGACCAGTTCATGATCCAGGAGTAGCGCTGATGAAAGGCCTGCGGCGTTTTTTCGGTGAGATTACCGGGCACGGCGATGAGCACGAGGTTCGGCTTCATCGCACGAACGGCTTTAGCGGCTGTTTCGAGTTCGGCGAGCGTTTTGCCCTCCGTGGGCCATGGCTTCACGGTGATCTGCACATTTGGATGCAGCTTCTTCAAAGCGGCCTCGATGTGCTGATCGTAAGGAGGCATGGCGAAGACGGTGATCGGCTTGTCTTTGCCGAGCCGTTTCAGCGTGTGTGCGAGCGGGTTCGGCGGCGGACCGACATCACCTAGCGACACGTCCTTGCCTGTGATCGTCTTCGCGATGGTTTCGGCGAAGAGTTTGTGGCCGTCCATGTTCGGGTGAATGGCGTCGCTGAGCAGCAGGTTCCATTCGAGCGGATCCTTGGCTCGCACGGCCTCATAAGCCGCGAAGCAGTCGGAGAGGCCAAGCGATTCGGCTTTCGCGAGGTCACGAATCGCCTGCGAATACTCGGCGAGCTTCGCTATGGGCCGCTGCGGCGAGTTCACGATGCTGTTCTGCGTGCACAGCACGACTTCCGCGCCTGCATCGCGGCAACGCTGGATGATCTGCCGCATGTTCACGACGAAATCGGCCACCGGCACGCGCACGAGGTCGTTCATGCCGAACATGATCGTCACCAGATGCGGCTTGTGAGCCAGAACATCGCGATCCAGCCGCGCGAGACCGCCTTTGCTCGTATCGCCGCTGATGCCCGCATTCCGCACAGTGACCTTAGCCTTCGGATGGAGCTTTTGCAGCGCGATTTGAAGCATCTCCGGATACGCCCGCATGCCGCCGCTGTGATAATAAACGCCCGTGATGCTGTCGCCGATGCAGACGATGCGCACGGGCTCTTTGGCCTCGGTGAGGAGCTTGCGTGTTTTGACAGGATCTGCGGTGAGCCAGGTCGCTGTGAGACAGAGAAAGCAAATGAGGCGACTGATCATGGAGCAGGAATGAAGTTGAGTTTCGCCGACCACAAGAGCGCGGCGGCTTTCCACTGCTCCCACAGCGGGCCCTTGCAGCCGTTGAAGCCGTGGCCGCCGGAGGGAAGTTCGAGCAGTTCAACGGGGCGTTGGTGTTTGTGCATCTCGGCAACGAATTGACGGCTGTTTTCAATGGGCACGGGTGTGTCGTCGATGGCGTGCGCAATGAAGACGGGCGGCGTGGTGTCGCTGACTTGCAGCTCATTCGAGTAGAGGCGCACGAGATCGGCAGATGGGTTGTCGCCGAGAAGTTCCTTCTTCGATCCGGTATGCGTGAACTCGCCCATGGTGACGACGGGATAGACGAACCACGCGAAGTCAGGGCGCGAGCTTTGCTTCTCGATGGGATCTGTGGCGCTGGCGTTGCCTGTGTCGAAGTGCGTCGTGGCTGTAGAGGCCACATGACCACCCGCAGAGAAGCCGAGTATGCCGATGCGCTGTGGATTGATCTTCCACTTTGCCGCATTGGCTCGTGTGAGGCGGATCGCGCGTTGAGCATCGAGCAAAGGCACGGCGTGGCGGAGCTTAGGCAGCCGGTATTCGAGGATGACGCAGGCGATGCCGTGCTCGTTCAGCCATTGTGCAATGGGATAGCCTTCCTTCTCCGTGACATGCCGAATGTAGCCACCGCCAGGGCAAAGAACGATGGCCGCTCCGTTGGCCTTAGCGGCGGGCGGGAGGAAGACTTCGAGTTCCTTCGTGCTGTCTTCGAAGGTGCCGTCACCATTCGGTGCCCTGCCCGGCCATAGGGCGATGCGCTCGATGGGAATGGGGCGACTGACTGGTGCTTGGTGTTCCGCGGCCTTGGGCCACTTCTTGATCACCACGAAGGAGATCGCAGCGATGGCGAGAACGATAAGTCTTTTCATGGATGGGGGCGACTAGGGTCGATTGATAAACTCATCGAGGTTCATCAGAACCCGGGCCGTCGCGACGAGTGCGGCAGCTTCTTGAGCCTGGGATGGCGGAACCAAAGGCAGTTGCGCTCCGAGCAGCTTGAGAGCCTCGGGTCCGGTGCTGGTGATCAATTTCTTCTGCTCATCATGAAAAGCCTGGAGACGTTCCAACTCTTCGGGTCGAGGTCTTCGATTTAAAGTCACTTGAAACAAATCCGCGAGGCGAGAAGAGATGGAAGATGATGGCACTCGAAGCACTCGCAAAGCAAGTGCACGAGCTGCCTCGACGAAAACGCCGTCGTTCATCATCGTGAGGGCTTGCAGCGGTGTGTTGGAGCGCTCGCGACGAACACAAGCATCAGCAGCATCCGGTGCGTCGAAGGTGGTGAGCGTGGGATAGAGCACGCTGCGCAGCGTGATGATGTAAAGGCTGCGGCGATAGATTTCGTCGCCGGGGCTGGCCTGCCAGTTCGACGAGCGACCGACGTCGAAGACATCTTCTGGAAGTGGTGGACGAAAGCTGGGGCCACCAATCGTGGGCTTCAACAAACCGCTGACGGCGAGGGCGGAATCGCGTAGGACTTCGGCATCAAGGCGGATGCGGTTTTGGCGAGAGAGCAGACGATTCAGAGGATCAAGCTGAGAGCGTAGGGCGAAGAGCTTAGAGCCAGAGGATTCGCTGGCTTCGTTGCCTGTTTCGGACTCTACGCCCTTCGCCCTTTGCTCTCCGCTGTTTTGCCGATACGTTTCGCTCATTACGATGCGCTTGATGAGCCTTTTGCGGCTCCAGCCACTGCGCATAAAATCGGTGGCGAGCCAGTCGAGGAGTTCGGGGTGACTGGGGGCTTCGCCGCTGGTGCCGAAGTCGTCGGGTGTGCGGACGAGGCCGTTGCCGAACAGCTTGCTCCAGAGGTGATTCACGGCGACGCGGGCGGTGAGCGGGTTTTGCGGCGAAACGAGCCACTTGGCGAGTTCGAGTCGCGTGTTGCCAGCTTGAGCAGGCAGCGCAGAAAGCGTCGCGGGCATAACATCAGGGCCGCGGCGGGTGTAGTCGCCCGCGAGGTGGACGTAGGTCTGGCGGCGGCCTTTGGAGACCTCGGCGAGCAGCGGCGCTTTGGTCTTCGAATCGTCGCGGTCCTCGGTGTTGTCGAAGAAGGCGTAGAAGCTGTAGTAATCGCGGATGGTGATCGGATCGTATTTGTGCGTGTGGCACTGCGCACAGCCGATGGTGAGGCCCATCCACACGCGGCCGATGGTGTTGACCCGATCGACGAGGTTTTGGTAGCGAGCTTCTTCTTTATCGACGCCCGCTTCGGTGTTCAAGGCTGCGTTGCGGTGAAAGCCGGTGCCGGGTGACAGTTCACGGTGCTCCGTTCCCGGTTCCCGGTTGTCCAGAAGGTCTCCGGCGATCTGCGCGATGGTGAACTCATCATACGGCATGTCGTTGTTGAACGCCTTGATCACCCAGTCGCGATAGCGATATGCATTCGGTCGCAAACCATCGCCGAGGAAGCCGTTCGAATCCGCATACCGCGCCATGTCGAGCCAGTGGCGGCTCCAGCGTTCTCCGAAGCGGGGATCGGCGAGGAGTTGATCGACGAGCGCCGCGTAGGATGAGTCTGTTAGTTCGGACGGGATGGATAGGTCTGCTGGTGGAGGAAGGCCGATGAGATCGAGGTAGAGCCTGCGGATGAGTGTGGGGGCATCCTCGCGGGGAGCGGGCCGGAGGCCGGACGTGGCGAGCTCGTCTCGAATGAAGGCGTCGATGGGATGCCCGCTGGGCGATTGCGGATCAGCCGTCCTCGGCACCAGCGGACTGCGGATCGGCTGGAAGGCCCAGTGCTCTTCGTATTCGGCACCCTCGGCGATCCAGCGGCGGAGAAGCTCACGTTCGTTGCTCGTCAGCGGCTTGGGCGAGGAAGGTGGTGGCATCACCTCGTCTTTATCATGTGAAGAGATGCGCTTGATCAGCTCGCTGCCATCCGGCTTGCCGGGCTTGATCGCTTCCTTCACAGCCTCGGCACGCACGTCGAGCCGAAGATCGCTCTCGCGTTTGTCTTCATCGGGTCCATGGCAGGCGAAGCACTTGGAGGCCAGGATCGGCCTAACGTCGTGATTGTAACTAACACGCGCGGGTGGTGCTGCGAGTGCGCTGGCTGTGAGGAGCGATAGGATGACGAGGGCGCGCATGTCTCAGCGGGGCTGCAGGTCGCGGAGGGCAACGGTTTGCTCGATCTTCGTTCCGCCATCCTCGCCAATGACCCTGGCGGTGATTGTGCCTGACGACCAGTCGATGTGCAGGTGCCCGAAGTTGGGGAAGTGGTAGGTCTTTGGCACGGTGCGGTTCTTGTTGGTCGTGGGCGTGCCGCGCGGATGCTTCTGGGTCATCGAGCTGGAAGTGAAGTCATAGATCGGATAGCCCAGTGGACCTTCGATCTTGGAGAATTCGCACCAATGCCGATCCCCGCTGAGGATCACGACGCCAGCCGCGCGCGTGGTCTTGAGCAGGTTGAGGAAGCGCTGTTGTTCATGCGGGAAATTGGCCCAGCATTCTCCGCCGTGTGCCTCGGGAGCGAACTGCACAGACGAGATCACCAGCCGGAGGTCCGCAGGCTCGCGAAGCACCTGCTCCAGCCAACGCCATTGAGCTTCGCCGAGGAAGGTCGTGCTCGTGTCATCCGTGGGCACTGAGTTCCCGCCGAGCATGGCTTTGTCCTTGGCCACCTTTTTCATCGGGCTGCGGAAGTAGCGCGTATCCAGCAATATCACCTGCACCCGCTGGCCTTCAGGGCCGAAGGACTCGGAGTGATACACACCTGGCTGCTTGCGGCGTGGCGAATCGACGGGCTCATCCAGCCAGTTCCAGAACTCGACCTGTGCTTCGTCCTTTTGCGCATACTCGGAGCCACCATCGTTGAGGCCGAAGTCGTGATCGTCCCAGGTGGCGACGATGGGTTTGTTCTTCAGCCCGGTGAAAAAGCGGCTCTGCTTCAGGAGTGCATACTTCTCCCTCATCATCGGAATGCCGCCCTTGTCTGCATAAACATTGTCGCCCATGAAGACAAAGAGGTCGCGGGGCAAGGTGAGGGCGCGATCGAGCAGTGGATGATCGTGCGTGTCGAGGCAGGATCCGAAGAGGACGTCCTGAAGCGGCGACGCGGCATCACCACGGGCACCCATCAAGCCAAGGGCTGGAAGTGCGGCAAGGAAACGGCGGCGGGGCAGGGGAGCGATCATCTAGTGACAATCGTTGCGATCAAGGCGTGCCTTTCCGTGGCATGCGAAGATCACGCGATGATCGGCTGCACCACCTGACCGCCTTGCAGTCCGGTGAGTCGAATGCGACGCCCACCGGAAACGACGGCGAGGTTTTCGTGATCAAGGCCGAGCAAGTGAAGGATCGACGCGTGGAGATCGCGGAAGTGGACCTTGCCATCGGCGGGGTTGCTTCCTGTTTCATCGGTGCTGCCATGAACATGCCCGGCCTTCACGCCACCACCAGCGAGCCAGAAGGTGAAGGCGCGGTGCTGGTGACCTGTCTGGTCCTTGTCCTGTCCTGGCGTGAGTCCAGGGCGACCAAACTCGCCACCCCAGACCACGAGCGTGTCTTCGAGCAGGCCGCGTTGATCGAGATCATCGAGCAACGCGGCGATTGGGGCGTCAGTGGTGGCGCAGTTGGCGGTGAGATCACGCCGATGATCGGTGTGCTGATCCCAGCTGCCATGCGTGATCTCGATGAAGCGCACGCCCGCTTCGCAGAAGCGTCGCGCGAGCAGGCACTGGCGGCCGAAGTCGCTCGCCTTGCAGGTGCCAGCCGGGTAGTTCTTGCCCACCGCATAACGTTCCAGCGTGGCCTTGGATTCGGTGCTGAGATCGAGCAAATCGGGGGCTGCGGCTTGCATGCGGAAGCCCAGCTCCAGCGTTTGAATCACACCCTCCAGGCGCTCATCATCCGCACGCGGCGCGAGGTGATCGCGATTCAGCGTTTGGATCAGGTCCAACTGAAGACGCTTCACCGCGAGCGGCAGATGATCGCCTTGAATGTTGCTGATGGTGGCCTTGCTCATGTCCTCGCCATTGATTCCGATGGGCGTGCCACCATAGACCGGAGGCAATTGCGCGGCGGCGTATTCGGAGGGCTTGGCGGTATTGAAGCTGATGAAGCCGGGCAGGTTCGAGTTCTCGGTGCCGAGGCCGTAAGCCACCCAGGCACCCATGCTGGGGCAAGGACGCAGCCGGTCGCCGGTGTGCAGTTGCAGCATGGACTGCGCATGGATGCTGGTGTCTGCCGTCATCGCGTTGAGCACGCAGAGCTTGTCGGCGTGGCGTGCGATGTTGGGCAGTAAATCCGAAACCCACAGCCCGCTCTGGCCACGGCGCTTGAAGGCTGCGATCGAGCCCGCATGCGGCTTCTTTCCCACCTGCGGCTTGTAGTCAAAGGTATCCATCTGGGCCGGACCACCCGCCATGTTCAGGAAGATGACACGTTGCGCACGAGCGCGGAGGCGCGGTGGACGTGCCTCGAGTGTGGATGCGGCTCCCGCGATGCCTGACATCGCGAGATAGCCGAAGCCGCATGAGGCAGCGCGCAGCATCTGGCGGCGGGACATGGAACCGGGGGACATCATGGCGAACGAGCCTCCACTACGCCCGCTCGAAGAGCTTACTTTCCAGGTGCTCGGCTACTTCTTCTGCGAGGCCTTGGCCTTGGGATTGTAGGCCAGAGCCAGGTCGAGCCAGTGCTTCAGCTGAGTGTCGGACTGATGACCGGAAGCATCGACGAAGACATAACCCTTCATGGGGCGTCCGGTGAAGTCCATCGGTGCGCAGCCTGGCTTCTGAAGGGCGGAAGCCTCCTCTTCGGGATCAAGGCGCACCATCAGCCGCGAATCGAGGATGCCCAGACACATTTTGTCATTCACCATGTAGCACAAACCGCCGAACATTTTCTTGGTGCTAAACGACACGCGGCGAGCGGTGAGCGCATCCGTGACACGGTCGGCGAGAGCTGGATCGTAGGCCATGCCGCGAAGGTGGGCTCGGACGGTCCGGTTCGCTACTTCTTCTTGATCATGTAGCTATGCTCCACGGTGCCATTGTCGATGCTGTCGCGTGTGACGCCTGGCACGATGGATCGGACGTAGTCCACCTTGGCTTCGGAGGGACTCACGGTGATGCGCATGTGGCCTGAGCTGCCGAGAATGACTCCGGTGTAGCCATACTCCTCAGCACTTCTGGTGCCGCCGCTCGCGTGGCAGGGCTGCGGGACTTCCTGGTAGATGATCCCGTCGAGTTCCTCCTTCACGAAGAGGTGATCGTGGCCATGAAACATGATGCTGGTGCCATGCTTCACGAGCAGCTGATGAATCGGCAGCGCCCAGCCTGGACGCTGCCTGGCGAAGCCTTCGCTGCCATCCGAGTTCTTGCCGCCCCATTCGCCGTAGGGCGCCGCGGCCACACCACCGCGCACATCGCGACCGATGCCACCCACGAGGTGATGAAGGAACACAAGTTTGAACGGAGCGCGGCTGGTCTCGAGCGTCTTCGTCAGCCAGCGATACTGAGCCTCGCCGAGGGTCATGCTCCAGTTGTCTTCGGACGTGCGCTTGCTGGTGGCCCAGAATGGATCGAGGACGATGAACAAGGCGTTGCCCCACTCCCAGGCGAAATAGTTCTGCAGCAGTCCTGCGTTTTCAAAGGGAGTGGAATTGCCCGTGTAGCTCCCGCCGGGCTCGGGATTGGGGAAGAATTTCTTCCTCATGCCCAGCGACCACAGCGGCATCGAGCCCTGCTTACCCGTGAGGCGTTCGGCTTTCTCGCCGTCATGATTTCCAAGAGCAAGGAAGATGGGCACACTGTGCGCGATGCGCCCGATGTGGTATCGCTGCGCCTGATACTGCGACTCGGCCCTTGTGTAAAAGCTGCCGAACTTGTCCACCATCGTGGTGTCGCCCAGATCGACCATGAAGTCGGGCTTGTCGGCGAGCATGTTGGCCAGCGTTTGTTGATACACCCGGACGTCGGTGTTGGTGTCCAGATGAGAGTCGGCCTGCGTGACAAAGGTGAAGGTGGAGCCTGCCTTCCGCTGCGTGTGAAAGTTGCGCAAGATATCCGTCGCAGGCTCGCCTCCATTTCGCCGGTAGGTGAGCTGATAGGTGTAGCTCGTGTCCGGTTTCAGCTTGCTCAGCATGACCGACTGGGTTTCGCCTGCGTCGATCTTGACGGTGTCCGTGCGCTGCTTCAGCTGGCTCCCATCCTCGCCGTAGGTGATGAACGCTTCGAGTGGTTCCCAGGCAATGATGCTCGCCGTGATGGACTCGGCTTCGGGTCTGCACAGCCACACATTGAACAAGTAAGGCGGCACCACGGCGGGCTCCACGCCAGCGCCACCGCCCTTGCCGCCACCGCCCTTGCCGCCACCGCCCTTGCCGCCACCTTTCCCACGCGGTGGATCATCAGGTGCGGCAACGAGCGCGGCTAGGACGGAAAGCGCGAGCAGAACGGGTAAGAGCTTGGTCATGCCATGATTGAACGCTGGCATTGTCAGTGGCGCATCGAGATGTCGAGAGAGTTTTGTCAAGGTTGCGTCAGTTCGCGACGAGGTGGCGCGCGGTTCACCTTGGCGCGCGACAAGCGGTGGTTTTTGGCTCCAATGCGCAGCGTCTGATGCATTTCCTGGCACCGAGCTATCTGAACTTCCTCTGGCTGGCGGCGATCCCGCTGGTGCTATGGCTGTATCGTCGTCGGGCCAAGCGGGTCACGGTTTCCACCTTGCTCTTCTTTCGCACCCTCGCGCGTGAGCACAATGAATCGGCCTGGCTGCGGCGGCTGAAGAAGTGGCTCTCGCTCGCGATGACGCTGCTGGTCATCATCCTCGCAGCGCTGGCATTGGCGAGGCCTACTCGGGAGGCTTCAGGGGACACGCCCGGCGGTGTGGTGGTGATGATGGATGTCTCGGCTTCGATGGCGGCGACCGATGGCAGGCAGTCGAGACTCGATGTGGCGCGCAAGCTCGCGCGTGAGCGGGTGCGTGAACTTCCGGACAACGTGGTGGTGTCGTTGCTCGCGTATGACGCCAGACCTTCAGTGCTGCTCTCACGCAGTCGGAATCGACGCGAGCTGGTTCGCTTGATGGACCAGTTGCAAGTGGTGCCGATGGAAGGCGATGCCGAGTCCGCCTGGGTGGCGGCACGACGCCTTGCCGCACTGGATCAGCCGGGGCAGGTCTGGCACTTCGGTGACGAGCGGCTGAGCACCGCAGACAAGGTCGCAGGCTATCGCTTTGCTGATGTGGCGCTGCCCAAGGTGACCAACGTGGGCCTCACGGGATTCCAACTGCGCAAGGCACCCCTGGCGCGTGATCGGTATGAAGGCTTCGTGCGTGTGAGTGCCTCCACAAGCAACGAGGCACCTGTGGCGGCCACCCTCGAGGCCCGCATCGGAGGACGCATCGCGCAACTCCGCGAACTCGATCTCAAGCCCGGCGAATCGACGGCTCTCATCCTGCCGCTCGAGGGCGTGCATGGCGAGATGCTGGAACTCGAAGTGAAGTGCGTGGGTGATTGCCTCGGTCTGGACAATGCCGTGATCGCGCCGCTGCCGGAACTGCAACCACTGCTTGTGGCCTGGCTCGCAGAGAAGCCTGATCCCTTCACTGATCTCGCCCTGGCGTCGCTCGTGGAAGCTGGCCGGCTCGAAATATGGAAGGGCGATCCCAAGGCATGGCCGCTCAAGGACAAGCCGGACGTGTATGTTTTTGAAAACTGGGTGCCGCCCACCTGGCCTGAGGACCGCCCGGCCATCGCCTTGATGCCAGCGCAGTCGGTGGGGCCGCTCAAGGTGCGACCACTCGAAGGCGGTGCCGTGCCATTGGACACGGTGCGCAGTGTGGCTGCCGAGCATCCCGTGCTTTACCGAGTGAACACGACACGGCTCTCGCTCACACAAACCGTGTCCCTTGATGCTTCATCATCGCTGGAGACGCTGTGGATGGCGGGCACGGAGCCAGTGCTGGCCGCAGGAGAATTCAATGGTCAGCGCGTGGTGACCACGGCCTTCTCACCGAGCCGCTCGGAACAGCTCGCCCTCATGCCCGCGTATCCGCTGCTCCTCGGTAACGCACTTTACTGGTGCGCCGAAAACAGTGATGCGCTCAGCGATCTGAAGCCACAGCGAACGGGCGACTTCATGCCGGTCAAGGGCTCGATGGAATGGCAGACCTGGGATGGCCGGTCCTTCATCCGGCAAGTTGATGAACCAGCAGGTGCCTTGCATGAGTTGAAGCACGTCGGTGCGTGGCAGACCAGCGATGGTCATGCGGGAGCTTGTGTGCTGGCATCCATGACCGAGACGAATGTGAAGAAGGTGGCTGATGAAGTCACAGTTGGAGGTGCTCCAGCACTCACTGCTCAAGGCCACCTCGGACGAGGCTGGAGCTGGGCACAGATCCTCCTCTGGAGTGTGGTGGCGGTGCTCCTGCTAGAGAGCTTTCTTTTCCATCGCAAGGCCGTGTATTGAAATCGAAGTTGTGTTTCCGCAGCAGTCCGTTAGGATCGCCGCTCATGTTCGCCCTCAAGCCAGCCTATCGTATCATCGTCCGCTTTGCGGAGCGCATGGGCATGGTCAATCGTCATCACTGCTCCACTGCGCGAACACAGATCTAGTCCAGCTCCCCCTCCATTTTCATTTCATCCATTGCGGGCCGGACTTTCGACAAGTCCGGCCCGCTTGTTTTTGGCCCTCTCATGTCCACGTTTTATCAATCGCTGAAGCTCCTGCCGCGCCCGTTCTGGGTGCTGATCGGAGCGACCTTCGTGAACCGCTTTGGCGTGTTCGTGTGGCCTTTCCTCACTCTCTTCATGACCAGGAATGGAAACACTGCAGCCCAGGCAGGATGGGCGGTGTCAGCCTACTCGGCGGGTAGCTTCGCTGCGGCCTGGCTGGGCGGATGGATGGCCGATCGATTGGGGCGGAATGTGACGATGGCCGTCTCGGCTCTGGGCAGTGCGGTGTGCATGATGGCGATGTCGCAAGCGACCGGATGGCAGGTGCTTTCTTTGCTTGCGTTTATCACAGGCGTGGTGGCGGAATGCGGTAATCCCGCAGGCAATGCCTTGCTCCAGGACCTTGTGCCCATTGAGCATCGAGTGACGGCGTATGCCGTGCAAAGATTTGCCGTGAACCTCGGATGGTCGCTGGGCCCGATCTGCGCGGGCTTGCTCGCTGAGCATTCGTTCTTTTGGTTGTTCGCCGTCGATGCCGCCACTTCGGCATTCTTTGGCGTGATTGCCTGGGTTTGCCTGCCCCGAGGGAACAAGACAGCAGCTCACCTCGCGGGCTGGGCGGTGGCCTGGGATTCGATCAAACGCAATCATGCCTTCCTCGCCTTGTTCGTGGCCTGCATCTGCGGCTCGTGGTCCTTCAGGCAAACCGCCACCACCTTCATGCTTCATCTGGAAAGGTCGGGTCACTCGCCCAGTGCAGCGGGTTACATCCTGGCGATCAATGGCATCATGATCGTGGCGCTGGAGATGCTGCTCGCGGCGAGCACACGCCGGCTCGCCGCACGCACCATGCTGGCAATCGGCTACATCATGATGGGGGGATGCTTCCTGGTGCTTCTGGGGGCGAGCCCACTCTGGAGTTTCGTGCTCGCGATCGTGATCTTCACCATCGGCGAGATGTTCGCCTTCTCGCGGCAGCAGGCTTATGCGGCCAGTCTTGCGCCTGATGAAATGCGCGGGCGCTACTCGGGCTTCCTCAGCTTTGCCTGGGCCATCGGTGGCATCGCAAGCTCCGCTGGAGGATTGCAGCTCTATGATTTCAATCCGGCGGCGGTGTGGATCTTGAGCGCGGTGCTGGGAGTCGTTGGGGCCTTGGCTTTGTTCGTGGTGCGGGCCAAGGCGGAGACGTGATGCCCGGCGGCTAGGTGTTCAAGGAGGCGAGCACATCATCCATCGCGATGCCGCGAAGCTGGAACACGCGCTTGATCGTGTCTTCGATCAGGTTGTTCGGGCAGGAAGCGCCGGCCGTGATGCCGACGACGATCGGCTGATCGCTCGAGAGCTTCTTGGAGTAGCTCTCGACCTCGGCCTTGGAGTGCAAATCAAAGTGCACAATCTGCTCCAGCGAGCGCAGGCAGTCGGCGTTGCGGATGAAGAAGGTGGGCAGCTTCTGCTCGCCGATCTCGACGAGGTGAGTGGTGTTGCTGCTGTTGTAGCCGCCGACGACGAGGAGCACATCCATCGGCTGATCGAGCATCTGGAACAGCGCATCCTGGCGCTCTTGCGTGGCACCGCAGATGGTATCGAAGACCTGGTAATTTTGCTTCGCAAGCTCTGGCCCATCGCGATCCACGACGGCCTGCTGCACGCGACGCTGGACTTCTTCGGTCTCGCTCTTGAGCATGGTCGTTTGGTTGGCCACGCCGACGCGCGTCAGATGTTGATCGGGATCAAAGCCATCGGAGTGCGCACCTTTGAAGCGTTCGAGGAAGGCCGTCTTGTCTCCACCCTTGCGGATGTAATCGCAGACGTAGTCGATGTCGCCCAGCGTCAGCACAACGAGGTAGTGGCCATTGCCTTTCTCACCCAGTGCGCGCGAAGCTGTAGCGCGAGTTTCCTCGTGTGCGGCCTTGCCATGAATGATGCTGGTGATGGCCTGCTGGGCGTAGCCACGAACGCGCTTCCACACGCTCATCACATCGCCGCAGGTGGTATCGACCACCATGCAACCACGCTCGGCGATAAGCTTCATCAGCCGCGTCTCGGCACCGAAGGCAGGCACGATAACGACATCATCCGCGCTGAGTGTTGCCACCGTCTGCTCCTGCTGGCCGAGAGGGATGCTGATCACACCCATCTCGGTAAGCTGGCGGTTCACCTCGGGATTGTGAATGATCTCGCCGAGGAGATAGACCTTCTTGTCATCAAAGACCTTCCGCGCGGCGTAGGCGAGGTCAATGGCCCGCTCGACCCCGTAGCAGAAGCCGAAGTCCTTGGCGAGACGCAGCGTCGTATTGCCAATGGTGAGCTGGCCACCGCTCGCCTTGATGCGCTCCACCAGCGGGCTGCGGTAGTGCGTTTCCACCTGGGCCTGGACACGCTCCATGACCTCCGGTGTGCGGACATTGACGCGGCGGCTGCGTTCGGTGGCGGTTTGCTGCATGGACGTGAAGGTGAGAGGGAGGGGGAGCGGAGCGAGGAGAAAATCGGAAGGCGTGCTGTTCAATGACGAATTAAGAATGACCAATGACGAAGGAATGCTTGAAGTCCGAATGACCAAGTGATTGGCCTGCTTCGCTAGAATTGCATTGCAGAGCTGTGTTCGTCATTACTAAGGTTTGCCAGCGCAGTCAGCCTGCGATGAAAAGCCCCGCTGCCGGAGGGTCAATTCTTGAACATGTTGCCCTTGTATTGGGCATCTTCGAAGAAGCGTGCGCTCCGCAGGTAGTTGCCGTCAGGATTGGGCAGCGGGCCGTCGTCGATGACGGGGAGGGTCTTGCCAATGGTGGCGTCCTCAGGATGCGAGGCGGCGATGATGAGAGGCGTGCCCACCTGGGTCATCGCGAAGAGTTTCGCTGCGGCCTTCATCGGCAGACGGATGCAGCCATGTGTGCAGGGATACGGCTTCACGAAGCCCCAGTGCATGCCATAGGCGGACTTCCATTCCTGCCAGTAAGCCATGGGATAGCCGCGATCCGGCTCGCTCTGGCGGCGGCGCTTGGCTTCCTTGTATTGAATGCGGTAGGTGCCGGAGCCAGTGGCTCCATGAGCGCCGACGGAGCAAGGCGTGGCCATGAGGACCTTGTCACCTTCCATCACATACACGCGCTGGGCTCCGGTGCTGACCTTCACTTTCACAGCGGAGGGATTGGTCGGGCGGGTAGCGGGCGGATCGAAGTCCTGACCGTAGATCGTGCCGCTGGTGCGCTTGATGGTCGAGCAACTGCTCAGACACACGGCGGTGAGGCCGAGGACGCCAAGAAGAAGGGGGCGAAGGTGTGATTTCATGGGGCCGTTCGCATAGCACAGCCCGGGCCACGCGCCAGTGAAGAAACGATCCTCGCGAGGGGGCATGCGGCTGCCTGCCCGTCCCATCGAATCTTGGAAAACCAGAGGCTGGAACCTGAAGCACAGCAGCGAGACGTCTTCTTTGGGACAGGGCGAGTGGTCAGATCATCGCTCCGGCTGCGTCCATTTGTTGTCTCAGTTCACGATGAAACCGGGGGCAAGAAGTCGCCCGCCAGTGCCTGTGAAGTTCAATTCGGTGGATTCAATTTGGGCACATTCCGAGCAGCACGAAAACAGCAACCGCATCGTGCGCGAGGTCTGGCCGTTAAGCTTGTCGGCAAGGGCGGTTCTGTGGAAAACATCATTCCGTCCGCCCTGCCTCATGGCCTGCTGTCGCTGGGCCGGGTAGGGCCATGACATCAATCTGTCACCTGAGACTCAATGACTTGTTCTCGCAGGCACGTGCATCACAAAGCTCGTCTCCACATTCGGGATGCTGAGCAGATCGATAGTTCCACCATGGGCTTCCACCGCACGCTTCACGATGCTGAGGCCGAGACCAGTGCCTTTGGTTTCAAAAGCACGATCTTTACCGCAGCGGTAGAACCGTTTGAAAACGAAAGGCGCATCGTCTGGCGGAATCCCAATGCCATCGTCGCTGACCACGAAGACAATTTCATCAGTCGTCCACTCGCCGCTGATCTTGATGTGAAGGCCCGTGCGTGGATTCTCTTTGAGGGCGTTCTCAATCAAATTGGTGAAAACCTGATCCCAGTAGAATCGGTCCCCGTTCATCACTCCACCGTCAGCAGGGAAATCGAGCGTGATCTGGGGCTGTCGCAGCTCGATCATCGGCGTCAGGTGCTCGAGCACATCTTCCACGCAGGCACGGACATGGAAGGTTTCATACTTGAGCTGAGCGTCTCCACCTTCCAGCCGGGAGATGGTGAGCAGGTCCTCAATGATGCGCATCATGCGCTTGCTATGCTTTTCCATCACCTCCAGGCAGCGCTGCATGGAGGGGCCGCCTTTGATCAATCCGCTCTGAAGCGTCTCGATATAACCATGGATCAGGGAGAGTGGAGTGCGCAGTTCATGGCTGGCATTGGTAACAAAATCTCTCCTTATCTGCTCAGTGCGAACGTGATCGGTCACATCGTCCAAGATGCACCACGCGCCGTCGGCACTCTCCACAGGCGCGGTCACGACGCGATAGATGCGTTCCTCATCGACACCCTGTGCAAGCGGCAAGGAGAGCCGTATCTCACCGGTTACCTGTCTGCCACTCCCGATGGCTTGCAAAAGCAGTTCGCGTAGCCCGACTGTCTCCTCGTTTTCCGAGAGATCGGCCTCGTCTTTCAGAGTGCCAGATCGGAACATGAGCGTCGCGGCGAAATTCGCATACATCACGCGCAGCTCCGGATCGACCACGATCACACCCTGCTGCGTTTCATCCAGAAGGGTGGCGTAGAGCTTCTGCGGTGCGGGGCATCTGCGCAGATGGTTTGCAGCGGCTTTCACTGAGCGGGGCTGGGAGTGCGTGGCGGCTCCTGGTGCTGACAAGGTGACTGTCATGAGACCGGAGTCATGTCGGCAGGAGCTTGAGATTGGAAGAAATACCCCTGACCACGCACGGTGCCGATGTGTGCTCCATAGCGGCCTAGTTTTTCACGCAGGCGCTTCACGTGAGTGTCCAGGGTGCGGGACTGGGTGTCGTCGGCGTAGCCCCAGACGAGGTTGAGCAGCTCGGCGCGAGAGTAAACCTGATCGGCATTCTCCATCAGCACCGTGATCAGCTTCAGTTCGGTGATGGTGAGATCCACGAGTTCGCCATCGATCGTCAATGCCATGTTCTTTCGATCCAGACGAAAGGGACCGATGCGTTCCTCGCTCAGCGTTGTGACCTTCTTCGCACGACGAAGCACCGCACCGATGCGCAGCATCAATTCTCGCGGGCTGAAGGGCTTGGTCAGGTAGTCGTCGGCTCCGCTTTCCAGGCCGGCGATGCGATCATGCATTTGCGACTTGGCGGTGAGCATGATCACCGGAATGTGGCGGGTGCGAGAGTCCGCCCGCAGCCTCCGGTGCACCTGGATGCCATCAATGCCAGGCAGCATCAGGTCGAGAACGATCAGGTCCGGCTCGTTCTTCACAGCGGCTGGCACCACCTCGAATCCATTTCCAGCTGTGACTGTTTCATACCCTTCACGGTGAAGGTGCATGCAGACGAGATCGACAATGTCGGCCTCGTCATCGACTACCAGGATTTTGCTCATATCGGGATAGGTCCACTGTGTCGGAAGAAGCACAGCTGACGCAAAGCACGCTGTGTGACGTTCTCGTTGCAGTTGTGACAAAAGCTCCGGGCTTCCTGGCGCTGGAATCTGAGTGACAGGAACGTCGCGCAACAAGACATGCGGTCCAAGTGTCAGGGTTCACCATGAAGCCATGCTCGCCAGATGCCTGCACGAACTGACTTCGATCCGCCGTGATGCCGTGGAGGCATTCCAATACCTAACTCGCTGGCTAGGTGCCTTCACACCGCAGTTGGCCATCGGGCTGGCCCTTTCACTCGCGGCCATCTGGGTGCTTCATCCTTGGGATGAGCTGATGATGGAACGCGCAGCCGATTTTAGGAAAGACGTGCCGCAAGCGATCTTGATCGCGCGCTGGCTGAGTTACCTGGGCGACTTCTTGGGCTTCAATGTGTTGCTGTTTGTGATCCTTAGAGTGGTAGGTCGCACACTCGGCTCACAACGACTGGCACGGCTGGCCGTCGCCAGCCTGTTGTGCGCCTGCCTTGCGGGAGCTGCGGCCAACGTCTCAAGAACACTCACGGGTCGCCCACGTCCCAGCACACCTCTTCCCGATGGCCTCTATGGGCCTAGCCTTCATTCATCGATGCATGCGTTGCCTTCAGCTCATGCGGCAACGGCGTTTGGTGGTGCGCTGCCTGCGGTGATGATCGACCCACGGATCGGAGTGCCGCTTACCCTCTTCGCCGCCAGCGTGGGATGGTCGCGGATGCAACTCAACCGCCATCATCTGACTGATGTGCTCGTGTCATTGATTCTGGCATGGTCCTTTTCTCTTCCGCTGTCGCATTGGGCGCTGCAACGCAGGCACCCCTTCCGCAAAGCCGCACCTTCGTTGCCCTCTAATGAACTTGCCACTTCCCGCCATCCTCTCTGAAGAGAAATGCCAGCGTCATGGTTGGTGGTTGCTGCTCGCAGTCACAGCGTTGCTCTACTTGCCGGGACTTGGTATCCTGCCGATGATGGATCGCGATGAGCCGCGCTTCGCCCACGCGACGGTGGAGATGATGCAGCGCGACAGCTGGCTCGTGCCCTATTTCAATGGCGACTACCGGTTTGACAAGCCGCCGCTGACTTATTGGTGGATGCGGCTGCACTATCATCTGCTGGGCGTTCATGAGTTCGCAGCGCGCCTGCATACCGTGGTTTCCACCTGGCTGGTGGCAGTCTTCATTCTGGGCATCGGTCAAAGGCTTGGCAGTGCGCGGATGGGGATGCTGGCGGGAATCGCATGGCTGCTCACTTTGCAAGTGCTGGTGCATGGGCGGCTCTGCGTGGCCGATATGCCGATGGTTCTCTTTGTAACGATGGCACTGCGCGCTGTGCTCGAACTTCTCATGAAGCCGCAACGCCGCTTCATCCGATGGCACTGGGTGCTTTTCATTGCGCTGGGACTCGGATTCCTCGCCAAAGGTCCGATTGCCTGGATCGTGCCAGCGCTCGCTCTGTTGCTGCATCGCTTCGTGTTCTGGGGGCGCCACACTGAGTGGTCGTCGTTTCACTTCGGCAAAGGCATGACCCTCGCCTTGGCGATTGTCGGTCTGTGGGGAATACCTGCGCTGATCCAGACTGGGGGCCTGTTTTGGAAGGTGGGGATGGGCGAACATGTGGTGGAACGGGGTGCCTCGGCCCTGAATGGCCGCTTCCCTGTGCCAGGCTACTACTTCGTCACCGCAATCCTCAGTCTCTTTCCATGGATCGCATTGTTTCCGCAAATATGGCGGCGAGTGGCCCAGCGGTGGACGATGACAAACGCGCTTTTGCTCAGCTGGTTCGTTGCGCCGTATGTGATCTTTACCTTCTACGCCACCCAGTTACCTCACTACGTGATGCCCGGCTTCCCGGCTGCTATGTTGCTACTGGGCAAAGGCCTCGATCTCCGGGTTAAGTCACGGTGGCGTTGGTGGTCGTGGGGCGTGGTGGCGGCAATGGCCCTCGCACCGTTGATCGCACTTTGTGCCGGGCTACATCCAGCGATGCCGCCGGCGCTGCGTCCGCTGCTCCTCCATGGAGCGCTGACTCTGACGTTGATCGCCTTCGTCGGCTGGCTGGTCGTCAAGCTCAGCCAACGGGGGACCCGCACAGCTTATGGAGCACTGGCGGTTGCAGTCATCTGCCTGCCCCTCAGCTTCGCCATCGTGATGCGAGACATTCGCAACATTCATCCTGCTGTGCAGTTGCGGTGCGTGCTTGGTCCTGTGGCTCCCAATACCCAATGCCTCGGCTGGCAGTTCACCGAGCCGAGCCTCGTCTACCACTTTGACCACCCATGGCGGTTCACTTCCAAGCAGGAGACGGTGGAGAAACAACTCCGTAAACCCGGCGACACGATCTTGGTGATGCTTCGTCGCGAGTGGACGCTCAGTCATACGCTTCGCAACGACGGTCCCGCCAAGGACTTTAGCAAGGAAGTGGATCAAGTGCTGGCAGCGCATCCTGAATTTCACCCTGTCGAGGTCCACGGATTCAATGCCGCTCGAAGCAGTTGGGTGGAACTCATGGCTCTACGGGCCGCCGTCTCGCCCTGAATGCATCCCCTTTGTCTCATCGACGCCATCGGCCCGTTCTTTCGCGGGCTGAGCAAACGCACCATCAACTGGTCGAAGATTCCCTTCGAGCACTTGCGTGAGGCGGATGAAGCAACGTGGTCGCGCATTCATGGGGACCTTAACCACTTCACGCAGCAGGTGAGCGCGATGGGTTTCAATGCGGCATCACTGGATGATGTCTGGCATCTGGTGGATCACGAGGCGTATGAGCCAGTGGTGCGGGGCCGCATCAGTCGCTACGTTGATGAGTTCCGCCGCTGCTTTGCGACACTGTGGGATCAAGGGATGCAGGTCTTTGTGACGATGGACTTCTTCTCCGCAACGCGAGCGATGCGCGCCTGGTTGCAGCAGCGGCGCATCTCACCGGTCGAGTTCACAACACGGATACTGCATCAGTTCCTGACTGATTTCCCCGAGGTGGAAGGCGTCATCGTGCGCATCGGCGAGTCGGATGGCCGCGATGTGAACGATGACTTCCGCAGTGAACTGCTGCTTAAGACCGCGAGGCAGACGAACGCCTTCCTGAGGCATCTGTTGCCTGTCTTTGAGCGACATGGAAAGAAGCTCATCTTCCGCACCTGGACCGTGGGCGCGTATCCCATCGGTGATCTCATGTGGAACCGGCGCACCTTCGCCCAGGTGCTGAGTGGCATCAGCAGTGACGCACTCATCGTCTCGATGAAATACGGCGAGAGCGACTTCTTCCGCTACCTGCCACTGAATCGAAACTTCTTCCGCACCAAGGTCGCCAAGATCATCGAGCTGCAAGCACGCCGCGAATACGAGGGCTGCGGCGAGTATCCGAGTTTCGTTGGCTGGGAATACGAGCGCTACATCCAGGAACTGCGTCAGGCAGAGAACGTCGTGGGCTGCATGGTCTGGTGTCAAACCGGCGGCTGGGTGCCGTTTCGACGGCTTGCGTTCATCGATGGCACCGCGTTGTGGACCGAGCTGAATACCTTCGTCACGCTGCGCTTGTTCATGGGCGGTGCGCTGGTGGAGGATGCGGTGCGCGAGTTCGCCCAGCGCATCGAGTGCCAAGATGCGAATGCCTTGCTGGAACTCCTGCGCCTGTCCGACGAGGTGATTCGCGAGCTGTTGTATGTCGAAGAGTTCGCGCGGCAGAAGCTCTTCTTCCGCCGGCTCCGCATCCCGCCAATGCTGCAAGTGTATTGGCACAACATCTTCATCAGCCACAGCGTGCGGCGCATCCTTCGCTTCTTCGTTCAAGACCATGATGGCTGCATGAGAGCCTCGCATCGTGCCATGGACCGCCTGGCTCAAATGAAGGCGCTTGCGATCAAAGCGGGGCTGCTAGTGGCCGATATCGAGTTCATGCAGGATACCTTTGCCCTGTTGGTGCTCGCCCGTGAGTATGTCTTCACCGACGACAGCGAGTCGATGCAACAGCGCATCCGTGAAGCCAAGCGCGCCTACAAGCAGAAGTATCCGAAGAGCGGTCCGCGCTACCGATACCGTGTGAAGCTTGACTTCACACTGCTCATGCTTCAGCCCCGTTATCTCCGCTGGGGCATCAATCTCCTCTTCCGTCGTCAACGCGGCTATCGGCTGGTGGATCGACTCATCACATTGCACCTCCTGTCGTTGATCTATCGCCTCATCGCCAAGCGCCGCCCGCAATGGGTGCCCTCCTTTGCCAAAGACAGCGCGATGGGCGTGGATGTGGTGTTTCGGTAACTCAAGAAGCGTGATCGTGACGACATCGTAGCACCTCACGAGATGCGTGTCGGGTGAATCACCGTGATGACAGAGCCATGCCGATCACAAACCTAACACCTTCGTCGCCTCGCCGTCGCAAGATCAAGGTGCCTCTGCCGGGGATGGCGTTCTGGCTGTTTACCTGTGTCGGCATTTTGCTAGGCACGCAGTTCGACGACTACGGCACCTGGGTGACATTTGGCTTGATCGTGGGGCTCGGGATGGACATGGCGCTGAGGAGTCAACGCTAGTTCAGCTTGTTCTCCTCTGGAGGGAACAGTGGCGGACGGACACACTCCCATGCATCCGCCCGCCGGTTTATCCCGCGTCAGAGAGCCGACTATGGCGCAGAAACTTGCAGGCGCATGAAGCGGCGCGTGTTGGCATTGTCCCGTGGATTGCTGTCACCAATTTGCACGACTTCATACGGGGCCTGCACGCTGGTGTAGATGCGGATGGAGCCGCCAGCCAGCCATGTCCAGGCTCCGGTGCCGGTCTTGCGGGCGACATCCGTCCAGGTGCCGAGGCTGTCGCTCGCTTGCACAGTATAGGTCACGTCTGCCGGTGCTGTTTGTGGGATGCTGAAGCTGAGGTAGAGACGGTCTTGCAGCAGGGGCTGATCGCTTGCATTGCCGCTGATGCCTTCGGGCAGCGCGCCGATGCCGTCGTCGCCATTGATGCTGGCAGGGTTCGCGCCGAGGGCGTATTCAAGAAGGTTGCTCACGCCATCGCCGTCAAAGTCGGCGGTGTTGGCTGCATTGCCGCTGTTCGCGTTGCTGCCGAAGTAGGTCTGACGCCAGCCATTGATCGGAGTGGCGATGGTCATCGTTCCTGGCGAGCCGATCCCGTTCGCATCATTGACGCTTGCGAAGGCACCGTTGTAGCCGATCTCGCTGAACTGCGTGAGCAAAGCATTCTCCGCTGCTGCTGAGTTGTCGAAGGTCTTGAAGGGCGCAGCAACGGTGGAGGCACCGAAGAACACCTTCGCCCGGCGCACATTGTTGCTGTCGAAGAGATTCACTGCATCGCCGCCAGTGCTCAATCCAATGCCTGAGCCGGTGTAGCTGCCGATCTGCAAACCCGACGGAGGGCTAGCTCCGAACCAGGTGCTGCGGAAACTATTGATGGTCGTCGTGGGCGTCGCGGTCTCCAAGTAGATCACGGACTCCCCAGGCGCGATGCTGGCAATGCCCGTCAGCGCAGCAGCGGCAGCGGGAGACTCCGAGCTGTCATCAATCTTCCAGCCGGTCATGTCTATGGAGCGGCCACCGATGTTCGTTACTTCGAACCAGTCTGCCAGGTAGGGACTGCTGCCACTGCCCCAAGGCGCAACCTCAGTGATACGCAGCACGGGTGGCGCGCTGTAACCAGGTGAACCGACTTCGCTGGCATTCGCAGGTGCGACAAAGGCTCCATTCACTCCGGCTTGGCTGAGCAAGGAGACAGTGACGTTGTTCTGCGCGAGCGTGTTGTCGAAGGTGCGATAGACCGGACCTGTGGAAGCTCCGAAGCTCACGCGGCACTGCTCTGTGCCCGCAGCATTGAAGATAATGACTCCATCGCCACCGCTGCTGAGGCCCACGCCGCTGCCGGTGTAATTGCCGATCTGCAAGCCGGAAGGTGCGGTGCCGCCAAACCACGTATTGATGAACGCAGTGGTCTTGCCGGGAAGGTCGGAGGTCTCGATGAAGATGACTGACTCACCAGGGGCGATGGTCGTGATGCCATTGAGCGCGACCGCACTGCCGAAGGTGAACGAGTTGTCGTCCATCTTGTAGCCCGTGAGAGTGACAGCGTTCGAACTGACGTTGGTGAGTTCGAACCAGTCAGCGAGAACGCCTGGACTGTTGCTGCTGGACCAGGGAGCGACCTCGGTGATCACCAGCACGGCAGCAGGCGGTGTCTCGACGACTTGATCTTGCACATTGAGCGTGAAGGCGACACTCGCATCCGGCGTGCCGCCCACGGTGGTGTCATCCGCATGGATCGAGATCGTGTAGCTGGTCTTGGTCTCGTAATCGAGCACGACACCAGCCTTGAGGAACAGCTCTGTGCCGGTGAGTTCAAACGAGGCCGCGTCCGCGCCGTTGATGCTCAGCGTGTTCGTGCCAAGCCCATCATCGGTAACGACGACATCACCCACTTTGATGCGTGCTGCGGTGCTGGTGTTCTCCATGATCGAAGTCACGCCATTGCTCACGGCCACGGCTGTGGCTGGCTGATTCGGCATGGCGGAAGGTGAGTAAACCCAGAGCTGCGGGTAGTCGATGCTGCCACCGCCGTTCTCATTGACGATGTAGATGTTACCCACGCGGTCCATCGTGATGCCCTCGTGTTGCTGACCGGCCGGGGTCAAAGGATTGCCCACATCGGACTGAATGGTCAGCGTGCTGTGAATGTTGCCACTGCGGTCCACATTAATCACACGCGCATTCTCCTGGCTGAGCACGATCAGGTTGCCCGACTGCGTCTGGCCGTTCAGCGCGGTGAGATTCGACAAGGCATAGACATCCGCTGTGTCCGTCATGCCCAGCAACGCAGGGTCGAAGAGATTCGTCGAGTTCACCGTTGTGGGAGAGCCGTTCGTGGCGGTGCCAGCATTGAAGTCCACGCCTGTGTGGAAGATGCCCATGGGTGTGATCTCCTTCAGCACGATGAAGCCGCCTGTCTGTGGATCCCATGAGAGCCCCTCGGTGCCTACATTGTCCACGAAGGTGCCGATCTTCACCGTCTGCACTCCGGGGCTGGTGCGGGACAAGGTCGTGCCAGCGGCATACGTGAACTTCACGAGCTGACGATCACGTTCCTCGCTCATCACAAACTGCCCCCCGCCGATGTAGGTGAGGCCTTCAGGATCATAAAAGTCAGTGCCTTGCGGGCTGCTCCCGAGCGCGAGCGTCATCGTATCAATGAGCGCTCCCGTTTTCGAGACCTGTGTGATCGAGCGACCGCCGTCGCCGGTGATGAAGAGCGAGTCAGTGTCCCAGTTGTAAGTCACGGCAGAGGCTTCCTGGCAGAGCAGGTTGCTCGTCGGTATGCCGGGAGGTAACGATGTGCGAGTTGGCTCTGGCAAATCATAGCGACCCACACGCACGTAGTTCGCGAGATTTACGCTCACGTCGTTGTCCGTGATGGACACGCTGGCTGTGACGTTCGCACCGAGGTCGTAGTCCACGGTGTCCGTGATCGTGAGTTCCGCGGTCTCATCGCCTTCCAGCAACAAGTCATCGACCGGTGTGATGGTGATGTCCGTGAATGACTCGCCTGCATTGATCACCGCAGTCCCACTGAGCGCAGGCGTGTAGTCTGTCGCTGCCGCGCGCCCGGTGCCGGTGGTGATCGTGTAGTTCACGGTCAGCGCACTCGTCGTGCTGCCTGCGCGGCTGATGCGGAAGGCGCCGGTGTCGGGCACAAAGGCTTCCGCTGCGCTCGCATCGGTGGCGGTGATCGTCACCACGGGCGTCGCTGGCGGGATCGCAGCACCGGGAGTGCCGAGCATGTTGGTAGCACCATTCAGCCAGGTGGTGCCAGTGGTTGTGAGCACACCTGTTGCAGATGAGGTGCTCGCACCCGTGGCATCATACGTCCAGCGGTAGGTTGTGCCCGTCGTTGCTGCGCCGAACGTCACACGAATCAATCCACCGAAGGGGCCGGCAAGTTCAGTGCCACCCTTCGCTGAGGTGTTGCTGAAGACGGTCACGCCATCACCTGCGGAACTCAATCCAACGCCGGTGCCCGAGTAGTAGCCTACCTGCACGGAGGAACCGAGTGACCAGTTGGTCTTGAAGGCAGCCACGCCAGCACCTGCGGCACTTTCAATGAAAACCACGGATTCACCCGGAGCGATGCTGGTGACACCCTGCAAGGCCACGGATGTGCTTACATTGGCGAAGCTGTTGTCATCCATTTGATAGCCAGTGATCGAGGCAGCAGCATCGCCGTAGTTGGTTAGTTCAAACCAATCGGACGTGTCGCCATTCGACATGACTTCCGTGATGCGCAGAATCGGTGCCGCGAATGCGGGCGATGAGAAAGCGAATAAGCTGAGGATCAGGCTGAGCGCGATGATGCCGGGAGATTTTGGCAAGCGTGCGGGCAGAGGATAGCGGTGAGTCATGGTGGAGTGTGGAGTTGAATGAACCCTGCCATGAGTGTGTTCAGCGCATCGACTGACAAACTCGCTTGCGTGACAATCCGGCCCCATGGCGAAACCGTTGCAGACCCACGTGCTCCTTGTGTGACAACTGTGTGATCTGCTCATCATGTTCACTGCACTCGTGGTCACAGTGACGGGATTGTGACCTCGACATCGTGGTCACCCTTGGATCCGACCTCTATGCTGCTGAGCAGCCTGACAACCAGCGATCACCTATCATGTCGAACCGCACGCTCACTCCCCCTCGCCAGAGCCTTCTCAAACAAACGCACGATCTTGTCTTCAAGCGTGTGCATGGCTCTCATCTCATCTACAATTGTGCGTGGGAGGACCCCCGTATTGATCGACATCTTCTTCAACTCAACAGCACAAGCCGTGTGGTGATGATCACCAGTGCGGGCTGCAATACGCTCGATTACCTGCTTGATGAGCCGGCCGAGATTCATGCGGTGGACATGAACTATCGCCAGAATGCGGTGCTCCATCTGAAAATGGCATTGATTCGCCAGGGCGATCACGAAGCGCTCTTTGAGATGTTTGGGAATGGGGCATCCAACAACTATGAATCCATTTACCGTTCTGTTCGCGAGCAGCTGCCGTTTGATGCGCTGCGATACTGGGACCAAAACATTCGAATGTTCGATCCTGCCACGATGAGAGGGAGCTTTTACTATCACGGCACGGCGGGAACTGCCGCGTGGCTGATGATGAAGGCACTGTTCCGCTCGCGGCACACGCTGCGAGATCTGGCTTCATGCCTCCTTGAAGCCGAGAGTCTCGAGGAGCAGGCCGACATCTATCGCCAGATCGAACCCGAGATCTGGAACTGGCTTTGCCGCTGGCTGGTGCGTCAACCAATGCTGATGGCGATGCTCGGCGTGCCGCGTCCGCAGATTCGCATCATCGAATCGCAGTATCCGGGCGGCTTGAGTTACTACGTGCGGGACAAGATCAAGCATGTGCTCACGGAAGTGCCGATCGCCAGCAACTACTTCTGGAGGGTTTACATGATGGGCAGCTATCAGAGGGACTGCTGCCCCAGCTATCTTCACCACTCGAACAGGCATCTGCTAGCCAAACGATGCGGGAGAGTCACAACCCACAACACAACTGTGTCCTCTTTCTTGCGGGAGCATCCTGGCCAATACACCCACTTCGTCTTGCTGGATCACCAGGACTGGCTGGCGGCACACGATCCAGAGGCTCTGAGGGAAGAATGGGAACTCATTCTACAGAACTGCGCTCGTGGTGCGAAGGTGCTTATGCGATCTGCCGGGCTGACAGTGGGCTTTATTCCCGAGGACATCCGCAAGATGCTCCGCTTTCATCCAGCGGTGACCACCGAACTGCACAAGCAGGATCGCGTGGGCACTTATGGCAGCACACATCTCGCGGAGGTTTTGTGAAATGGCTGTGAGTGCCCCACCTCTGCAGCGCTACTATCAGATGCACTCACGCATCTACGATCTTACAAGATGGAGCTTTCTGTTCGGACGTGAGATGCTGCTTAGGCAGGTCGCACGCCTGCAATCTCCACGTCAGATCCTGGAAGTTGGATGCGGCACCGGGCGAAACATCGAGTCCATGTGCCGGCTCTTTCCACAAGCTGAGATCACAGGCATTGATCTTTCGGTGGAGATGCTGGCAGTCGCGCGACGCCGCCTTGGTCACAAGTCGGATAGAGTGACGCTGATTAATGACGGCTATGACCGTCCTGTGCATAGTCACGGGAAGCCTTTTGATTTGGTGGTGTGCTCGTATGCCCTTTCTATGTTCAATCCTGGCTGGGAGCGGGCGATTGAATGCGCGAAAAAAGATCTGGCAGATGATGGCTTGTTTGCACTGGTGGACTTCCATCGGACACCGGTTCCAAGCTTCCGACGCTGGATGAGCATCAATCATGTCCGCATGGAGGGACATCTGAGGCCGCTGCTCACCAACTCATTCAAGGGAATGATCGACCGCACGACCGCAGCGTATGGTGGGCTTTGGCAATATCTGATGTTCGTCGGACAGAACGCCCCGGATGCATCTCGGATGTGACAAAAGCTTTGCACGGCTTCGCTATCCATTGCGATCCGATAGTCCGAACATCGGACATCTCCAGCCTGCGAATGCGACTGCTCATCGTCTCTGATACCTTCACTCCCGACGTCAACGGCGTCGCTAGATCGCTTCGGCAGTTTGCCATGGGCTTGTTGGAACGAGGTCATCATGTGGAGATTGTGACGACGTGCGAAGATGACTCGGATACGCTGCCCCGCCATGTGGTGAAGGCACTTCCGATACCTGGCTACACCACGATCCGATTGGGGTTTGCTTCGCGTCGATGGTTCATGAGCCTGTTTGAAACGGTGAAGCCAGACGTGCTTTATGTCGCCACAGAGACTGCGCTCGGCATTGCGGCGATCTGGGCCTCACGAATCGCTGGCATCCCTGTGGTGTCGGGCTTCCACACGAACTTTCACAGCTATGCCAAGGACTATCGTCTCGCGGCGCTGCAGCCTGCTGCAGAAGCCATCCTGCGTGCTGTGCATAACCACACCGAGCGCACTCTGGCCCCTTCCGTTCATACGGCAAGGCAGCTTAGGGAGATGGGTATCGAGAATGTGGGAGTTCTTGGACGCGGTGTGAACACGGAGTTGTTTGCACCGGATGCGAGGTCGATGGCACTGCGCCGATCGTGGGGTGCGGACTCTGAGACGCCGGTTGCGATCTATGTCGGACGGGTCGCGGCGGAGAAGAATCTCTCGTTACTCGAGCGGGCTTTTACAGGGTTTATCCAGGCGGTGCCTGGCGCACGATGTGTGGTAGTGGGTGCGGGCCCCATGCTGGAAGATCTGCAAGCGCGACATGGGAATTGGATCTTTGCTGGAGAGCGCAGTGGCCGGGATCTTGCTAGTCACTTCGCCAGTGCTGACGTGTTTGTCTTTCCCAGCGAGAGTGAGACGTTTGGTAATGTGGTGATCGAGGCATTGGCCAGTGGTCTCGTGACTGTGGCTTACAACTATGCGGCCGCGAACGAGCACGTGCGGCATGGGATCGAGGGCTTGCTCGCTCCGCTCGGAGATGAGGACGCCTTTCTACAGCAGGTTCGTGAGGCCGCTCGTCTCTGGGATGATGATGCCATTCGCATCCTGGCCCGAGTCCGGGCGCGTCAGCTCGGCTGGGCGACCCAGGTTGAGCACTTCGAGAATCAGCTGCTTCAAGTTATCTCCTCCCACACACCCACGACATGAAAACGAAACTCCGCGTCAAAACCCTCATCATGTCCGATGTGCATCTGGGCATGATCGACTCCAAAGCTGTGCAAGCTGCGCACATGCTTCGACACGTCGAGTGCGAGAAGCTCATTCTCAATGGCGACATCGTGGACGTGTGGGCACTCAAGTCCGGTGGCAAGTGGACACCTGAGCACACTCACTTCGTGCGCAGCGTGCTGAAGAAGATGGAGAAGGAGGGCACGCAGGTCGTCTATCTGCGCGGCAACCATGACGACATCATGGAGAAATTTCTGCCCTTCACGATTGGCGGGCTGAAGCTGGTCGATGAACACATCCACGAGTCACCGCACGGTCGCTACCTGGTGGTGCATGGAGATGGCTTTGATCACGTCACCACGAACCATGTGTGGCTGGCCAAGGTGGGAGCGGTGGGCTACAACGCACTGCTCCGTCTCAATCGCATTTACAACATGTGGCTGCGCTGGCGCGGCAAGCCAGGCTTCTCCTTCAGCTCGTATGTGAAGAAGCGGGTGAAGCAAGCCGTCGCCTTCACCGGGCGCTACGAGGAGCAACTCAAGGACCTCGCTACCTGGAAGGGATGTGCGGGCATCATCTGCGGTCACATTCACACGCCTGCGGACAAGAGGATCGAAGACATACACTACCTGAATTCAGGCGATTGGGTGGAGAGCATGACCGCCATCGTGGAGCACCTCGATCGTTCGTTCGAGGTGCTAAATTACCACGATTTTTGCAAGCTCACCGGACGTGATCCAAAAGGCTCCGACGCCAGTCTCGATGTCGGTGCCATCAAGGAGAAGCCGCTGGCCTTGCCCGCGCCGATGCCTGTGTCGGCGGCCGCTTGAGACACCTACGCCTACTTCTTCTTCACCGCGACAGGCTTGGGCTTCTTGCTGACCTTTGCCACCTTGTCCTTCGGCTTGTCTTTAGCTTTCTCCTTGCTCGCACGACTTGCCTTGCGGAACGCCTTGGCTGCGGCTCGTGCGGCTTCACGATGCTGTTTGGCATGTCTGGCATCCGCACGCAGCGATGCATCGGATTTCGCGGACACACGGAAGCGCTCGAACGACTCGTTGATCACCTTGGCTGCCTTCTTCTTCACGCGAATGTCCGTGTGCTTCGCGTCGGCTTTGAGCAGGCCGGCCTCGATGAGGTGCTTCACTTGAGTCGAAAGAGACTCGGCGGATTCCTTCAGCACACTGGAGAGATCACCAAGGCTGCAACGGTGGGCCTGAACAAGGGCCAGGATGCGAAGACGAAGAGGATCAGCGAGGGCAGAGGCAAAGGAGAGCAGTGCTTTCATAAATTGATGGGCCGCGATGCTAGGCGAGTCCTGGAGACGGCTCGATCAGTTTCTGTCTATGTGACAAAGGTGTCACAAATCAGAAGCAACATTGGCAAGCGGCTCCGTGGGATCGTCAACTGGCTGGGTGCGACCCATCTGCCAAAGCAGTGCCGCGGCGAGGATCGTGAAACCAATCGCGATGACCGGGCCGCCATACTTGCGTAGGAGGCGGGTCTTGCGACGCCAAAGGAGATAGGCGTCAAGGCTGGAGTCGCCGGTTTGAATCAGACTGGGGGAGTGCATTGGAGATTGATGGGATGATTCAGAGAATGCCTGCAGCGCGCATTTCACAGGCCTGATCACGCAGGGCACGATGACTGCGCATCAGTCGAACACGGACATTGCCTTCGCTTAGCCCAAGGCTTTGCCCCACATCGCGAGCGCTGCGGTTCTCGATGTGAAACATGGTGAGCATCTGACGGTCCTGATGTTGCAGGCGGGACAGAAGCTGATCAATGCCACGTTCGATCTCCTCGTCTTCGCTCTCTGCTTTGTCAGAGGTGACGAGCATCTCGCTGTAATCGTCGATTCCGCAGTCCGTGAGAGGTCTGACGATGTTTCGTTGCCAGCTGCGAAGGTGGTTGGCGCATGTGTTGCGTGCAATGGTCGAAAGCCAGGCCGGGAGATTGCTGGCACTGCTAATGCGGTGCATGGACTTGAATGCCTTGATAAAAGTCTCCTGCACCACGTCTTCGATCATGTGGGGACTGGGCAGCCAGCGTGCCACGACACTCCGCACGAGAGTGACATGCATCTCGACAAAGTGTCGAGCGGAGGATTCACAGCGTCGGTCCAGCCAGCCGGTGATGGCGTCGTTGGAAGTGATCATGAGTCGGGATAGGGGAAGTGATTCAACCGTGCTCGTCTGCTTCACCTTAAGCAGCGCTGAAGCAGACGAGAACGAGTGAAGAAAAGGCGCGCGGCCATGGAAGGCTGACCGCGCGCCAGAGTCGATACTCCTTACGGAGTAGTCACTTGGAGCTGCATGAAGCGGCGGGTGTTCGTGCTGTTGCGCGGCACCAGATCGCCCACCTTGAGGAGCTGATACGGAGCCTGCACACTGGTGAAGAGACGGGAAGTGCCGCCGCCGAGCCAGGTCCAGGAACCGTTGCCGATCTTGCGAGCGACATCGGTCCAGGTGCCGAGGCTATCAGTAGCCCGCACCGTGTAGGTCACATCAGCCGGCGCACTCTGTGGAATGCTGAAGCTGAGGTAGAGACGATCGGCGAGCAGTGGATCATCGCTGACGCTGCCGCTCACGCCGACGGGGAGGCCAGCGACACCGGCCACGGTGGGGTTCAAGCCCAAGCCGTATTCCAAGAGGTTTGACACGCCATCACCATCGTAGTCCGCAGTGTCGGCGGTGAGGCCGCTGTTGGCGGTGGTGCCGAAGTAGGTCTGACGCCAGCTCTGCACGGGAGTCGCGACGGAGTTGATCGTGATGGTGGCAACTGCAGGCGCACCGGTAGTGGCATCCGTTGGAGCCGTGCCGGCGACGAATGTGTAGAATACGCGTGTGGCTGCACCAGCGCCGAGGCGGTCGGTGATGGTCACGTTGACATTCTTCGTGCTTTCGCCAGCAGCGAAGTTCACCGCGAAGCTGCTCAGTGCCGTGTAGTCCGTGCCGGACAATGCAGTGCCGTTGGTGGTGGTCACGCTGGCCGTTGCAGGCTGCGCGAGATCGCCAAAGCGATTGATCGTGAGCGTGACCGGACCGGCGTTCTCATTCACAGCGGCAACCGCCGAAGCGAGCGAGAAGGCGACACGCGGCGTGTGACGGACGAGCAGGAGCTGCCCGCCTTCCACCAGTGCGCCGGTGATCGAGTAGTGCGCCTGATCAGCGACGAAATACACATGCTCGCCTGCGGCGGTGTTGCCACCGAACATTGCGGTCACGTCAATGACGCCGGAGCTTTCCTCGTCCTGGGTGAAGGGCGCGGTGGCTGCGGTGGTCACGCCAGCAAGGTTGTCACCGAAGCGGGCAGTGTCGTGGCGCAGCACCTTGGTCAGCGTTCCGGTCACAGGATCATAGGACCACACCTTCGCGTTGTGCGGGGTGTTGCCCGGATCTTCCTGGAGCATGAGCTTGCCATCATAAGTGACGCAGAGGTTGTCCCACATATTGGCGTCGTTGCCGATGCCGCCCGTCAGGAGCAAATCAATGCTGCCGCCGAGATCAGGATTGGTGATGTCATCGAAGGTCAGCTTCCACAGGCGTGTGCGGCCGATCTGGCTGCCAAGTCCAAGCGTGGCGGTATCGATTCGATCCGTCGTCACGAAGTAGAATTCGCGCGGATTCGATGGATTCCACGCACCGTCTTCGGGGCGCGAGAACACCGTCGAAGTCGTGGCGCTGAGCGAGAAGCGTGTGCCGCTCGTGATGTTGGTGGCGCGCGTGGTGGCGTCAACGATCTCGGCAGCATTGCCGGTGACGTTGATGAACTTCTGCACGCCATTGGTGAGACCTGCCTTGTCGGCTTCGGTGCCGGTGTTGGTTTTGGTGCCCACATAAACGGAGACCGCATTGGCCATGATGCCGGTGCCGCCATCATTGGTGCCAATCACAACCGTTTTGTCCTGTGCAAAGGGATTCGCCAGGAGGTTCTCCCAGCCGCCGACGGCGGTGAGGCCCGAGCCATTGGTGCTCAGGTTGAACTTGCCCAGGATGTAGGTCTTGCCCTTGTTCGCACCGGTGGCGACGTTTGCCAAGGCCCAGCCGTTGGCTCCGCCTTCCTCCCCGTTCATGTAGATACGCTCCTGCGTGCCGAGGCCCGAGGCTGCATTGTAGAACGCCGTTACCGGAGGCAGGTCAGCCGAGCAGGGACGATTGAAGGCGAAGGTGCCCGTGGTCGAGTTTGACACTTGGTTGGTCGCATCCCAGCCATAGACGGAGGTGATCAGATCGCCCGCCGAGACCACGGCGAGCGTGTTCTTGTTGATGATCCACTCGGACACGAAGCCGCCAATCGCACCATGGGCGCGAGCGACACCGAGCGTGTTGCCGATCTCATGGTTCACCAGGAGCGTCACCGTTCCGTTGCCGTTGTCATACACGCCAAGACCATCGGCGAGACCAGACATCTGGTAGGTGCCGCCACCGGTCTTTGGCACGTTGTCGCCCACCGTCGTGATGGAAGTCGTGGCGTAATCAGGATGCATCGACACGAGGTAAGGCGTAGCGCTGCTGCTGGGGCCGGTCTGTGCTGCCGTCTGCTGCACGAGCAGGAGCTGGCCTCCTTCCACCATGGGAGCTGCGATGGAGTAGTGCGACTGATCGGCGATCAAGTAGTAGCGCTGGCCCGTCGTGTGGTTGCCACCGAACATCGCCGTCACATCAATGACGCCAGAGCTTTCCTCATCCGCATTGAACGGAGCCGTCGCAGGCTGCGAGGTGCTGCCGAAGCGGGCCGGATCATGCTGCAATGCCTTGGTGAGCGAACCGGTGGCCGGATCATAGAACCACACCTTTGCATTGTGCGCGGTGTTGCCCGGATCTTCCTGGATGACGAGCTTGCCGTCGCCGGTGACGCAGAGGTTGTCCCACATCGTCGCGTCGTTGCCCACGCCACCCGTGGCAAGAAGATCAATCGTGCCGCCAAGATCAGGATTGGTGATGTCGGTGAAGTTCAGCCTCCACAGGCGAGTGCGTCCGATCTGTGTGCCAAGGCCCAGCGTTGCCTGATCAAGACGATCCGTCGTAACGAAGTAGAACCGGTTCGGATTCGTCGGATCCCACGCGCCGTCTTCAGGACGGGAGAACGTGGTGCAAACCGTGGTGCTCAGGGTGAACGCCGTGCCGCTGGTGATCGCGGTGGTGCGCGTGGTCGTGTCGGAGAGTTCGTCCGTGGTGGTGCCGCTGTTGTCAGCGAAACCGGTGACAGCGATGAACTTCAGCGTGCCGTTGGTCAGGCCCGCCTTGTCAGCATCCGTGCCGGTGTTGGTCTTGGTGCCGACGTAAACGGAGACGTTGTTGGTCATGATGCCTGTGCCACCATCGTTCGTGCCGATGACGACCGTCTTGTCCTGCGCGAAGGGGCTGGCGAGAATGTTTTCCCAGCCGCCCACATCGGCTCCACCGGAGCCGTTGGTGAGCGTGTTGAACTTGCCGAGGATGAAGCTCTTGCCCTTGTCCGCGCCGGTAGCGACGTTGGCGAGCACCCAGCCGTTGGCTCCACCTTCTTCACCGTTGAGGAAGATGCGGTTCTGTGTGCCGAGGCCGGAGGTGGCGTTGTAGAACGCGGAAACGGGAGGCAGATCGGCTGAGCAGAGACGATTGAAGGCAAAGGTGCCCGTGCTGGCGTTGGACACTTGATTGGTCGCATCCCAGCCATAGACCGAGGTGATCAGATCATTGGCGGAGACCACGGCGAGCGTGCTCTTGTTGATGATCCACTCCGATACGAAGGCACCAACCGCACCATGGGCGCGGACGCTGCCGAGGGTGGTGCCGATCTCATGATTCACCAGCAGGGTGAAGGTGCCATTGCCATTGTCATAAGCACCCAGGCCGTCCGCGAGGCCAGACAGCTGATAGGTGCCGCCACCCGTCTTCGGAACCGTGTCGCCCACCGTCGTGACCGCGGTGACGTTCCAGTTGTTGTTCAGCGCGCGGAGATAGGGCGTAGCGCTCGACGATGGACCGGTCATCGCGGCCTGCGCGTCAGCTTCCGTGATGGTCACGGTCGCCGTGGAAGGCGAGCCGAGGAGACGAGGCGAAGTCACTGCATCAATACCGGCGGAGAACGTGCGGCTGGCACGAATGCCAGGGCGGTTCGTCATCGGGATGCTGATCGTCTTGCTCGTCTCGCCGATCGCGAAGGAGACAGACGTGGCGGTCTGGATCGTGAAATCCGTGCCAGCGAGGCCCGTGCCGTTCACCGTGCTGACGGTGACGCTATTGGCGACATCCGTGCGACCGGTGCGGTTGATGGTGAGCACCACGCTGCCAGCGGCTTCGCTGACGGTGGCGGTCGAGGAGGCGAAGGCAAAGCTGCTCTCGCTCTCCGTGATCGTGATCTGTGCGGACGATGAGCTGCCCAACGCCGAAGCCACAGGACCCGACAACTGCACGCTGAAGGTGCGGCTGCCATTGATCCCGGCGCGGCTCGTGATGGGAATGTTGACCGTTTGCGTGGTTTCACTTTCAGCGAATTCCACCAGCACGCTGCTCAGCGCGGTGAAGTCCGTGCCGGCAACAGCGGTGCCGTTCACGGTGCTCACCAGCACGGAGGACGAACCGGAGAGGTCGCCTTCGCGATTGATGGTCACGCTCAGCATGCCAGCGGACTCGAGGACCGAGATAGACTGGTTGTTCAGCGCATAGAACGGCTGGCCGGGAGTGAAGGTCACCACACCGGACGTGGCGATGGAGAACGAGCCGAGGTTGTCGCCATTGGTGCCCGCAGGAGCGGACGCCGTGGCGGGCCTCAGGCGGAACAAATCGAGCGTGCCTGCTGGTGTGGTGTCCACCGTGGCATTCCACGTTGCAAACGCGATGCCAGGTGCGGGACCCGAGTTGGCCACCGTGCCGCCCGTTTGGAACGAACCCCAGGAATTGGTGTCCGACTTGTTCTGTTGCACGCCATTGCTGGCACCACCGGAAGCAGTGCTCACATTGAACGCGCCCATCATCGAAGTGATCTTCGAAACGGTGGTGCCCTGTGCGGTGGAACTCTGCCGCGTCCAGGGAATCGCAGGTGTGGCTGGAGCTGGACGTCCGCGCGTGGCGAACAAGGTCTTGGCCGGCTCAACTCCCATCGTCGTGAAAGCACTGGTGGAACCCGCGATGCCCCAGAAGAGATCGCTGCGGGTGTTCCAGTTTGCGCCGTAGATGGCCGTCAGATCGGCACCCACCGTGCCCAGCGACAAGGTCGTGGGGGCGGAGCCGCTGGTGAATTGCGAGTAGCTGCCCAGATTGATCACGACGTTCTTCGTCGCGCCTGTGCCACCGGTCGCACGGAAGCCGAGAAACAAGTCCCCCTCGGCAGAGGTGGCTGCGTGGGCAGCCGGTGCGATGCACGCCACACCCGCAAAGAGCGCGAGCAGGGACATCGACCGCAGTTTGGAAAAGTTCATGCGTTCAGTCGATAGAGAAGTGGATGATCCGATTTTGAACGACTAGTAGTTCGGCGTGATGAGGCCGCCGTCAGATGCGCGACCGACGCGCATCGAGCTGAGGAGCACAGGCGAATCGACGTTGATGATCTGGTTGGCCAGGGCATCAGCCACGGCCTTCTCAGGAGCTGGGATCGACGTGCGATAGGACACGAACTGGTAGCACCAGAAGGGATACTGGCCGTTGCGCACGCCTTCGAGGGAGTAGTAGGTGCCGTTCCAGCTCAATTCTTTGGCACCGCCGTTGATCGCCGTCGCGGCATCATTTACTGACATGTAGCTCACGTAGTAGCCATTGATGCCACTGGTCGTTGCGGTCATGTAAGTCACCAGATTGCCGCCCGAGGACTGGCCGCCGTTGCCCGTGGTGTAGGCGATGCCGTTGAAGGTGCCTGCGGGCCAGGGGATGTGGCTGGTCACAGCGCCACCGCTGATGGTCGGCTGATACTGCACGACGGTGGACGTCACGCCGATTCCGGACTCGGCAAACGTGGTGAGACGCGTGCCTGAACCCGGATCGCGACCGGTTGCCCAGACATCAATCGTTTCGTGGGCTGGGTTGTTGGTGAACAGTGCGAGTGGGATGCGGCCATTGGCAAACAGAGCCTGCGCGAGCTGGTTTGAGATGTTGCTGATCGGCGAGGACGCAACGGCGACGGCCGCATTGCCTGACGATGTTGTGGCCGCATTCTTGTTGGCGGCGACACCGATGTTGGCGTCCACCAAGGTGAACGTGTTGCCGTCGAGGACTGCACCAATCTTGCTGGCGGTCGGGATGTTCGTGCCCGTCACGGTCATGCCTGCAGAGAGGCTCGCGGTGCTGCCCGTGGTATAGACGTTGGAACCATTGACCGTGTCCACCGTGATGGCGATTTGTGTGGAGCCGCGGTTGGTCAACCACTTGAAGCCGATGACACCCACCTTGGTTTCAGTCAGGGGATTACTGTTGAAGGGCGTGGAGTTTTGGAAGGTGTCCGCCATGCCAACATTCGGTGCCGAGACATCGGCCCCAGAAGTCGAAGTGGTCACTGCGGCAACGCTGGCCTGTCCGGCGATGGTGCCGACGACTGAATCCGGCAGGAAGGCGATGGGCACGCTGTTGGACACAGTGTTGGTGCCATCGACGGAGCCCGACCAGGAGCACTTGATGATCACAGGATTTCCACCCTGCGTGCCGTGGAAGATGGACTGATTCGCGCTGGAGAACGTGGTGCCCGTGTAGGCGTAGGTGTGGCCGGAGGCGAGGATGTTGCGGATCGCGCTGTGCGTGTTAGCACGGAATGCGGTCGAGCCGGTGAGGCGGATATAGGTCTGGGCGTTGGCCGCAGTGGAGATCGCGAAGAGGGCGAGTCCCGCGAGGAGAGTTCTGGCTGGGTTCATCGTGTTGTGGGTTGAGTTGGGATGCGTGTGTTTGTCGTGTCATTGAGGAGCAGGCCAGTGAGCCATCTCCGTCGCCCATTCATGGACTCATCCCGTGCAGTGAATCGACAGATCCACTGTCACACTTTGGACAGTGAGTTTGTCGTCACAGTTTGCGTGTAACGAATCGTGACATGTCTGTGCACCCGATGGATTGGGGCACCGAGAGCATTGCGGCTTTCGGCAAGACATCGTCTCGCAACATCTTCGACACCGATGAGGCAGATGATGGGGCGCCCTGCATGTCGGACACATCGTGTTCGCATCGTGCTCAACTGTCTCAGCCCGAATGTGATGCATGGCCGATAAGCATCATTGGATTTCAGACTCTCAAGCGAGCGTAAGTCGAAGGCGACAGCGAAGATTGAGGCCTTTGATCGACGTTCCCGTGGGTGACGGGCCAATGCTGCGCATGTGGAGGAGGGGACCCGAGATCGTGTCACTGCCTGATGAGCCCTTGGCTGATGGGGGGGCGCATCGAACCAGCGCCCTTGCCTTTGGGTATCGGTCAGCAGAGCATCTATCTACAGTGCCGGTCGCTTGCACCCGACTTCCTTGTCAAGGTTCACCATCGCTACATTGCACAAAAAACTGCGAGCCCCTCACGAGGCTCGCAGTTCTCAAGGAACCGAACAAACAAAATGCGTCCTACTTGTGGGTGAGGGCCACCTTGCCCGACTCACCGGCACCCGTGATCACCGCCGGGGCGACAGACAGGAAGTGACCGTGGCCGCCTGCGTTAGCGCCCTTCTGAACGATGACCCCTTTGAAGGCAGGCTTGGTCAGATCGGAGTGGGTGAAGGTGCCCGACAGGAGGCCAGTTGCAGCGGTCAGTGTGACTGTGTAGCTGGGGTCCGCTGGAGTGCCCAGTTTCGTAATCACATTGGTCGTCGAGATATTGAAGTCCTTGGACACCGAAGCCGTCAGCAAGCCGTCCGTGAACAAGATGTTCGCGTTGCCCGTGGTGAGATTCACCGCTGGCAGACCTGGCACCACACTCTGTCCTGTGACGACGTTATACTCGGCGCCAACCATATCGGTGAGAATGCCTTCGGGCCAGCCATACGGGTAGTGATGAACTGCCTGATATGGGCGGAACCAGAACATGTCGCTGGCACTAACTTCCACATAAGCACCCGGCTTGGCGATGGTGACTTCGCCACCAATGCTGCCGCGAGTGCTGTAGAGCTGCGAGTAGAAGATGGCTTTGTTTGATGCGGAGAGCAGAGCCGTTGCCGATGTGATGACAGTGCCGTCAGCAAGCACGGAAGCGAAGGTGACGCCGCCGATGTTGGTCACTGCCACGGTGGTGTAGCCGGAACCTTTGGGAACTTCGTTCGCGGCGAAGGTCACGGCAGGATCGAGTGCCACGGTGGAGACCGGGCGGGCAGGCATCACAGCGGTGTAGTAGCCACTGGTGGGAACGACCCCCACGAGCTTGTTCAACAACATCCCTGGCACCTTGGCTGTGGCCGAGTAGGCCGCGCGATCCGCGATGAACTCCGACTGTGTAGCAAAGCCCGTGCGGGCCGTCGCTTTCAGAGTTCCGGTGATCTGCTTGGTCGTTGTGTTGAGGCTCATGGCGAGCACGTAAGGCGTGTTGTTCAGACGGGGAATCTGAATCGTCGTGGAACGTGCCGCGCCAAACTTTGCCACACCTGCGTTGTCGAAAACACCAGTCAGTGCGATCGGAGCCGCGGCGACCGTCATTTTGGCCAGCGATTCACCACCGATCTTGACGGTAGCCGTGAACGCACCGGTGCCGACGGTGACGTTCACGTTGATCAAGCCATGCGTCGAGTTGCTCGGCGTGGTGCCGGTGCTCGCCTTAACAAGGCCTGTGTAGGAGCCTGCCACGTTGGCTGCAGAGGCATAAGGATTGCTGACAAAGGTGGCGGTGATCACGGGATTGGCAGCCAGCGCAGGAGTGAAGACAAAGGTGATCTTTGCCAATTCCGTTGCGGGTGCTGTCAGGCCAGTGGCTGCCCAGTTGTCGAACGCGATGGTCGAGTTCGCAGGGACAGCCGTGAACGTGTAGCTCTTGCCCACTTCGTAGGGTGCGCTGCCTGTTAGCTTGCCAGTGATGGTGCCGCTGGAGCCGCCTGTGGGTCCTGCGATGTTGACCGTCAGTCCGCTCATGATCTTGTAAGTGAAGCTGCGCGTGACCACGGTCGAAGTATTGCCTCGACCGTCCAAGGCGCGAACCTGGATAGAAGTGAGGCCACCCGATGGATTCACCGAGATGGACCATGCAGCACCGCCTGTGGTAGGCGTCAGCGTGGCATCAGCGAAGGCACCGCCATTGATGGCGACCTGCACCTTGTCGATGCCCTTGGCATCAAGAGACGTGCCGGTGATGGTGACAGAACCACCGAGTGTTCCTGGCACCACGGCACTAGCTGCGGGCGAGGTGATGGCGACGGTTGGAGCGACGGCATCGAGCGCGAGGATGCGGACCGAAGCTGATGCCTGGGCACCAACGCTGGCATTCGCACCTGGATTCGACAGAGTGACAGTGAACTTCTTGTTGGCCTGGTTGCCGGTAGGCGCACTCAAAGTGACGGTCACATTGACGCTGTTCGTGTTGGCTGGGATGTTCACCGTTTGATTGGTGATCGCGGTGTAGTCTCCTGGAGCAACGGCGGTGTCATCCGACGTGCTGAGCTGCACCGTGACGGCGGAACTGCCTCCCGTGCGCGAGATCGTGACCTGAACGGTGGTGGCCTCCTGGTTGGCATTGAACGTCGCTGCGCTGAATTGCAGCGTGCTGGGTTCAATGGCTTCCTGGATGGTGACCGTCGCACTGCCCGTGGTGCCAACGGTTGCGCTGGTCGGGGTGTTGAGGCTGACGGTGAAAGCGCGATCACCTTGGAAACCACTGCGATTGGTCACGCTGATCACGACGGTCTTGCTCGTCTCATTGATACCGAAGTTGACCACTTGATTGGTCACTCCTGTGAAGTCGGTGCCGCTCAGGGCCGTGCCATCCGTCGTGCTGAGCTGAACACTGCAGGCTGAGGAGACATCACCCGTGCGATTCACCGTGATGGTGATGCTGCCATCTGCTTCACCCACAGTGCCCGTGGCCGAGGCCAGTTGCACCGTGCTAGCGCCAAAGGAGGCCACGGGGATGAAGGTGAGGGCCGCACTGTCATTCAGGATGAAACGACCAATATAGTCGCCTGCCGTATCGATCGTGGGACCGGAGCCCGGAGCCATGCGATAGAGATCGAGAATGGAGCCTGCAGTGCCAGCGCCGAAGGTGCCTTCAACACTTGGATTGAAAGCCGCGAAGCTCACTCCAGGTGCGGGGCCTGAATTGGCCGTGGTGCCACCGGGTTGGAATGAGGCCCAGCTGTTGGCGTCCGTGGTGTTCTGGGAAACCGCATTGGTAGCGGTGGCCGCAGGACTGCCATTGAAGGCAGTCATCATGGAGACCATCTTGGTTGTCGTCGTGCCCTGAGTGGTGTCACTCTTGCGCACCCATGGAACGCTCTGCGTTCCCGGTGTGAGCTGCTTGCGAGTGGCATAGAGGGTCTTCGCCGGATCGCTGCCCACAGGATCAAAGGATCCTGTGGTGCCTGCGATGCCCCAGAAGAGATCGGAGCGCGAATACCACGGTGTGACGGCTGAACTGGAACCGAACAAGGTGCCGAGGTCAGCACCGACGGTGCCGAGGCTCAGCGTGAGCGGACCAGTCGCATTGGTGAACTGAGATGCCTGACCGAGATTGACCATGTAGGTCTTGGTTGCACCAGTGCCTCCTGTCGCGCGAAACCCGAGGAACAAGTCCCCGTTCGCGGAGGTGGCTGCGTTAGCAGCAGGTGAAACCAACGCCGCGCTCGCAGCCAGTGCGAGCAGCGTCATTGATCGTAAGTGGGTGAAGTTCATGCAGATGTAAGGTGGGGTTGGTGGAGGGGAAAGAGGTTAGTAGTTAGGAGTGATGAGACCGCCGTCGGAGGCACGGCCCACGCCCATTTCGCTGAGCTTGATCGGCGCATCGACGGTGATGATCTGGTTCGCGAGAGTGTCGGCCACGGTCTTGGTGGTTGTGGCGATGGAGGAGCGATAGGTGATGAACTCGTAGCACCAGAAGGGATAGGAACCTTCCTTCACACCATCGAGACTGTAGAAGCTGCCATTCCAGCTCAGTTCCTTCGCGCCGCCTGCGATGGCGCTCACGGCGTCATTCACCGAGAGGTAGCTGATGTAGTAGCCATTGATTCCGCTCGTGGTGGCCGTGAGATACGTCACCAGGTTGCCACCGCTCGTCTGACCGCCGTTGCCTTGGGTGTAGTTGATGCCGTTGAACGTGCCGGCAGGCCAGGGGATGTGGCTGGTGACTGCACCGCCGCTGATGGTTGGCTGATACTGAACGACCGTCGAATTCACACCAATGCCGGACTCAGCGAAGGCGGTGAGACGTGTGCCGGATCCTGGATCGCGACCTGTGGCCCACACGTCGATGGTGCGATGAGCGTTGAGGCCGGTGAAGAGGGCGAGCGAGAGCTTGCCATTCGCCCACAGCGCTTGAGCAAGCTGAGTGGACAGACTGCTGAACGGAGCAGGTGCAACGAACACGGTATTGACACCCGAGGCGGTGCTGGTGGCCGCACGAGCGGTTCCGTCCGAGTTCTTCACGATGGTGAAGGTGGTGCCATCGATGATCTGTCCGATCTTCGCGTCGTTCGGAATGTTGGCATTGCCACTGATCGTCATCCCTGCGCTCAAGGTTGCCGTGCTGGCCACGGTTCCGATGTTTGACGAGGCGTTGGTGTCCACTGACAGGGTCAGTTGGGTGAGACCACGGTTGACGAGCCACTTGAAGCCAATGACGCCCACCTTGATCTCGGTGAGGGGATTGGTGTTGAACGGTGTGGCATTCTGGAAGGTGTCTGCCATACCGACATCCGGGGCGCTCACATCAGCGCCTGATGTGGAAGTGGTTACAGCCGCGATGCCGCTCTGCCCGCCAGCAGTCTGCGTGGTGCTGTCAGGCAGGAAGGCGATCGGCACGCTGTTGGACACGGTGTTGGTGCCATCGACAGAGCCCGACCAGGAGCACTTGATGATCACCGGATTGCCACCCACGGTGCCAGTGAAAATTGACTGGTTGGCGCTGGAGAACGACGAGCCGGTGTAGGCGAAGGTGTGGCCCGACGCCAGGATGTTGCGAATGGCGTTGTGGGTGTTGGCACGGAAGGCTGTGGACCCGGTCAGGCGAAGGTAGGTCTGCGCTTGCGACGCAGCGGTGGAGGCAAAGATGGCGATGGCCGCCAGGAATACTGAGAAGGCTCTCATGGGTATCGTTGTGTTCGGTATTGTGGTTTGGAGTCGATTCGTGAAGGCCCCTGGGAGTGAGTTCTTCACGCTTCTCTTTGTCTCCGATCAGCCGACGATGACGATTCGTTTGCTGTGACAGTTCGCTCACATGACGAAGCTGTCACAAAGCAGGGCTTGGCATCCATCAAGGCGCTGAAGATCCAGCACATTGACAAGCAACTGCGCCTTACTGCGCCTTGCGCTTCTTCTTCAGCTCCTCGTCTTCCTCTTCGCCCTCGCCCCCACCGTAGCCGATGACTTCCACGGTGATGATGCTCGGCAGTTCTTCCTGTGACTGCGTGGTCGTTGCCTGTTGCTGGGCGGCGGCCTTTCCTGCCTGTGCTTGAGCGGTGTTGCTCGATGCCGCAGCAGCATTGGAAGATGACGTCATGCCTCCCACATTGGGGGCCGATGCGACTGGGGCTGCCGGTGCTCCGGCAGTGCTGCCGCCGACGCTGATATTGCTCGCATTAAGGACGCTGACGGCAGCGATGTTGAGATTGCCCGACGAACGAATGCCGGCATCACCTGCATCGATCGTTCCGCGCGGCGCGATGAGGTCCACGCTTCCGGGTGGAACGCCAGCCACCGTTGCAAGAACGCCAATGCCGCCACCCGTCGCAAGTCCGGCAAGGTCAGTCTTCACATCACCGCTTTGCGGATCAATGATCACGCGTGTAGGCGGCGCTGACTGCACCGTCTTCGATGATGAACCGGCTGCAATGTTGCCCTCGGATGACCAGATCACTTCATCGCCACCACGGAGGGTGAAGATACGAGCGATACCGATGTCCACATCGCCTTTGGTGAAGATGTGAATCGATCCACCACCTTCCGTGATGATGCCTGGAGGTGCGAGCGGAGTGCCAATCACACTGTCTGCCAAGGTCAACCCACCTCCGGGGGCCAGCAATGTGATGCCGCCTCCGCTCTTGGTTCGAATGTCGCGGGCTTGGGTGGAGATCTCGCCGTCCCACGAACTGCCTTTGAATAATGTCGTGACCGCAGCCTCGCCTGCGCTGTAATTGCCGAAGCCAGGTGTGCCTGCGATGTTGTGGTCGCGACCGGCATCTCGCAGCACCATGAAGAACAGGCCGAGGGCGATCCGCTTCTGCTCTTCGTCGCTGAGCTTGTTGTAGTCGGCGAGCGTCTTGACCTTGGGATCGCCCAACTCGGCAAAGTAGTCGTGACCACCCGATGTGCCACTGCCAAGGGAGCTGACGAAGGCATCAAAGTCGAGTGCACTGCTGCTGAGATCGAACGAAGGGCCAATGCCTGCTGCGGCGATGATGTTGGCTCCGTCGAATGGCAGGCTCGGGTTGCGTCCGTTGCCGATGCTGGTGATCCCCACGCCTGTGCCGTCGGCATTGTTCCCGCCCGTGCCCAGGTCGAGGTTGCGTCCCGCCAGCACTTCCAGAGTGCCCGGACCACTGATCTGAATGTCGCCAGCGAGCGGCCCCTCGTTGATGTTCAATGCGTTGCCAGTGCGAGTGGCGAGAGTGCGCAGCGGAGAACTGGCGTCGTAGGCGATGATGTCGCCGCCGCTTGCCACGACGCTCACATCATCAGTCTTGGTGTTCTGAATGTAGAGCGCGATGTCGGTGATGTCTTCGCTGGCCACGACCCGTGCCGCTTTCGCCGAGAAGAGCGTGATGCCGGAGATGTCACCGCCCGCAGCGTAGATGCGCAGCGGCTGCGTGTCGTTGAGGTGAAGAATGCCTTGGGCGTGCAGGGCTTGCTTGGTTTGCAGCACACCGAAGCTGCCCTCGGTCGAGCCTGACTCACGGAACTGCACATCAATGAACTGCAGGAAGGCATCGCCGGTCGAGTTGGCGAGGCTTTGTGTCAGGCCAGCGATGGTCTGGTAAGCGAACGGAGTTGTCGCTCCGGGGAGTGCTGCTGGATTGGCATCGGAGAGATTGATGCGGGAGGCACCCCAGGCCTTGGTCGAAACGCTGTTGATGTTCGTGCTGCCATGAATCTGGAGTCCATTCACCGCACCACGGGCGAGAAGGTCGAGGGTGCCCGTTGGTGAAGGCGCAAGCGTCAGGGAGCCCACTACATTCACGTTGCCTCCGAATGCAGTGACCTGAAGCGATCCAGGCTGGAGACTCGTGGTGGTGGCGAAGGGATCGACCCGCGACTCAGCCAATCTCAACCACGGATGGTAGAACGAAGCCGTGGGCGTGTTGGCATTGAAAAGTTGCACGTTCTGCGTCCACGCCTGGAGCATCGGAGTGGCCGCCCCATTGCCAGTCACCGGCATCGTAACCGCGTTTCGCAGAGTCACATCGCCGCTCAGCGACTTGATGCTCACGCCGCTGCTGGCCGAGTAGGTGTTGAAGTAGGTCTTATACCAGAACGTGTTATTGAATCCCTGAGGCAGCAGGAAGACGTTGGCCGTGGGACCCATCAACACGCTGCCACGAGCGTTCACATCAAACTGACTGCGGCCCACAAAGAGAGTGGTCGGTAACCATGTCTCTGGTGCGAGAGCAGCGCTGTTGGTGACGATGGTGAGGGAGGGAGAACGCGTGCTGTTGGTGATGATGCTGCCAGCGACGTTTAGATTGCCGACGCCGCGTTCCACGTAGTAGATGCCCGCGTCAAGGTTGCGACCCGTGGTGACACGCAAGTCGCCGCCACCCAGTTCGACCAAGTTGGCAGCGTTGGGCGTGCCCTTGCTCATCCGTGCATTGGTGGGAATCACGGCATCCACGTTGGCGATGTCGCGCCCTGCATTCATCGTCACATTGCCACCGCCCAGCGCGCCCACGCCTTCAAAGAAGTTGCTGTAGTCCACCCACCACGCTGTGGAAGCGATGTCGCCAGCCTTCGCGGCACCAAACTGACCCGTGAGGGGATCGACGTAACCACGCCGATAGAGCCAGTTGTTTGGCAGCTGCCGGGATGAATCTGCAATCAACTGCCCCGATCCATTGCGGGTCAGATGAGTGATGTCGTTGCCCGCGTTGATGCTCACATTGCCACCCGCCATCGTGAACTGAGCCGCATAGCCGGGAAGCTGCTGCACCGATCCAAGGCTTCCCATCAGGCCGGAGAGACTGGTGTTGGGAGTATCGAAAGTGCCTCCCAAGGTAGGGTCAGCCACCTGCGTGCCTGCGGTGTAGATCGTGGCGAACTGGTTCAGCAGTTGCACATCCTTGGCCGTGTTGATGTCAATGCTGCCGCTGCCTGTCCGAATCACCTGGAACTTCCCGGCCACGGCGGCTGCGGTCTTGGCGTTGGTGCCGATGTTGGAAGCCGAGTCATTACCAGTGCCCGCATCGCGACCCAATAGCAATGAACCCGTGCCTGACGTGTTCACCTGCCGCACATCTGCGGCGGTGAGATCAGCCCCCGCCGTGAGACGGTAGGACCATGACTGCGCGTTGGCGGACAGCTGGTTGTTAAACCCGAGCAGCGTCGCATCATACGAAGCACTTTGGAAGCCATCGCTCAGCGCTTCATAAAAGACGAGATTGCCAGCGGCCCGCATCGTCAGCACGCCAGGTGCTTGCTTGGTGCCGAAACGGAACGTCGAGAGGTCCCAGGCACTGCTGCTGCCTCCCGGCGTCAGATTGCCGAGGGTGATGTCGCCCGTGCTGATCAGTTCGGCTCCCACTTGAACGCTGACGGCACTGTTGCCCGCAAGCACGCGATTGGCGATAGCAGCGGCGTTGTTGCCAAGAGTCGTGCCGTTGCTCGAGATGCTAGTGCGAAGAGCGCTCGTGATGAGTCCTGTGCCCGAGAGGCTGTAAGTCTTGAAGCCTTCCAAGACAATGCTCGATGCGCCCAGCACACTTCCACCAATCGCGTCGATCAACACGTCGGTTGCGGCGGCATTCTGAGGCGCACGAAGATGGAGAGTGCCCGCAAACTGTCCGAGCTGTGCTGTTGATCCGACTCGAAGATCAACCGTAGATCCGGTCGCGATGTTGATGGTGGCTCCGCTGTCCCCGCGCGTTTCAAGTGTGATCGCACCACCTTTGCCAGCGTTGTCGAATTGGGTGGCCGACGCGTCGAGCTTGGAACCTGCCAGAAGGTTGAGTCCTTTGAAGGCCACAAGGTGGATCGTTCCGCCCGTTGTGCCTCCGGCGTTGATGAGGCCAGTCACGTCAATCTTGCCTGCATCGGTCGAGAGCGTGAAATTATGGGCGTTGGAGGTGCCGTCGATGACGACGTCTCCGGTGCGCACACGAATCGCTCGCGAGTCGGTGAAGCCTGCGCTGTTGAGTGTGCTGCTCAGCGCGCTGATCGTTGGCAGGGTCTTCACGTCGAGTGCGAAGGAACCATCGCGTCCACCGGTGCCGCCTTGTCCGAGCAGGGTGCCATTGAATGCGACTGAACCTTGGGCTGCGTTGACCTTGAGTGTTCCAGCGTTTCCGCCGCCGGTTGCGGCTGCGAGGTTCAGAGTAGCCCCCGAATTGATGTTCACGTTACCGGTGGTGGATGACAAGGTGATTGCGCCTGCATCCGTGTATTGAGTGACATCATAGAAGGTCTGAGCCGTCCCGCCTACATCGAGCCTGCCACCGATGTTGACATCGCCGCTGGTGGCCGTGATCGATAGACGGCCACTGGGCAGGACGATGTCGCTGTTCACCACGGCGGATGTCCCTTGAAGTGTGAGGCTGGCACCGAGGCCACCGCTGACGGCACCACTTCCGCCAGGAGAGTTGATCGCCAGTGCGCCCCCGGCTGTGAGTGCCTGCGTTGCCGAACGTGAGGCAGCGATGAAGGGGGTATTCACGTTCAGGTTCCCAACCATCGCGAGTCCACCGGTGCCATCCAGGTAAAGGCCTCGTGCGGCATTGAGGTCGAGATTGGCATACTGGTCGATCTGGAGCGCATTGGAACCAATGCGGATGGTGTCGGCCTCGAACCTCAGAGTGCCCTTGGGCGGTGTCACGACGACACCTGGCACACGACCGTTGCCACTGTTGTCCAAGGTGATGGTCTGTGCTGCAAAAGTAACCGTGCCGTTGGTGCCCTGATCGAAACCCCGGATCTCCCCAGCGTGAAGAGCCAGCTTCTTGACCGATGCGTCACCGACAAAGCCGGTGCCGAACACATCGATCGACGAGTAGCTCAGAAGGGAAAGCGAGTCCGAGGTCTGGAAGCGCTGCAAGTCGGCGCTGGTAAGGATGAGGCCATCGGTCGCAGAGTCGATCAGGCTGTGCGCACGTGCGCCGCTGAGTTCCAGGCTGATCTGGCCGCTGTTCAATGAGACGGCCTTGCCAGTGATCTCGGCACCGAGGGTGAGATTGGTCGCGTAAGTGGAATCAACGATTACCGAGGTGCCCGAGATGTTGGATCCAATGCCGAGGTCCATGCGTGGCAGTGTTGTCTTGTTCGGCACAGTGCTCGCGTCTGTGATGCCGGATCGGATGATCTGGGCGTTCTGATCAGCACTCACGCGGAGGAGCAGACCATCTCCGCTGCCTGCCACACTGGCAGAGCCCAACAGTAGTGTATCGGCGGGTCCAAAGTAGCCACCCGTCTGCCGGAGCACAGCCCCAGGGTCCACGGTGAGGCGCTTGTTGGCGACGAGGATGATCTCGGGTCCGGTGAGGGCATTGGCTGCATCGTTGGCCAGCGTTAGTCTGTTCGTCTTCACGGCGACTGTGGTGCCATTGGCGCCAATGGTTCGAATGCCGCCAATGAGCAGGCTCTCCGCCCCGAAACTGCTCAATTGCTTCGCGTCAAGCACGAGCGAGCCAGCGATTTCCGGCGTGTTCGCCGTCCCGATGATGATGTCCACCGGACTACTGATGTCGATCAAGCCGCCGCGTCCGCCGCTGAGCGAGGCGGACAGCACCTTGCCATTCAAGTCCATGGCATTGGTGGCCTGGAAAACAAGCTGTCCCGAGTCGGTGGGAAGTCGTGGCACACTGAGATTGTGCTTCTCGGCGTAGTCCTTGAAGAACGTGTTCGCAAAGAACAGCTCATACTGTGCGCGTTCCGCAATCGTCGCGGCAGGCGCGATCTCGTAGCGACCGTAGATGACCGGATCGAGTGCTCCGTTGTAGGCGCTCACTCGATAGCCATTCACCAACGTCGCACCATCGGGCTTCAAGAAGGTGCCGATGGGCGCGCCGGTTTGAGGAGTGATCAGGAAGGCTCCCGGCATCAAGGCATAGCGAGCAGGGAGTAGGGTGTAGTAACCAGCTGAGAGGCCACTACCAGCATCCAGATAAATGCGATCACCCACATGCAGCTTGCTGTTTACGTAGCCGTGATCGCCATTGAGATTCGTGGCTTCGGTTGATGAATTGAAGGCACCATATGGAGCGAAATTGAAGCCGTAGCCAGGGATCACGGCGAACGCACCAGTGGACGCCAGGATGTCGTTGGTGCCCTGCAATCCGGTCACCCAGCGGTAGGCGAAGAGATCGCCGCCGCCTCGAAGATCAATCACCGAGCCACTTTCCGTGGTCAGGCTCTGGCCCGCGAGGTTGATGCCTTTCTTCGGAGGTCCCGATGCAGTGATGTCCAGTCCGGCAGGATCAATCCAGTTCGTTCCGTTCGGACTGGTGCCGTAAGGAATGAGGATTCCCTGTCCGGTGATTGGATCAATCGCCGAGACCGATGTGATGCTGCCATTCGTGAGAGTGAGCTGCTGCGTGATTGGTGCCGTCAGCTTGTCGCCCACAACGAGGTTGGCGGGCGCAGTGCCAGTGCCATCCCAGCCGAGATTGATCACGCCAAAGGGTGCTCTCAGGACACCGCCTTGAGTGATGGTGGTGGCATACACATTGAGAGTGCCGCCTGCCGAGAGCGGCAGATGCACCGTGCCATTGCTGGCAAAGGTAACGCTACCGGTATTGCCGGGGCTATCGTAGGCGGCAATGGTGAAGACGCTGCCGGTGGTCGGATAGATTTGTGCGGCACGCATGAAAAGATCGCCCGCCATGCTGAAGGTGCCGTTGCCCCGGATGTCGCTGGCAGCAGTCATGCGCACATTGCCAATGCCCGTGAGCGTGAGATTGCCGATGTCGATGAGGTCAGCGGTGATATTCAAACGGCCTGCTCCTGTGGTCGGTGCGAAGTAGTAAGGCTTGCTGTCCAGGAGGAAGGGGTTCTGCACCTGAGTGGGCAAGAGTGGAGCCTTGAAGGCGGTGCCGAGGGCGACATACTTGGCCGTCAGATTCACCGTCGAGTCTGCTGTGAGGAATCCACCATCCGCGATCTGGAGATAGCCCTGCGCATTCAAGGTGACGGGTCCTTTGAACTGCACGTTGCCGCCCAGACTGAGCGAATCAAAACCACCTGCGGCAAAGTCATTGGCAGCAAAGTAGCCCATGCCAGGAATCACGGCACCACCGGCACCGCGAACTGCGAGACCAACACCTGCGCTGCCCGGACCGAAGAACGTGGCGGGAACATCCGAGCCCGTTTGGCTCACGATCAGATTGGTATCGCTCGGGAAGTGGGTGGCGCTGTTGAGGTAGAAGCGTCCAGACGATACCGCGAGTGTGCCGCCAGACGCCGTGGGGCCACCTGCCTCACCCAGCAAGCGAGCATGTGTGAAGAGCATCTGTGAGCCCTTGAGAACGATGCTGCCACCACTGCTGTCGATGGTGGTGCGGAAAGCGGCCGTGCCATACACAGGCGTCGTCAGCCCACTCGTGACAGGCACGCGGATGCTGCCGTCCAGGTAGTCGCCTGTGACAGTGAGACCGAGATACGCAGGTGCGATGTCCAGTTCCCCGCTCGTGCCAGACACATCCAAGACAGATCCGCGCTCCATCACAATGTTGCCGCTGATGTTGATTGCTCCACCGGGCAAGACCATGCCCGTGCGTCGACCATAGGCATCGGGCGTGATGATGACGGTGCCCGCCGTCGATAGCGTGGAATTCGGACCGACATAGACCGTGCTCAGGGCATTCGGCGGATTCGGATTGTTGGTCGGATAGCTCTTTGCACCCGTGATCGAGATAAGCCCACCCGGAGCAAAGACATCACCCAAAATAGAAACGGTATCGCCCTTGAAGTTCACGCTTCCGAAGGGCCCTGCCTTGATCACCGAACCTTCGCCCATGGTTACCGCCCCCACGGTTTTGATTTCGCGACTGAAGTCATCCACCACGCCCAATGCACCAAAGGTGAGGCTGACTGGTGACCGCATTCCCTCGGGCATCAGCACCTCCCGCATCACCGCCGTGTCCCGGTTGTCACCGTAGAGCACTGCAACGGTGCTCTTCACCACAGGATCAATGACGGTCCCTGGAGCGATGCTGAGACCATTGATGCCTGTGAGATTGAAGGAGGCGAAACCGCCTTCACTGAAGAAGCTGGGCTGCAACACGAGATTATCCGCCGTGCTGGTGCCCGTTCCTCCGATCTGAATGCGCTGTGCTTGAAGCGACAGCGAACCTCCCAACGCGCCCATGCCAGCGATGCCCCGCAGCCATCCATTGAGCGCAAGCTCGCCTCCGATCACGCCTGGCAAATCGAGATCGCGACCGGCGATGAGGCTGATGCCACCGGCGTTGCCATAGGTTCTCTTGCCGAACGGATCAACGCGGACACCACCGCTCACATCGATCAGACTTCCGTCATCGAGCAGGATCGAATACGCATTGATGTTTACCTGGCCACCACTGATCGCGATGGGCAGCTCGAAGGGATCAGGCGCGCTAAGGCGATCATCGACGATGAGACCTGCCGTATCGATCAGAGCGTCCTTGCCCAGCGTCACAACGCCACGAGTGCCGCTGGCGGTGGGAGTCGATGGCGTGGTGCTGTTCTTCAACTCCTCGACCATGGAAGGCGACAAGTTGTAAGCATTCATCGTCACCGAGCCACCCGGTGCAGAGATCTGACCGAGCACATCGATGTTGGCTCCCGACAAGGTCAGCGATCCGCGAGGTCCGAGGTCGAGCTTCTCATTCTCGGCCACGATGATGCGCCCATCGACATTCTTGACGGTCACCGAACCAAAGCCGTTCTCTTTCAATGATTCCGAGGACAGCACCACCGTCTTCACCCGATCATCGCGAAGCGCGACAGGATTGCCGCTGGCATCGAGAGCGAAGGGATTTGCAGCTTGCTGGGTGACGCCCGACTGGAAGAGCACTGTCGGCGGTGTCGGAGAGAAGGTGACGTAATTCGGTGCCTGTGCCTTTTGAGCTTCGAAAGCAAGGTTGAGGGAACTCGGCGTCGCCTGGAGATCACGCTGTCGGGGACCGTTCACCGTGTTGCCTCGCAGCGCGCCATCGAGCGCCATTGACGGTGCATGAATGCTGATGGTTCCGCCATTGTAGCCGTAGGTATAGCCAGACTCGTAGTGCTCGCCGAGCATGAAGGGCACGGTGTAAGTCTTCGTCACACCCCAGCGCGAACTCGTCTCGGTGAAGGTGCCTGTGTAAATGCCATCATAGATGCGATCGGGCGTGGCCTGCGAGATGTCGAAGATGTGATTGCCGTAACGGAGACGCGTGGTGCGCACCATGCCGCCATTGTAGTTGGCAAAGCCGCCCGACACATCAATGCCAGAGCCTGGCTGCATGATGACAGCGCCACCCGAGTGGATGCTCACATTGCCTCCAGCTCCGGTGAGTTGCGCCACGTCTCGCTGGATCAAGCCCACGTAACCCGTGGCATCTGCGAGCGGCGTGCCCACCCAGGCAAAGCCGTTGTAAGTGCCCTGCTGGCGGAGGTCGAGTGAGATGTCCACACCACGGACACCAGCGTTGTTTCGATTGAGCGGTGAGTTGGCAAACTCAGAGCCACGCAGCTGCAGCGTCACGATGTTGTCCGTCATCTGCGCGACGGCATCGGTCGAACCTGCCACATTGATCCACGCGCCCTTGTCCAGATAGACCTGCCCACCGGAGTAAATGAAATTGCTCTTCGGAGCATTCGCGCTCGCAATGAAGTCCCACTTGCCCGCTTTGATCGAGACATCAGCATTTGGTGCCAGCACCATCGCGTCCTGCTGAAGATGAATCACTGATCCCTGCATGTTGATTTGTGAGGGCAGTGCGAGCTTGGTGCCCACGACCTTCTCGGTGCTGAGCACTTCAGGCAAGATCCGCGTTACACTGTTCCTGCCAAGAGTCACCGTGCCCGCCGACTTGTAGAGGAAGGGGGCTCCGAAGGCGCTGTTCGTCGGGTCGAAGGCAGGGTTGCTCACCGCATCGTAGCTGGCATTCAGGTCGATGCGCCCGTTCAGCGAGACGGAAGTCGTCGCGGTGAGGATGCCCATCTGATTGACACGCTTACCAGTCATCGTGATGTTGCCCCGTGGTGCATCAATGATGCCTGTGTTGGTCACCGTGCCTGCATACTCAGGCAACGCAGAGGCCGGGTCCTTGATCGCACCTACCCAGGTGTCGAGACCGCGAAGGCTGGGGTCTGACGACGAGTGCGCGGTGAAGCCGACCTGAAGTCCGGCGGCGAGAATCGTCTGACCATCCGGCGTGTTGATGCGGCCTGCGTTGGTGACGTTGGCTCCGATCAAGGCAATGCGTCCGCCCACATGGTCAGCGTTGGTTGGAGCGGTCAGTTCGGCACCAGGATGCACGGTCACATCACCGATCTTGCCGCCCGCGAGATTCGAAGCTGGCGGCGTGAAAGCTGGTGTGCCCTTGGAACCCGCCGCCTGTGGCAGAGCACTGAACAGGAACTGCACATCTGGATTGTTGAGCAGACCACGGGAGGTGAGGTTTTCATTGATGGGCAGCGACGAGGCCACCAGGGCATGCACGTTCACCTGGCTGGTGCCGCCGAAGATGATGCCGTTCTGATTGATCACATAGACCTGCCCCTGCGCCTTGATCTGGCCCATGATCTGCGAGGGCTCGCCACTCGGATCATTAACCTTGTTGAACGCAATCCACTGTCCCGCGCTGGTGCCGCCCGCCGTCTGATCGTAGTAGAGCGTTGTGCCTCGTCCGACGTTGAACTTGTTCCACTCAAGGAAGGCTTGCTGCGCCGTCTGCTTCACCGTGACGTTCGCTCGCCCATTGGCAATCGTCTGCGTCGGCGCATTCGCACCGCTCACCACCTTCGATAGATTCAACCCATTCGGATTGAGTCCATCCTGCACAATGGAGAGCTGCTGGCTCGGATTGTTCGGATTGCGACCGAGATGGTTCACGCCCTTCACCGCCAGGTTGCGCGCCGCGTTCTGCATGTTGCGCACGGCATCGATGGCCTGTGTGGTTCGCGATAGCGCATCGCGCGCATTGCTTCTCGCCGCGTCGGCGGCTGCGGACGTGGCTGCGTTGTTCAGCTGCGGATTGCGCTGATTGGCAGGAGCGCCTCCGCGCAAGATGTCACCCGCGTGAGAGGTGGTGAGAAGCGACAAGATGTGAACCGCCAGCAGGACCTTCGGTGGGAGGGTTCTGCGATGGGATTGGAGGTTCGATGGGGCGCGTTGAGGGCTTAAATCGTTCACGGCTTCTTCGGCTGTTCGTTGGAGGCTTTCGGCTTTCCTTCGACAGCTTCGGACTTCGCAGCGCCAATCCGTTGCGTGGCAAGTTTGTCACCGTAGTCGTTGATGTAATTTTGAAACTTCACCCGCATCGAGCCCACGAATGGCTCGCGGGCGAGCAAGGCGCTGCCTAGCCCGAAGCTCTTGTAGCGTTCCAGGATCTCGGTGCCGAGTTTATACATCTCGCGGTTTTTGCGCTCATGCTCCTGGGCCTTGCGTTCAGCCGCGATAGTTCGGCTCTGTGCTTCCTCAAGCAAACCTCCACGCTGTTCGGCGGCGGCCTTCACTTGATCGAAGGCTGCCTTCCACCCCGCGTTCTTCTTGGAGGCATCGGCGATCGTTGCCTCCCTGGCTTTGATCTTTTCTTCGAGGTCTTTGATGACCTTGTCGCTTGTCTCGCGATCAGCTTTTGCCTTCTCGGTTTCGGTTTTGAGGTTCTTCACCAGTTCGGTGATCTTCTTTTCAGCCTCGGCCAGCTTGGCTTCGGCGGCGAACTGAGCAGCTTGCGCCGTCGCCGTCGCTGCATCGGCCTGGGCAATGCGTTCATTCTGCTTCTTCATCGCATCGCGCATACGGGCGAGCGCGATGTCGGCAGGAGATTGCTGACCTTGCTGGGCGAAGGCTGTCGAGGCCATCGTCAAGAGGAGAAAGGAAAGAAGAGTTCTCATGACTTAGAACTTGGTCGTGAAGTCGAAGAAGAAGATGTCGCTCTTGAGAGGCGGACCTGTAATTTCATTGGCGCTGAACCAGCGAAGGCCGAGGCTTGTGCGTTTGGAGATCGCTACCGAGGCACCCAGGCTGAAGCCTTCCATGTTGGTGCCACCGTCGCCGAAGTCGTCATCGTTGAAGGCATCCACGACGGCATCGCTGCCGATGTAGCGATAGTCGATCCAGGCACGCCAGTCGCCCGCCTTCTCGAACTTCCCTTTGCCAAACTGCATCCGCGCAAACCATGCGGTGTCGCTGCCATCATACGCTCCCACCTGACCCTGCGCCGGGTCAGCACCACGATTGTTCACCGCGTAGGAATTGATCTCTTCCTTGTTCCATTCGGTGTTCTTTGCGTATTCACCGATGAGCGAAAGCTGATAGGGCTCCCAGTTGTTGAAGTCGATCTTGCCGGTGAGCACCGCTTCCTTGAAGGGCGTGGCGAGGCCGAAGTATTGATACTGGTAGCTGGTGCCGAAATTGTTGATCACACTCGGCACGATCTGGCGAAGCGCGCGATAGGTGTTGCCGCGTTGGGCGAAGAGTGGACGGGTTGAGTCGGTGTTGCCCGCGTCCTGATTGGTCAGCGGGATGTAAGGATCACTGAGCTGCCCTTCGATGCCGTGGAAGTCATAGTAGGCAGCGGCGAACTTCGCGTGGATCTTGTCGGTGACATTGATGTCGGCACCGAACTGAGCGGCATACAGGTAGCGGTCGGTGCTCTCGAACTTGGCCGGTTGATTCGATGAGAAGTTGTAGTCCGTGTTGAACATCGGAAACGCGCCCGCTGTGAGGAAGACGGAACCATAGGAGCCCACGGCCTTGCTGCCACGAAGGGCAATGCCATCGAAGCCAATTTCATCAGCCCAGGTGAGCGGCGTGCTGAAGAAGGGATTGTCGAAGCGACCGATGCTGAGCGAGATGCCGTCTGCCAGCGCACTGCCGCGTTCATACTTCACGAAGGCGCGGTCTAGCCACAGCTGATACTTACTGAAGTTGCTGCCGCCGCCTCCGAGCGTCTGATTGCCAGATAGGGGAGTGCTGCTGTTTCCGGTGCCGATGCGGATGCCGGCGAACCAGTGCTCATCGAGATTGATGTCTGCCCCGAGACGCGCGCGCAGCTTAAACATGTAGCGATCCTGATCGACGTTGTATTGGGGTGAGAACTGCGTGCCGGCGACATCGAATGGCGAGCCCTGGTTGATCGCGTTGAAGTTGGGGAAGGCACCTGTGTTGTCATTGCCCAGCGGGAAAATGTCAGCCTCGAAGCGGGTGCGAATGTCGCCGAAGAACTTGATGCGCTCTGCCCATTCAGAAGCGAAGCCTGCGATCTCGAGGTTGCCCGATTTCACCTGTGCGAGCACGTCCTGCTTGATCAGTTCACGCATCTCGTTCTTCACGGTTTGCGGAATGTAGGTCACGCGGACATCACCTTCATTCATCGGCGGCGCGGCCACTTCGGAGATCTGGGCCTGCACGGCGGCGGCTTCCTGCTCCGCTTGCTGCACCATGCCCGTCGCTTCTTCGGCTGTGAGCACGCCCTTCTTCACCAGCGCGTTGATCAAGTTGATCGTGACATTCGAGGTCGGCGTGTGTGGCACTGATGGAGGCAGCGTCACTGATGGCAGCGAACCAGGTGGCGGAGGTTCCAGCAGCGGATTGGACGAGGGAGGAGCAGCGACGTCGCCAGCCGTGGGCAGCGCGGGTTCGGCAGCCCGCAGTCCAATCGTGGCGGCGTGGATGAACAACAAGACGATGCCCGGCGAGGCGTAGGAGCGGAGCTTGGAAAGCATGAGAGCGAATGGATTAGCGTGAGGCCATCGACGAGGGACGACGTGCAGAGGTGCGCATGACGATGGGCATCGGCATGTCGGCGGGAGGTGCTTCGGGCAAGGTCAGCCCCTGGAGCACATCGCCTTCGAGGATCTGCTCGGCCCCGTTCTCATCGGTGCCGGTGAAGGTGGCGCGGGTGATGCGTCCGGTGCTGTCCACCCAGACGCGTGTGGTGCCTGAGAAGGAGGCCATGCGGAGCTTGCTGTGACTGCGAATGGCGCTGGTGATCGTCGATTGCACCTTGGCCCCATACCAGCCGAACTTGCTGCCACCGCGACGTCCACCGCCGATCTGTCCTGAGCCACCTGTGCCGCCTTTGCCAGCGCTGAGCCCAAAGCCATCGGGAGGACCATTGCCCACGATGCCGGTGGTCACTGGGGGAGGTTCATCTGGCTTGGGATCTTCTGGCTTCTCTTCGTCTTCCTTGATCTCCTCCTGGGCGACCATCTTCTCCTCTTTGACCTCTTCCTGCTGAGGTGGAGGAGGGGGCGGTGGTGGCGGCGGGGGAGGAGGTGGTGGCGGAGGCGGCATCTGGATGCTCACGATCATCTCCTGCTTCTTCACCGGCGCGGAGGGAGCATCACTTTGCTGACTGAAGAAATACCATCCACCGCCGCCGAGTGCTGCGATGACGACGGTGGGGATCACCCATGAGTGGCGCTCAAAGAACGTGCTCTCGTCGAGGTCTTCCTGGTCCATGGTTCGTTTCGATTTCATAAGGTGAGTCAGTTGGTTGGCTTGGCCGTGGCGAGTCCCACCTGCGTGATGCCGAGGCGTCCGAGCACGTTCAGCACATCCATGATGGCCTGATACTGAGTGCCCGAGTCGCCACGCACGACGGCGGGGAAGTCAGGGGTTTGGGCTTTGACGGAAGCGAGCTTGGATTCGAGATCGGCGAGTGAAGAGACGGCCGTGGCGTTGAGCTTGAGATTGCCTTGCCCATCCACCGTGATGGCCTGAATCTTCGGAGCATCCATCTTCTTTGCGGCTGCGGCACTGGCCTTGGGAAGGTTCACTTTGACGCCCTGCACACCGGCGGTGGTCATGATGATGAAGATCAGCAGCAGCACCAGATACAGGTCCACCATCGGGGTGACGTTGATGTCGTCGTAGCTCTTGGAATCGGCTTGCATGGCTTACTCCTTGTAGTGCTCTGCCATCTTCGCGACGAACTCGTCGATGAAGGTCTCCATGTCGGTGACGGCATCCTTGATGCGGGTGGCGATGTAGCTGTAGGCAAAGAGGCAGGGAATGGCGACGGCAAGGCCGGCCACCGTGGCGAGAAGAGCACCCGCGATGCCCGGTGCGATGCTGTTGACCTCCACCTGACCGCTCTTCGCGATGACGGCGAAGGTGATCATCACCCCGATCACGGTGCCCAGTAGTCCGAGGTAAGGACCGCCAGCGATGCCAATGGTGAGGAAGACAAGTTTGCCATTCAACTTCTGCACCTCGCGCATCAGGCCGCCGTGCAAGGTGGCTTTGATCGCCTGGATGCTGCGGCCCGAGAGCCCCTTCTGAAACTTCGGGGCGTTGGGATTCAGCGAGAGCTTCTGGAAGCTCTGCATGCGCTTCTGCACCTCCACGCATCCGAGATGGTAGATGTGATAGAGCGGCGACTGATGCATGAGCTTCAGCGTCTTCTTGCTCTTGGTGGAGCCACCGAGAGACTTGATGCTGTCGTCGTCCGCATCATCCAGCACGGTGAGGTCGCTGGCCACCTTCTCCCACTGCTCCAGGAAGGCTTCGCTGGCCTTGCTGATCTTGTTCAGATACAAGACTTTGCCCACGGCGATGAGTCCACCCATGATGGCCAGAATGGTGCAGGCTCCGATGACCGCCCAGCCATCCACGGTGAGATCCTTCGAGATGTCGAAGAGCAGATGAACGTGTTCCTCGATGATGCCCGGCTTATGAATCTCTGCGGCTTCATCCATTCCGAGGCTAACAAGCTTCTGTGCATCACTCGTGATGCCCTGCGAGACAGCGGCAAACTTCAACCAGCTCTCTGGACTTGCCGTCTTGGAGATTTGCAGTTCATCCATCTCACCCACGAAGCCAGTGCCGGTGGTGTCCTTGCCGATTTGAGACGGGCCTTTCAGCGCAGGCAAACCAGCGACGAGCGTGCCATAGGGTGTGCCATCGACGAAGACCTTGGTGTCTGTGCCATTGACGACAACGGCAAGGTGATGCCACTGGGCAGGCGTGAGCGCCGTGCCTGCCGTCGAGCGCTGTTTGTTGATCTCCACATACGGCGTGCCGTTGTCCACCAGCACCACGAAGGAGTTCGCACCATCGCGGCGACTGAAGATCGACGCGTTCGGCTGCAAGGCCGTAGGCTTGAACCAGATGGACCAGGTCAAGGCACCGCCTGCAGCCCATTCGTTGTCGGTGGTGCCTGGGATCGTGACCGGAGCCTGGCCGAGCACGCGCAGTCCACCGGCTGCGAGAGAACTGGAGACGGGTGCACCGGCTCCTTCGAGAGCGCCGCTCTTGCCCGTGGCATCGCTTGGATCATTGAAGTGATACACGGCCACCGTGGAGTCCGAGTAAGTGGCCTTGGCATCGGCGACGTTCGCCGCGTCCGTCACATTGCCGCTGTAGAGCCAGATCTCGCGACTGGCAGACCCCTTCAAATCTGGCACCTGCACCCACACGTAGGCCTCATTGAGCAGGCCATCCCACTTTTCGATGTGGTGCTTCAGCAAGGTCTTGTGATCGTCGGCGACGAAGCGCAGATCACTGCCGTCTTCCTTCGAAGAGAGAAAGGAAAAGACGCCATCGTGAAGGCGGAGCAGAACCGCGCTTGTGCCGATATCTTCCTTGATAGCGATGCCTTTGTCTGTGGTGTCGATGACGATCTTTTTGCGCGTTGGCCACTTCTTGTCCCACCATGGTTTCGCGTTGGCGTCGTCAGCAGCATGGAGCGGGGTCACAAGCGAGAATGCCGTGACGATGATCGAGATGATGAGAGAAATGCGAGGCAGTGCCATGAGAGGAAAGGGGATCAAAAGTCAGCCCACACGCGGAAGGACAGGAAGAGTTCATCGGCTTCCGTGGAGCCCTGAGATTGAAGGGGAAGGGAGGCGTCGAGGGAGCCGTTGAAATGGTCCCAGAGTTTGATGCGTGTGCCGATGCCGTAGCTGGCGAGATCGAAGCGCTCCTCCTGCTCGGGCAGCGCATCATTCAAGGTCAGGCGACCACCTTCGAGAAAGGCATAGACTCGCCACTCGTGTTTCCACTGGCGCGTCTTCTCGTCTGCCTTGCCGATGATGGATGGACTGCGCAGCTCGAACGTGCCGACAACACCATTGTCACCCAGCGCTGCGGATTCGAGGTAGCCGCGCACACTGCTCTGACCACCGGCGGAGAATTGCTCGCTGTTGATCAGCGGATGATTCGAGAGTTGACCCTGCACCTTGGTAAGCACCTGGAAACCGTAAGGCAGATCGTGCGTGTGAGTGACGTCGCCACGGAAGTAGAGGTAACTGCCATCTGCATTGTAGCGCTTGTTGTCGAACTCGACGGTCTCGCTCCCCATGCCGCGGAAGTGCATGTTGGCGGACATGTTTAGTTCGGTGAAGCTCTTCTTGCCCACCCAGCCAGCCGCATACGAGAGGCTGAAAGGCCAGTAGTCGATCGGCGTCTGCAGCACCGTGTCGCCCAGCGTGACATCTTCGTCGAAGTGCTTGTAGTCCATCCCTGCACTCAGCGAATGGTAGAAGCCTGAGCCCATCACTGGCAGTGTCACCGTTGCCCGAGCTCCGATGATGTAGCCGCGCCCCGCTACTGCCGCACCACCGAGCGTGGAGACATTGCTGTCCTGCTTCGTGCCGGTGATCATGAGCGAGGTGTTGTCGAAGACCGGCAGCGAGTAGTAGGCCGAGAACACCTGCGCATCCTCCATGTCCTCAGGCGCGATTTGAAAACTGAAGCCCGCAGTGTGGCCGAGTTGCCACAGATTGCCATAGCTCAGCGATCCATTAAGCCTGAGCGGCACCGTGTTCTCGCTGTAGCGATTGTTGAGTTCAATGCTGCCGTGCAGCGGGAATTTGTCTTCGACGTTCAAAGTGATGTCCACCGTGCCCGGCTCCAGACCTGGCAGCAGTTCGGGTGTCACGCGCAGGTCGGAGGACTTGTTCAGCGCCACGATGTCGCGCTGCACGTCGTTGAAGTTCGGCACCGTGCCGGGTTGCAGCGACTTCGCTTTGCGCATGATCTTGTTCGGCAGGAACCACCGTGCATTGCGCACCAGCAGACGGCCCACCTTGGCCTCCTCTACCTGAAGGATGATCACACCGCTCTTCGGCGATTGTGGCGGAATCGTGACGGACACCGTTTGATAGCCCTTGTCGTGAAAGGCCTTCTCCAGAGCGGCACGCGCCTTGTCCACATCTTCGGTCGTGCGCCCTGGACCCAGGAACGGATAGACGGCCTCCTCCACCTCCACGCCCGGCAACTTCGTGGCACCCTGGACCCGATACTCGCGCACGTAGAGATTGCCGATCAGCGGCTGTTCTTCAGTCGGATCAACAGTGTCACCTGAAGGTGCAGCGGCGGCAGGCGATGGCTCGGTGGGCGGGGCAGCCGCATGGGCTCCCGTCGCTACAGTGAGCAACAAGAGAGCGAGGCAGCCATTGAGAGCGGAGGAACGCATCGTGAGATGCCCGCTCCGTTCCATCGCGCTCACGCTGCCTCAATTTCTGCTCTGTGACGATGGTGTCACAGAGCCCGGATGGGTGCATGTCGATGACAGCAGCTTCCTTCGTTCGCGATGTGGGCGAAGGAAGTCCTTCATCGTGCCACTCTTGTCACAGAGAAGCCGAGGAGCACGAGATGGCTACAGTCGTTCGTCGTTGGGGAAACGGCCTTCGATTGAGTGACATGATGGAAACGCTTGGCCGCAGCTCGATACAAAACAAAAAGAGCTGCTCGGAAGCAGCCCTTTGAGTGAGGTGGGATTGATGTCAGGGGGATGGCGGAGTGCCACTTGGTGACCGTAACTGGCTCCACGTGGCGAGCCGCGTGCATGATGCGCAGAATGCCCGATCCATCGTATTGGAAGGGGCAGCACTGATCGACCGCTGGTTCACTACAGCCTCACGAACGCTCAGGTAAGAGACTACTTCTTCCCAGCTTTCGCTTTGGCTGCGGCGGCTTGTTTGGCGGCTTGCAGTTTCTTGAGGGCCTCGATCTTGGCGGCCTGTTGGGCGGCGGCGTTGTTGGGATTCTTGGGATCGGTGATCATGGGGAAGGTGTCACTGCGGAACGGGGTCACGGGCAGCCATTCCTTGCTGTAGAGATTGCACACGGGATTGTCGGACCAGGCGTAGCGGACGGCGATGGGCTTGGTGACGGTCTTGCTGGTGACCTCCACCTTGTCGGGTCCGACGATCTTGGCCTCGGCCCAGGCCCATTTCTTGTCTTCACCGCAGACGGCGAAACCGCGGGCATCCTGGACATCGAAGGGCTGGAGGCTGCTGCCGAAGGTGTCGAGGGTGACGGTGGCTTTGTTGCCTTCGAAGGCGGCCGCTTTGAACTCGGGGCTGCGATAGGCAATCTTGACGCCGTAGTCCTTGGCGAGTGCCCAACGGACGAGGCGCTCGGCCACATCGCGCTTGTTGGTGGGGTGGATGTCCTTGCCTTCGCCGATGTCGATGATGACGGCCTGGCCGCCGTTCTTGATCACGTTCTGAGTTTTGGTCTGGGATTCACGAAGCTCGGCCCAGTCGCTGTCGCCGGGCTCGGGCAGTTCGGCTTTGTAGTCGGCCAGCTGCACCCAGTAGAAGGGGAAGTCGCCGGACTTCCACTCGTCGCGCCAGTGCTGGATCATGAGCGGGAAGAGATAGCCGTATTCCATCGCGCGGCTGGCATTGCTTTCGCCCTGATACCAGATGGCGCCTTTGATGCCGTAGCCGATGATGGGGTGCAGGCAGCCGGCGTAGAGATTGCCGGGGCGATGCTGGCCGGTCATGCGATTCTGCGGAGCGCGAGGGGCGGGTTGGGTGAAGAACTGCTTGGCCTTGGCGGCGGCGATGCGGGCTTGGTTCCAGGCCTTGAGCTTTTCCTGGTGATCGGCCACCTGCTTGGCGAAGGCCTCGGGTGTGAAGGCGGCTTCTTCCTTTTTCCAGCTGGCGATGAGGTCTTTGAAACGCGCATCCTTTTCGAGCACGTCGCGGCGCACCCAGGCTTCGCAGGCGGAGCCACCCCAGGCGTTGTCGATGAGGCCGACGGGCACGTCGAGCATCTGATGCAGGAGGCGGCCGAAGAAGAAGCCGACGCTGGTGAATTCCTTCACGGTCTCGGGGGTGGCGGCCTCCCACTTGCCCACGAAGTCATTCTGTAGCTCCTGGGTTCCCACCTGAGGCACGCTGATGAGGCGGATGTTCGGATACTTGCTGGCGAGCATTTCCACGTCGGCGTCACGGGTGCGTCCGACGGTGAAGCCCATGTTGGACTGGCCGGAGCAGAGCCAGACTTCGCCCACGAGGATGTTCGAGAGGTCGCGTGAGGTGGTGCCCTGGATACTCATCGTGGCGGGCTGGAAGCTGGCGGGCACGGGGTCGAGCTTGACCGTCCACTTGCCCTTCGCGTCGGCCTCGCCGCTCTTGGTTTGAGCGCCGAACTTCACCGTTACCTTGGTGCCCGGCGTGTCCCAGCCCCAGATGGGATTGGTCTGTTTCTGCTGGAGCACCATGTTGTCGCCGATGATGGCGGGGAGTTTCAGTTCGGCTGAGGCTGCGAGCGGCAGCATGGCCAGGAGGGGAAGGAGGAATCGGGAACGCATGATCGTGTGGATGAAGGCGGCAGGTAACGTGAAGGGCGGGGGAGTTCTTTTCGGGTGATGCAGTGCGCCTCGCGATGGCCCCCCACGAAAGTGTTAGCCAACCGGGCGTGAAAATGGGCGGCTCGCGGCGTTTGATGGAGCAGCACTCACCTCGTCATGATTCGTCGTCTCTCCACTCTCCTCGCCCTGTCACTGCCCTGCATCGTGTTCGCTCAGAACGATTCGGGAGGCAATGACACGGGCCCCGACAAATCCACGTCCAGCGCCGAGAGCGTGTGGCGGTTTGGCAGTTCGGAGTCGCCAGGGGATTGGATTGGCAAGGCGAAGCTCAACGAGCCCGGACCGCGCGCGCCGACTTATCCAAAGTTCGCCGCTGACAACAATGCGGCCCGATTTGATGGCGATGGCACGAAGCTTGCCCTCGAGGTGAAGGACAGCAACGAACTGCGGTTCGGCCTCAACGAGACGATCACGATCGAGGCCTGGGTAAAGGTGGCAGACCTCAAGAACGGCGCGGCTCCTTACATCGTGGGCAAGGGCCGGCTGGGCACCAAGGAGTTCGGCGACAAGAACCAGAATTACTCCCTGCGCCTCAAGGGCGAGAACGGCCAGGCCTTGATCGGATTCCTCTTCGCCAGTGCTGAGGTGCCGGGCAAGAAGGGCGACTGGCATCGCTGGTGGTCGAAGGAAGGCTTCAACTGGAGCAGCGGCTGGCATCACGTGGCCGTGACCTACACCTTTGGTAAACCGAAGAGCATCAAGGGCTACATCGATGGTCGTGAAACGGACGGCGTGTGGGACATGGGCGGAGCCACGGATCGTGCGCCAGTGACGGATGGCGATGCGCTGGTCATTGGATCGGGGTCCACGCGTGCCGCGGCGCATTCGCTCAACGGCTGGCTGGACGATGTGACGATTCATCGCGGGCCGCTCGATGCCGAGGTGCTGAAATCGAGATACGCCTTCGTCCCGCCGCCGCCTCCGGTGAACAAGAAGATGCTCACGCCCGGCAAAGTGCTGGTGCAGATCTGTGAATCTGGCGTGCCCGAGGCCAATGCCTGGCCACCTGAGCCGCCGAAGGGCGACGAGACCTACACGGAGGATGCTTTTGGGCTCTTTGAGATCCCTTATAAATACATCGACACGGGCGTGCGCGCAGATCGTGCGAATCCCTGCATGATCCGCACTGCGGCGCTGGTGACCTTGCCCAAGGGCAAGCATCGTCTGCTGATTCGCGGTCGTGGAGCCGTGCAGCTCTTCATTGATGGCAAGACGATCCTCACCACGCCCTTCGCCAAGCCAGACACCGGTGGTCACGGCATGGTAGCGGAGCAGAAGGATTACCTCGATCTTGGGCCTGACTTCCGCTTTGCCCCTCCAGGCAATCGAGAGGCGACTTGCGAGTTCGTCAGCGATGGCAAGGAGCACTTGGTCGTGATGGAGACGATGATCGGTGGCGTCGTGGGCAAGAGCAAGCGCCGCCCGGAATTGGGCGATACGGTAGTTGCCTGGTCGCCCGAGGGCAGTGAGTCTTGGAAATTGCTTGCACCAGGCAGCCGCGAGGTGGCCTATACCGATGAAGGCTGGGCCGCTTACGAGGCCGAAGGCCGTGCGAAATTGAATTCGATGAATGCCGCCGCTCGCCAGAAGGCGATGGAGGCGAATGCGGGGTATTGGACCAAGCGTCGTGAGGCTGCCAAGCAGTGGCTGGCCAAGACCAAGGAGGTGCCCGTGCCTGCGCTTCCCGCCGGGCTGCCGCGCAACAACGACATCGACAACTTCCTCGGCGCCACCATCGCTCGCGCGAAGGAGCAGAATGATGCGGCGCACCAGGGCACGGTCGATTTCTTCAAGCAGGTGCAACCCATCTTGGAAACCAAGTGCCTGGAGTGCCATCGCGGTGGCAAGGCCAAGGGCGGGCTTCAGCTCGACACGCTGGCTGCGGCGATGAAGGGCGGCGATGACAATGGCTCGGCGATCACGCCGGGCAAACCCGACGCCAGCTCCATCATCGCCCGCGTGTCCTCACATGATGAAGACGAAGTGATGCCGCCGAAGGGCGACAAGCTGACCAAGGCGGAGATCGAAACCCTCACCACCTGGATCAAGGAAGGAGCCAAGTGGCCGGAGATTCGCGCTGATCGCCTGGAGATCACCGCCTTGACCGACGATCTGACCTTCCTCCGTCGCGCCACGCTGGACACCGTGGGCGTGGTGCCCACGCTGGCTGAGATCGAGGCCTTCCAGAAGAACCCGGACCGCGCCGCCGCCATCGACCGCCTCCTGGCCGATCCACGCTGGGCGGACCACTGGATGGGCTACTGGCAGGACGTGCTGGCCGAGAATCCCAACATTCTCAACCCCACTCTCAACAACACCGGACCCTTCCGCTGGTGGATCTACGAGGCGCTCCTCGACAACAAACCGATGGACGTCTTCGTGACTGAACTCTGCCGCATGAAGGGCAGCGAGCGCTTCGGCGGCCCGGCTGGATTTGCCACCGCCTCCCAGAACGATGTGCCGATGGCGGCCAAGGGCACCATCGTCTCTGCAGCCTTCCTCGGCGTGGAAATGAAGTGCGCCCGCTGCCACGACGCCCCCGCTGCAAAGAGCACTCAGGAGGACCTCTTCAAACTGGCCGCCATGCTCAACACGAAGGAACTCGACGTGCCGATCACCAGCAGCGTCAATCCCGACCGCTTCAAGATGACGGGCCGCAAGCCACTGATCTCGATCACGCTCACGGCCGGCACCAAGGTGCAGCCGAAGTGGTCGCTCGGTGAGTTTTGTGACGAGTCCGCGATGGCCCTCGCCGAGGACCCGACCAGCACCCGTGACCAGCTCGCGGCCTTGATCACCGCTCCCCAAAACGAGCGCTTCGCCCAGGTGATGGCCAACCGCGTGTGGGCACGCTTCATGGGCCGGGGGATCGTCGATCCTGTGGCAGACTGGGAAAAAGGCAAGCCTTCGCACCCCGAGTTGCTCAAGTGGCTGGGCCGGGAGTTTGTCCGTGGCGGCTACGACATGAAGCACATCGCCCGTCTGGTGATGAACTCCCATGCCTACCAGCGCTCGACCGATGCGGCCCTCAAGGAAACCAGTCCGGTCTTCGCCGCCCCGGCACCGCGTCGTCTCTACGCCGAGCAGATTGTGGACAGCCTCTTCTGCGCCACTGGCAAGCCTTTCAAGACCGAAGAAGTGAGCCTCGACATCGACAACCTCCGGGATGTGAAGAACAGCATCACCCTTGGCAACCCCACCCGCTCCTGGATGCTCACCAGCACCAGCAATGAACGCGACCGGCCGAGTCTCGCCCTGCCGCGCATCCAGGCGGTGGCCGATGTGCTCGGGGCCTTCGGCTGGCGTGGTGCACGTCAGGACCCCACTACCATCCGCGATGCCGCCCCCAATGTGCTCCAGCCTGCGATTGTCAGCAATGGCACCGTCGGTGTCTGGCTCACCCGCCTCAGCGACGACCACGGCATCACCCAGCTCGCGCTGGAGTCCCAGACCGTCGATCAGCTGGTGGACAAACTGTTCCTCAAACTCCTCACCCGCCACCCGACCGAGGAAGAGAAGTCGCTTTATATCAAGCACCTGTCCGCTGGCTACGAAACCCGCGTCCAGGCACCGAAACCCCGCGAGCCCAAGTCCAACCGGGCCCCGGCGAAGTATGTCTCCTGGTCCAACCACCTCGACGCCGAGGCCACCGTTGTCCGTCAGCAGCAGGAAGCTGCGGCCCGTAAGGGCGACGCTCCCACCGAGCGGCTCGAAGCCGAATGGCGCAAGCGCCTGGAGGACATCCTCTGGGCCATGCTCAACTCACCTGAGTGGGCGTTCAGTCCGTAGCACGAACCGCGGTCAGCGAGGAGTGGCGGCCTGGAGATGGCTTGTCATTCCGGCTTCCGCTCTTCCCATCGGGCTAGCAGCCACAGGGTGTCCGAGAGGCGATTGAGGAAACGAACCACCTCGGGATTCGGGAGTTCGTCTCCCGAGGTCTGGAGATCAACGATGCATCGCTCGGCCCGTCGGCACACCGTGCGGGCAAAGTCAGCGTAAGCTCCCCCCGCCACTCCGGCGGCTCCGGGCAGCACCCAGCCCTTGAATGAAAAATTCCCTTCGCGCTCCAGCCGCTCCACCCAGCCATCCAGCCATGCCACGTGCTCCGCTTTGATCCGCTGCGGATGGGACCCCTTGTAGCGGTCCTCGCCACCAATCGGGGTGGCCAGTTCACCCATCAGTCCGATGAGATACTGCTGAGAATGGCTGGCTACCTCTGCGGCCTCCGTCGTGCTTGCGTGGATCCGCAGGAGCCCCAGGGCGGCATTGAATTCATCCACGGCTCCCAGGGCGGTGACCCGGGGGTGGTTCTTGGGGACGCGCTGGCCAAAGAGCAGGTCAGTGTGGCCAGAGTCACCCTGGCGGGTCGAGATAGAAGGCATGGGTCGAGCATTACGCGAGCGGCCAGCGGTTGGCGACAAAACACTGTCTGCGATGACTCTTACTATGGGGGATTCCCCCCTCAAAAGGTCGAAGACGGCCTTCATAGAAGTCCCCACCAAAGGAGGAAGAACTGACCTCGAATAGGTGCGAAAAGCCTGATGGGCGCTCATCCGTGGCTGACTCGGGTCCATCAGCCTTCAAGAAATCAGGCCCCCTCGTCCTCCTGCTCGCATGAGCACTGTGGCTGTGATTCGGCGGCGTAAGACTTATGGCAGTTCCCCTGTCGGTGAAAAAGGCCTGCTTTTGAATCGACAAAAATCGGCAATTATGTAACGGTTACCGAAATTCGGGGTTAACTACTGTGAAACCAGCCACATCCATGAAAAAACTCGCACTTATTACTGCCCTTGCAGCGACATCGGTCGTCAGCTCCTTTGGCCAAGTAACCACGAAAGCCGTCGGCTTTGTCACTCTTAACCTCCAGACCGGGAACAACTTCGTCGGTTTCAGCCTTCAGCCCTCAGCAGCCTTTAGCGGCGCGTTCACGGTATCGGCTACGGATCGCAGCCATATCTTCCTCACGAATGCGACGGTGACAGATGATCAGTTCAATGGTGCAGCTGGAACCTACGTCATGGAAGTCACCACGGCAGGCACTAACGAAGGCCTCAATACTGTCATTACCGACACGATTGCTACCGGCGCCGAGGTCGTTCTTCAGGACGCACTGCCTGCTGGTGTTGCAGATGGAAGCACCCTAACGATTTGGAAACTCCGGACCATCGCTGATGCTTTCGGTGCGACAAATTCGGCTGGTTTGACGGCTGGAACAGCTTCGACTGCTGATTTGATTATGCTTCCCAATGGTGCTGGAGGCTTTGATCAGTATTTCTATTCAAATGGTGGTTTCACCGGAACTGGATGGAGAAAGGTGGGTGCTGGCACGGCCAATCAGGCTAATGTGGCTTTCTATTACTCAGATGGTTTCCTTATTGCCGCCAAATCCGCGAAATCGATCACGATTACTGGGGAAGTGAAAAGTGGAAAGACAAGTATCGTTTTGGAGACAGGCAACAACCTGCTTGCAAACCTTTGCCCTGTTAATGCTGGTGGAACGAGTCCATCAACTGAGGGCAGGACTCTCGGTAACTCAGGTCTCTACACAGGCAATCCCAGCACCGGAATTTTGGGGAACACAACTGCAGCAACTGCTGATCAGGTTATGATTTGGAACGGCACTGGCTACAACCAATACTATTATTCGACTGGCGGCTTTACGGGAGTAGGTTGGCGTTTGGTGGGTGGAGGCAATACTGATAGAGCTACTGTAGCGCTTCCTGATGGTTGTTATCTTGTTCTTCGTCGCGGTGCCCCGGTGACCGTGCAACTCGCTCAAGGTGCATTTTAACGTAATTATTTTTCGGCCACAAAAATTCATTCTCCGATTCGATTTATGCGTTTAAGTTTTGCCCTTTCTGTTCTTCTCGCAGTTGCCAGTGTTGCACCTGCGGCCACCGTAACATTTGACAATTTGAATGGAGGCGGTGATGCCGCTTATGGAGTTCGTGATGCCGCAGGAACTCTGATTTCCGGTTCTGGTTTCAGTGGCGTCATGGGACGGTTTACCATTTCCGATTCCACGATTCAGTCCAACTTTGCTTCGGGAAACGTTGCTGCTATTTCCACCGGATTCTCGGCTTTCGATCCCGTTGGTGGAACTTTCGCTCTTGACTCCCTCGCGGCAGGTGCATTTCAAACAAGTGAGAGTTTTGATACAAAGGCCTCCACAAACACATTCGGTGGTTCTTCTATCTATGCAGTGTTTTATAAAGGTGCGTCAATCGCAACAGCCACAGAGCTGCTGATTGCGAAGCTAAGTTCAGCTTTCCCAACTGACCCGGAAGTTGGTCTTGCTTTAACTGGAGCCGCTTCTTTCTCGCCATCAGGAATTACCTCGTTGCTGGTTGGCACATCAGGCGGTGCACCCCACGATTATGGAATCGGTGGCGGTGCCCTCCCAACATACGGCTTGTCATTGGTCAATGCGGCTCCCGAGCCGTCACGCGCGATGCTTGCCGGTCTTGGCTTGATGGGCTTGGTGATTCGTCGCCGTCGCAAGTAATTCGTTTCCTTCAGTTTGTGATGAAGACATGGCTGCCGGGTTCGGCAGCCATGTTTGTTTTTAGCAGAGTGACGATTTGAAGCTGTCAGCCACGTGATGGGATCGGTCTTTTATCTGGTGGGCCCGACGGCTTCAGGGAAGTCGGCGGTGGCCTTTCATCTGGCGCAGGCGGTGGGTGGGGAGCTGATCAATGCGGATGCCTTCCAGTTGTATTCAGGGCTCCCTATTTGCACGGCCCAGCCTTCGATGGTCGAGCAGGCAGAGGTGCCTCATCATCTTTACGGCTGCCTCCCGGTCACGGAGAGCTGTGATGCGCAGACGTTCTGTGACCGTGCCAGCCGGGTGATGGATGAAGTGTGGCAGCGTGGCCGCTGGCCTATCGTGGTGGGCGGGAGCGGGCTCTACATCAAGTCGTTGACGCACGGGTTGGCTCCGTTGCCGAAGGGTGATCCGGCGATTCGTGAGCGGCTGGCGATGCTGACCGCAGCGGAACGGGTGGGGGAGTTGCTGCGCCTTGATCCCCAAGCGCCTGAGAATGTGGCGCTGGCCAATGATCGCTACGTGACCCGAGCGCTGGAGATCTGTCTGCTCACGGGGCGTCCGCAGTCTGAGTTGCGTCGTGAGTGGGCGAGCCATGAGCCGCAGTTCATGGGCGTGTTTTTGCAGCGTGAGAGGGGGGACCTTTACCAACGGATCAATGCGCGGGTGCTGGCCATGGTGAAGCAGGGGTTGATCGACGAAGTGCAAGCCTTGGGCGACATGTCCATGACAGCGGAGAAGGCGATCGGGGTGGGGGAGGTGCGGGCCTTCCTCCGGGGCGAAGTGACGCTGGAGGAGGCGGTGAGCGCCATTCAGCAGGCATCGCGCCGATACGCCAAACGACAGCTGACGTGGTTCAAGCGTGAACGAGGATTTCAAACGGTTTGCCTGGATGCTGATTCGACGGCAACGTTCGCCGTCGAACGTATTCTCGAACTGTTTCCATGCCTCCAAAGCCCGCCGCCCCCATTCGTCCCGTCTTCGTCAACCTAGGTCCGCGAAGCTACACCGTTCAGGTGGGCAGTGGTTTGCTGGCGGGCATGGGGGCGGAGCTGGCGAAGAAGATGATGGGGACCAAGGTGGCGGTCATCACCGACTCGAATGTGGGTCCGCTCTACGCCGAGCAGGTGATGGACAGCCTGCGTCAGGGAGGCAAGGAGCCCACGCTGATCACGGTGCCCGCTGGCGAGGAGTCCAAGTCCTTGTCCTGTCTTGATACCGTGTGCGGTGAGATGGCCGCTGCTGGCCTGGATCGGAAGAGTTTTGTCGTGGCTCTCGGCGGTGGTGTGATCGGCGACCTCGGGGGCTTTGCGGCCTCGGTTTACCAGCGTGGCATCCCGTATGTGCAAGTGCCCACGACGGTGCTTTCGCAGGTCGATAGTTCTGTGGGTGGCAAGACGGGTGTTAATCTAAAGGATGCCAAGAACATGGTGGGCACCTTTCACCAGCCATCACACGTCTTTGCCGACGTGGACACGCTCAAGTCCCTGCCCAAACGCGAGTGGAACGAGGGCTTTGCTGAGATCATCAAACATGCAGCCATTCGTGACGCTTCGATGTTCGATGTGATCGATCAAGTGGCGCAAGGCAAGGGTGACCTTGTGGCGCTGATCCGCCGCAACATCGCCATCAAGGCCTCGGTGGTGGAGAGCGATGAATTCGAGCGCACCGGCACACGTGCGATTCTCAACTTTGGACACACCATTGGCCATGCCATCGAGTCGGCAGCGGGCTATGGCAAGCTGCTCCATGGCGAGGCCATTTCCATGGGGCTCAATGCTGCCGCCTGGCTGGCCTCGAAGGTCTCGGGGCTCACCTCGGTGGAGCTGGAACGCATCCGCGCATCCCTGGCGGCCTTCGATCTGCCGCTGAAGCTCACCGACGACATCACGGACGAGGAGATTCTGCGCCGGATGAAGATGGACAAGAAGTTTGACCAGGGAGCCATTCGCTTTGTGCTCATCAAGAAGTTAGGCGAAGCATTCGTGAGCACGGATGTGCATGAAGGGCACATCAAACAGGCGCTTGAAGAATTGCGGAGGTAGTCAGGGATGACGACATCCGAAGCTTTTCTCGCACTGAACCTGCTGCCCAATGTGGGGCCGGTGCGCGTGAAGAGGCTGATGGAAGTGTTTGGTTCCCCCGAGGCTATCCTGCGAGCGAAGGCGTCGCAGATTCTGCAAGTGGATGGCTTTGGACGAGAGCTGGCGGAGACCATCGCGTCCTGGGAGGACAAGGTGGATCTTCAGCGCGAGTTGCGCCGGGTGGCGGAGATGGAGTTGACCTTGCTGACGCAGGAAAGCCCGAACTACCCGCCCCTGCTTCGCGAGACCCATGCTCCGCCTTTGGTTTTGTATGTATGGGGTGAAGTCATTCCACGTGACTTCAATGCCATCGGAGTCGTGGGATCGAGGCAGGCGACGCACTATGGTCTTCAGTGCGCGAAGAAGATGAGCTTTCAGATCGCTTTTGCCGGGTTCACGGTGATCAGCGGCCTGGCACGAGGGATCGACACTGCGGCCCACGAGGGAGCGCTGGCATCGAAGGGTCGGACCATCGCGGTGATTGGCTCAGGTATGGGGCAACTTTATCCGCCTGAGAACATGGCGCTCGCGGAGAAGATCGCGAAGCAAGGAGCGGTGGTGTCGCAGTTCCCGGTGGACTACCCGCCTGATAAGCAAAGCTTTCCCTTGCGCAATCGAGTGGTCGCAGGCTGGTCCACGGGCATCCTCGTGGTGGAAGCTCCGGCACGGAGTGGTTCTCTCATCACGGCCCAACAGGCCACCGATATGGGCCGGACGATCTATGCAGTGCCCGGCAGCATCGACCGGCCGACATCTGCGGGCTGTAATCGTCTGATTCAGCAGGGGGCCAAGCTGGTGATGGATGGGAGCGAGATCATCGATGACTTGCTCGTGCTGTTCCCGACCGCGCCCAAGGCTCCGACCTTGCCCGACATGCCGGCACCCGTGGCGTTGTCTGCTGATGAGCAGACAGTTTTTGATGCCTTGGGGGCAGACACGCGGCACGTGGACGAGATCACAGCTCAATGCGGGCTGCCCAGTCACGTGGTGGCGACTACCTTGATGCGCCTGGAGATGAAGCGGCTGGTCAGGCCGCTGCCGGGCCTTCGGTATGTCCGGCTTGTGTGATCGCGCGAACAATAGTGGGCCTGTTCACGCGAGAAGGGCTCACAACTTTCATCAGCAGGGAGGGTTCGTGCTTGACCCTCGTCGGCGAACTCCCGTAATCTCGTTAAATCTCTGCAATCTTTGCATGCGCAAAGTAGTGCCAACAGGCGCTGGGTTTCCCATTCTCCACTTCTTATGAGACATACACTTGTCCTCTTCTTCGCACTGGCCTTCACATGCCTGAGTCCCGATGCATTTGGAATCACTGACAATTACTCGACAGGCCCGGCGACGGGCGGTCCTGATACCCTCGATGACGTGTGGCAGTCGATTCACAATGCGTGGGGTCTCAGTGCTTCGGGAGATGAGGACTATGATGGATGCTCGAACTATGTTGAAAGCCTTGCGGGAACGGATCCGCGCAATTCCACCGACTGTCTTGCCGTCGGCAACATGGCCATCAGCGCAGGCTCGGTGGTGGTGACGTTCAAAGCCGAAAAGGGCAAGAAGTATCAGGTGTGGGAGTCGGATACTCCGGTGGGTGCTCCGCCTGCCTCAGGCTGGACCATGGTGTCAGGGGCTTCCAAGATCAGCACGCAGGATCACGCGAATGACACGATCGTATTCACGAAGCCTGTGAACAGTCGCAAGTTCTACCGCCTTGAGTCCCTGGATGCGGACTCCGACGGTGATGGAGTTTCAGACTGGGCGGAGAACAAGCTGGGCATGGATCCCGCGATCGCGAGTTCCACGGGTAATGGGGCAACGGACGGTGACACGCTGGCATCGCTTCTGTCTTTGACCGTTCAGTCGACGACGAATGGTTTTGAAAAAGATGACAAGACGGCTCCGAGTCCCGCTGCGGTTCCTGGCAAGCTGAAGCTGGTGCGCACGGTGGGCACGATGGCGCTCAATGGATTATCTTTGATCGGAGCTCCAGGAGCGCCCGCTGCTGAGAAGTCCAGTGCAACCCCACCTGGGACGGGTGCTGATTATACCTTGGCGACCTTCAGCATTCCTGCGGGGCAAGGTGTGCCAGGCACGCCATACGATGCGGCGGTGACTCCGGTGCAGGATGCTTTGGATGAGGTTCCCGAGTATGCCAAGATCACGGTGGACCTGCCGGGCAGCATCACTGCTGCTGGACCATCTGGAACGCTGTGCATCTGTGATTCGGATCCTGCCAACCCGGCCAATAACCAGCTCTACGTGGCCTACCTCGGACATGAAGCTGGGCAGGCCACTACAGCTAGCGGCTATGCCACGGCCCTTGTGAAGGGAGATAATACCAGTGCCTCGATTTCCATCGTGTTCAGCAACCTGTCATCCGAGCAGAACACGGCCTACATCCGATCAGGGCCAAATTCGGATCTGGCTCCCGCGCTCCCGAATGGGCAGGTGTCCGGCACGACCTACAACATCGAATACAAGCCGGGCTTCTATTCCACCGACCAAGGCTTCCTTGACGCCCTGCGCACGTCCAACATCTGGTGCGCGATTACCTCCGCGAACTTTACCGGCAAGGAGATTGCCGGACCGTTCAACAAGGCAACAGGCTCCATCACCTTCGATCCCGATAATCCAACACTTGACGCTCCGGTCACAGGTTCGTCCAGCTGGCAGACGGCGACTAACGAGCAGATCGAGCGCGACATCTGGCGCTTCATGAACCAGTGCACCTGGGGCGGCACGCAGGCGATGTATATTGCGATTCGCGGGAAGGTCGATGCGCGTATCGGGGCACTGAGCGGCACGCCCACGGCGGCTCAGATCACAGATGCTTACATCCAGGGATTGAGCGACTGGCTCGACGAGCAGATGAATCCGGCGCTGACTCCAACCGTAAACTTCCGCACGCTGGTTATGGCGGCGGACAATGAGGAGTTCGAAATGCGAGGGAACAAGCCCTATACCTATTCGAACGACCCGAGCTTCAACGGAACCCGGTATGCGGTGACCTTTGACAATGCGGGTAATCCTACGGTGAGCACCACGGCGGACAATAACTTCGCGGGCAACAACTACCCGCAGAGCGGACCGAATCGCCGCCGCGAGTGGTGGTCCATCATGCTCCAGGGCAAAGATCAGGTGCGTCAGCGCTTCACTCAGGCGCTGAGCGAAATTGTCATTATCTCTGAGGCTGACCAGACCGTTCTGGACCGTCACTACGGCTGCGCGAACTACTGGGACATGCTGGCGGAGAATGCCTTTGGCAAGTATCGCACGCTCCTGGAGAAGGTGACCTACAGCCCAATGATGGGCGTTTATCTCTCGCACATGGCCAATCGTGCTGCGTATGATGCAGGCGGTGGCATCATCGTTAGCCCTGATGAAAACTATGCGCGTGAGATCATGCAGTTGTTCTCCATCGGCCTCGTCCTGCGCCACCCCGATGGCAGTCTCCAGTTGGATTCGGCTGGTCTTCCCATCCCGACTTACGATCAGCGGGACATCACCGAATTGGCCCGCGTGATGACCGGCTTCTCACACGGTGCTCGCCATGCGATTGGCTACACCTCTAGCTGGAACAGCTCGACCTTGTTGTTCAATAACAGCAGCAACAACCGCGTGAGCGACCTGGTGGTGTTCAACTACAACTCGTCGGTCACAGCCGCAAACTTCTCGAATGGCAACAACAACTGGTTTGGTCGCGCTGATGATCACCTTTTCTGGGCAGCCCCGTGGACCACGCCGATGAAAGTCATTGGTCGTATTAGCGACGCCACACCCACGACTGTCGGCTCGATCTATTACCATGACTTCAATCAGTATGTGGACCCTGATACGGGCGATCCAGTGGCCAACGTTTCCAAGCGCTTGCTGGCTGGCAAGCATGGCCAGTATGACATTCCCATGCGCTCGCTGCCTGCGCTTGGACGCGGTGCCAATGACATCACCTGTCACAACCTTGCCGATCTGGATCTGACCGCTGCTCACAATGCGCTCGCTGGTGATCCCACGCAAAGCACCTATGGTGCAGGCACGCAGGCCAGCCCAGGACATACCAATACGCCGGTCAACATGTGCCGCTGGCTGATCCAGCGCCTAGTGACTTCCAATCCGTCCGCAGGCTATATCTTCCGTGTGCAGGAAGTGTATCGTAATACTAATGGCAACCTGGGGGCTGTGCTCAAGGCGATGCTGCTGGACTACGAGGCGCGCTCCTTGCAGCTCGCAGACAGTTCGATCTCGCACGGGAAGGTGAAGGAGCCTCTCGTGGCCTTCACTCAGATGTTGCGCACGCTTCGCGCTTTCTCAGGGGCTCCGATTTCCATCCTCAAGGATCAGGTCCCCAACATGTCCGGCACAGATACGCCGATGCCCACGGCCTACCCGCTGAGCGAGTATAACAAGTTCTCAATAGACAACGCGAACCCTCCTTCGCTGCCGACTGGCTGGGCCACGGGTCCGTTCCGCTATCGTTTCGGCGATCTTACGAGCAATATCGGTCAGAGCCCGCAGCGTCCGCCCTCGGTCTTCAATTGGTTCCTGCCTGACTATGTGGTGCCAGGTCCTATGGCAGAGGCTGGGCTGTTCGCACCTGAACTTCAGATCAACACCGAGGCCAGTGTCGTGGCCAAGGCCAACATGTTCTACGCCTACACCTGGAGCAACCTCACCGGTATGAGCACGCAGCCAGGAGCAGACACCAATGTTTCTGACTTTATTCTGAACAATGGGAACGCCACACCTGCGGTGCGCTTGTCCTTGGATGGTGGCGTCACTTTTGTGAACTCGATCACCTTCACGCCTACTGACTTCTCTGCCAAGACGGTCACGGTGGTGGGTGGCAATACCAACTGGCTGAGCAACGTGGACAATAGTCTGCTGCGTTTCAGCGTGAGTGGTGCGGCGGGCTATGATGCCCTCCCGGTCGCTCCCATGACTATCGGATTCCAGGACACGGACAGCGCTAATGAAGGCATTCGCGCCGAGCACACGTCGTTCAATACGTGGGTGCAGGAAGGTGTTGGAGGGAAGACGGACATTGTGAACGTCCGCCTTCACTCACCGCCGCCTGCTGGCAGCACTGTGGACGTGAACATCACTACAGGCGGTCAGGTTTCAGTTTCACCCACCACCGTGTCCTTCAACGACACCGATTGGAATACGGTCAAGACGGTGACGGTGAGTGCGGTGGAAGATGCTGTCACGGAAGCTCCGAGCGCCGTGGGTGACACGCTCACCTTCACCGCCAGCAGCGCTGCTGCCAGTTACAATGGCCTGACGGCTACACTGCCTGTCGGTGTCGTGGATAACGACGATGGGGCGAGCAGCTTCCATGTTCTTGTAACGGAAGTGGGTAGTGACACCGTGGTCGGTGAATCCAGCACGCAGACCACCGTGCTTGCCAATGTGGTGGACAACTTCAACATCGTCCTTACCAGGCAGCCTAGTGCGAACGTGACGGTGACCATCACCCCGTCCAACACTCAGGTGCAGCTCAATACTACTACTGGCGGCACGACCTATGGCGCTGCGGGTGCTGCCGTGACGCGCACATTCACTAACGTCAACTGGGCCACCGCTCAGGAAGTGCGCGTGCGTGGCAATGCTGACACCACTGCCGAGGGCTCCTTCGAGCAGAACCCCACCAACAATGCCATCATCACCATCACGGCCAATGGGGGCGGCTACCTCACGGCCAATCCGGTGCAGCAGGTGGTGGCGAAGATTCTGGATGACGACAATCGCATCATCATGACCCCTAGCGGTGGTGAAACGATCGTTCAGGAAGGCGGTATCGCGGATACCTTCACCGTCCAGTTGCGCGTGAATCCGACGGTGCCGGTGACGGTGAACCTGGGTTCCAATCATGTCCGCTGCACGCCCACGAATCTCGTGTTCCACCCCACCGGGGGCACGCCCGGACCGGGTGAAACCATCTGGAACGTGGCGCAAACGGTGACGGTTACCGCCATTGATGATCACCTCAATGAAGGCCGCATGATGCCGCTGACTCCGAATGCAATTCCCACGGTGGCAACGGCGACGAGCACGGTCGCCAGTGGTGCCCTCACGGCCCTCACGATGACCAATCAGGGTGCCGGCTACACCGTGCCGCCCATCGTGAGCTTCAGCGGCGGCGGTGGCAGCGGTGCCGCTGCGTCTCCGGTTCTATCTGCTGACGGCAGAATCACCGGCCTCACTATCACGGCGGCCGGATCGGCCTACACTTCGGCTCCCACGGTGACCATTACTCCGCCGTTCTCAGGTAATGCAGCCATTGTGGCCAGCGCTACTTCGGCAGGCGTGGCGGACACGGGTTACAACAACTACTGGAGCGTCACGCACAGTTCCCTGGGCGTCACGATCATCGACAACGACAACGCAGGCGTGAATGTCGTCGCCACTGGCGGTGACACGACTGTGGTCGAAGGTGGTGCCACGGACACCGTGGACATCTCCTTGCGTCAGCAGCCTGCGGCGAATGTGACGGTTAACCTTACTGCCAGCACCCAGGCGTTGGTTTTCCCCACGACTCTGACCTTCACGCCTGCCAACTGGAACAATGCCCAGACGGTGACCGTTACCGCTATCAACGACACCTCGGTCGAGGCGGACACGCTGACCAATATCGGGGTTGTTGTTGATTCGAACGATATTGCCTATGACGGCGTTAAGACGAAGTCGATCGCAGCGACGGTGATCGATAACGACTTTGTGCCCCTTGGCATTGGTCACTCCAATGGCTGGACTACGGTGGCAGAGGGTGGTGCTGTGGGTAATAGCACGGATACCCTGGTTCGTGCTTCGGACACCTTTACCGTGAATCTGGGCCGCACTCCCACCGCGAATGTGACGGTGACACTCGTGACTGATGGTCAGATTTCGGTCTCCCCATCGACGCTGACCTTCACCACCAGCAACAGTGGCACCAACCAAACGGTGACGGTAACCGCCGTGGACGATGGGGTAGCAGAGACTGCGATGCACAACAGTCTGCTGCGCTTCGTCATCAGCAGCGCGGATCCCTTTTACAACAATCCACGCAACACCCCGATGAATATCCCGGTGCGGGACAATGACGCCAATGGTATTGCGTTGTTTGAAACCAACGGCAGCACGCAGCCAACAGAAGGCGGCACGGATGCAGTCTCGGTGGTGCTCACCAAGGCCCCGACCAGCAGTGTGATTGTGGACTTGGTCTCCAGCAACACCGCCGAAGCGACGGTGCCTGCTTCGCTGACTTTCACGACTGCCAACTGGAGCACGCCGCAAAGCTTCAATGTCACCGCCATCGGTGACATGATCAATGAGGGTCGTGAGGTGTATAACGTCAGTGTCACCGCGCGCACCACCGGGTCTGATGCTGCCTATGCCGGTCTCACTGGCTGGACTTATGACGGATTTAAAGCCGTTAACAACCAGGTGATTAACTACATCACGGACAATCATCGCCGTAACGAGAACCTGATTATCGTGCCGAGTGGTGGGTCCATTCGCAGCAATGACGCACAGCCTACAGGGGGCAATACCTGGGTGACGGAAGGCAGCAGCGAAACCGACAGCGTGGAAATCTACCTCGCCAGCCCACCCGTGATTCCCGTGACCGTCACGCTGGATGCAAATTCCCAGATGGCCTTCAATCAGAGCGTGTTCTACTTCGATAGCACGAACTGGAATGTGCCGCAGACTGTAGTCATTAGCGCGATTGATGACGCCTTTAATGACGTTGCTCTCGCCGCCGCTGGCAATACGGCTTACAACCAGGCGCAGAACATCCAGTTCCGATGCTTCGGCGATCCCACCTACCTGGGCATCGCACCCACGCATACAGTGAACATCCTGGACAATGATGCGCCTGCCGTGAGCATTTCCCAGACGGGTGGCATCACGAGCACCGTGGAAGGCGGGGCCACAGACACCTACAGCATCGTGCTCACCACGCCCCCCAATGGTGATGTGGTGATCACTGCCACGCCTGCCAATACCGGCACCACGCTGAACAATGTGACCACGGGTGCCAAGAGCTTCACCTTCAATGCATCGAACTGGAATGTGCCGCAGGTCGTCACGGTCCTGGCCGCTCAGGACACGACGGTCGAGGGCAATCATCAGGTGAACGTCACTCATGCCATCAACGTGGCGCTGACCACTGACACCACCGGCTATGCCGCGAACACCTCGGGCACCTCCACCTTGAGCCTCCAGACCGTGGTGAACAACATCTCGGACGATGACAACCGCATCATCGTCAACGTTACGGGCCTTGAAACGCGCGTGCATGAAGATGGCTCGAAGAGTGACACCTATAGCATTGTGCTGCGCAGCGCTCCATCAGGTGCGAACACAGTCACCATCACCCCGAGTGTCACGGGTGGATTCGCTGCCTCTGGACTCTCGATTAGCCCCGCGACGCTGATCTTCAATAGCAGCAACTTCAGCACCCCTCAGTTCTTCACTCTTACGGGTGTGAACAACAGCATTGATGCCGAGCGCGCTCGCACGGTCACGATCAGCCACACATCCGCGAGCGGTGACGCGAACTTCAATGCCCAGACCATCCACCAGGTGGCCGTGAGCCAGCTGTCCACGGACACGCCGCGCATCATGTTTGTGGGCAGCCCGAACATCCATGAGAACGGCAACACCGGCACTTACACCGTGGCGCTCAATCGAGCACCCACGGCGGATGTGACTGTGGTGGCCACGGCCAACAGCCAGCTGGAGATTGCTCCGCCTGTGCCAGCTGGCGGCACCCTGGTTTATGGACCGACGGCGACGTTGACCTTCACCTCGGCAAACTGGATGACACATCAAACAGTCACCATTCGTGCGATCGATGACTCGCTCGTGGAGTCCTACATCCATTACAGTGGCGAGGTGACTCATACCTCCAGCAGCACGGATGCGACCTACAACAACGTGTCTCCGCTTTACAAAGTGGTGCCGCTCATAACGGACAATGAGTTCCCTGCCGTCCGGATCATTCCATCGGGGGGCACCACCGTGATTACCGAGTCTGGCACGTCTGATACCTATGATATCGTCCTCAGCCAGGCACCCACGGCAGATGTGACGGTGACCATCACACCTGATGCCCAGAGCACCGTTTCTTCTTCCAGTGTGACGTTTACTTCAGGCAACTGGAATGTGCCGCAGCCCATCACGGTAACGGCGATGAACGACACCGCTACGGAAGTGAATCACACCAGCACCATTACCCATGGCAATGCGACGAGCGCAGATCCTGCGTTCAATGGCTTGCCGGTGCCGCTGCTCATCGCCAGCATCACAGATGATGATGGTCCGCAGGTGCAGCTCGTTGAATCTGGTGGCAATACTACGGTGGTTGAGGCCGGTGCCAATGACACCTTCACCATTGGTCTCAGCCAGGCTCCGACCGCCAACGTCACCGTCACCTTCAGTCCGCCGGTGTATATCATCCCGCCCCCTGCTTATTCCAAGCAAGTCGGTTACTTCACCAGTGACCTGAGCGGTTCAAATCAGCAAAAGGATCGTATCGTTCTGGACTACACCGAGCTGATTCAGCTCTATCGGGACACCTTCTATGATCACCTCGAAAGCGTCTATGGCACCGGAGCTATTCCGATCGTTCCGAGTGATGTGAATTTGCAGAATGCTCACTGGGCAGCCAGCAAGGCGATTGTGGATAAGACCGACCTTTGGTGGTGCGGTGGTAGCCTGAAGGCCAGGAACCCGGTGCTCATCGAGCCAAATCAACCTGCTCCAGTTCCGCTGCCACCGGCCAATCCTCGCCAGGTGCTCATGGAGTGCATCTATCAGATCAATGGTGGCGCGAACAGCCTGGGCACCACACGGTATGAGCCCGAGATCGTTTTCGATCCGAAAAACCCGCCGAACACGACCTTTGCCAATGAGATCCGGGACCGCTGCCGTTGGATTGGCTACCTCAACTCCACAGTGATGCCAGGCTTTGTGCAGCACTAATCTAAGGCCTTTTACATTAGAATCAGCAATCACAACTCAGGAATCACCATGAACCTTCTCCTCCGACGCAACGAAGATCGCTCGAAGCCCAACCGTCGCGACTTCCTGCTCCAGAGCAGTGCCGCCTCTCTGGGCCTGACCTCCATCGTCAACAGCCTCGCACAGCTCAAGCTGATCGGGTCCGCAGCTGCTCAGGGAGCTGGCGACTACAAAGCCCTGGTCTGCTTCTTCCTCAACGGAGGCAATGATTCTAACAACCTACTCATTCCAGCTGGCTCTACCAGCGCTGCGCGCACGGCTTATGTCAATGGACGTGGTGCCACGGTGCTGGCTATTCCTGATGCCAGTTTTGACTTCACGCCAGCGAATGCTGCCAATGGTTACTGGAACGGCACGGCGAACAGCACGGCTGCTGTCACCTCCCGTATCACGCCGAGCAATAGTGGGGCCTATGATCCAAGCACTGGATACACAGGCAATGAGATGGCGCTCCATCCCGGTGCCTACCCACTGAAGACTATGTTTGATGCTGGTGACCTGAGTTTCATCGCCAATGTAGGCACGCTGGTCGGCACTACGGCTGTGACGCGTTCGAACTTCAATACCCTCCCTGCAGCCGCCAAGCCACCGCAACTCTTCTCTCACTCCGACCAGCAGGTGCAGTGGCAGTCCTCTTTGCCAGACCAGCCCTTCTCACGTGGCTGGGGGGGGAAGATCGCCGATCTTCTGTCGGGCTTGAACACGGGCGACCTGAGTATGTCGGTCTCGATCGCCGGAGTGAACAGCTTCCAGGTGGCCTTTGACCAGCCGGCCTACTTCATGAACAGCTCGGGTGCCGTGTCGGCGCTCAGCGGCTTCAATACGACGGCCCACCCATACGGCAGCAGCCTCCGCAACACGTCGTTGCAACCCATTTACACCAATCCGGTCACCACTCCTGCAAACAAATACAATCCCATGGCGGGCCTCCGCACCGGAGGTGACCCGCTGTCAGGAACGAACTACCAGCACAGTGCCGCCGGATGGAGGTTGAGGGCCATTGAGCAGATTATGGCCATGCAGCACGCCAGCCTGTTAGACACCGGCTACAACACCGCTCCCGAGAGCGCTCGCATCACCGAAGGTCTCGTGGGTAACGCCTTGGCGCAGACGGCCAACAGCGACGGCACTAGCACCTTGGACTTGCATTGGAACAACTGGTTCCAGAACGGACTGTTCAATCCCCGTATTCCCGACATCGCGAATCAGATGAAGGTGGTGGCCCGCCTCATTGCCGGACGAAGCCAGCTGTCCAACAACCGGCAAATCTTCTTCGTGCAACTGGGCGGCTGGGACACGCACACCACTCAAATCCCGGGCCAGACCACCGCAGGCCACTACGGGCTCGTGAATCAGATGAGCCGTGCGATTCGTGCGTTCAAGGACGCCATGGTGCAGATCGGCATGTGGAACAACGTGCTGCTATTCAGCGCATCGGATTTCAACCGCACATTGACCCCGAACAAGAGCGACAACAGCGCGGGCTCTGACCATGCGTGGGGTGGCCACATGTTCGTGGCGGGTGGTGCTGTCAAAGGTGGCAAGATTTGCGGGCAGTTCCCCAATCTCACCGTCAATGGAGGCATCGATTGCACTGGCAATCGCGGGCGTTGGATTCCCAGCACGGCAACGGATCAGGTCTTTGCAAGCGTTGCGAAATGGTTCGGCTGCTCGGATGGGCAGATTTCGACGGTTTTGCCTAATTTCACCCGTTTCCAGAGTGACCTCACGAGCGGCACACTCATCGCGAAGAACCTGGACTTCCTGAACTTCACTTAGTGCAGAGCGCTCGCGCGGCTTCTGGTTGAACTGTGCTCAGGGATGGTTTGCTTCCTGACTATCCTTTCATGCCCAAGCGCCTCTCGTCCTACATTCTTGCGATTCTGTTGCTCGCTCTTCTGGCGGTCACCTACTACCTCACGCGCGCCGTGAACTCGCCGGAGTTGCAGAAGGCCATCGAGAAAAAGAAGGAACAGATGAATTCGAATCCGGCTGCGGTGCCGGTTTCATCCGTGTCCTCACAGATTCCTTCCCCGGCACCCATCGATCCGGCGAACATGGAAAAAGCGGGTCGTCTCAACTCGGCGGAGACGACCGTCACGGATGATCTCCATGTCGTGCATGATTTTGTGGAGCTTTATCGCCGCGCGTTTGGCGGCAATCCTGTGGGCCTGAATGAGGACATCACGGCAGCTCTCACTGGCACCGCGAATCCGGCTCAGCGGGGGAGACTGTTTCCTCAGAACAGTCCGGCGATTCGGAATGGCCAGTTGGTGGATCGTTGGGGCACGCCATTTTGGTTTCACCCGGAGTCTGGGACCAGGATGGAGGTGCGATCGGCGGGACCTGACAAGGAGCTTTTCACGCCCGATGATGTGATTCTGGTCCAGTGACGCCTTGAGGGGACGCAGATTCTGTGTGGGAACGATGCTTGCCAGAGCGGCGAACCTTCGCACAGTTTCATCATCGCAGTGATTCGTCTCCTTTGAGCAAAATCACGCGTATCCCTCTCAAATCCCCCATGATGCGTTTCACCACCCTCATCAAAAACCCGGCCGACTGGATGCGCGGCAGCGGGCCGCATTCGGACATCGTCATGACGAGCCGGGTCCGCCTTGCCCGCAACTTGCGCAATTATCCCTTCCCTGGTTGGAGCCAGGAGAAGCAAAGGCAGGATTTGCTGCAGCTTGCGCGACCTTTTGTCGAAGCTCTTCCAGAAATGAAGGACGGCTACAGCGAGGAATACGCGACGCTGAGCAAGATCAAGAAGCAGGTGCTCGTCGAGCGTCATCTCATCAGTCGCGAACACGCGGCCCGCTCGTCGGGTTGTGCGGTCGTGGTGGATCGGAAGCAAAGCGTTTCCATCATGATCAATGAGGAGGATCATTTCCGCATGCAGGGCATTCGTCCCGGACTGAGCCTGCGGGCTGCCTTCGAAGCGATCGACCGGGTGGACACGGAGCTGGAGGAAAAGCTTCCGTATGCCTTCGATTCAAAGCTGGGTTACCTCACGGCGTGCCCCACCAACTTGGGCACAGGCATGAGGGCTTCCGTGATGGTGCATTTGCCGGGCTTGGTCCTGACGGATCAGGTCAGCCAGGTGATGAAGGCGGTGACGAAAATCGGGCTCGCTGTGCGTGGCCTCTATGGCGAGGGCACCGAAGCGCTGGGCAATTTGTTCCAGATCTCCAATCAGAAAACCTTGGGCGAGAAGGAATCAGACATTATCTCGGAAATCGAGACGGTGGTCCAGGGCGTGCTGAAGTCCGAAGAGCAGGCGCGGGTGCGTTTGCGTGAGGATCATTTCACCATGCTCAGCGATCAGGTGGGCCGCGCGTATGCGATCCTCCGCCACGCTCACATCTTGAACTCGAAAGAGGCGCTCAATCTGCTCTCCATGCTTCGCCTGGGAGCGGACCTGGACATTGTGCCTCAATGCGATCGGAGCATCCTCGACATGCTCCTTTTGGAGATCCAGCCTGCGCATCTGCAGATGCGCGCTGGACGCGAACTTTCACCTGAAGACCGGGATGTCCTGCGCGCGGAAATTACACGCCAGCGTTTGCAATCAATCGGCGGTCCCACTAACGTTTCACAAATCGATTCGCCAACCCCCACGGAAGGCACCCAACCGGAGCAGAATGATGAATAACTTTACCCCCAGAGCCCAGCAAGTCCTAGCCCTCGCGAGAAAAGAAGCTGATCGCTTCAACCACAACTATGTTGGCACGGAGCACGTGCTCCTCGGCCTGATCAAATTGGGCCAGGGCGTCGCCGTGAACGTGCTCCAAAAGTTGAGCCTCGACCTCGACACGGTGCGCATGCAGGTGGAGCAACAGGTGGGCTCCGGTCCCGAGACCAAGAGCGTGGGCAATATCCCTTACACCCCGCGTGTGAAAAAGGTGCTGGCACTTGCTTCCAAGGAGGCCAAGCAACTCAATCACAGCTACGTGGGCACCGAGCACATCCTGCTTGGTCTGCTCCGCGAAGGCGAAGGTGTGGCTGCCCAGGTGCTGCGTAACCTGGACATCAATCTTGAAAAGGCTCGCAACGAGATCCTCAAGGAACTCGACCCCAACTTCGCTTCGGAAGACAGCGATGAAGAGGAAGAAGAGGCCGAGGAAGGCGCACAGCCAGTGTCATCGGGTGGCAAGAGCAAGGAGAACAAGACTCCTGCGCTCAAGGCCTTTGGTCGTGACCTCACGGAACTCGCTCAGAAGAACGAACTCGATCCTGTGATCGGTCGTTCCGAAGAAATCGCCCGCGTGATTCAGATTCTCTGCCGTCGCACGAAGAACAATCCTGTCCTCATCGGTGAAGCCGGTGTGGGCAAGACCGCTATTGCTGAAGGCTTGGCCCAGGAGATCTCGAATGGCACCGTGCCGGAGATCCTGCGTGAGAAGCGGGTCATCACCTTGGACCTTGCTCTCATGGTGGCAGGCACCAAGTATCGTGGTCAATTCGAAGAGCGCATCAAGGCGGTGATGGACGAGATTCGTCGCACCAAGAACGTGATCCTCTTCATTGATGAACTCCACACCATCGTGGGTGCTGGTTCGGCTGAAGGCGCAATGGATGCGTCGAACATCATCAAGCCCGCGCTTAGCCGTGGCGAGCTTCAGTGCATCGGAGCCACGACGCTCAATGAGTATCGCAAATACATCGAGAAGGATGCCGCTCTCGAGCGTCGCTTCCAGACCGTGAAGGTCGAAGAGCCGAGCGTTGAAGATGCGATCAAGATCCTCCAGGGCTTGAAGAGCAAATACGAGCTGCACCACAAGGCCGTCTATTCGGACAAGGCGATCGAGCAGGCTGTCCAACTCTCCTCACGCTACCTCCCTGCGCGTTTCCTTCCCGACAAGGCGATCGACGTCATGGATGAAGCCGGAGCCAAGGCCCGCATTGGTGCCATGACTCGTCCGCCTGTGCTCAAGGACATCGAGAAGGAGATCGACGATATTCGCATCGAGAAAGAGACCGCCATCAAGGAGCAGGACTTCGAGAAGGCTGCTGCTCTTCGTGACAAGGAGAAGGACGCCAAGAAGCGCTACGATGACACGCTGGAAAACTGGCGTGCCAACAACACCGAGCGCATCGTGGACGTCGGTGAAGACGACATTATGTCTGTGGTCTCCAAGTGGACGGGCGTGCCGCTTCAGCGCATGGAGCAGGCCGAAACGCAGAAGCTCCTCAAGATGGAGGAGGAACTCAAGAAGCGCGTCATTGGTCAGGACGAAGCGGTCACCGCCATCAGCAAGGCGCTGCGTCGTTCGCGAGCGGACCTCAAGGATCCTCGCCGCCCGATCGGCACGTTCATCTTCCTCGGCCCCACGGGCGTCGGCAAAACGTTCCTCGCGAAGAACCTCGCCGAGTTCATGTTCGGCAGTGCTGATTCGTTGATCCAGATCGACATGTCCGAATACATGGAGAAGCACACGGCTTCACGCCTCATTGGTGCGCCTCCAGGATATGTGGGTTACGAAGAAGGCGGTCAGCTCAGCGAGCAGGTGCGTCGTCGTCCTTACAGTGTGGTGCTCTTCGACGAAGTCGAGAAGGCTCACCCGGATGTGATGCACCTCCTGCTTCAGATCCTCGAAGAAGGCCAGGTCACGGACAACTTCGGTCGCAAGATCGACTTCCGTAACACCATCGTCATCATGACATCGAACGTGGGTGCTGAGAGCATCAAGCGCCAGACCACGCTTGGGTTCAATGCCATTACCGTGGACAGCGCGGACAACGATGCCATCAAGGGCAAGGTGATGGAAGCGGCGAAGAAGTGGTTCAAGCCAGAGTTCATCAACCGTCTCGATGAACTGGTGGTGTTCCGCATGCTGGAGCGCACGGACCTCAATCGCATTGTCGATCTCGAAGTTTCCAAGGTCACCGCCCGCCTCAAGAACAAGAAAATCACCGTCACCCTCAATGATGCGGCTCGTGAGTTCTTGATGAAGGAAGGTTATGATCCTCAGTATGGCGCTCGTCCGATGCGGCGTGCGGTTGAGAAGAACATCGAGGATCCCTTGGCGGAACTTCTGCTCCGCGCCGAGATCAAGGAAGGCGATCATGTCACGGTGGTGATGGACGAGGACACGAAGAAGCTGAAGTTCCGAGCGGAACCTACAGGTTCGGCCCCTCTGCCTGAATCCGCTGCGCAGTCCTAGTCGAGCGTGCTCAAACTCTAAATGAACAAAGCCCAAGGTTCATCACCTTGGGCTTTGTTGTTTGGACGGTGGCTATTTGCCTTTGGCGAGACCACGAGCAGCAGCGTCTGCTTCGATGGCTTTGGCATTGGCTTCGGCCAAGGGCAGGCCCGCCTTGACGCCTGGGCGCTTGTGCCCGGTTTCGGTGAGCCAGGCGTCGCGCAGGACTTCGGTCTTTTGCCTGATGAGCTTGAGCACCTCGGTGCCCTGAGGGTGAAGGCGGAAGTCGCGAGCCTTGGGGGCAATGCCCCAGGCATCGAGCACAGCCGCTGCCATCAAGGCGTGACCTTCGTCGCCTGGATGAACGCCATCTTTGGAGAACAAGAACTTCGGATTGCTGGTGCGACCTGCGGCCAGAGCGCTTTTCATCGGTCCATGCAGATCAATGACGTCCCATCCCTTCTTGCGCTGTTCGATGAGCCAGTCGGAGTAGCGGTCGAGCACCTCGTTATACTTCGCATACATTTTGCCAGGCTCGCCGCTCATGTCCACGCGCTGGGGGATGGCCTCGGGATCAAAGACCGGAGGCGTGAGATGGTTGATCTTCGCACCCGTGGCGGTGACCTTGTCATGCAGCTTCGTTATGCCATCGCGGAACGCCTTGAATCGCTCTTCGGCTAGGGGCATGTAGATACCATCGTTCATCCCGTAGCAGGCGAGCACGAGGTCGGGCTTCGTTTTGGAAAGCACGCGATCCAGACGCTCATGAACGTCCGGGCGCTCGAACTTGCCGCCCGCGTGTCCAGGTTCGGACAGGCCGGAAGTGGTCTCGCTGCTCAGGCCGGCGCTGATCACGTCATACTTGGTGTCAGGATCGGAGAGCACCAGTCCGGTATCGACCATCGCGATATAGCCTGCTCCGTAGGTGATGCTGTCGCCGATGAAGAGGATGCGTTGTCCAGGGGCCACGGGCGGGGCGGCCAAGACGGCAGAGGCAAAGAAAAGTGATGCGAGGAGGCGTAGCATAGGTGGTCAAGGTTGGGTTGCAGGGCAGGGGAGACAAGCACGTTCCCCGGCGGAGCAACTTTCACCTCGCCACGGTGGATCAGCCTTGCTTGCGCAGCTTGTTCTTCACATCGCAGCCGCAACTACCGCCGCAGCCTCCGGGCTCGCCTTTGCGGGCCGCACGCACGGCGAACACCAGCATCGTGATCCCCACGACGATCAGCGCAGCCCAGGATTGCCAGTCGGTTTGCATAACCTGGATTACGCTTCAGTAGCCGAGCCAGGTGCCGACTTGATAGACCACGAGGGCAAGAAGGTAGGCGGTGCCCGTGAGATAGCCGAGCTGGAACAGCGGCCATTTCCACGAGTTGGTCTCACGACGGACGATGGCGATGGTGCTCACGCATTGCATCGCGAAGACGTAAAACACCATCAGGCTGAGGCAGACGAGCGGTGAGTAAATCGGGCGACCATCGGGCCAGCGCTCTTCGGCCAGGCGATTCCGCAGTGGCTGCACATCCTCATCGTCACCGCTCTCGACTGCATACACGACCGACATGGTGTTCACGAAGACCTCGCGGGCGGCGAAGCTGCTGATCAAGCCGATGCCGATTTTCCAATCGTAGCCCAGGGGCTTAACGACCGGCTCAATGAGATGGCCGGCGCGGCCCGCGATGCTATTGGCCAGTTGGGTGGAGTCGTCAGCTCCTGGCGTCTTCGGGTAGGTGGACGCTGCCCAGATCAAGATCGAGAGACCGAGGATCACCGTGCCCGCACGCTTCACGAACAGATTCGCGCGTTCCCAGACATGCAGCAGCACGCCTTTCATCGCGGGCAGCTTGTAGTCAGGCATCTCCAGGATCATCGGCGACGAGGCACCGCGCATGATCGTTTTGTTGAACAACCAAGCAAAAAAGAAGGCTCCGAATGTTCCGATCGCATACATGGCGAGCATCAGGCCTGCCTTGACCCAGGCGCTGGCCAGATGGGCGGGCAGCAGTGCCGGAATCAGCAGGCCATAGACCGGCAATCGTGCCGAGCAACTGGCCAGGGGCGCGATCAAGATGGTGATAAGGCGATCCTTCGGGCTGTCGATGGTGCGAGTGGCCATGATGCCGGGGACTGCGCAGGCGTAGGAGCTAAGGAAGGGCAGGAAGGCTTTCCCATTCAGCCCCACGGTGCTCATGAGACGATCCACGACAAACGCGATCCGGGACATGTAGCCGGTGTCTTCCATCAGCCCGATGAAGAAGAACAAGATGAGAATCTGCGGCAGGAACACCAGCACTCCCGCCACGCCAGCAATGACGCCATTGACGATGAGGTCGCGTAGGTCACCAGGAGCCATCTCGGACTGCACCCAGTTCCCCAGAGCACTGAAAGCACTCTCAATCCATCCTTGAGGCACCTGAGCGAGACTGAAGATCAGGTAAAAAAGCACGCTCATGACTGCCAGCATCGAGAGGCCACCCCAGATCGGATGGAGGAACACAGCATCCAGCTTGTCCGTGATCGTCACCCCCGGCTGATCCGGGCGTTTGAGCACCTCAGCACATAGCTCTGAAATGGCCGCGTAGCGTGCATTGACCAGTTCATCCTCCCAGCCCGGGAAGCTGGCCTCCAGAGCCTTTCGGCACTCCACGATGCGTTCGAGGTGGGCAGCGTCGATGCCGTAGTGTGAGGGATCGTGATCGCTGATGAGGTAGAGCGGTTCCAGCAGGGCCGCCTCCGTTCTCACCGCACCCGCTTGGCACAGCAGGCCCCGGCTTCGTGCGAGTTCCGCCTTCAGAGGTTCGGGCAGGGGAGGGGAGTGCCACTTCGGAGATTCGGGGGCGCTTTGGCTCATGGCCAGCTTCAGCTCGATCAATCCCTGACCGCTTGTGGCCTGCATGGGGATCACCGGAATCCCGAGCAAGGCTGAGAGCTTGGGCACGTCGATGTGCCATTCGCGGGCTTCGGCCACGTCGATCATGTTGAGCACCAGGATGACCGGCAGGCCGAGTTCCAGCACTTGGGTGAGCAGGTAGAGATTGCGCTCCAGATTGGCAGCGTCCGCGATGCAAATCACCCGATCAGGGCGAGGGGTGTCGGTGCGGCGACCCAGCAGCACATCGCGCAGGACCGCCTCGTCGGGCGAGCGTGCGTTCAGACTGTATGCCCCCGGCAGATCAATTAGACGCAGCTTCTTGCCGTGCTGGGAAATGCACTCGCCGACCTTTTTTTCCACCGTGACACCGGGGTAATTCGCCACCTTCTGGCGCAAACCGGTGAGGGCATTGAAGATCGTTGTCTTGCCGCAGTTGGGGTTCCCCACCAGGGCGAAGAGTGGCTCAGGGTTTGATTCACTCATGAGGCGGCAAGCTCGATGAACGCAGCTTCATGATTGCGCATGGCCAGTCGGGAGCCACGGACACAAATCTCGATTGGCTCGCCGAGTGGAGCCCTCCGCACAACCTTGACCCGCGTGCCTGGCACCAACCCCAGCTCGCGCAACCGGGTCAGCGCCGGTCGACCACAAGGCATGGCTGCGATAATGGCCGAGTCGCCTGCGGGCAGTTCGGAGAGCTTAGGGGCGGGAAGCATGTTTGGGGATGCTATTGAGAACGCGTCGCAAAACAAGGACATTTCAGCCGACTTCTCATCCAAGGTTGCGCCGGAGTCCGTCGCGATTGGTCCTCGGGCAGCGAGTCCCTTGGCTAGACCAGTTTGACCACGATGTCCTGGAGAGTGAAACCCGCTGCCGAGATTCGGTCGGCAGCATTCGACAGATGCCGGTAGATCTCCCGGCGCTTGAACATATTGATGTAGTCCGTGCCCTGAAAAAGCGCGGCCAGGGCGCGTCGATAGGACTTCTCGGCCTTGCGTTCTGCCTTGCGTGCCCGGTCTGCATCCGATGCCGCATGCCCAGGGTGGGTGGCGAGCTTGCTGAATCCAGCCGCCAGCGCGTCGGCCCCCTCCTTGATGTGCATGGCGATCTCAAGCGTGAACTGGTCGGGACCTACCCCCAGCATCTCCATCTCGCGGATCGTCGTCTTGCAATAGTTCACCACCTCGTCCAGCGACACGATCGCCCGGTAGATGTCCTCGCGATCCATCGGCGTGGCGAAGGCCGCATTCAGCAGTTGGATGTTCTTTGCCTTGAAGTCATCCTGATCGTGCTCGTCCTGCACGATGAGCAAGGTAATGCTGCTCGCATTGGTCTCCATGAAATCGACGAGCAAACTGGTCGTCTTTGCCACCATCGCGCTCTGGTCCGCCAGGATCCCGAAGAAGTCCGGCATCTTGGGGAACAAGCGGTCACGCAGGCGTCGAAAGAAGGAAGGGCGTTTCGTGTCCATGAGGGTGTGTCGATTCAATGAAACAGGCCGATAGCTGCGTGGAAGAGCGCGCCGATGCTGACTGCCATGACGGCGGCACCAGGGATGGTAATGACCCAAGTCCAGCCAATCTCCTCCGCCTTCTTCCAGCGCACAGCACGAGGGCGCTCGGCAGCACCGATGCCCATGATCGAGGTGGTCACCACATGCGTCGTCGAGACCGGTGCTCCCAGAACGGAGGCGGCCATGATCACCGCTGCTGAGGTCAACTGCGAGTCCAGCGCATGAATCGGACGCACTCGATAGATGGAGAAACCCATCGTTCGAACGATGCGCCATCCGCCGCTGAGCACACCGCACGTGAGCGCCAGCGCACACGCGATCATCACCCAGAATGGAACATGGAAACCGGTCTGCCAGCCCGCGAGCACCAGCACCATCGAGATGATGCCCATGCTCTTCTGCGCATCATTGGCCCCATGAGAAAAGGCAAGGCCGATGGAGGTAAAGAACTGTGCGCCACGCAACCAACGGTTCGCACTGGGAGAAGCTCGATACAGCACCGCGAGCATGACCTTCTGAATCACGTAGCCGACGACAAACCCTGCCACCGGTGACAATAGCAGTGCCAGGAGCACCTTGGTGACGCCGTGCACCCGACCTTGCATCAATTCACCGAACCCCCAAACAACATGATGTCCACCAACACTCGCCGCGACAGCGCCGACTAGTCCACCCACCAGCGCGTGCGAGGACGATGAAGGCAGGCCTTTCCACCACGTGATCAAGTTCCAAGACAAGGCTCCCGCCACACCTGCGAGCACGATTTTCACCGCCTGGACACGGTCCACTTCGGTGAGGTCGATGAATGAACCGATGGTATTTGCCACTGCCGTGCCGCCGAGCAGGGGCCCGAGGAACTCGAAGACGCCGACGATCAGCACTGCCATCATCGGCGACATGGCGCGTGAAGCGATGACCGTGGCAATGATGTTCGCGGCGTCGTGAAAGCCGTTGGAAAGGTCAAAGATCAGGACCAGGACGATCGCCAGCACAGCGATGAGTGAGAGCGCATCCACTGGAGTAAAGTTGGGATCAATCCAGCGTCGTGGTCGCACGATGGAAGCGTGTGATCACATTCGGATCAGGGGTGAGATTGACGGGCGGATCTTCGGCCGAACGATAAGGCATCGAGTTCAAAACGTGCCGGATGCTCTCCAGGCGGGCCTTTTTCTTGTCATTCGCGCGCACAATGATCCATGGGCTGAACGAGGTGTGCGTCTTCGAGAACATCTGCTCCTTGAAGTGCGTGTAGCGATCCCACTGTTCCTGCGCTTTCATGTCGATCGGGCTTAGTTTCCATTGCTTGAGCGGATTATGACGGCGGGATTCGAAACGGCGCAACTGCTCCTCCTTCGAAATCGAGAACCAGAACTTGATGATCGTCACACCATCTTCATAGAGCATGTGCTCGAACTCCGGCACTTGCTGGAGAAAACGCTGATACTCCCTGTCCGAGCAGAAGCCATTCACCGGCTCCACCACCGCACGATTATACCAGCTGCGATCAAAGAACACGATCTCCCCGGCATTCGGAAGCTGACGCACGTAGCGCTGAAAATACCACTGGCCGCGCTCCTGATCTGTGGGCTTGGGCAAAGCCACCACACGCATTGCGCGCGGATTCAGATGCTCGGTGAAACGGCGAATCGCACCGCCCTTTCCGGCAGCGTCACGACCTTCGAATAGGATGGCAATGCGCTTGCCCTTCTCCTGCACCCAGCGCTGGAGTCGCACCAACTCCACCTGCAAGCGCTCCAGCTCCGCCTCGTAGCGCAGTGTCTCCATCACGGAGCCCACTTTGATCTTGTTGCCTCGCAACAACTGAATGAGGCCATCGCGTGTGTTGATGCGGCGGATGTCTTCTTCCGAGAGGCGGAAGTCTGAGCGTTCGATGGGCAACTTTCTCAACTCCATGCCCATCGCGGGGTCTGGGACCGAAACAGGTGTATCGGTGGCTGGTGCCTTGATCGACGGCTGAGTTGACTTGGTGACAGGGCCCTTGCGAGCAGCGGTTTTGCGAGAGAGAGGAAGTCTTGCCATGGTTGGATGCGATGTGACAGAACTGTAACGTCCTGCGTTCAGGCCAACCATGCCAAGCATCACGCGGCGATTGGCACAGGTTGCGCCAATCTTGCAAATGGGTCCGCCGCCTCAGGTCAGAATGCCCTTGAGCACCTTGGCCGGATCGACTCCGGTGAGCCTGAAGTCCAGGCCCTGTGATCGCACCGTGAGGCGTTCATGCTCAATGCCCAACTGATGCAGAATCGTGGCATGAATGTCATGCACGTGGGCCGGATTCTCCACAGCGCCAAACCCAAACTCATCAGTCTGGCCATAGACCGTGCCACCTTTGAATCCACCACCGGCGAACCACATGGTGAAGGCATCAATGTGGTGATTGCGCCCCGTCGATTCACGCACCTCGCCCATCGGTGTGCGCCCAAATTCGCCGCCCCAGATCACAATCGTGTCATCCAGCAATCCGCGTTGCTTGAGATCCTTCACCAGCGCAGCGCAGGCCTGGTCGATATCCATGGTCTTCATGGGCAAGTGCTTCTCCAGGTTCTCCGTCGGGCCACCGTGGTGATCCCAGTTGGTATCGTAGAGCTGGACGAAACGAACTCCGCGTTCGACAAGACGGCGGGCTAACAGGCAGTTGCGGGCAAAGCTGGCTTCCTTGGGGTCTTTGATTCCATACATGTCCAGCGTCGCTTGGCTTTCCCCTGAAGTGTCCATCAGCTCCGGGGCACTCGTCTGCATGCTGTAGGCCATCTCATAAGCATTGATGCGCGTGGCAATCTCGTCATCACCTGTCTCGACCAGACGCTTGAGGTTCAACTCACGAACCGAATCCACCACCTGACGCTGCTGCGCTATGCTGATGTCCTTCGGAGTCGAGAGGTTCACAATAGGATCGCCTTGATTGCGCAGCGGCACGCCCTGGTAAGTCGTGGGTAGCACGCCGCTGCCCCAGAGCACCGCGCCACCGCGAGGTCCACGAGGTCCGCTTTGGAGCACGACGAATCCAGGCAAGTCATCGCACTCACTGCCGAGGCCATACGTCACCCAGGCACCCATGCTCGGACGTCCAAACAGGCCGCTGCCTGTGTTCATGTAGAGCTTGGCGGGCGCATGATTGAAGAGGTCCGTCTTGCAGGTGGTGACGATGCTCAGTTCATCCACGATCTTGGCTGTGTGGGGCAATAAATCGCTCACCCAGGCTCCCGACTGACCATGCTGCTTGAACTGGATTTTCGAACCCAGCAAGTCACTGCGATGGCTGCTGTCCATGAAGGCGAAGCGTTTGCCCTTCGTGTAGCTCTCGGGGATGGGCTTGCCATTGAGCTTGGTCAGCGCGGGCTTGTGCTCGAAGAGTTCCAGCTGCGAAGGACCACCCGCCATGAAGAGGAAGATCACATTCTTCGCGCGTGCTGGAATATGAGGTTTCTTCGGCTCAAGTGGGTTGCGCATCTTGGGCGCCGGCGCAGCCATGAGCGAGCCCAAGGCAATGGAGCCGAGTCCCACGGAGCAACGGCTGAAAAAGTGACGACGAGTTTGATGAAGAAGGTTGTTCATGGCGGGCTATTCGCGGGTCACAGTTTCATCCAGATTCAGAAGAGTGCGGGCTTGGTTGAGCGAGTCCAACTTGTTCAGCACGGCGAGTTCGTCCGGTTTCGGATCACGAGCGGTGCAGCGTTTGAAGGCGGTCTCCAGGCCATCTTTTTTGATGACCTTTTCCAGGGCGGTGGCGAACTCATAGAAGCCGCTGTCGTTCATCAGCGTGAGAGCTTGCAGCGGGGTGTTGCTGCGGATGCGGCGGGTGCAGGAACTGAACCCCTCCGGGGCATCGAAGACGGTGAGCGAAGGGGGCGGCGAGGCGCGATAGACGAAGGTGTAGAGCCCGCGGCGATACTTGTCCTCGCCTTTGCTCACGGCCCAGACGCGCTTCACCTGGCCCTGACCCATGACGCCATCAGGGATAGGTGGATAGACGGGAGGTCCGCCGAGCTTGGGAGACAGCAGTCCGCTGGCAGTGAGGCACACATCGCGCACGACTTCGGCATCGAGGCGAAGTCGTGTCTGACGAGCGAGCAGATAGTTGTTCGGGTCTTGCTCGCGCAACTCAGGCCGGGTGGCGGAGCTTTGACGATAGGTGTGCGAAGTGACGATGAGCTTGTGCATCGCCTTGAGGCTCCACTTTTGAGCAAGCATTTCCATGGCCAGCCAGTCGAGCAGTTCAGGGTGCGAAGGCAGTGTGCCTTGGGAACCAAAGTCGTTCTCGGTCTCGACGATGCCGCGACCGAAATACTGCTGCCAGATGCGGTTTACGATCACGCGTGCGGTGAGCGGATTCTGCGGGCTCGTCAGCCATCGGGCGAGATCGAGTCGGTTCGGCTGCTGGCTGGGCGATTCAAAAGCATGAAGCACTTTCGGAGTGCCTGGAGTGACTTCGTCGGCAGGGCGGGTGAAGTCACCTTTGATGAAGACGTTGGTCTTGCGTGGCTTCGGCAGTTCCTTCATCACCATGGTGGTGACGCCTTGGTTGAGGAGCGTGTCGAGTTCCTTGTGGCGGTCATTCAGCTCACGGAACGGACCCACACCGCCCACGCCGGCAGCGAAGAGGGTCTGTTTTTGCTCGATCGTGCGCTTGGCCTTGGGCACGGCGAGGATCTTGTTCACGGCACCATTGAGGCTCTTCTTGATCGCGGGAGTGATGCCCGCTTCCCAGGCATCGAGATCGGCCTGGTGATCCTTGATGTAGGCCTTGAGCTTGGCATCGACTTCTTTGAATTCGGCGGTGAGTCCGCTGACATCGACATGCGGGTCAAAGACCTTGAGCGTGGGTTCATCCTGGTTGTTCAGGAAGGCGAAGAGGCGGTAGTATTCCTTCTGCTCGATGGGATCAAACTTGTGATCATGGCACTGTGCGCAGCCAATGGTCAGCCCTAGCCACACACTGCCGGTCGTCGCCACACGATCGAAGACGCTGTCGATGCGGAACTGTTCCTTGTCGATACCGCCCTCTTGATTGATCTGCGTGTTGCGATGGAAGCCAGTGGCGATCTTCTGGTTCTCCGTGGCATTTGGCAGCAGATCACCCGCGAGCTGTTCGATGGTGAATTGATCGAAGGGCATGTCCTTGTTCAGAGCCTCGATCACCCAGTCGCGGAACTTCCAGATCTGTCGCGGCGCATCAATCGAGTAGCCATTGCTGTCGGCATAACGCGCCTGATCCAGCCACCAGCGGCCCCAGCGTTCGCCGTAGTGCGGGCTCTTCAGCAAACGATCCACCAGCGCGCCATACGCGGCCTCGGAGTCCTTCGCTGAGGCTTGGACAAAGGCATCCACCTCGGCGGGTGTGGGAGGCAAGCCCGTGAGATCGAGCGACACCCGGCGAATCAGCGTGGCACTGTCGGCGAGAGGTGATGGCTTGAGCTTGGCCGCAGCCAGACGGTCTTGAATGAAGCGATCGATGGGATGCTCAGCACCTGCCACGGTAGGCGGCGTGACGCGCTTGGGCGATTCGAAGGACCAGTGACGCTCATACTTCGCGCCTTGCTCGATCCAGGTCTTGATCACCTCGCGCTGGCGTGCCGAGAGCGGTGGTTTGTGCGACTTCGGCGGCGGCATCAACTCATCCTTGTCCTCGCTGATGATGCGCTGCCAGACGTCCGAGTCCTTCAGGTTTCCTGGCACGATGCCGCGAGAACCCTGGCGATTCTCCGTGGCACCTTCGAAGGTGTCCAGCCGCAGTTTGGCTTCACGATGCTTCGGATCGAATCCATGACAGGCAAAGCAGTTCTCCGAGAGGATCGGACGCACATCGCGGTTGAACTGAATCTGCACAGCAGAATCAGCGGCGTGGGCCACATGCAGGGAGGCAAGGGTGAGGGGCAGGAGAAGACGTTTCATTGAGCCTTGAGGCATTCGTAGATACGTCTGAAACAAGCCATCTTTGGCTGCCATGTGCGAGCTGGAAAATCCAGCTCTCCACGCCTGGAAAAAGATGGCAGGCAAGAGCGGAGCGCCGCTGTCATTTTGGTGGCGCTCTCACCCATGCTGCGGCATGAGCGATGTGTTCCCGATCTATGAAACTCAGCCTCTTCAGCGACTATGCTCTGCGCGTTCTCATGTATGCCGCGCTGAAGGGCAGTTCATTCCAGCTGGACGAGGTGACCGAGGCTTACAATATCTCGCGCAATCACTTGGCGAAGGTGGTGAACAGCCTTTCGAAACTAGGCTACCTCGATACGCGACGCGGACGTGGTGGTGGCATCCAGCTGGGCATGAAGCCTGAGGAGATTCGCATCGGTGTGCTGGTGCGAAAGACCGAGGACCAGCCGGTGATCGTCGAGTGCTTCGATGCGGCCACCAACACCTGCCGGCTGAATGGCAACTGCCGTCTCAAAGGCGTGCTCGCCGAGGCGATGAATGCCTTTTACGCGACGCTCGATCAGCAGACTCTGAGCGATCTCATCGCGGGTGCTCCAGGATCCCGGATGAAGAAGGTGCTCATGAGTGCTGGCACCGAAGGCTAACAGGCTGCTGAAAAACGCATGTAACGCATCTTCGGGCGGGGCGGCACGATTTGCTGATACGGCCGTTTTTCAGCAGCCTGCTAATGAAAGTCATGCGAGTGCGAGCTGATCGCCGCCTCAAAGTGGAGCGGCTCCACTTTGAGTGAGTAAACGGAGATCACGTTGTCAACGTTTTGCAGCCGACCGGTGATTTGCAAAAAACGCTCCTGCGTGATGACCAGTCGCCGGGCTTCAAACAAAGCGGAGGGCACGAAGGCATTGGCGATGCCGGTTTCATCTTCCAGGCTGATGAAGACGTGGCCTTTCGCCGTGCCAGGGCGCTGGCGGCAGATGACCTGGCCTGCGATGATCACATGCTGGCCATTCTGGCCGAGGGCGAGATCGCTGGCACGCCACACATCGGGCACTTGGGCACGCGCATACGCCATCGGGTGCGGGCCGATGGTGAGGCTGACGGTTTGGTAGTCCGCCTCAAGACGTTCGGTGGGGGACATGGGCGCGAGTGCGGAGAGCTTGCTCGTGGCGGCTGCGGCATACGTGAACAAGTCCGGCTCGCGCACCTCCTCCACCTCCCACAGGGCGCTGCGGCGATGGTGCCCCAGCGCATTGAGGACGCCGGAGCTGGCGAGCACGCGGCGCTCATCCTTGGATAAAAAGCAGCGCAGCAGGAAGTCATTCAAGTCGCGCCACGGATGACGCTCGCGCTCGCTGATGATGCGATGGAGCGCGTGCCGGCTGATGCCATTGAGCTGGTTGAGGCCCAGGCGCAGCACGTTGTCCGCCTCCACGGTGCAGACGAGTGAGGACTGCACGATGCAGACGGGGCGAACGGTGATGCCGCGCAGTTTCGCATCACGCACCAGGGTGGCGCGTGAGTAGAAACCCATCGGCTGATTGTTCAGCAGCGCAGCGTAGAACTCGACAGCGCGATGCACCTTCAGCCACACGCTGGCATACGCGAGCAGGGCGAAGCTGATGGCGTGGGATTCCGGGAACCCATACAAAGCGAAGGACTGGATCGAGAGCACCACGCGCTCCTGCACTTCCAGCGCCACGCCTTTGCGATTCATTGCGGCGCGGAGCTTGGCCATCACCTTGGCCATGCGTTCATCGGAGCGGTGGAAGCTCATCGCTCGACGCAGCTCCTCCGCCTCGCTGCCGTTGAAGTCGGCGATCAGCATGGCCATCTGCAAGACCTGCTCCTGGAACAAGGGCACGCCGAGGGTGCGCTTCAAGATGGGCTCAAAGCAATCCGCGATGTAGTCGATCTTCTCCTTGCCGCTGCGGCGGTTCAGATATGGATGCACCATCTTGCCCACGATGGGGCCGGGGCGGATGATGGCCACCTCGATGACCACATCATAGAAGTCGCGAGGTTTCATGCGTGGCAGCGTGGCCATCTGTGCGCGGCTCTCGATCTGGAAGACCCCGACCGTGTCTGCCACCTGCATCATTTCATACGTGGCGACATCGTCTTTCGGGATCGTCGCCAGATCCACGGGATGTCCGCGTTCCGAGCACAGCTTGAGCGTGTCTTCGATGGCGGCCATCATGCCGAGGCCGAGCAGGTCCACCTTGATGATGCCGAGGTCTTCGCAGTCATCCTTGTCCCACTGCACCACCACGCGGCCGGGCATGGAGGCGGGCTCCAGCGGCACGATTTTGTGCAAGCCCTTGGTGCACAGCACCATGCCGCCGCTGTGCTGGCCAAGGTGGCGCGGCAGCCCATACACGAGGTGATAAAGGCGCAGGAGCGAGGCCATGCGTGGATGCTCGCCTGGCATGCCGGCACGGTGCAGTTGATCCTGGAGTTCCAACGTGTGCTTGTAGTCGCCATACGGGTAGAGGTCGCTGAAGCGTGCGATGACATCCTCTGGCAGGCTGAGCACCTTGCCCATCTCGCGCATGGCACTGCGACCGCGATAGGTGATCACGTTCGCCGTCATCGCTGCGCCGTAGGGAGCAAAGCGGCGATACATCTCCTGGATGACGGCCTCGCGCCGCTCGCCACTGGGCAGATCGAGGTCGATGTCGGGCCAGGAGTTGCGTCCTTCGCTGAGGAAGCGCTCGAAGAGCAGCTTGCCTTTGATCCCGGCGATGGGGTCAAACTTAGTGATGTCCAGGCAGTAGCAGACGGCACTGTTGGCGGCGCTGCCGCGACCTTGCACCAGGATGCCCTGGGCCTTGGCAAAGCGCACGATGTCCCACACGACGAGGAAGTAGCCGCTGAATCCCAGCTTGCTGATGAGGCGGAGTTCATGCTCCAACTGCTTCACGATCTCGGGAGTCAGCACGCCATACCTTTCGCGTGCGCCTTCAAAGGTGCGCTCCCGCAAAAACGAGTCCTGATCATGCCCGTCGTCCACGGCATACTGGGGGAACTCATAGCCGAGATGGGTCAGTGAGAACTCGACCTGCTCGACCACGCGCTGTGTGTTGTCGATCAGGTGTGGCAGGTCGGCGAACAGCTCGCGCAGATGGGGCTCGCTCTTTAGATGGCGCTGTGAGTTCGCTGCGAGCAGCAGCCCCGCGTTGTCGAGGTTCGTGTGATGGCGCAGGGCGGTGAAGGTATCCTGGAGCAGGCGGCCTTCGCGTTTGGCATAGCTGGGGCCATTGCTGGCGATGAGGGGCAGGGCATGGCGTTCGGCGAGTTCCATGAGCTGGCGATTGCGCACGGTCTCACCTCGAATGCGGTGGCGCTGCAATTCCATGAAAACGCGATCCTTGCCGAAGATGCGGGTGAGCTGCCCGATCACCTCGGGCGCTGCGCTAGCATCACGCGCGAGAGTTTGATGCAAAGGCGAGTCCTCATCTCCGCTCAGAGCGATGAGGCCCTCCGCATGTGCTTCCAGCTCATGCCACTCGATGCGGCTCTGGTTCTTCGGTGCGCGCAGCTTGGCTAGCGTGAGGAGCTGGCAGAGATTCTGATAACCCGTGCGCGTGGTCACCAGCACCGGCTGCGCGGAGCCATCCGTCATCGTCAGCTCCGCGCCGACGATGGACTGGAGGCCGAGTTCCTTCGCCTTGTGATGCGCACGTGCGGAGCCATACACGCCATCGCGATCGGTGATGGCGATGTGACTCATGCCGAGTTCCGCCGCACGAGTGACGAGTTCCTCGGGAGAGGACGCACCGCGCAGGAAACTGAAGGCGCTGTGAGTGTGGAGTTCCGCGAAGCTCATGACTCACCCGAGCGTGCCCTCCAGGACCCAGTGCTGGTTTTGTCGCGCGAGCTGATACAGCACGCCATCGTCCGTCTGCACGGTCCACACTTCCTTGTCCCAGCGCGAGTTTGCATCCCACCAGTCACCGGAGAGCAGCCAAGGGCCTTCGGCTTGGGTGATGAGGTGCTGCTGCCGCCCTTGCCGGAAGCTGTCTGGCCTGCCGTGGGTGAGGGTCACCTGCACTGATGGCGATGGACGCAGGCGACGCAGCGGCAGTGAGAACGGCGTGTGCGCGATGAGTGCGGCGGGTGTGCTGGGGGCATTGAATCCGACGACGGCAAACGCATCGGTGCGCCGACTGGGCAGCAAGGTGGCGCGGCCCACGCGTGCGGTGCCGAGCAGGGCCTGGAGCTGGGTCAGCGTCTCGGCGAAGCGATTCGGATCACGCAGCGCACGCTCGAAGAGCTGGCATTGATTGCCCGCCGGACGTGCGGGCACGATCTCCAGGGCGACGAACTTGATCGGAGCGGCCGCGCTCTGGCTCTCGAGGTGCGTGTGCAGCACGCGAAACAACAGCTCCACATCACGCGTGGGCTCCGCCACATGCAGCGCGCGCTGGTGCTCGCCTTGATCCTCAAAGCGTAGCGTGAGCAGCAGCGAGGCGGCCACCAGCCACACATCGGCCAGCCGCTCGCACAGGCTCTGCAACATCCGCCGCAGGATGAACATGAGCGGCTCCAGGCACTCGATGGGATGCTCCAACTCCAGTTCATCACGGAAGCCAAGCGGCTGGCGCACGAGACGCAGCAACCGCTCGCGACCGCCCGCAGCGATGTCCCAGAGCAGCATTCCCTCGCGCCCCAGGCGTGAGGTGATTTCCGCGCGCGGAAGCTTAATCAGATCACCCAGCGTGCGCACGCCCCAGAGCGTGAGGACGTGCAGCTTCTCCATCGAAGGGCGCAGCGTGCTCACGGGCAGATGATGCAGGAAGTGCGTGGCCTCCTTCTCATCGCGCAGCACGAGCACGGGCTGGGCGGCCTGGGCGGCGAGGATGGCGAGGTCGGCATTCGTGGCAAAGCCGATGCGCGCATCAAGCACGCGCGCCTGGAGGTGCTCATGCATCTTCAGGCCCGTGGCGGATTCATGCCCTGCAATCCGCAGGTGATGACTCAGATTGAGCACGCAGCAGCCCGGCAGGGTGGACTCGTAGTCAGGCGTCCAGAGCGAGGCGCAGTGCAAAAGCTCGCGCTGCGCTTCGCCTTCCAGCCTGGCATCCCGATGCAGAAAGACCAGCGCTGCGCAGCGAGCCTGCGCCTGGGACGCCGTCATGCCTGCACACACGCCCTGGCGCTCCGCGGCTTCGCTGGCATGAAGCACTCGCGCCTTGTCCTTCGCATGGGTTGACGTCTCATCCAGCACCGCGAGCCATGCCTTTCCCAGCGGCTGGGTGCGATGCACCGCCTGAAGCTGGAAACGTGGAAGCCAGATCGCTGCATGCATGGCACCCCGTCCTCACGCAATGGCTTTGGCCGCCGCAGGCAGCACAAGGGGCTGTCTCTGCCGCTCCACCTGCACGGGCAGACTGCGCAGCAGCACGCTGCGATCTTGAAACTGATCCGCCAGCCCGAAGCGATGATCCAGACGCACTCGTGCCCGGGCACACGGCACCGTGCGCACAGGCGTGAAGGCACAGAGCATGGCACCACTCTTCTCGGCCAGCATTCGCAGCCGGTGCCACACGCTGGAGGGCAGGCTCTGCACAGCACGCGGGGCTTGCATTTGCAGATCCAGCAGCACCAGCGGGACATTGCCATCGCGCAGCAGCAGATCGGTGGCGCGGATGGCCTCGTCCGGTGCACGGCAGCGCACCCACAACAGCCGCTCCAGTGCACCGGCCTCAATGCTCCACGGGTCAAAGGCATCGCTGCCATCCACCAGGGCGGTCAGTTCACGACACGGTCCCTCGCGTTGCAGCAATCCGCTGATGAGCAATCCCGTGCCCGCACTGGCCGAGGCTGCGGTGACCTCCGTGATCGCCCCCCGGCTCAATTGCAACGACTCCACACACGTCAGTGAACTCGCCACCGGAGCCACCTCAGGCACCTGCGGTGCATGGGCCTCAGGGAACCGGGCGCGGAGGAAGTCCCGAAAAGCCACGATGTTGGGCGGAGAAGGTAATGTGTTCACATGAACATGTTACTAGTCCGCAGCTGACTGGCAAGTCGGATGACGATTCCTGAGCCAATAACCAATAACCAATGACCAACGGCGCGGCTCGCTGCACCAAGTGGTCACGCGATTCTTTGACGAGCGCCTACGTCAGCAGCCCCTGAATGTCGATGAGGTGAAGCTGGCGGCCATTCTTGCCATCGGGCGCGTCGATGCAGACCAGCTTCTCGTCGCGGCTGCTGCGCGGATGGCAGTCCACGCGCCACTCGCCTTTGTATTCCGGCGGCTGGACGAAGTTGCCCAGGTCGATGCGTTTCTTCGACGCGATGTGATACAGGTGCGGCGTCTGGATGCGACGAATGCCCTGCGGATACGTGTCGTTCAGAATCCACTCGTTGTTCTTCAGGTAAGTGAGGTGGCCGCCTTTATCGAGGATGCCGTGGCCGATCTCCTCCACGATGCCGCTGTCCTTGTCCTCAAAGAGGAAGTCGCCCCAGTCATTGTTGCCGAGCCAGCCCTTCGCCTGCGAGAGGATGTGCGTCGCATCGCGCCAGATGAAGTGCGAGGCGTAGCCATTCGGGATCACGATGCGCAGATCACTGCCGTCCATGTTCGCCGTGATCAGGCGCGTGAGATGCCCGCCCTTCGGCTGCGTCCAGCGATGCAGCATGATGAAGCGTTTCCCATCCGGCCCCACGAGCAAGTGATACGCATGATGCTTCGAGTCCGGGTGGTTCTCCATCACCGTGCCCGTGTTCGCGAGCGTCTTGTGCGACACGATGAGCTTCTCCGCGCCCGTCTCCAGATTCACATGCGTCACGCCCGATCCCTCAGGTGCCATGTCGTCAAAGAACTTGTCGCGGATGCCTGCGTAGCCATAGCCAGGTCGGCAGTCCGCCACACGTGAGAAGTCGCAGCTCACCGCCTCCTTGCCGTTCGGCGCGAGCGCATAGATTGGAGCCGGCAGCGTGTGCTTCTCACCCGTCTTCACATCCATGATGTGACTCACGAACTTGTCTTTCTCCCGATCATTCCAGATCACCTTCGACTCCGTGCCGGGAATCCATTGCAACATGCAGCCCTGCTGCCAGCACCAAGCGCTCGACTTGCCCAGCGGAATCCATTTGTCCCCATCCTGGATGTCCACCATGCCCACCTCGATCACATCATCCGCCGTCGGTGAGCGATGCTCGAAGTTTGCCTTGTTCGAAAGCACGAAGCGATTGTCCGGCGAGAACTGCAGCTTGTCGTAGTAAGCGAACCAGTGAAAGCCCGGCCCCTTCGTGATCATGCGAGTCGGCGGGAAGCTCGGCTGCGCTCCGTCTTGTGCCCGAGCCGCAACGGCTCCCAGGGCGAGGGTGGAAAGAAAGTGACGACGAGTGGGATGCGATGGATGGAGCATGGGAACGTTACGCGATGCGCGGCGGACTATTGCGTGGCAATGCCCGGGCTCCAGACGGTTTTTCCATGGTGAGACAAGACCCCGCCGCCAGTCTTCGTTTGTCATCGTGATGAAACACCTGCTCGCCTGCCTCTTCCTCTCCACCGCTGTCATTGCCGAAGACACGCTGGTCTTCAAAGATCTCTTCAATGGCAAGGACCTCACTGGTTGGGTGGATGTGAACACCTCGAAGGAAACCTGGAGTGTGAAGGATGGTCTCCTCGTGTGCAGCGGACTGCCCATTGGCGTGATGCGCAGCGAGAAGCAGTATGAGAACTTCATCCTGCACATCGAGTGGCGGCACATGAAGCCCGGTGGCAACAGCGGCGTGTTTCTCTGGAGCGATGCCACGCCCGCGCCAGGCAAAGATCTGCCGAAGGGACTCGAGGTGCAGATGCTGGAACTGCAATGGCCCGCCTTGCATCCGACCAAAGATGGCAAGCCCAATCATCCCGGCTACGTGAGCGGTGAACTCTTCGGAGCGAATGGCTTGGAGATCATCCCCGAGAACCCGCGCGGGAAGCGCAGCATGGCCTACGAGTTTCGCTGCAAAGGCGCGGGCGAGTGGAACACTTATGATGTCGTCGCCGTCGATGGTGTGGTGAAGCTGAGCATCAACGGCAAGTTCGTGAACGGCGTGAGCCAGTCCACCGTGCGCAAAGGCTACCTCTGCCTCGAATCCGAAGGCAGCGAGATCCACTTCCGCAACATTCGACTGCTGGAATTGCCCGCAGGTCGTGTGACGCCTGAGCAGACGGCACCGCTGTTGAAGTAATCATCCTCTCATCCACCACTCATGGTCCTCGCCGACTTTTGCGCCCACTGCCTCGCCCTGCCCGGCGTCGAAGAAACCACGCCCTTCGGTCCCGAGGTGCTGGTTTATAAAGTGGCGGGCAAGATGTTCGCACTGGCCACGCCTGATGAGCACCCCCACCGCGTCAATCTCAAGTGCGATCCTGAACGCGCGCTCAATCTGCGAGATCGCTTCGAGGACATCACGCCCGGCTACCACATGAACAAGAAGCACTGGAACACGCTCAACCTCGGAGGCCGCCTGCCCAGCGCACTCGTGCGTGAACTCATCGATCACTCGTATCAGCTAGTGGTCGCATCCCTGCCCAAGAAGACACGGGACGCGCTGCCTGGTCGCTGAGCCGAATCGGCTGTGAGTTCATCGTTTGGTCGTCGTATCAGACGCATGAAGCTCTCGCTCATCGCTTTTGTTTGCCTCGCTAGCGCCGCTCTCGCCGAAGACTGGCCGCAGTTCATGTTCAACTCGGCGCACTCCGGCAACGCAGCGGATCGGGACATCGACGTGGAGCATCTCGGCCTGCAAGGCGCGGTGGCGATGAGCGATGGCATTTACACGTCGCCCGTCGTCGCGGATGGCAAGGTGTTCGTCGTCGATGGCTCGGGGCTGTGCGCGTGCTTCGATGCGGCGACGCTGAAGGAAGTGTGGAAGTTCCAGAGCAAGGGCGGCAAGCAGAACGTCAACAACGTCAGCTCACCGGCTATCGTCGGGAAGTATCTGCACTTCGGCACCACGGCGGGGATTTATTATGTGCTGGATCGCGCGACGGGCGCGGTGGTGAAGGAGATCGACGTGCATGAGCCGATCTTCAGCACGCCGGTCATCGGGAAGGATCGCGTGTATTTCGCCACGCTCGGCGCGCAGGTGTTTGCGATCACGAACGACGGCGAGGTGAAGTGGCAGTGGGACTTCGTGAAGGAATTGGTCGGCTTCGATGGCAACCGCTGGAGCGGCGAGCAGTGGGCGAGGTTCTGCGAGGCGCGCATGTTGAAGACGCTGAAACCCGGCGCGAAACCGACCTCCAGCGATGGTCGCGTGACGTGGAAGGATCACTTCGTCTGCTCGCGCGACATCTGCCTCATCAAGGGCAATGTGGTCGTCGTGCCTGCGGGCGGTCGCACCTTGTTCATCGAAGACACCGGCGCGTCGCCGAAGCTGAAGGCCACGGGCGAGATCCCCGAGTGGTCAGGCAAAGAGTTCCCCGCCACCTTCGGCCAAAGCGCGGACGACGAAGGCAACGTCTATGTCCAATGGCATCGCCGCGACAACGCAGGCCGCGTGGACATCATGCGTCTCGACGGCGACAAGCTCAAGACGGGCGAGTTCGTCCCCGGCACGGACACGAACATCCGCATGGATGGCCTGCTGAGTTTCTCGCCGGTGGCGATTCGGGGGAACGAGGTGTTTCGCGTGAAGCCGGAGTCGGGGCGTGGATTGATCAAGCACAGTCTTGCTGCTGCGACTGCACAAGGGGTAGCTGAACAGCCTGAAGTCCTCAGCCAAAAAGGTGGCATCGCACCACCAGTGCTGACCAAGAAGCATGTCATTACGGGTAGCTTAGATGGCAATCTCGTCATTTCACTCTGCGACGATGGACTGGAGTATACGCGAGTCTTTCGCCTTCAAAACGAACGAAAGGCGCAAGCGCCAGTTACAGCACCAGTTGCAGTGGCTAACGGCCAAATCTTTGTGCCAACTGAGAGTGGTATTCTTTTTGTCATGGGACCGAAACTCTCAGGCAGTGCGTCCACGATGATCTTTGGAACTGCGAGGCTTCCTGATTCTGAACTCCGCGCCCCCCTCACCGGCCCGCGCGCCGACGCCAAATACGACTGGTTCACCAACTACGGCAACTTCGCCGGGCAGAACTCGAACAACCAGGACCTCGCGCCGCCGTTGCGGATGCGCTGGGCGCGTCGTCTCGAAGGCACCGTCAAGCATCTGCCCGTGTGCGGCGGCGGTCGGCTTTACACGCACACCGCCGAGGGCCAGATCATCGCCTGCGAGCAGGACACCGGACGACTCCTGTGGCGCAAGTGGTGGCCGGATGTGTATTTGAGCTTCACCTCGCCGCTCTACATCGACGGCAAACTTTTGGTGCCGCAGGCAGGCATCAAGAAATCGTTCGTGCGTTGCCTCGATGCCGCCACGGGCAAGATGCTCTGGGAAGCGCCCTTCACCGGATCGCCGAGCTGGAGCCGACAGTTCCCGCCTGTCGTCGTCGGCAAGGTCGCCATCTACGCCAGCGGCACCGGCGAGTATGGACCGCAGGGCAGCGAGAAGTTCTTCACCTTCGGCGGCGATCCCATCAAGGTGCCCGAGGGCAAGGAGGTGATGAGTTTCATCTATTCCAACGACAACCCCTACTACCCCAAGGATCACCACCCGCGCGTCTGGGCCTGGGACCTCGACACTGGCAAGCTCGTGTGGGAGAAGGACTTCGTCGATCTCGGGCGCGGCGGCAACGACTGCGGCATCTGCGTGCTCGATGGCAAGCTCTACTACAGCGTCTTCTTCGGCTACGACGCCGACGCGAAGAAGCGCCGCGGTTTGCCCGTGGAAAACAACGGCGTCACCATGTGCATCGAGCCCACCAGCGGGAAGATCATCTGGCAGACGAACGAATACTACGTCACCAGCAAATGCACGCTCAGCGCCCGCGACGGCAAACTCTACATCGGCGGCGCGAACAAGGCCCAGCTCGGCACCGACGACCGCTTCGTCTGGTGCCTCGATGCCAGCACCGGCAAGCTCATCTGGAAGAGCGATGCCGTGACCAGCGCGCTCAATTGCGTGAGCGTCGGCGAGAAGTTCATCTTCTCTAACGCCCTGCGCGGCAAAGGCAACGTCTTCGACCGCGACACCGGCAAGGTGGTTTACAGCATCCAGACCAACTACGCCTGCTGCCGCTTCACCATGAGCGAGCCCTATGTCCTCGGAGCCAACATGGACATGATCGACCTCAGCCAGGACGGCAAACTCGTCAGCACCGGCCCCGCGATTGATTCGCGCGAATGCCTCGGAGCTGTCGTGAGCAACGGCCGCATCTTCTACACCTCGCAGGCGAGTGGCTTTGTTGTTTCGCAGACGTATGGGCCTGAGTCGATGGATTTGCCGCCCGCATGGGAGGTGAGGTGAAAGGAGCGCGGGCGTTGCCTCACTTCGTTCGCCCTTCGGGCAGCCTGTGGCTGGCTATCTCCGCTTCGTTACGGTTCTTGCCCGCAACGCCGGAGCCGCAGACTCTCGAAGATCAAAGTGTTCTCTGACCGCTCCACGCAGGGCTACGCACTTCGCGAGACGAAGAAACGTGGAGTGGTCAGGAAAGGCTTGTCAGATGACATGGAACAGGGAGCGAAACTTGCCCAGCCTTTCGAACTCCCCGTGATGGAAGCGTTGTTCCATCACAGGAGAGCCATGTCTGGCTCTCACACGCTGTGGGAGCCAGACGTCGGAGTGGTGGGGACTACCACTGGATGCTGATCGACGCGTTGAGCGTCTGAGAGCGGCCGAATTCTTGCTTCAGCTCGGGGAAGGCGTTGTTTTGGTAGGCGAGGTCGATGAAGACGTTCTTGCTGGGGTAGAAGCCGATGCCGCTGCTCCAGGTGATGTTGCTGTAGGAATCGATGGCGGTGCCGGCGTGGATGAAGACGCCTTTCAGGATGGGGATGTCGGTGCCGATGGACCAGCGCTGGATGTCGAGGGTGGTGTCGCCATTGGAGATCCAGCCGGCTTCGAAGTCGGCGTGGACGAGGGCGTTCTCAGCAAATTCATAGGCGATGCCGGGATGAATGAGCCACTGCTCGACGGTGTCGGACGTGGTGCCGCGAAGGATGCCGAGCGGAGTGGGCAGATTGAGGGCGGTGTCGGCGGAGCCATTGATGTAGTCGCCATACAGACCGACGAACCACTTCTCAGCGGGATGCCACTGGCCGCCCACGCGGAAGCTCCAGGAGTCTTTGTCGGTGTTGGCCACGTCGAAGCCGGGTCCCTTGAAGATGGTCTCACTCTGAGACAGGCCCACCTCGGCACCGATGGCGAACTCCTTGTTGAGCTTCTTGCCCCAGCTGAGCTGGTAGGCGTCGAGGTCGAACTCATAGGGCAGTGGCAGCAAGCCGCGGGCGGTGCGCTCGTTGCTGGAGGCGTTGAGGTAGGCGAGGCGGAAGACACCGGCGGCTCCGGCATCGAAGGTGAAGGACTCGGAGACGAAGTCGATGCGGGTGTCGTTGTCGAAGGTGACGTTGCTGTATTGGACGCTCACTCGCCAGTCGTAGAGGTCGGGGAAGGTCCAGCTTTTGTTCGAGGGGTTGGGGGAGGACTCCCACTTGCTGGCGCCTGCGGAGCCGCTCATGGCGGCCACGTCGCCATAGAAACTAAGGTGTCCGAGGGCGGTGGGAAACCGGATGGCCAGGGGGGCGGAATCGAGGTCATTGGCCAGCGTGGACGCTGATACGAGGGTCGCTAGAGCGAGGCAGAGAGGGAGGGGAGCAGCTTTCATAAGGCAATCCGAAGAGCGAAGCATGAACCGGCGAGCCATGACAAGGCTAAAGTTTTTACCCAGAAACTTTTTGCTCAGGGGGGCGCGTCTTCTTTTCAGGCATGACGCTCAGCGAGGCTCGTTTGGAGGAGGGGCAGAGAGGTGACTCGGAGTGCGTGGTAGTCTGTCTAATGGGCGAAGTCTGTGCTTTGCCGTTGCAAAAACCCAGCGCTGCGCGAGGAGCTACGGCCTTTCATGGTTCACAGCATTGGCAGAAGCACCCTCTCATTCGTCCAGGCTCTGGGCGATCTTGCCTTGTTTATCGGGCAGTCGTTCCGTGCGGCGCTGGGATCGAAGAAACTTTTCCGGCGTGTGGTGCGGGCGATGTTTGAGCAAGGGGTGCGATGCCTGCCGGTGATCCTCATTGTGGGGATGTTCACGGGACTGGTGCTGGGCCTACAGGGCTACTACGTCCTGAACCGCTTTGGGTCTGAGAGTCTGCTGGGCACGCTGGTGTCGCTGAGCATCGTGCGCGAGCTGGGGCCGGTGCTTGCCGCTCTGATGCTCGTCGGTCAGGCAGGGTCGGCGCTCGCAGCCGAGCTGGGCATTCAGCGGAACACGGAGCAGATCGCCGCTCTCGAAACGATGGGCGTGAGCAGTCATGGCTACCTCGTGGCTCCGCGATTGATTGCGTCGCTATTCGTCTATCCTATGCAGACGGCGTTGTTTTGCTGCATCGGTCTCTGGGGCGGCAGCGTCTCGGGCTCGATGCTGCTGGGACTGGAACCCGGAATCTATTGGTCGGCGGTGGAGCGTGCGGTCGAAACGGCCGATGTGCGCGAGTGCATGATCAAGGCGCTCACCTTTGGCCTCCTTACCGTCGCCTTGTGCGCCTACCACGGGTTCAATGCGCATCGCAATCGAGCGTCCACCGGGGCGCGTGCGGTGAGCGCCTCTACCACACGGGCGGTCGTGCAGTCGAGCATCATCGTGCTGGCGGCGGACTATGTCATTACCTCGTTCCTCATCTGACCCATGGCTGACGACTTCCTGCTCAAGGTGGAGAACCTGCATAAGCGCTTCGGCGCGAATGCCGTGCTCGCGGGTGCCTCGCTCGATGTGCCGCGCGGCAGCCTGATCGCGGTGCTTGGCCGCAGCGGCGCGGGCAAGTCCGTTTTCCTCAAGTGCCTGGCCGATGTGATCGAGCCCGACAGCGGCACCATCAGCTTCGACGGTCACGTCTTGACCAAGGACCAGCCTGCCGCACGCGCCGAGTTCCGCCGCCGGTGCAGCTTCCTGTTTCAAAGCAATGCGCTCTTCGACTCGCTCACCGCGCTCGAGAATGTGGCTCTGCCCCTGGAGCAAACGACCAGCCTCCCGGAGAAAGAGGTGATCGCCCGCAGCATGGAAGCACTGAAGCAGCTCGAACTCGAGGCCCACGCTGAGCGCTATCCCAGCCAGCTCTCGGGCGGCATGCAGAAGCGTCTCGCCCTCGCACGAGCCATCGTCACGAGGCCTGAGCTGGTGCTCTTTGATGAGCCCACCGCCGGTCTCGACCCGCTGCGGCGCAATGCCGTCTTCACGATGATCGCGAAGTATCAGCGTCAGTTCGGCTTCACCGCGCTCGTGGTTACGCACGATGTGCCGGAGGCGTTGGTAGCCAGTGATCGCGTGGCCTTGCTGGACAGCGGTGTGATGTGCTTCCAGGGCACCCCGGACGAGTTTGCCACTTCTACCAACACCATCGTGCGTGACTTCCGTGACAGCGAAGCCGCACTCACTCAGACGCTCGGCTCCATCCGGCGTGGCGAGACCATTCAATCCGAAGACTCATGAAACAAACCAAGTTGGAATTCCTCGTCGGCAGCTTCGTGCTGCTTGGACTCGTCGCCATCGTTTACCTCACGGTGAAGCTCGGCTCCGGCTCCCTCGTCGGCGGTGACACTTACAGCCTCGAGGCGCGGTTCGACAATGCCAGCGGGCTCAACGTCGGCGGCAGCGTGCACGTCGCCGGTGTGCCCGTCGGGCGCGTGGAAGGCATCCGCGTTGATCCCAAGGACTACAGCGCCATCGTCACGATCAGCGTTCTCTCGGGACTGAACCTCCCGACCGACTCGATGGCCTCGATCAAGACCACCGGACTGATTGGCGACAAATACATTTCTCTCGCTCCTGGCGCGGATGAAACATCTCTCAAGCCCGGTGAGCGTATCACCATGACGGAATCCTCCGTGGACATCGAGTCCCTCATTGGCAAGATGGCCTTCGGCTCGGTGGACAAAGAAAAAGACAGCACTACCAATAACGCCGCCAAGCCCCTTACTCCATGACTCGCCGTTTGCTCATCGCCCTTGTTGCCCTGCTCTCGCTTCCAGCCTTTGCTGCTACCACTCTTGAGGAAGCCCAGCAGCGGCTGCATTCCGCGATCGATGAAGTGCTCGCTCTCGCTGACAAGGCGCCCAATCGTGAGACGCTCGTTCAGCGCATCGGACCCGTGCTCGACAAGCACATCAGCTTCCCGGTGATGACGCGTCGTGCCGTGGGCCCCGGCTGGCGCTCCTTCAACGAGGCACAGCAGAAGAAAACGATCGAGCTGTTCTCCAAGCTCATCATCCGCTCCTACTCCAACAAATTCACGATCGGCGAGCACCCGGAGATCAAGTATCACTCGGCCGCCCAGCCGGCTGCAGGTCGAGTGGACGTCACCACGACCACCGTGTATCAAGGCAATCGTTACGCCGTGATCTACCGCCTTGAAGAAGCCGAAGCCTGGCGCACCTGCGATGTGGTCATCGAAGGCGTCAGCATGGTGGCCAATTACCGCAGCCAGCTCGATCCTGTCTTCAAAAGAGGCGGCGCTGCCGCCGTCCTCAGCTCCCTCGAACAATCCGTCGCCCGCCCGCAATGAAATCGCTCTTCCGTCTCGCCCTCGTGGCAGCCCTCCCGCTGCTGAGCCAGTGCACTTCCAGCGCTCGCAAGGCCAGTGCTTCGGCTTCCACCATCCCAGCTGCCAAGGCTGGCACGGAGTCGAAGAAAACCCAGGAAGCAGCGACCAAAGCGGAGCCCAAGGATGACCTTGAGGAGTATGCGGTGGTCGAGATCCATGATCCTCTCGAGAAGCTCAATCGCGGCACTTTCTGGGTCAACGACAAGCTCTACCTCGTCATCTTCCGTCCAATCTCCAAGGGCTACGAGGCCATCACACCGAAGCGTTTACGCAAAGGTATCTACAATGCGTTCGAGAACGCGAAGTTCCCAGTGCGCCTCGTGAACAGCTTGCTGCAAGGCAAGGTGAAAGGCGCAGGCCTTCAGACCGAAAAATTCCTCGTCGATACCGTGGCTGGCCTCGGTGGCATGATTCGCGTCTCGGACAAGATCGAGTCCCTTTCCAGCCTGCCTGATGAGGACACTGGCAAGACCTTCGCCCGCTGGGGCATGGGCCACGGTGCTTACATCGTGCTGCCTTTCCTGGGACCTAGCAGCGTGCGCGATGGCATCGGCCTCGCTGGCGACTATGCCATGAACCCCGTGAACTGGGGCTACTTCTGGAATGGCGAGCACGACTGGACACTGATCCCGCCCTATGCCAACACGCTCCGCGCCCTGCCCGGCCAGCTCGGCACTTACGACGACGCCAAGCGTGATGCCATTGACCCCTACATCTCGATTCGCGCTGCGTATGTGCAGTTCCGCGATGAAGCGGTGAAGAAGTAGTCCGAGGTGGTGCCGGGCTTGCGGGGGCGTGATGAAGTGAATTACGCTTCCGCCTTCATGAGGACCAGGCCGCCGAGCTCAGCGTGGGCTCTCGAAGAAGATGTAGTTTGATGAGTAGTCGCTGAACTCGAAATACACCCGCTTCTCACCGGGCGACTTCACACCGTCGAGATTCTCATCAAGCACGCCATAACCGAATCGATACGGGCGGGCTTGGTTGCCTCCGGTGGAGGAGGCCGTGGTGAGCTTGTCCACCTGGATGAAGCGCTTCACTAGCTTATCGCCAGCGTAGAGTTCCAGCACGCCATTGACGCCCGTCCAGTTCTGGATGCTGCGCCCAATTTGGTTCTGTGTCTCCTGTGTGCAGGAGGCGAGGATGATGACGAGGGGAATGAGGAAGAGCGTTTTCATCGTTGGTGTTGGTAGCTGTGGTTGGGTTGGGAGGCGAGTTGGAAACGGAGGCAGAAATGAAATGGCTCGCGAGAGCGCTGAAAAACAGTTCCCCGGTTGACTAGGACGAAGGGTCAGGTGCATGTGTGAGCATGAACAGTTCTCTCACTCTCTCGAGAATGGGTAGGCCAGCGGCTATCGGGCGTAGCGTGGTGTTAACCGCCGCCATCGTTCTCGGAATGGCAATGAACAACGCCAGTGGTCTCGAGGTCACCTTCAGCCATTCCAACAAGTCGTTTTCTGGCCAGACTGGGTCAAGTAGCACGAGTGTCCGGTTCTATGTGGAGCCGACCGGGCATTCGGTTTCTGCGACCATGAGCTTTGATGGCAAAACGGTGAAGGCCACCTCGGGGACTCTGGTGATCAACACCCGGCGAGTATTGGAACGGACGAGCGACTATGCTGTGCTCTCCGATTCTCCTTACACCATCACCGCGACTGCGACCCTTCAGCCCAAGAACGATGGTTTCGGAGGAACCGTCTGGTGGGGCTGGGCGCATTTGGGGGGCGAGCTTGCCGGGATGTCAGTCGATATTGGCGTCGCGCGGTCCCCGAACGACGGACCCTACATGTATTCGTTGGGTGGGTCGGTGGGCACGTTTGCTACCGACCCTCCGCAGTATAGTTTCGCCTTGGGTAACTTCGTCAGTGATGCGGGTGGAGGAGGACTCGCCTCCTACCATCCAGTGATCGATGCGGCACCTGTGGTAACGATTAGCAAACCGGTCGCCAGTTCGGTCTTGAGCACGTATGTGGAAATCGCTGGCACGGCCTCAGACTACCAGGGTGTTTTGCGAGTGAACTACGTTGTCACCAATGCTGCCGGCGTTGAGGTGAAGACTGGGGCAGCCAATCTGGTGACCGTGAAGCCGGGCCAGATGGATGTAAGCCCGAATGTGGTGAACTGGAGCACTGGCGAGCTGTTCCTTCCGCCCGGCACGTTCACGGTGTCGGTGATCGCAGACGATACGAAGGGCCATTCATCAACTCCCTCGCTGAGAACGTTCAGCGTCACCCCGTCGAGCCTAACTGCCGGCGATTACATCCCGCTGACGCCAACGCTAAGTTACTACGATCCGTATGTATCTCCAGCGCCAAAAGCGTTTCGTGCAGCAATCTCTGGAACCTTCGAAGGCACGATCACGAAGGCCAGACTCATCGCTGGAAACACCGTGGCGGGTGACAATAAGAAGGCCTCCGGCTGGTGGGTGGCGAGCGAGATCACTCCTGCGGGCACACCTGTCGTGATCGAACCGGGTGGACTTTCATACTACAGCGCTTCGGCGATGACCGTGGATGCCACGCTTATCAATTTGCTGGGCGGGCCAATCAAGCAGCCTTCGCCCGCTGGCATGTTGATCTCACCTTTGATCCTCGCTGCTCCACCCTTGCTCCATCCTGATGGCTTCGCATTGGTGTATAACTTCTCGATGCAGTTCTACCAACCTCCGGGCTGGGATACGCGAGGTGTGAGCCATTCGACGGTGCCGTTGCAGTTGCGACTTCTCTATGAGCGAAAAGAGCCGGGCTCGCCTGTGCTGCACCGCCTTCCATCGAACCGTGCTCTTCTGGTGGATCTTAGCCAGGGTGACATGGCAGACATCATGGCGCTGAAGAGCGCGCTCATTTACCCCACCAGTCCATCCACCTTTGCGTCTGGCTGGACGACTCACGAGCCCAAGAACGGTCCTGTGGATCTGACGCAGCAGGGCAAATGGAACAGCGTGTTTTCCGAGACCGACCGCCTGTCGAACAATCTGGTGTCCCTGGCACCCGGGCAGGTTAAACCGCAGGGAAATGGCTCCCTGTCGAACTTCACCTTTGTCGCGAGGAACCGGCCGGATGATTTCATCAAGCCGGTGGCCAGTGATCCTGCCATGCAATGGCGGCAGCGGGATGAGGAACAGATCCTCGACAAGCGTGCAGTGATCAGCCTCCAGCTGTGGGCAGCCGTGAGGCCGGAGATCTATGGTGCTGCCGTGGTGCAAGGGACCAATGGAACGGGCGCGCCAGTGGTGGGTGCTGACCGTGCGGCTCCTGTGGTGAAAGTGACGTCTCCAGCCAATGGTGCCCGCATCAACTTCGTCGGCACAGTGACCATCAATGGCACTGCCTCGGATGCGGTGGGGGTGACAGCAGTTGAGCTTCGGAAGGAATCCAGCACTTCCTGGACTCCCGCCACGATCACTCCAGCAGGTGCCAAGAACGTGACGTGGACAATGAACCAGGACAATCTGCCCGCAGGGCTCACGACTTTCTATGTTCGCTGTCGCGATGCTGCGGGCAATCAGTCCGCCGAGGTGAAGTGGAGTCTCACTCTGGTGCGCAACCGCACCCTGACGATTGCTAAAACCGGAAGTGGTATGGTCACTGTCGGCTTTGACCCCACCAGCGTGCGCGAGGCGGGAAAGACCTACACGATTGTCGCCACTCCCGCTCAGGGCTGGCGATTTTCGAAGTGGGAGGGAAGCGCAATCGTAGCCAACGATGCTCAATCGACTACGACCTTCGTGATGCCTGACGCCGATGTGACGCTGGAGCCGGTGTTCGTGACTACAACGCTTTCTTCCCTTGTCGGGGCCTACAATGCGGCGGTGGGTATCAGCGTTGCTCCCGATGGCGCCAGTGCATACCAGATGCCGAATGACATGGGCAAGTTGAGCGTGGTGGTCACGCCCACGGGGACGTTCAGCGGCACACTGACTTTAGCGTCTCAGTATCCGGCTCCGAGAGCAGTTGTGGTCTTCCGGTTGGCGGGTGTCTTGGATGGCAATGACAGCTATTCGACCATGCTTGCCCGGACGGGCAAACCTCCGGTTCAGTTAAGCTTTGGCCTTGGCTACGATCCTTCGGGGCGTCCGGTTTGTTCGGGTAGCGTCAAGTGTGGAAGCAATCCTCGCGCGACCTTCTCAGGGATCCGTCAGACTGTCTTCACCAGCGCGAATCCATGCTGGAGACAGGGGCGTTATCCGTTTCGCTTGATCAGTCCCACGTCCGCAACGGCCTTGCCTCTGGTTCCTTGTGATGGCTGGGGCACTCTCTCGGTCGATTCCCTCGGGCGGCTGAGCATGGTGGTGCGCGGCCCCTTGCAGAGCGCCGCTGTCACGATTGCCAGCAACGTGGACGAGGCAGAGCATGCGGTGGTTGCTGCGTCCATGACACTTGGAGCTAAGACGAGTGCGATGGGCGTCGTCAGTGGCTATCTGACCGGGGATCTGGCTTTCTTGGCCAACCCAGATTTCGGTTGTTCCATTTACTGGTTGCCGCTGTCTGCGCCTACTCCCGCTTTCTCCGATGATCAATCGCTGGGATTCTATGCGACGGGAGGGCTATATGTTCCGCCGGGAATTGGCTTCCCGATGCTGCAGTGGACGCTGAACGGCATGCCGAATGTCGTGATGAATTGCTGGGCGGACGAGCGGGTGTCGGATGTCTTCAAGCATTTGACCATGACCGCCAACAACACGGTGCAGGCGATGGATCCTCTGGGTGGTAGCTTTACCCTCAAGCTCGACCAGTTAACGGGCAACCTGTCAGGGACGGTCGTGATTCCGGGGCGCGTCGGAGTGCAGTCCTTTGGCGGCGTGGTCCTTCGCAATGAAAATTTTGCCATAGGTTCGTTTCCCGGAGGGTTTGTGCGGCTGAAACACCTGGGTCGGATGGATCAGGGACGCAGCTTTCAGATTCAGCGCCGACTATTGACGACTACCGCGAGCATTCCGGAGGCCGTGGTTCCAGCATGGCGGACTGCTTCAGGCGTTCCGGTGCCTACGGGGCCTTTCAGCATCGCCACCTCGGTCTTCAGTTCCTATCGCCCTGGATTCAAGCAGGTCATGCTGCGACAAGGCACTGCTGGCGTGCGTGGCTGGCAGCTTGTCTATGATGACAGGACTCAGACTGTGCGCTGTGAGTTGAGCGGGCCTGGGATTCCGACTGGAACAGCGCTGTCGGGCACGACCACTGGGCCCGATTTGATTGTGGATGTAAAGCTCGTCGCGGAGCCAGCCCCTGTGGGATACACCTTGAAGCTTTATCTGTCGGGTGTGCTCAAGAGTTCCTACAACCTGCAGGATCTGAGTGCCTTCCAAACGACCTCACCTCTAGTGATCGCCGACAAGTTCGACGGCACGTTCTACTTCATCCGCATGTGGAATCGGGCACTTTCATCGACGGAAGCGGGTGATCTGTGGTCGGAGTAGCCTGGCACCATCACACTTGCCGGGCTACGGCATCCTTGAGTGTTCGCGCTCCCCACCACAGGGTGAACAGCGCGGCGCTCCAGGTGACGAGGCTGATGCCCCACCAGATGCCCCACAAGCCCCAGCCGAGCGTGAAGGCGAGCAGGTGGAAGACGATTCGGGGCGCAATGATCTGCCGATAGAGACCAATCCAGAGTCCGTAGGCCGGGCGTTTCAGGCCTTGGAGGAGGAAGACCGTTTGGAACAGGATGGGATAGGCGCAGAGGGTGAGGGACGCGATGAGGAGGTAGTCGCTGCCGTGCTCGATTACGGCTTGATCCTTGGTGAACCAGCTCATCGCGAGGTGGCGCATGGCGAAGACCAGGGCACCGCCCGCAAGCATGAGACCTGCTCCGTAGCGGAGACAGGTGTGCCAGGCTTCACGCACGCGATCGGGACGACCAGCGCCATTGTTTTGCCCCACCAAACTGAGCACGGCAAAGTTCAGGCCGATGGTGGGCATGAGCACGATCTGCTCAATGCGCGTGGCGATGCCATAGGCGGCGACGGCTTCCTTGCCGAAATGCTTCACGAACCAAGTGATGACAAAGATGCCGAGGGCAACGGTCAGCATGTTGAGCGCAGCGGGAATCGCCTGGGCGGCAATCTGACGGATGAGTGCGGGATCGGGGGCGAAGCTGGCGAACGTGAAGTCCTCCACGTAGCGCCTGCGCCGGATGCCGTTCCAGAGAAAGATGGTGCCGCCGATCTGAACGAGCACCGTTGCCAGCGCGATGCCTGCCACACCCATCGGCGGCAGGCCGGTCCATCCAAACATGAGCACGGGATTGAGCACACAGTTGGCGAAGAAGCTGGTGATCAGAAAGTTTCGGTAGAGCTTCGTGTCACCATGGGCATTGAGCGCGGCGTTGAGCGCCATTTGCAGGATGAAAAACACACCTCCATACAAGGTGACGCGCATGTAGCTCATGGCGGTCTCCAGGTAACTGTCGCTGGCACCGAGGACGCCGAACAACCATCGTGCGGACAACAAACCTGCAATGCTGAGCAACACGCCACCCGTGACGGCGAGCGACACGGCTTGCAGGAAGATGCGTTGGGCCTCCGCTTTGTCCTTCCGTCCCAGGGCATTCGCCATGAGGGCGGTGGTGCCTTGAGACAGGCCGCTGCCCGCCGAAAGGAGGATGAAGAACACCGGGAACGACAGCGACAGGGCAGCCTGAGCGTCGGTGCTGATCAAGCCTGCGCACCACGTGTCCACGACGTTGAACATCGTGTTGAAGAAGAAACCAACGCTCGCGGGAATGGCGATGCGTCGGACAAGGACGGGGATGGGGTCGGTAGTGAGAGACACGGAGATGAGGAAACGCAGCGACTCAGGGCGAGGGCGGCAAAAGAAAAGGGCGAGAGACATCCGCCTCTCGCCCTCGTGAACTTTTTGAAGTCTTAATGCACGCCGTGCTCGGACAGGTAACGCTCGGCCTCAAGGGCGGAGGCGCAGCCTTGGCCGGCGGCGGTGATGGCCTGGCGATAGACATGATCCGCCACGTCGCCAGCGGCGAAGAGGCCTTCCGTCTTGGTGCGCGTGCCTTTGGTCTGGATGATGTAGCCGTTCTCGTCCTTGTCGACGAGGTCGCCGAGGAACTGAGCATTCGGCACGTGGCCGATGGCAACGAAGACGCACTTGAGTTCGAGCTCGCTCTTCTCGCCAGTGACGAGGTTCTCCAAGGTCACCGCGCGGACTTCGCCTTTCTCGTCGGTCAAGTATTCGGCCACCGTGCTGTTCCACACGGGCTTGATCTTCGGATTGGCCAGGGCTCGGTCGGCCATGATCTTCGAGGCGCGCAGAGTGTCGCGACGATGGATGAGATAGACCGTAGAGGCGAACTTGGTGAGAAAATTGGCTTCTTCGCATGCGGAGTCGCCACCGCCGATGACGGCTACGGGCACATTGCGGTAGAAGGCTCCATCGCAGGTCGCGCAGCTGGTGAGACCGCGGCCGATGAGCTGCTTTTCATTGGGCAATCCGAGGTGACGTGGCGATGCGCCAGTGGCGACGATGACCGCCTTGGCCTGATACACTTTGCTGTCTTCCGTCGTGATGTCGAAGTGGCCTTCGGCTGTCTTGGCCACGCTGCTGACCATCGCATACTCGATGCGCGTGCCGAAGCGCTCGGCCTGTGCCTGCATGTTCATCATCAGCTCGGGTCCCATGATGCCCTTGGGGAATCCAGGGAAGTTCTCCACCTCCGTCGTGGTGGTGAGCTGGCCGCCGGGCATGTTGCCCGCAAGGATGAGGGGCTTGAGGTTTGCGCGTGCTGCATAAATCGCTGCGGTGAATCCAGCGCAGCCGGTGCCGATGATGATGAGGTTTTCCATGATGTGAGTGGGCGAGAAAAGGTCCGCCATCATGAAGATACGCGCCACGGGGTCAACCCGAAGTCCGTGATCATTCAGCAATCATGGGGCCGGGGAGTCGGGCATGATTTCGAACAAGGTCATGCCGCCCGCTGAGGCGAGGGGACGGCATTGGGCCTTGATAGCCCCGGGCAGGGAGTCGGGCTTGAGTTCGACTATGCAGGCAAGTCCCAGCCGACGGGCGAAGCGGAGCGACCATGCATCGCTGGATTCGGCAGACAGGGCTGGCACGAGACGATGCGGGATGTCGGCTCCGTAGTATTTCGAAAAGGTGCCATGCTTGTCCACGAGATCGATCTCATTGAGGCGGATGCAGCGGCTGTCGAGCACGGCGGCCAGGCTGCTCTGCTCGGGCATCCACCACTCGCGGTCCGTGAGGGCGAAGTAACCAAAAGGGCGGCCCTTGAGCTGGCTCTGAATCACAGCCAGATCGGCTTGCTGCCAGGATTGCTCCGGCTCGCGCGAGCGGGAGGCCCTTAGGTCGCCGATCCCTAGTATCACATCGAGAGCGATCACCACCACGGCAAGCAGGCTGGGAACTGGGGCGGCGAGGGATGCGAGACGTGCCATCGCCCAGATGCCCACCGGCAGCACGAGCACCGCGTGCGTAAGCGCGGTGAAGTGAAAACGATCGCTCATCGTGCCGAACAAGTGGTAGGCAGCCAAACCACCAACGATGGCGCAGAAAGGCAGCCAGCCGAGGATGCGAGTCTCGTCGCAGGCGTGCTCATCTCGACTGTGGATGAGGTGAATCAGACCCGGCACGGTGAGCGCTGCGGCACACAGGCCGAGAGCAATGTCAGGCAAGGTGTCGCCAACCGCCTTGAGCAGGCTGGTGGGATCGAGCGCGAGCATGGACTGACCTTCGGCCTTCGGCAGGCCAGCTCCAAAAAGTTTCACTGTGATCCATGCGCTGATGAGCGTGGCGATCGCGATGCCAGCCGTCTGCCAGAGCGGACGCTGACGAAGAACGAGCCCGAGCGTGCCAAGCACGCCTGCGTTGACGCCGAGGATGCCCACGTTGTGCGGGGCACTTACGCTGGTGAGGAAGAGCAGGAGCACGGACAGGGCTTTCCTTTGCCAGAGCCAGGCCGCCATGGCACCGAGCATGAGCATGGCTTCGAACTTGTAGGCAAAGGCCTCCGCCAGCGTGGTGCGGAAGTGCTGGATCGTTTCGAAGTGCAGCACCTCGCCAAGGCTGAGCACGGCGATGGCCTTGGTGAGTTGCACCGCCACCAGCGACGCGAGTCCCACGATGAGACAGACGGCGGCGGGCCAGCGTGTGAGCCGTTGCACGATCGAGCCTGCGGCGAGCACCATCGCGAGGTCGATGATCGCGGGCACAATGATGAGCAGGGCGGCGATCGGAGCAATGGACGTGGTGGACGTAATTGCACTGCCCAGCCAGATCGGACCCCAGTGATACCAGAAGTCGCCGAGGTCGAGATTGTCCGTCGCATGAACTCCGAGGGTGGCCGCCCAGCTGTTGGCGAGCCGAGCCTCGGGCAATCCCTTCAGCGCCTGCACGTAAAATCCCAGGTCGCTGTGAATCTTGCGCACGCTGCCATCGCCTTGCGTCCAGCCCTCGAACCACCACTCGAATCCGAAGACCACCGCCGCCACGATCATGAGGGGAAGAACGATGCGTGGCCATGGCTCGCGAGGTGTGTCGATGCTCGAAGCTGCTGGACTCCAACGCGCCCAGACCACACGCCACCCGATCAGCAGCACAGGCATGAGCGTGTAGTAACAAGGGCGACGCAAGAGCACCGTCGCCATCACACCAGTGATGAACAGCAGGCCTGCAATCAAGGCGATGCCATGGTGCAGCAAAGCCTGATCGTTCACCATGCGAAAGGGGACGAGCCCACGTCCGATAAGCATCGCGGCGACGCCCAGGACCAGCGCAGCCAAAGCACAGGCGGCGAACGAGGGATCGAGGGAAGGGGAGGCAAGCATGGGAGCCTGAAATGTCCGGCTTCCCATGAGGGCGTCAATCAAGGTGTTGATCCTCTCGTCCTGGAGGGAGCCTCAACCTCTCCATCCCAGAAAGGTGAAACCGCAGCACGGCTGTTGCTCAGGGCTTTGTCAGCCATTCCAGATTGAAACGAGCAACCGTGAGTCTGCCTCCCGCGAAGGCAGCAACGCCCTTGTTGTCGCCGCTGCGACCATAGAAGCAGAGGATGGTGCCTGCCTGGGTGACGGCGATGTCTGAATACATGCTGGGTCCGGGTTCGATGGACTTGTTCACCGGCCAGGTCTGGGCCTCGTCGCGGCTGAGCTTCACGCTCACATTCTTGCGATCGCGGTTCTTGCCGGGTTCGGGAGCACCCTTTTCCTTTTCAAGATTGTGCGGGTTGGAGAAGAGGATGGCCTTTTGCCCTCCGTGATCGTGGCGCACGATGCCTGCCATGCAGATAGGCTCCAGCAGCGCGTCATCAAACTTTGGCGTGCTCCACTTTGTGGCACCATCAGGACTGATGGTGACGAGCCGACGATGGGTCTTGGATTCGCTGCGCACGTTAAGCATCACGCGCCCGTCATTGAGTTCAATGGCCACGGTCTCGTTCGGATTGATCCACTCGTCCGTGCATGGCACCGCGATGTCGCCAGCCTTCCATGTCTTGCCCTGGTCATCGCTGTAAATCGTCGCCGTCACGCTCGGACGATGCGCATTGCCGCCGGTGCCGGTGGACAGCCATACAGGGACGATAAGGCGTCCGGATTTGAGCTGAATGCTGTGGTTGGGCCCTGTGGCCAGCACCTTCCAATCGTAGTCTCTCTTGAAGGCGTCAAACGCCACCGTGATCTCCACCGGTTTGCTGAAGGTCAGTCCATCGTCATCGCTTCGCTGGTAGAAGCAGCGCATGTATTCCAGGCAGAACAGCATGTGCACCGTGCCATCCTTGTCCGCGATCATGACCGGGTTGTTGTAGGTCACATCGTTGGGATCCACGTTCTTCATCTTCAGTGCGAAGGGATTCTTCGCCTTGGGACCTTCAACATTCGCGATGCTCTGCGGTGCGCTCCAGTTTTTGCCGTCATCCGTGCTGCGACGCATCAAAATGCGAATGTCATCCCAGTCGCTGACTCCTGCCGAGCGCTTGCGGGCTTCACACCAGGCCAAGACGGTGCCCTTGGCTGTGACGACGATGCCGGGGATGTGGTAGAGCTTGAACGCCGGATCTTCGCCTGAAGTGAAGAGGTCTTGTTTTTCGATGAAGGGTTCCGCCGCAGCGAGAGAAAGAGGCAGAAGGAGGGCAATCAATCGTGAAATCATGAGGACTGACCAACGCTCGCGAGCGGGGCTGACCTATCACGCGAAATCATTGGGGTGCGAGGATCACATTGCCGCTCTGGCCCAGGTAGTCCTTCACTGCGGGAGCTTTGGTTTTGAAAAAGCCGAAGCCTTTACTGTTCGCGCCTTTCTGGAGGATGATGCCCTGATACGGAGTGATGCCAAGCGGGTGCGTGAAGTTGCCGCTGAACCTGCCCGTTGTGTGCGTGATGGCGAGTGTGAAGCTGTTGTCCACGGGTAATGGCTTTTGGATCACTTCAGTGGCGGTGATGCCGATCTTCTTCAGCACTTCGCCGGGGAGAAGTCCGTCGCCGAAAGAAAGGTCTGCATTGCCATCAGCATCAAGCGTGGGCAGTCCAGGTAGAATACTCGCGCCTGGAGTAATGGTCAGCTTGGTGCCGACGGCCTGGAACACTACGCCCTGAGGCCAGCCGACCGGGTAGTGCTGGTCATCAAGTGGGGGCCGCACCCAGTCGAGCTGGCCGGCGGCGACATCGGTGTTGGTTTCGCCTAGGTCGAAGAGGAAGTCGCCGGCGATGCCGCCTTTGTTGCCGTAGAGCGATGCGAAGAGATGGAAGAGATTGATGCTGTTGAGTGCTGTAGAAGCAGTGAGTGAAGTGCCGTCTGGAAGTGTGGCAGCGAGGGTCACCGTGCCGGTCTTTGTCAGGGTGAGCGTTCCGGGACCGAACCCTTGTGGGAAGCCTTCGTTGGTGATGCCCGAGGGCTGCGGGCTGCCGAACTTGAAGAAGGCGAGGTTGTAAACTTGGTTCGCATTCGCAGGGCCGAGCAGCGTGATGGGCACGAGTGTGCTGGCGCTGTAATGCACGCGGTCCGCCAGGATGATGGCGACGCTATCCGTGTCGGTGATGCTCCCGCCGATGGTGCCCAGGCCGGTGTTCATGATCATCTGCACTTTGAGCGGTGGTTTGCCAGTGCGATTGACAAACACAACGCGATCTCGTGTGGCACCGAAGCGTGCGGTGCCGCTGCCATCGAAGCTGCCTGCGAAGGCAAGAACGAGCCCATCAATGCTGAGCTTCGTGGTGAAGGTGGCGTTGCTCAGTGCGTTGACGGTGATGAAGCCGTTCGTGCTATTGCTCATCGCGGAACCATCCTCGCCGCTGTTGCTGCCGAGCGGTGCGCGATCCGGCAGAGCGGGATCAGGGCGGATGATCCCATTGTAAATGCCGGTGAGGTTGGCGCGGATGAAGGGATTGCTGAGGGGATTGATGAACGGATTGGGGGCGAACTCCGCCGTGAGCGTGAGGCTCTCGCGGAAGACGAAGCTGATCGTGGGCAGCTCGAGTTGCGCAGCGCTGAGACCGATCTCGCTGGCAGTGGCGTTTGCGCCGCCATCGATGATCCACTTGTTGAACAAGAAGCCACTGGGCGCGGTGGCGGTGAGCGTGAGCAGCTTGCCTGACTCGCGGAAGGAACGCGGAGCGAAGCCTGTGGTGAAAGTGCCGTTTGCTCCGGTGGACTTTACTTCCAGCGGCCGTGTGACAACGAAGCTGCGCGAGACAATGGTGCTGACATTGGCCGTGCCGGGCTTGGTGTCCGAGCTGCGCACCTCGATCAGATTCGCGCCGGTCTGTGGTTGCAGCTTAATGCTCCACTGCGCGCTGGTGCCGGTATTGTTGGTCAGTGTGGCAGGCGTGAAGGTGCCGCCATTAAGTCGCACCTCCACCAGCGAGATGCCGCGATTGTCGGTAGCGGTGCCGGTGATGGTGAGGGTGTCGCCGGGGTCCACGCCCACGCGTGCATTCGGGGCGGGTGCGGTGATCACGGGGGCACCAGGAAGTGTGGTGTCATCGGCGTCCAAGATGCGCACAAACATCGTGCTCGGCGTGCCCAAGGCCGCGGTGCCACCACTGAGCGTGACCTTGATCAGCTCGTTCGGTTCGTTGGTGGGTGCATTCACCAGCGTGGTGAGGCTCACGGTTTGCGAGGCAATGCCGGGGCCAAAGGTGAGCAGTTGATTCACCGCCGTGAAGTCCGTCCCAGCGGTCGCGGTGCTGCCTGCGGTGACGCTGCTGATATTCACTGTCACTGTGCCTTCCGTGCCGCCGGTGCGCTTCACGGTGAGCTTCGCATCTTCGCCTTCGGTGACGGTGACGAGTGGCTGATCAAAGCCCACTTTGCCTGCGCTGAAGGTGTTGATGACGATCTTGTTCTCCGCGCCCTTGCCAACGACGAAGAGGCGGCTGGGAGCATCATAGCCTGCCGCCAATGCGGTTGAGGGGGTTGCCACGCCGCCAAGCACAGCGTTGCTGATGGTGATGGGTCCCGTCGGGAATGGCGCGGTGCCTGGCAGCAACATCGCCACACTCGCGTTTGCCAGGGCACCATTGTCCCAAGTGGTGGATCTGAAGAGCGCGAAGCCGTCATCCGTGGCGAGGTTCGTGCCGCCAAAGCCGAGATTGTCGAGCGCGGCGCTGCCAACGATGGAGTTCGAGGGGGAGACGACGCCGACCGTGCCAGTCGTTCCATTGCCGAAGGTGAGCGCCCCCGCTTTGGTGGCAGTCCCATTATTCCAGTCACCGCTGCGCACGATGTAGTTGCCATTTTTTAGAGGTATAATGTTGTCAAAGCCAACGGCGTCATTGGCCGTGCTGCCCACGAGGGCATTCGCAGCGGATACCTCGCCAGTGCTGCCACGTGTGCCACTGGCCCAGGCGGCAAATCCTGCATCCACGACAGAACCGTTGTCCCACTGCCGCCCAAACACGATGTAGTTGCCATTGGTGAGCACCGCGATCGTAGGGAACCCGCTGACAAAGTCACTGGCATGAGAGCCGATGAGCGCATTGGACTTCGAGATTGCTCCCACGCGGCCCGTGCTGCCATTGCACCAGCACACGGCACCTGCGTTCACCCCGCCAGGTCCGTCCCAGTTGCTGGCTCGCACCACATAGTTGCCGTTTGGCAGCGTGGTGATGGCAGCGCCAGAAAGATCACCCGTGGCGGATCCCACGAGTGAATTGGCTGGTGTGATGCCGCCCACCGGGCGCGCGGTGGTGCCGCTGCACCAGGTGGCCGCCCCCACGTCCGGGACGCTGCCATTGTCCCAGCTGTCACTGAGCACGACGTAGTTGCCATTCGGCAACGCGGTGACAAGGGTCAGACCTTCATTGGTTGATGTGCCTACGAGCGCGTTGGCGGGCGTGACCACTCCCACCGTGCCGGTGCTGCCATTGCAAAGCATGACCGCGCCTGCGTTCACGATCGCCCCATTGTCCCACTGGGAACTGCTGACGACATAGTTGCCATTGGTTAAGGCGGTGATGGCAGCACCGATGCCATCGCCGGAGGTGGTGCCCACAAGTGAATTCGCCGCCGTCACGAAGCCCGTTGTGGGTCCCGTGCCGCTGCACCAGGTGGCTGCGCCCACACTCAACGCCGAGGCGTTGAACCAGCCACTACTGCCCACCACATAGTTCCCATTCGTGAGAGCAACGAGGGTGGCACCGATGGAGTCGTTGGCCGAGTTGCCCAGCAGTGAATTGCCAGCACCCGCTACGCCCGTGAGACCGGTGGTGCCATTCCCCCAGGCCACGGCGCCTGCATTGGCGACGGCTCCATTGTCAAAGGAACTGCTGCCGACGACATAGTTGCCATTGGTCAAGGCGACAAAGGTTGAGCCGATCTGATCGCCTGCCGTCGAGCCGATGAAGGAGTTCGCCGAGGTGATGGCACCCACCGGGCCGCCGCTCACACCGTTGCACCAAGTGACCGCGCCCACATCCGCCGTCGCACCATTGTTCCAGAGGACACGCCGGATCACGTAATTGCCGTTGCTCAGAGGGACGATGGATAGGCCAGCGCCGTCATTGGCCGCGGAACCAACCTGGGCGTTGCTGGAGGAGACCACGCCTGACACACCGGTCAAGCCGTTGCCAAAGATGACAGCGCCCGCATCCACGACAGCACCGTTGTCCCAGGTGGTGGAGCCGGCCACGTAGTTGCCATTGGGCAGCACGGTGAGGACAACGATCTTGTCATTGGTGGTGCTGCCCACCAGCGCATTCGATGGGGTGATGAGGCCAACGACGGGCGTGGTGCCACTGCGGAAGCACAAGGCTCCGACATCGGTCGCCGCGCCATTGTCCCAGGCAATCGCATCAATCACATAGTTCGACGCCGCTCCGCCCACGGCAAAGATAAACACGTTGGTCAGGTCATTGGGCGCACCGCCCACCACGGAGTTGCTGGCGGACACCGTGCCGCTCAAGCCCGTCGTGCCGTTGATCAGCGTGACCGCGCCTGCGTTTACGATGGCTCCATTGTCCCAGTTGGGACTGACAATGACGACATTGCCATTCGGCAGTTCTTTGATGATGCCGTTGCCCACCTGATCATTGGCCGTGCTGCCTTTCAGCGTGCTGATCAGCGTGCCATCGGCCCGATACAGATGCACCGCTCCGACATTTGCCGTGGCACCGTCGTCAAAGCCGGTGTCCACGACCAGGATGTTCCCCGTGGTCAACGCGAAGATCTTTTCGCCAAACTTGCCGCTGCCCGTGGGGCCGGTGACTTCGATGGGTGCCGCCTGGAGTGCCGAACAACTGAGTGCAGAGACAGCGGCGAAAACAAAGAGTCGAATCGTGTTCATGAGAGGTGAGATGGGCGTGAGTTGAGCGGAACCATCAAGATGATCTGGGCTGGTGAATTGAACGCGAAGCGAAAGGAGCGCGGACACTCCTGCCCGCACGCCGGAGCGACTTGCTCCATGGAAGAGTGCGCTCTCTGATCGCGATGGGCTTTGCCTTGCACAGCCTTCGATGCGCCGCGCAGTAACAGAGTTCGTTCGAGAGACGGTCTCACCGACTCCGAAGGGCGGGCAGGAGTGCCCGCGCTCCTTTGTCGGGAAGCGTGAATCCAATGTCACGTGGATGGAATGGTTCGCTGGCATCATTGTTACTGAGGCGTGAGCGTGACACTGCCGCTCTGGCCGAGGTAGTCCTTCACGGCAGGGGCTTTGGTCTTGAAGAAGCCGAAGCCTTTCTTGTTCACGCCCTTCTGGAGGATGATGCCCTGATACGGAGTCACACCGAGCGGGTGCATGAAGGTGCCGCTGAACTTGCCATTGGCGCGTGTGATGATCAGTGAGAATGAAGCATCCACGGGCAGCGGCTTCTGAATCGTGTCCGTGGCGGTGATGCCGACTTGTTTCAGCACACTCGAAGTGAGCAGGCCGTCTTTGAAAGTGAGGTCCGCATTGCCATTCGCATCGATCGCGGGCAGTCCGGGCAGCACGCTGCTGCCAGGTAGGACGGTGAACCTCGTCGCCTTCATCCGGCATTGGATGCCGCCCGGCCAACCAGCGGGATAGTATTGGTCATCCAGAATGGGCCGCACCCAGTCGAGTTGGAAGCAGGCGGCGTCGGTGTCCAGTTGGGTTGGATCAACGACGACATTGCCCGTGATGAAGCCGCGATTGTTGTAGAGCGAGCAGTAGATCGGCAGGGTATCGAACACATCCAACGGACCCGAGGCCGTAACCGCCGTGCCATCCGCAAGCACACCTGCAAGAGTAATGCCGCCTGTTTTCGTGAGCGTGAAGCTGCCCACGCCGGAGCCTTGTGGGAAGCGATCACTGGTGACTCCAGACGGTTGTGCACCGGGAAACACGGTGAAGGCCAGATTGTAAACCTGGCTGCCACCGCTCGCGGTGAGGAAGGTCGAGGGCACGGGGTTGGTCGCGCTGTAGTTGGCGTGCTTCGCATTGATGCCGGAGACGGCATCGACATCCGACACTGTGCCGAAGAGCTGCTGGAAGAAAGGTGACACACCCAGCACCAGCTTCAGCGGTGTCTTGCCTGTGCGTGGAAGGAACAAGGCTCTCTCACGCGTGGCCCCGAAGCGCGCGATGCCATCGGAATCAAGGCTGCCTGCAAAGGACAGCGTCAGGCCGTCCATCGTCAGCTTGCCAGTGAAGGTGGCATTGCTCAAAACGGTGACGGTAATGCCGCCGGTCGTGCTGTTGCTCCTCGCCGTGCCATCCTCGCCGCTGTTGGAGCCGAGTGGCACGCGATCCGGCTCGCTGCTGGAAGGGAAGACGTTGCCGCTATACACACCGCTCACGGCAGTGCTCAGGAACGGATTCGCCGCGAAGTTCGCCGTGAGCGTGAGGCTCTCCTTGAAGACAAACGAGAGCGTGGGCAGCTCGAGTTGCGCAGCGGTGAGGCCGATATTCGAGAGGCTCGCGTTTGGCCCGCCGCTCACAGTCCAGTTCTTGAACAAGAAGCCTGCCGAAGGCGTGGCGGTGACGGTGAGCAGCTTGCCCGACTCGCGGAACGTGCGGCCTGCGAAGCCAGCGGTGAATGTGGGGAAACCGCCGAGCCCTTTCACCACGAGCGGTCGTGTGCAAACAATGTTGCGTGTGGTCAGCGGTCCGATGTTGCTGTCCGTGTCTATGGTGCGCACATCAATGCTGTTCGCTCCGGTCTGCGGTGCCAGTTGAATGGACCAACTCGCCGTCTTGCCGGTGTGATTGGTCATTGTGGCATTGGTAAAGAGGCCGCCATTGACCCGCACCTGCACACTGAGCACGCCGTTGTTGTCCGCTGCGGTGCCGCTGATGGTGATCTTGTCGCCGGGGTTCGCAGGCACGCGTGCGTTGGCCGCTGGTGAAGCAATCACAGGCGCACTGGGCGATACCAAATCACCGAGCGAGATGATGCGCACGATTGTGCTCGACGGCGAAACCACCGCTGTGGCGGGAGTGAGCACGAGCTTGAAGGTCTCATTGCCCTCCGCCACCGCGTCTGTGAGGATCGTCACCGGCACGTCCAGACTCGCGACACCCGGACCAAAGGTGAGCACTCGATTGGTGATGGCCGTGTAGTCGCTGCCTGCCGTGGCGGTGCCGCCGACGCTGCTGGTGGACACATTCACCGTCAGCGTCCCCTCGGTGCCGCCGACGCGATTCACTTTCACGTTCACCGTGCCTGCGGACTCCAGCGCATCTGTCATCGCGGTGGCAAAGGCGACTTTGCCCGCGCTCTTGCCTTGCAGGATGACGGTGTTCTCCGAGCCCTTGCCCACGACGAGCAATTGGCGCTCAAGACTATACGCCGCACTGAGATTATTCCCGCCAGAGGCCACGGTGCCGAGGAAGCTGTTCGTCGCATTGATGCCGCCCGTGAGTGAGGTGCCCGCCGGGATGAAGGTGACGGCACCTGCGTCCACGGTGCTGCCATTGTCCCACTTCCTGCTGATCACCAGCACGCTGCCATCGGTGAAGGTCTCAATGCTGCCATCAATGCCAATCGAACCCACCTTGTCATTCGCCGTCGAGCCCACGAGCGCCTTCGCCGAAGACAAAGCTCCGACCGTGCCCGTCGTGCCGTTGCCAAATGCGAGGACTCCCGCATTGGAGGCAGACCCGCCGTTGTCGAAATCGGGACCCGTCACGATGTAGTTGCCGTTGGGGAGAGCCAAGGCACCAGTGCTACCGACGCGGTCATTGGTCGCATTGCCCACCATGGAGTTCAGGCTGCTCACAGGCCCGGTCACGCCTCCATTGCCGAGTCCGAAAGTCACGGCTCCCACCGCCGCCGATACGGGCGAACTCCAGTTCGGCAGAGGCACCAGGTAGTTGCCGTTGGTGAGCAAGCCGACGCCGACGCCCACATTTTCGTTCGCATTCGTGCCAACGAGCGCATTGGCCGCGCTCACCGGGCCGACGATGCCAGTGACGCCATTGCCCCACGCGATCATGCCTGCATTGCTCAGCGCGCCATTGTCCCAACTAATCGAGCCGATGACGTAGTTACTATTGCCCACTTCAGCGCTGGTGCTTCCCACCTGATCGCCCGATGTCGTTCCCACCAGCGAGTTCGCCGCCGATACGGCTCCCACGGGTGATGGCCCGGTGCCGCTGCACAGCGTGGCCGCACCTGCCTGCGTCGCCGTGCCATTGTCCCACTGCGTCGAGAGCGCCACATAGTTGCCATTGCTGAGCGCCAGCACGGATGCCCCCACCGTGTCATCTGATTGCGTGCCCACGAGCGAGTTTGCAGGCGACACCACGCCAGTGGTGCCTGTCACACCATTACCCCAGGTCGCCGCGCCTGCGCCGTCATTCGCACCGTTCTGCCAGCCGGAACTGATCACGACATAGTGGCCGTTCTTGAGCGCGACGGGCGTGTTGTTGCCCACTGTATCACCCGCCGTGCTGCCGATGAGTGAGTTCGCCGCGCTAACCGTGCCGGTCGTTGGTCCAAACCCGGAGCACCAAGTGGCCGCGCCCACGTTCGCTGTGGCACCGTTGTCCCAGCTCGGACTGGCCACGACGTAGTTGCCATTGGTCAAAGCCACGGCGGAATTGCCCACGCCGTCGTTCGCCGTGCTGCCGATGAGCGAATTCCCAGTGCCCACCACGCCTGTTCTTCCTGTGCTTCCATCGCACCAGGTCACCGCGCCGACGGACGTGGCACCGTTTTTCCAATTCGCCGTCAGCGCCACATAGTTGCCATTGGTGAGGACCAGCGCATTGCCAACAACATCTGCACCCGAGGCTCCGATCAGAGAGTTGCTGCTGGTGATCGGGCCCACAGGCAGGCCCGCCGTGCCGCTGCCCCAGGTGAGGGCACCGACATTGGTCGTCGCGCCATTGTCCCAACTGCTGGACTGGACCACAAAATTACCATTGCTCAGTTCCAGAATATTCTGGCCGATGTTGTCTGAGGCCTTGCTCCCCACCAGTGAGTTCGAGGGTCCGACGGCTCCAACTCGTCCCGTATTGCCATCACAAAAAGTCACCGCGCCAGCATCCGTGATCGCGCCATTGTTCCAGAACGGGGTGCGCACCACGTAGTTGCCGTTTGCCAGGATATCCACGGTGTTGCCCACAAAGTCACTCGCGGTAGAGCCCACGAGCGCGTTCGACGAGGAAACGACTCCGACCTGTCCCGTAGTGCCTGGTGACCACAAGACCATGCCGGTATCGCTGGCTGCTCCATTGTCCCACAAGAGAGCGCGCACGATGTAGTTGCCATTGCCCACGTCTTGCACAGCAGCGCCGGAGAAGTCACCCGTCTTGCTGCCCACCAGCGAGTTCGCCACCGAGACCGTTGCATTGATGCCTGTCACCGTCGCTCCGGTGGTGCCGTTCACCCAGGTGACCGCGCCCGCGTCACTCACCGCGCCATTGTCCCACGTAGAGGTGGCGATGACAAAGTTCCCGTTCTTCAACTGGAAGATGGATCCTCCGCCCACCTGATCATTTGTCGAGGCTCCCTTGATCGTGCTCAAGAGCGTGCCGTCCGGCTTGAAGAGATACACCGCTCCCACGTCCGCCGTCGCGCCATTGTCGAAGAGCGGATCGGTGACGACGATGTTCCCATTGCTGAGGATGAGGGTCCGCTTGCCGAACTGCCCGCTGCCTGCTGGTCCCGTGAGAGTGATCTGCGCTGCTGATGCGATGCCAGCGAGAACAAGAAACAGCGTCGAAACGAAGCGGGTGAAGCGGGCCGGGTTCATAGCTGGGAGAATACCTGAGTCGCTATCAGGTGCCAGCATAAAACACGCTGAGAACCTTACGCCACAATGCTTGCAGCGATGGACAGCGCTACGAGCTGTGATTCACTGCGTGCCTTCTCATGCTCCGCTTCGCTCTCCTTCTCCTCATCGCGTCCACCGCGCTCGCCCTCGATCTGAAACCTGCCAACGACGGCGTTGTCATCGAGGCGGGCAGCATGGGCAGCTTCACCTTTGCCAATCCCATCCTGCGCGATGGCGCAAGCAAGCCCGTCCACAAGATCACCGAAGTGCGCGGTGGCACGATCATTTATGAAGGCGGTGGCAAGGCGACCATCGCAACCACGAAGGATAGCATCGCCATTACCTTCGCGAGTCTGCCCGACGATGTGAAGACCATCGAACTCGGCATGTTAATCGACATCGCCTACAGCCAGGGCGGCAAGTGGCAGATCGGCGACAAGGCAGGCGACTTCCCGCGTGCGAAGGCCTCGCCACCGCATCTTCATTCTGGCAACGCAGGGACCTTCAGCCTCACGCACGCACTGGGGCAGAGCCTGGAGTTCACGGTGCCGGACTTCACCTTCCAGCAGCTCACGGACAACCGCGAATGGAACTGGGGCATCTTCCACTGGATGGGTCTCGTGCCTTTGAATCGCGACAATCCCACGCTCACGATCAAGCTCAGCACCAAGCAGTCAGGCCCTGCCCAGAAGCTGGTGGACGTCTTCGGTCAGAACACGCGCGAAGACTGGACCGGCAAGGTGAAGTCGCTCGATGAACTCAAGGCTGATGTGCAAGCCGATGACGTGTATTACAAGTCGTTGCAGCCCGCGATGACAGACAAGTTCGGCGGTGCTCCCGGCAGCGGTGCGAAGCTAGGCTTGAAGCGCACCGGTTTCTTCCACATCGAGAAGCAAGGCGACAAGCAGTGGCTCGTGAGCCCCGAGGGCAACGCCTTCTTCCACCTCGGCATCTGCGGCTTCGCGCCAAGCGATGACTACACGTATGTCAAAGGCCGCGAGGGCATCTACGAGTGGTTGCCGAAGCTCGATAGCGAGTTCAGCTCCGCCTTCCGCGAAGGCAATGCCGACCACTTCTCCTTCTACCTCGCGAACACGATCAAGAAGTTCGGCAAGCCGCACACGCTGGAAGATTTTGCTAACCGCATGATCCCGCGCGTGCGCGCCTTCGGCTTCAACAGCATCGGTGCCTTCAGCCCCGCACCCGCTGCTGCGCAAACCGCATCCTTCCCGTATGTGCAGAGCTTGCCCATCAACGAATGGGAAGGCGTGAAGCGCATCCCTGGTGCCTGGGAAGTTTGGGATCCATTCGATGACGCAACCGCGAAACTCATCGCCGAACGCATCGCCAAAGAAGTGCCCGCACGCGCCAATGATCCGCTGCTCATCGGCTGGTTCATCGTCAATGAACCGCGCTACGATGAGCTGCCACGCGTCATCCCCTCGCTGCCCGGCACGCACGCGTGCAAGCAACGCTTCGTCGCTTCACTGAAAACCAAATACACCGACATCGCCGCCTTCAACACCGCCTGGCAAACCAGCGCCGCCAGCTTCGACGACCTCACCGCGCGCGGCATCGAAGTGAAGACCGACACCGCCAAGTCCGACGTGAAAGCCTTTGTCGGCGTCTTCCTCGACACGCTATTCAAGCAAGTCTGCGAAGCCACACGCAAGGCCGATCCGAACCACCTGATCATCGGCACGCGCCTCCAGCCCGTGACCATCGAAGACGAACAACTCTGCCGCATCAGTGGCAAATACTTCGATGTGCTGAGCTACAACTACTACACCTACGGCATGGACACCGCCGCGCTGCGTCGCTACCACGACTGGAGCGGTCTGTCGCTCATGCTCAGCGAGTTCTTCTGGTCCTCGCCCAAGGACAGCGGCCTCACTGGTGGACGCGAACTCAAGACCCAACAAGAGCGCGGCCTCGCCTACCGGAACTACGTCGAGCAAGCCGCCGCCACCGGCTTCGTCATCGGCATCGAGTGGTTCACGCTCATTGATCAAGCCACCACCGGCCGCTGGTTCAGCCAATACTCCGGCGAAAGCGCCAACACCGGCCTTTTCAGCGTCGCCGACCGCCCATGGAAGCCGATGCTCGACGAGATGATGAAGACCAACCACGGCATCTACCCACTGCTCTTCGGCGAGCGCAAAGCGTTCGCGTGGGACGATGAGCGCGTGCGGGTGAAGTAGCTTCGATTCTGAATCGAATCGACGTGGAAGTCTTAATCTGGCGTGCTGTTTCGCGAGAGCACTCCGAATGGGCCGACCGATCCACGAATGCCTGACAAAGACCCGCATCGAAGCGCGTGATTTGTTCACCATGTTCAAGCTCGTCACTTCTCTCGCGATCGTCTCTGCCTGCGCCTCTGCATTCGCAGCAGTGCCACCCGGTGCTTACAACCGACCGCAGGTGCAGATCATTCCGCAGGAGTTGATTCCGCCGTCGCCGGCGCTTTCGCCGGAGGATGAACTCAAGTCATTTCACCTCGCGCCGGGCATTCGCGTTGAGCTGGTCGCGAGCGAGCCGATGGTGGAGCGTCCGGTCGCGGTGCAGTTCGATCCGGACGGGCGGCTGTGGGTGGTGGAGATGCGGGCCTTCATGCCGAATCTCGAAGGCAAGGGCGAAGACAATCCCATTGGCCGCGTCTCGGTGCTCGAGGACACCGATGGCGACGGTCGCATGGACAAGAGCACGGTCTTTCTCGACAAGCTCGTGATGCCGCGCGCGATCATGCTGGTGCGTGATGGCGTGCTCGTGGGCGAGCCGCCGAATCTGTGGTTCTGCCGCGACACTGATGGCGATGGACGCGCGGATGAGAAGACCTCCATCGCGAAGGACTTCGGCTACATGATTGATATCAACAACCTCGCCCTCACCGAGCCGGAGAACAAACCGAACAGTCCTATCTGGGGCTACGACAACTGGATTCACATCGGCCACTACACAGCGAAGTTCCGCTGGCGAAATGGAGCCTGGGAGCGCGGCATGACCACGTCGCTCGGCGAGTATGGACTGAGCCACGATGACTGGGGGCATCTCTTCAACAACTCGAACAGCTCGCAGCTCAACGCGCAGATCATCCCGTCGCAATACCTCGGTCGCAATCCGAACTACCCGCGGCCTCGCGGTCGCGGTGTGAGCGTCGCGCGCGATCAGTCGGTTTGGCCGGCGCGTGTGACACCGGGCATCAATCGCGGCTATGTGGCTGAGATGCTGCGTGACTACAAATTGAAGGAGTTCACCGCCGCGTGCGCGCCGTGGATTTATCGCGGCGATCTGTTTCCGCCGGAGTTTGTCGGCAATGCTTTCGTGTGCGAGCCCGCAGGCAATCTGATCAAGCGCGACATCGTCACCTTGGTCGATGGCTCGCTCACCGCGCACGAGGCGTATGACAAAAGCGAGTTCATCGCCTCGACCGATGAACGCTTTCGCCCCGTGAATCTCACCACGGGTCCCGACGGCGCGCTCTACATCTGCGACATGTATCACGGCATCATCGAGCATCGCATTTCGGTGTCGAAATACCTCGAGGATCAAGTCCGTGCGCGCGGCCTCGACACACCCATCGGCAAGGGCCGCATCTGGCGCGTGGTGCCGGAAAAAGCGAAACGCCCCGCATCACCACAGATGTCGAAGGAAACGCCCGCGCAATGGGTGGCGCATCTCGCGCATCGCAATGCATGGTGGCGTGAGACCGCGCAGCGATTGCTGGTCGAACGTGGCGATGTGTCCGTGGTGCCTGCGCTCGAAGCACTGGCTGCGGAAAGCAAAGAACCGATGGGCCGGATGCATGCGCTGTGCACGCTCGATGGCTTGCAGCGCCTGACAGCAAAGGTCGCCATGCACTCGCTCGATGATTCTGATCCGCGCGTGCGTGCCACTGCGCTGCGTGTTGGTGAGACGCTGCTTGGCGACAAAGGTCGCTCCGACGTGCTGCCGAAGTGGATCGCGCTCGCGGGCACCGAGACGTCGCCCGAAGCACAGTTGCAGCTCGCCTTGTCTCTCGGCGAAGCGCGTGATCCCGATGCTGATCAAGCAATGGCGTTGCTGTGCCGTCGTGCGCCGAAGCATCCCTTCCTGCGCGATGCCGTGCTGACCGGTGTCGGTGGACGCGAACTCGAATTGATCGAGGCCTTGCTCGCCGCGCCCGAAGACACGGGCGACGATGCCTTGCTCGCGGGACTTGTCGGCTGCGTGCTTGCTCAACGCAACTCTGACCGCATCGAGCGATTGCTTGCCGCCATCGTTGCGCAACCGCTCCAGCGACAAGGTGTCCTCATCAATGGCTTCACCAGCACGCCTGTCGTCACGGATCGCCGTCCGATGAAACTCGCCGCCGAACCCGCTGCCCTAGCGAAGCTGCAACAGACCTCGAGTTCTTCACTGAAGCGGACGCTCGACAAAGCGATGCCGCTGTTCGTGTGGCCGGGTAAACCAGGCGCTGTGGAAACGACCGTCGAGCCGCTTACCGCCGCGCAGCGGAAGCAGTTCGAGATGGGCAAGCTGCTCTTCACCGGCACCTGTGCTTCGTGCCATCAGACGCACGGACTCGGACTCGAAGGCCAGGCTCCGCCGCTCGTGGATTCCGAGTGGGTGAACGGCTCGGTTGAACGACTCGCACGCATCGCGATCAACGGCGTGCGCGGTCCGCTTACGGTCGGCAAAACGAGGTATGGACTCGACATGCCGCCCTGGGGCGTGCTCGGCGATGAGCAACTCGCCGCCATCTTCACCTACCTCCGCCGTGAGTGGGGCCACACCGCCGCACCTGTTGAAACCGAAGCCGTCGCGAAAGTGCGCGCCGCCATCAAGGACCGCCAGGATGCGTGGACCGAGCCTGAGTTGCTGAAGCTGAAGTGAAGGTGATCTGTTTTATCTTCTGCACCACAACCTCCGATTACTCTTGCTGCAATGCGTCCGCTGATCTTCCTCCTTCTCGTGCTCTGCTGCGCAGCCGCTGAGCCGAATGCAGGCGTGTTGTTTCGCGAGAGCTTCACGGACGCCGCGATGGACTCGCGAGGCTGGTATGACGGCAAGGAGGTGCGTATTGCGCCGTCTGGGGCGCAGGGCAGCTGCATTGAGTATGAGTGGCTCGATGGCGGTGGCAGCGTGACGGGATCATCGGCGAAGCGGCACCTGTTTGAAGCGACCGACGAAGTCTTCATCCGCTTCTACCTTCGGGTGTCCAAAGGCTGGGGCTGGAGCGGGCGGAACTATCATCCGCATCTCACGCACTTCATGACCACGAAGAATGACAAGTGGCATGGCCCCGCAGCGAGCCATCTCACGCTCTACATTGAACCCGTGAATGGCAAACTGCGGCTCGCGGCGCAGGACATTCAGAACAAGGACGCGCCGCATGGCCTGACGCAAGGCCCGCTCAAGGGCGGCTACAACGGCCAGATGTTCGACAGCGCGGACGTGCTCTTCAACGACGATGCGTGGCATTGCATCGAAGCGCAGTTCAAGCTCAACACGCTCGACCTGAAAAACGACAAGCCCATCGCGGATGGCATCGTGCGCGGCTGGGTGGATGGCAAGCTAGTGATCGAGCACGCGGACGTGATCCTGCGTTCCACCGACTTCCCGAAGATGAAGTTCAATCAGTTCCTCATGGCACCGTATTTTGGTCCGGGGCTGCTCCCGCACGCGCAGAAACTGTGGATCGACGAAATGGTTGTCGCCACGAAACGGATTGGAATGCTCACTTCCGCTCCGCCACCATCAGCCGTATCCACGGACCGTCGCTGACGTTGTAGTAGATGCGTTTGCCATCCGCGCTGAACGAGGGATGCGGGTCGTTGCGACGCCATGATTTCGCGCCCTGGCTTTGGTCGAAGCTGTGAACGAGCGCCCACTTTCCGCCACGCATGTCGGCGACCATGATGCCCCAGTGGTTGGGTTTTCCGCCTGCAGGTTCGCTGAAGCCGTCGGTGACCATGAGCCGACCGTCGGGACTCACGGAGGGATGCGAACCGCGCAGGTTGGGCACGTCCTTGAGTTTGGTGTAGCGCGCGGCCGAGCCGATGTCGGTGTCGAACATGATGTTGCCCATCTCAAAGATGTGGCGCGAGTCCGGATGCCATGCGGGATGACCCCACTGGGCACGAAACCATTTCATCTGCGCAGAATCCAATTCGAAGCAAACGCAGCCCTGGCGATGACTGGCGTTCTTGGACATGTAGTCGTCGCCGCCATTGCCAGCTGCGACCTTGAAGAAGGCACGCTTCAAATCAGGACTGAGCACCGGAAAGAAGACCGACGTTGGCTTGCCGCTGAACTCTTTCTTCAGCCACTCGCCATGCTGGGCTTCGACCGCCTCGATTTTCAATGCGACGCGCGTCTCGCCCGTTTTGGCATCCCACACGTAAAGATCGCGATGCGGACCGGGATTCCAATGGCAGCCATACATCGGCAGCAAGTCACCTGATGGGCTGCCGAAGCCGACTTGATGATCCTCCGCGACTACCTTCCGCTCCTTCGTGGCGACATCGACGACGACCACGCGCCACTTCTTGTCCACCACCTCATGGAACGCCACCAGTCGGCCGCCAGCGAGCCATTGCTGACATGCCACGCGATGCGCGTCCTCGGTGTGCACGTTCTCGGCGAGGACGGTCTCTTGGCCTGTGGCCCGTTCGATGATGCGCACCTCGCCCACATAGCCGGCAGGATGCGTGGACGTGAAGAACAGCACGTGTCTGCCGTCGGGGCTCTCTGGATTGGTGACGTAGTAGGTGTGAATGCTGTGCCGCCTCTCCACATTGCTCACGGGCTTGATGGTGACATCTTTCGCCCACGGCGCGACCGGATCGGAATCCTGGGCCGCCAGGAACAAGGTGGTGGCAAAGAAGAAGCAAAGGATGCGTGACATGCCTCGGACACGCTCTCGTCCTCCGAGTCTTTCAAAGCTCCCATCGCAAAGAAGCTTCGCCGCCGAAGCGTTGACATCGCCACGATGACCACACGCTTTCTTACTCTCCTCATCACTAGCTTGTCCTTCACCCTTCGCGCCGCTGATCCTTCGGAGATCACGGTGACGCACATTGATCAATCGAAGGTCAACTTCATCAAGCCGGGCAAGGTGCTGGAGAACGCTGAGTTCAAGATCGCCATGAGCAAGCGAGACAAGGCTGGCTCCGTCGAGATTCACGCGCACGACACGGACACGTTCTACATTGTCGATGGCGAGGCCGAGTTCGTTACCGGAGGCACGGTGGTGGGACTCAAGGAGGGACCAAACGGAGAGAGTTCGGGCAAGGAAATCACGGGTGGCGAAACGCATCATCTGACGAAAGGCGACGTGATGGTCATCCCGCGCGGCACTCCCCATTGGTTCAAGGAAGTGAAGGGGCAGATCAGCTACTACGTGGTGAAGGTGGTGAAGTAGCGGGCCAGGCGGGAGGGCGCTTTCGCGGGGTTGTCATAACAAGTGAGCTGGTGAACCGTATCCACCGTGTCCTCTCCTCTCCCAAGAGCACAACCTTCTCACCCTGGTGCCAGTGGTGGGGAGCTGCGTGACATCCTGCCGAACTACGAAGTGCTCGATCTGATCGGGCGCGGCGGAATGGGCGTCGTTTACAAGGCGAGGCAGGTCTCGCTCGACCGCATCGTGGCGATCAAGCTGCTGCCGCGAGAGATCATTCGCGACGACATTGACTTCCAACAGCGCTTCAAGCTGGAGGCGCAGACGATGGCGAAGCTCTCGCATCCGGGGATCGTGGCGGTGCATGACTTCGGCGAGACCGAAGACGGGCAGTTGTTTTTCGTCATGGAGTTCATCGACGGACAGGACTTGGCGAAGCGGATCGAGCAAGGCGGTGCGCTGCCGGTGGAGGAAGCGGTGGGCATCTTCCGCTGCGTGGCGGAAGCGCTGATGTATGCGCACTCGCAGGGCGTGATCCATCGTGACATCAAGCCAGCGAACATCCTGATCAAAGCCAACGGTGAGGTGAAAGTGGCGGACTTTGGTTTGGCCAAGATCGTTGCGCCCGGCACGGTGGGACTGACGGCCACGAGCACGTCGATGGGCTCGCATGATTTCGCTGCACCCGAGATCTTCGTGCATGGAGGCGACGCCGATCATCGGGCGGACATCTTTTCGCTGGGCGTGATGCTTTACCAGATGCTCACCGGCACGATCCCGCGCGGCATGTTCAAGCTTCCATCCGAGCGCGTGCCCGCATTGGGCACACGCTTCGATGAGATCGTGTGCAAGGCGATGGAGCAGGATCGGGAAGACCGTTATGATTCGGTGGTCGCGATGCTCGATGCCGTCGTGAGGGTGTCTCTCCCCCAGTCAAACCCCGATGTGCTTGAGGGCGAGCCGTCCTTGCTACAACGCATTCGCATGACCCGATGGGCCGCTGTTGCGGCGGCGTTGCTTATCGTGAGTCCACTGAGTTGGTTCCACTTTCAGCGATCATCTCATCCCACTGAGCCTGCGATCACCAGCAGCGAGTGGCAGGACGGGCTCGCACAGATCGACGTGACGAAGCACCGTCGCGCGGGTCGATGGAAGTTCGTCGATGGAAAACTCGCCAATGGGGACGATGCCAGCGGCAGCTGCATTGAGCTGCCCATCGCTGCTCCTGGTGCATCTGATTTGCGCATCAAAATGACACGGCTCACCCCGGGGTCGGGCGCTGTGACGCTGGGCTTTCACATCGGTGTCCGTGGTGGGCAGTTTATCATCTCCGACTACTCACGACCATGTGCAGGTCTGGAGTATATCGACGGTAAATCCATCACCACCAACGGACTCCAGGTGGAGCATTCCGTTGCGTATCTGACCATCGGGCATCCTCACGAGTTGCTGTTGAGCCTGCGTGAAGATGGCATGATCGCCCTGCTCGACGGCGTGGAAATCTATCGCTGGAAGGGCGACTGGTCGCGCGTGACACAAGGCGGAGGCTGGCTGCCTGAAGCGATGCTGGGCAGGAATGTATTCGCCATCGCTTCACGCTTGGGCCGCATTGAAGTCGATGAGATCAGCTTCCGCCATGTCGTGGGCGCAGAAGCGAAAACTCTGCCCGCTGGAATGCCACAGACGCCCCCCTTGCCCGCCGCACAAATCTTTGCGGGCAACGGCCATCGCTATCAGTTTGTGCCCGGTGCTTTTATCTGGACCGAAGCGGAGGCGAACGCCAAAAGCATGGGCGGCCACCTTGCCACGCTCACCTCGCAAGAAGAGAACGACTGGGTGTGGCAGACCTTCTCGCCCTGGCTGCCCTCGCAGCTTACGAACAGCCGTAGTGCGCGTGGCTGGTGGATCGGCGGCTTGCAGGATACTCCCGAGAAACCATGGAGGTGGGTGACCGGCGAACCGTTTGAGTTCAGTCGTTTCGGAACTGCCAAGGCGGCTCCCTCGCGTGGCCCCCGACTTGCCCAGCATGACAATGGTGGCGGCGCAGGGTTGTCTTCCTGGAGCACCTTCCACTATTCGATCAAGAAAGGCTATCTGGTGGAGTGGGATCAAATCCCCGCCACCGAAGACAGCGATGCGCGCAAGCTCGTCGCATGGGCGCTCAGCCTGCCGCTTTCCACCGAGCCATCGCACGAGGAGCACAAGGTGCCGGACGTGATGATCGAAGGCAGCCAGCGCAACCTCCGCAAAGTCAGCGAGCTGCCCACGACTCCGTTCGCGCTCTCCAGGATCCGCATTGGCCCGCTGATGATGGACGAGACAGCGCGTCAGCACCTCGACATCCTCGCCCGCCAGACACGCCTCTATGATCTGCGCATCTATGCCGCCGAGGACGCCGCAGTGCTCACGAGCGTTCGACCGCTCACACGCCTTGGCACTTTCGTGTTCAAAGCCATGCCCGACAAAGCGCGAGCGCTCACCGACGAGCAGCTCGCCTCCCTCGCCGACTTGGTGAATCTCAATTCGCTCCGCATCGAAGGCTGGAGCGGCATGACCGGCAGCGGCTTCGCGGCCTTCAAGAACAAGCGCAAGCTCAGCTCGGTCACGCTCAACGACTGCCCCGATCTCAATGACGCTGGCCTCGCTGAGATCGCGAAGTTCACCGGCCTGGAGTCACTGTCCCTGCTCGGTGCCATCAAGCTCACGGACGTCGGCCTGCTGCAGCTCAAGTCGCTGAAACAACTCAGGTCCCTCGGGCTCGGCACTCGCACCAGGGTCAGTCCTCAGGCCCTTGATGAATTGAAGCTCGCACTCCCACAGTGTGCGATAAACACGTCTGGGTCATGACAGCGCCAAAGCCTCACCCCCCGATGACCTGCATCAAATGCTCCAGTTCGGCCTTCTGTTCGGCCGCATCATTCACTGTCTCGGCGATCACGCCTTCGATGAGTTTCGCATAGCGCTTCCTCATGCGATGGATTTGCAGACGCAGCGTCGCTTCATTGATGCCGAGATTCTTCGCAGCTTCGGCATATGGCGTGGCGTTGTCGCCGAGCGGAAGGAACTCGCGCAGTTGCTCGAAGGTCTGCGTGTTGTCCGCCTTCGCGTAATCGGCACGCAACTGCGCTTCTGCCTTGGCGAGCACGTCCCTGGCCCAGACGCGGTCAAAGAGGTTGTCCGGATCGTGCGTGTCCGCGGGCTCGCTGGCGTAGCGCGCCTCTGCGTCCAGTTCTTCAAAGGAGAGCGTGGCGGCCCTCGATCCGCCACGTTTCTTGGCTGCATCGTGACGCAAGTGTTTGCTGACGATGCGCTTGAGCATCGCGAGCATGAAACTCCTCAACTTGCCCTTCTCCTCAGTAACAGCTTGTAATGACTCATTACTGACGAGGTTTTGGAAAAAGACCTGCGTGATATCCTCCGCATCCTCGGTGCCAAAGCCGTAGCGCCGCGCATAGGCGTAGATGGGATACCAGTAACTGCGGCACAGCTGCTCCAGCGCCAGGGCAGACTCCTTCTCGCTGCCTGTCTGAACCTTGCGGATCAAGGTCCAGCGAGTGGAGGGAAAATCGGGGCTGGCTGGGGATAACATGGGTTCGGCGCAGATGAAGCAACGCCCTGTTTGTCGGCAATGCAACAGCTGATCCCCATCTTTGATGCTCTGCCACAGCCCGCAGCGGTCTTTGAAGCGTCTATCATTGTTTCGGGCGATGACGTGAACATTGGACGAAGGCAAAAGTCCCTCTTAACATGGGCGGCGATGACTCCCGACGACCAGCCAACGGTGCCGACTCGGCCACCCGATCCTTCGCGTGCTACTCAGCCTGGCGTTTGGACGGCACCGTCTGTCGAGGAACTCCAGGCGAAGCTGCCGCAATATGAAGTGCTGGAGATCCTCGGTCGTGGCGGGATGGGCGCCGTTTACAAGGCGCGGCAGAAATCGCTGAAGCGGCTGGTGGCGATCAAGATCCTGCCGCTCGGCATGGCGGGTGATGAGTTCAAGTTCGTCGAGCGTTTTCAAAACGAGGCGCAGACGATGGCGGCGATGAATCACCCGGCGATCGTCAGCGTGTATGACTTCGGCGAGACGCCGGACGGGCTGCTCTACTTTGTGATGGAGTTCGTCGATGGCACGGACGTGCACAAGATGATCCAGGCCAGCGGACGTCTCAGCGGTGAGTATGCGCTGTCGGTCACGGCCCATGTGTGTGATGCGCTCTCGTATGCGCACAAGCGAGGCGTCATCCACCGCGACATCAAGCCGGCGAACATTCTCATCGATCAGGAAGGTCACATCAAAGTGGCCGACTTCGGTCTGGCGAAGATGCATGATCCCGCACAGACCAGCGGGCTGACAAAGTCGAACATGGCGATGGGCACGCCGGACTATGTCGCGCCTGAGGTGCTGAGTCCCGGCATGGTGGCGGATCATCGCGCGGACATCTACGCGGTGGGCGTGATGCTTTACCAGATGCTTACCGGCGAGGTGCCACGCGGCATGTTCAAGCTGCCCTCTCAAAAGGGCATCGGCAGCGACGAACGTTTCGATGTGATCATCTGCAAGGCGATGGAGCAGGAACGCGAGGAGCGTTTCCAGAGTGCCAGTGACGTGCGCCGTGCGCTCGACGAAATTGCGACGACACCGCTGCCGAAGAATGACGGCACCGGCATTGTGCCCGCGAAAAATTTGTCGCTGGCTCAGGCGGGCCGACCAGACACTTCTGCCAGCTCACAACCGCAGCTTCCGCCAAACGACGCATCGGCAAAGACGGCGGTCCTCGTTCCTGCGGCAAAACGCTCGCCCGCCACCATGAAACTCGCCATCGGCGGCATCGCTGTGATGCTCAGCGTGGCGGGGGTCTTCATGTTCGGCAGCAAACCCAGACCGGACACCACTGCGGCAGTGAGCGCAGCCAGCGCATTACCGTCAGCCAATCCGCAGACACCGAGTGCCGCCACGACAGCGGCGGGCAAGAGCATCGACCTCCTTGCGATCATTGACCTAAAGCGGGACACGATCGCCGGCGAGTGGAGCCGCGATGGCGGCGATCTCCTTGTGAAGCCGGGGACCACAGACACCACAGGCAAGGGCACGCCGCGTATTCAACTGCCCTACCAGCCGCCGGAGGAGTATGACTTCGAGATCGAGTTCACCCCCGAGACCCATCAGGATGCGGTTTATCAAATCCTCTCCGCCTACCAGCATTCGTTCGCATGGGTGCTGGATGCAAATCTCAAGGCTGGCCGCAAAGCGGGCTTCGACCGGATCGATGGCCAACTCATCAGCGGTCGAACCAACGGCACCACGATGAGGCCGAAGTTTTTGACCAACGGCCAGCGCCATGTCTCCACCGTTGAGGTGCGCAAAACCGGCGTGCGCGGTCTGCTGGATGGCGAGGTGCTCGTGAGCTACGGCAACAGTTCGGATTCCTTCAAAGCCTTCGACAGCTCGCCCAACGAAGCAGCGCGCGACACCTTGCACCTCGGCCTAGCCGTGCGGGATCGCGCCGTGCGAATTCACAAGATTACCGTTCGAGAAATCAGTGGCGCGGGGAAGGTAGATGCGGCCGTGCCTGCTCTGCCTCTGCTTACGACTGCGAACTGGAAAGACGTCACCGCCACCCTCCGCCAGAGTGTCGCAAAAAAGACCGGTTACACTGTCGATGCCGCTGGAGTGACTCGCACAGCCGGTGCGCCGATTGGCGACACGATGGTGATGGGGCCGAGCGAAAGGGACCGCGCTGTGCGTGTGCGGTATGTTGGCCAGGCGCAGGTGAGCCTTTGGTTCAAAAGCGGAGCGGCATCTGCCTTCGTTCTGGCGGCGCGAGATCAGACGTTGTTCAAGCACCAGAAACAAAAAGTCGGCGAGTCTGACTCCATTGTGCCACCCGTCACGCACCCCGCCAGCTTTGATCCGACACAGCCGCATGAGTTAACCGTCGCCGTGCAGGGCACGGTCGTTCGTGCATGGCTCGATGGTCGGCACGTCGGCGAAGCTGAGAATGCCGAGTTGAGAGAATGCTCTCTCGCCATCGTGCCGATGAAGAACAGCACCGTGCAAAAGGTGGAGGTCGCGGAGCTTTCGACCGCTTCCTCTTCCCCTGAAGGCGCGCAGGTCCAATGGCAGCCCATTTTCAACCAACCCACCGAATTCCACGGCGATTCCCGCGATGTCGAGTTCCGCGATGGTGCCACGTTCATCAAAGCTCGCACGTTCCTGGCACCCGCTGATCCCGCCATCGTCGGCATCCGGTCCACCATGCGCTTCTTGACCGGTGGCGACCGCACCGGCTCGCTGACTCTCCGCTCCACGGAAGGTGCAAAGTATGGGGAAGAAGATTTCGCTCTCACTGCATACATCGCGCCGAAAGGCACGAGTCTCGTGGTTAAGATGCGCGACCGCCCCGCTGGCATCGATCAACTGGGCCGCCATGATTTTCCCCTGACGCCCGCACTCAAGGAAGGCGACCTGTTCACCTTTGAACTCAGAGCCGAGAACAAAAAGTTCATCGTGAGCATCAACGGTCGCGAGGTGGGTAGCGTCGATGACAAGTGGACAGGTGCGACTCGCCGACTCGGCATCACTCCTTCGGTCACTGAGATGACGGAGTTCCGCGACGTGGCGGTGCGGACCAGCGCGTCCCCGAAGTAAGAGATTCGTGGGCGCTATCGCCCGATCACCTTCATGAGGTGCTCCAACTCGGCTTTGGCTTCGGCGGGTGTGCTGACGGTTTGCGCGATCTGATCTTCGATGATGCCCGCGTAGCGCTTTCTCATGCGATGGATTTGGAGGCGCAGCGCCGTCTCGGAGATGCCCATGGAGGCAGCGAGTTCGGAATATGGCGTGGCATTGTCACCATGGGGGAGGTATTCGCGCAGGCGTTCGAAGTCTTCGAGGTTGTTGCCCCGGGCGAAGTCTTCACGCAGCTTCCGTCGGGCTTCGAGCAGCACTTCCTCGGCCCAGGCGCGGTCGAATAACATGGCGGGATCGCAGACATCCGCAGGCTCCGCAAGGTAGCGGTCCTCAGCACTGTCGTCGTCAAAGGAGAGTGTCGCTGCTGGCGAGCCACCGCGCTTTTGAGCGGACGCGTGACGAACGTGATTGGCGATGACCCGCTTGAGTAATGCGAGCATGAACGAGCGGAGCTGGCCCTTTTCCTCGCGTGCATCCTTGATGGCCTCACTGGCCAGGATGCGGTGGAAAAAGACCTGGGTGATGTCCTCTGCGTCGTGCCGTGCAAATCCATGCCGACGAGTAAAGGCATAGATCGGATACCAGTATTGGCGGCAGAGTTCATTCAACGCCTGTGTCGCGTCCGACTCGTTGCCCTTCTGCATTCTTCTCACCAACGTCCACCGTGTGGACGGGAAGGCGGCGTGGCTGGTGAGCAGGGGATTGGACATTTTTTGAGGTTTGTCTGAAACAACTTTGAAGGGGCCGTGAGAGGAACGCAAACGCCAAACTCTTCCTCGCCATGAAAGCCTTTCACTCACTCCTCGTCGCCGCAGGCATGATCGCACTGTCTGCTCCCGCCGCTCCATTCTCCAACGGCAGCTTCGAGCAGCCGGGCATCACTTCAGGCACCGAGCAGACACTTGCTTTGCCCTCCACGGCGATCACCGGCTGGACTGCGGCCAACGGGGCCAGCGTTTACAGTGCGGCAGATGACTTCTCCGCCACGGTCAACACGGCAACAAGCACATGGCAGTATGGCTATCGCAGCACACTCGCATCGTCGTCACTGACGCGGTATGACAACGCATCCACATGGTATGGGACAAATTCTTGGACGCCCACAGGCTCGACCACGCCTGGGATATTTTACAACGGGACGAGCGGGGCACTGACGGGCGATGACTGGATCATGCAGCCCAACCAGTTGACTGAGCATCCGGGAGGTGGTGTCATCTTCTGCGTCATTCGTTGGACGGCGCCTGCTGGAGGACCACCTGGCGGTCGCACGTATGCGATTCATGCAGACTGGGTTGGACTGGGATCGAGTTCCACCGCCGATGTGCATGTGCTCATCAATGGCTCCTCGGTTTATGACGGCACTGTGTCTGGACGTGGCACGACTGCGAATACCGATGGCACGTTGACGCTGCCGTTTACCTTGCCTGCTGGAATGACAGTGGAGTTCGTGGTGGGAGACGGTGGCAACGGTCACGGCAGCGATACCATCGCCGTCAATGCGACGATCACGGAGGTAGTGTCGGGGAGTGAGGGCATGACCTATCTGAAGAACGGCAACTCCATGGGCGTCGTGGCGCAAGACGGCACGCACATGGTGGGCTTTGGGCTCAATGGTGGACATGCAGGGGCGTTGTCGCAGACCTTCGATACGGTGCCGGGTGCGACTTACGATGTGACTTACTGGCTGGCGCAGTCGCAATTCAATGGCAACGACGGGCAGACGATGAGCGTGGAGGCGTTCAACGGCCGGACTTCACTTGGTGCCGTGGCGAGCAGCAGTTTGCCGGTTCTTCAGAACCAGTGGATTCAAGGCACGACTTACACTTTTACGGCGACATCAACATCGACGAAGCTCGTGTTCAAAGACACCACGCCACAGGCTTCGGGGGCGAATGCGAACTGGGCCTTGGACAATGTGAGTCTGACCATCACCGCACTGCCTGCGCTGCTGGCGAGCCCGTTCATTTACGGTGGGCACACCTATTACCTCGTGAATCAGACGACCTGGCAGGGTGGCGAAGCCGAAGCCGTCGCACGCGGCGGGCACTTGGTGACGATCAATGACGCGGCTGAGCAGACGAACGTATTCAACGCCTTCAAGAACGTGGGCAATGTCGCTCGTCATCTCTGGATCGGTCTTTATGAAACTGGCAGCGAAGGCAACTATGTGTGGATCAGTGGTCAGGCCCCTAGCCCCCAGCCTCCCAATTACCCGCGCTGGTATCCAGGCCAGCCCGACAACTACGGCGGTGTCGAAAGCTACGTTCACATGGTTGCGAACGGCTATGGGGGAGACTCCACGGGACTATGGAATGACCAGTCCAGTCCGGTCACCACCATTCCGCTCGCTGATCCCTTCGCTGCCATCGTCGAAGTGGAGAGCGCGCAGCCGGTCGTTCCCGGTTACGCAAATGTGTGGCTCGCTGGCCATCCTGCGGGCACGCCAGCGCGTGTCACGGACTCCGCACCTGCGGATTCGCCCACGGAAGTGACTGTGACCGGCGGAAAGGATCTGGTTTTCACCGTCACAGGCGGCACGAGCAATGGTCCCTCCGGTCCGGCGATGGTGCCGGATGGGGCGAACATCATCACGCATGAAGCGGAGAACAGCATCGCACCACTGACCGCGCCGCTCACGGCGTTGGTGGGTGTGTTCGTGGATGCGAGCGCGCCTTCAGGTGATGCGCCTCCCGCGTATCTCGACTACACGACGGATGTGGCGCGCAATGCGCTGCACTATGCACCCGGCTTGCGCCAGCCCTTCTACATCGGCGATGGTCTGACGCCGGACAATGTGCGGCAAGTCTTCCGTGTGCCAACAGGTGCGACTCGGCTCTTCCTTGGCGCGCTGGATGCGTATGACAATCACCTGAACTTCGGCTCCTTCACCGTGGAAGTCGCTGAGGCTCCACCGCCGCAGGACACGATCGAACCGCCCCAGAATCTCGTCTCGTGGTGGCCGGGAGAGAACACCGCGTGGGATGTCGCAGGCATCGGCCGTGGCTCGATGAAGAATGCCGCGCACAATGGCATGGATGCGTATGGGCCGGGCAAGGTGGGGCTCGCGTTTGTCTTCGATGGTGTGGATGATCACATTCAAGGACGGCCCACGGGCATCAGTCTTGTGCAAGAGCTGACGATTGAGGCGTGGATCAATCCGTCTTCGACCACGGGCGAGCGCGAGATCATTTCCAAACGCGACGACAACAACGCCAACATCTCGTATGCGCTCTTCCTGCGTGACGGTCATCTCGTTTACCTTTCGCGCATGGCAGGTGTGAACAGCGAACTGGCAGACACGGGCAGCATTGCGGCCAATCAATGGACGCATGTTGCCATGACCGAATCCTACACGGCAGGACGGAAGCTGTATGTGAATGGCACCATGGTGGCCAGCGCTGCGGGCCTGCCGCCAGTGCGTCCTGTAACGACTGGTGTTTTAAGCATCGGTGCCTATGTGACGACGGCAAGTCCAACGGCCACACCGGGTGCGCCTTTTGCGGGCAGCATTGATGAGCTGTCGCTTTTCAATCGCGCGCTCAGTGCGACCGAGATCGGCTTCATCGTCAATGTCGGTGCGGGTGGCAAGGATCGCGCCGATCCGGCACGCGACTACTCGCCCGTGGCGAATCCGAACACGCCGTGGAAGTATGGCTGGATTCAAAGCGGGCCAATCAGTGCGAGCTATCTGGAAGGCGGCAATCCGGCTCAGGGTGGCCTGTTCCCCAAGCCCGCGCAGATGGCAGGCAGCTTCCTCGCATACATGGGACCATCGCAGGTGATCTTCAATCAAAGCAGCACGCAGCGTCTGATTTCCGGTCCGCTGGAAGTGAACCCGCTGCAGTTCGCCTTGAATCCCGCTCCCGACGGCTCGTATGCCGTGCTGCGCTGGACGGCACCCTCCAGCGGACGCTTTGCCGTGAGTGCCACGTTTGCGGGTGCTCATGCCTATTTGCCCACCACCAGCGACGTGCATGTGTTGCGTAATTCGGACAGACTCTTCGACAGCGTGGTGAATGATTTTCAAGGCGATGGAACGTCCTTCACCGGCACCGTCGTCATGGCGGCAGGTGACACGGTGGACTGGGTCGTCGGTGGTAATGGGGCAGTCTCGGGCGATCACACCGGATTGGTCGCGAGCGTGACACTCATCGACCACTCGCCGTTTCAGACGCCCACGCTGGTTGACTTCAAATTCACCGGCACGCTGATGACTGGGAAGACCGTGCTGGTGAATGCAGTGAGCGGCGCTCGTCCCGACTATCAACCGCCCGGCTATCAACCGATGACCGCACGGCTCCAGTATTCGGCCACACCCTGGGACGAAAGCAGCTGGCAGAATGTGCCCGGTGGTGAAATGACTCCCACTGGCAAGTATGGCTTCACGTTGCTGGTCAACACGCTGCCTGCTGGTCGCTATGCCTTCCGCATCGATACTTCGGTGGCGGGTGTGGGTGGTGCTCATAGCGCCCCATCGGACATGTATGACGTGCTGCCGCCGGGCTCGGCGTTGGAAATGAAAGTCACTGCGGTGAGCACCAGCGATCTGACAGGCGCGACTACGCACCGGGGTGACTACATTGATTACCTCGTGCAGTTCCGGAATACGGGTGGAGTTGCCGTTTTGCCTTCTGTGCTGCCGAAGATCGAAGCGAGGATTCCTGCGGGCACGACTTATGTCAGCTCATCTCCCGCTGCGACACCGACACCCAAGACCGGCACTACCACGCTCATCACCTGGCCGATTGCTCGCACCATCTATCCTGTGGATCAGGCTTTCACTTTCACGGCAAGTGCCAGCACAGATTTCATCACGATAGCGAATCACGGCTTCGATGATGGAGACACCGTGGAATTGCGCTCCACCTCAACGCCGGGCGCTTTGCCAGGCGGCCTGTATCAGGGTGTCGTTTACAAGGTGATGTCTTCCACTATGACAGGCTTCAAACTGGCGGAGCTCGACAAGACCACCGCCGTGAACATCCTTGATGCTGGCATAGGCACCTTCACCTTGAGTCGTCAGACAGATACGTGGCAGAAGCGGAAGTTCCGCGTGAGCGTGAAGGATCCGACGATCGCGGAGGACAAGCCCACCCCCGCCATCAATATTCCAGGCACCAACATCGTCTCTGATGTGAAGTTCATACGCCAGTCCGCTGCGGACCTCGTGGCTGCGCCCGTCACCACAACCGTGGTCAATCCGCTGCGCCTCACTGGCACGATCCGCAGTGATTCGGAGCTGATGCAGGGCGGCATCGTGAACATTGACTTCACCGTGACCAATGGCGCGAGCTACACCGCCACCGGCACGACTCTCGTGGTGCGCGCGCCCGATGGTCTTGCCATCTTGAACCGATCCGCTTTTGTGGCCAGCAATGGTGACACCATGGGCGCGCCCATTGATCCGGTGACGAAAAAACAAATCCCCGGTTACGCCACGGGGAAGCCCAATCCCAGCCTGGAGGAAGACGCTCTGTTGAATCAGGTCGTGACCTTCAATCTCGGCAACATGCTCGCCGGCACTGCATTGACCTGCCGCGTGTCCTTCCGCATTCAGTATGACTGGAATCCGCTGACACCGATCTCGTTCAACAACGCCATCGCCAGCATGACACGCGCCGGGCGCAACTCGATCACGCGCACGTTGCCCTCTCCGCTAGTGATCAATGCGGCAGCCATACCCGATGACAGGAGACCATCGCTGAGCCTGAACATTGATCACCAAGCAGCGGGATTCCTGCCGGACACCGATCACGTTGCCATTGTCATGGACCGCAGCGATACCCTGACCGGCACTGAGTTGAAAGATGCGACTGGGAAAGCTCTGCTGCCCATTCGCACCGTCAGGCAGATTCAATACTTCGTGACGTATCGCAACCACGGCGGTTCGACGGCTGAGTTTATCCGGCTGCTGGTGCCGATCCCGGCCAACACCACCTACGTCGCCAACTCCGCGATAGTGATGCTGGCTGCAGGTGACAAAAATCCTGCGGGCACCACGGCTCCGACGCTGGTAGGCAGCGCGCTGATCTTCAATCTGCCTTACCTGGAGAAAGCTGGCGTGCTCGGCAGCGAGAAAACACTGACCTTCCGAGTCAATGTCAAAACTGGGCTCCCTGTCGGCACGCGGATTGTGCAGCCCGGAGGATCGTTGACCTCGCGCACTCTAAGACTCGCCAAGCAAGCACCTATGCAACTGGAGGCCGAGATGTCTTCCAATGCCAAGATGGTTTACTTGCCTGAGGGCCATGTGCTTTGGGATGGCGACCAGGTTGCCGAAGTGTGGCACCGCTTGTCGTATCAGAACTTGGGCAGCCTGCCCGCTTCAGGGGTCGAGATTCGCTACGCGATTCCCCCGGGCTACCTTTTCAAAGGGGCCTCCTTCCTGACTGCCGATGCGAAAACCGATGGGGTGAAAACCGCGCTGATCCTCAACAAGCCGAACGTCAATGCAACGAGCGGCACGGTCGTATTCTCCGTCGGCACCGTGAACAAAAACGCAGCCGTGAATGGCAAGTGGCTGTCCAAAGGTGGCTACGCTGCGGTCAGGCTGGCCCCCGATCCTGCCAATCCTCCAACCAGTGCTAACAACTGGCGGCGCGATGGCAGCTTCACTTACAGCAGCGTGGTGCCCGCACCGCCGCCCATCCCAAGGCTTCCACCGCCGCCGCTCGACCCGATCATCACCTCGCTGGCACCTTCGAAGCTCTTCATCGGAGTGATGGGCGCACCCTTCTACGACCCTGCGAAGGATCAGGCGGGCACCCGCGAAATCACCTACCAGTTGATCTGGGGCAGCAATTTCAGTCAAACCCCTGGCGCGGGCGGGATCAAATTCCCGATCCCCGAAGGCACCACCTATGTTCGTCACACACCCTATATTCCTTTGATCGGCACAGACAGGTCTGAAAGTGGCACCTACAGACCACCGGGCGATGCTGACGGCGGCACGAATGGCATCGTGGGTTATGGCCTCCACACCGGCACCAACTATGCGACGACAGCCTTCGTCACGGTGCGCATCAACCCCGGCTTCACCGGCAGGATTGATTGTGTCAATGTGCGCGTCGGAGGTGATCGCGCGGGGCTCTTGTATGCCCCGATCGGACGCACGACGGTCTTCCAACCGGGTGACGACCAGGCCACGAAAGACAAGCGCCTCGCTGCGGATCGCTTCGGCAGCATTCAACTCGCGGACGCGGCGGCAGGCTCTGCAGGCAAGACCGGCGTCATCAAGCAAATCCAGAGCATCCAATTCAATTCCTCATGGGCCAACTTCGCAGGCACGGATGCCATCGTCATCGCAGCGAACAACGCCGTGCTGATCCCTCTGGGGGCCGGCAGAATTGTGGCGGCTGGGGGAGGTAACATCGTTGGCGAGCACGGCGCGGGCATCGTTGGCGAGCATGGCGCGGGCATCGTTGGCGAGCATGGCGCGGGCATCGTCGCGGGTGGCGGCGGCAACATCGTCGCAGCAGGCGGTGGTAACATTGTCGCTGCGGGTGGTGGGAATATCTTCTCCGGTGTGACGAATATTGTCGCCGCAGGGGGAGGCAATATCGTGGCCGCCGGCGGCGGGAACTTCGTGCATGTGGATGTGCCTGGTCGTGGCATGATATCCGCCAATGATGTCTATGCTAACATCGCCAGCATTGTGGCTGGCGGAGGAGGCAACATCGTGGCCGGTGGCGGCGGCAACCTGATCGATAAGCAAAAAAGCACGGTCAATCCCGATGGATCTGGATTCCTGCTGAACGGCGCGCACCTGATCGGCCAGGATGGTGCCAGCTTCGGTAGCCTGAGCATCGATGCGAAAGGTCTGATGTCGCTCATTCCTCCGACGGTCGTGCAGTCGGTGCAGGCGCTGACGTCCAAGTCCCCCGCCTTGATTGCCAAAAACGGCGCGGCCGCGGCTGCCGCCGTCGCCGCCCTCAAGGGTGGTTTTGTCGGAGAAGCGGGCAAGCCAACTCCCGTGAACGTCAATCAGATCCTCAACCAGGATGCTGCCAGTATTCTAAACCAAGATGCTGCCACGATTCTCAACCAGGATGCTGCCAGCTTGATCGGTCAGGATGGTGCCAGCTTGATCGGCCAGGATGGTGCCAGCTTGATCGGCCAGGATGGTGCCAGCTTGATCAATCAAGCCGCGAGTATCTCTGGAGGAGTTACCTTCGGCAAAGGAGGATAAGCAGCGCTACCGTCTCATTGTGCGGGTATTGTGATACAGGTTGAAACAACCTCTTCGCTGCGGGTAATCTAAAGCCACACCCTCATGACAACCTTGCTCCGACTTGCCCTCTGCCTGCTTTTCACAGAGGCAGGATTCTCGCAGAACGCCGCTCCCGATGCCAACAGCGCGGCGCTGGTGGTTCTGCAGCAGAAGGCGGATGAATGCAAGGCGCGGAAAGACTTTGTTGGCATGGAAGCCATGTTCCGGGCGCAGATCACAATGCAGCCCGGTCTTCCCAATCCGCACTACAATCTCGCGTGTGCGCTGGCCTTGCAGGGCAAGACGGACGATGCGCTCAAAGCGCTGACGCAGAGCGTGGCGACAGGATTTGCCGATGCGAAGGGATTGGAGGCTGACGACGATCTCGCATCGCTGCGCGTGGAGCCGGCGTTTGCGGCTGCCAAGGCCATCGCGGAACTGAATCAGCGCACCGCCGGACAACCGGCGTCGCCCGCAGTAAACCCGGCTTCAGTGCCCATGCCCGCTCCAGTTCGCGGTGCCGTGCCAGCGGCCACGGATGCTGAACCTGGGCCGCCGATGACGAAACAGGAGATCATCGACATCCTCAAGGCGCGCATCGGCACCGATGGTCCGCATCCACAGAAGGAGGCCGTGAACCTGGAACTGCGCGAACTGATCAAGAAACGCGGCGTGAGCTTCCGCTACTCCACGCTATCGGACAGGCACTTGTTCACCCAGGTCGGCGGCATCGGGTCAATGATCGATGCGGTGGAGGCGAACTACGGCAAGCCTAAGCCCAAGTCCTGGCTCTGGGGCGAATGGAATATCTCCACGACCAGCACGCGCACCTTCTCGCTCTCGAACGCAGTCAATCAAATGGGGTTTCTTGTCATTGAACCGGATGGCAAATACCTGTGGAAGGTGAAGGCCGACGACGAGACCAAGAACTGGATCGACGGCAAATGGCGCGAGCCCACGGCGGACGAGATGAAGTGGATGGGCGGAGCCGGGGTGGTGCTCATTGGTGGAGAGCAGGGCTATGACTGGATTGTCCACCGCGACTACACTGCCGACGACGGGAAGGACTGGATCACGATTGCAGTCATCAATTCACGCCAGACCTTCAGGAGCGGACTGCGCGTTCCTTGATGAAGAATCACTCGCACCCGAAGAGACCATGAAGACCATTCCATTGCTTTTTCTCCCTCTGGTCGCGCTGGCACTGGTAAGCACCAGTCTTCACGCCGACGACGAAGCCCGACGCATTGCGATCAAAGCTGAAGAGGCGCGGGCTTACGCACGTCAGGAGGAGGCAAAGCAGGCAGCCGCACGCTACGAGGCTGCCCAAGCGGAAGCCAAACGCCAAGCCGCTGCTGATGAATCCAGGAGGCAGGCCATGCAATATGAGGCTCGCAAGGCTGATGAGAAAGCCCAGGCCATCAAGGATGAACGTCGTCGCGAGGAGATGAAGGATGAACAGCGCAAGGCAGATGCCAGGGCGCTCAATGTGGAGAAGCCCAAGCAAAAGGACATCGTCGGCACACGCGATGAGCCCAAGACCTACAATGGGCAGAAGGAACTCGAAGCCTACAACCGCAAGAAAGAGGAGGAGAAACGTCAGTATTACCTCGCCGCGCAGAAGGCCGAAGAGCAAAAGCGGGAGTATTATAAGGAAATCGAGAAGAAGGAGGCCGCCAAACGCGAAGCCATGCTCTACGAGCAGAAAAAGCAGGCGCAAAAAGAAGAAGAGAAGCGCTACCAGATGAAGCAGGAAGCGAACAAAGAAGCCGCCAAGGCAGAGCAGCGGAAATATGATGAGCGCATCGCCGCTGCCAAGGCCCAGGCAAACAAGGACGCAGCCAAAGAAGAGCAGCGGAAATACGACGAAAAGCAGGCGGCGCAGAAAGCCGAGACTGCAGCCTACAATCGCAAGCAGGAGGAACTCAAAGCCGCACGAAAGGCTGAAGATGCGAAATACTACCAGCGGAAGGAAGAGCAGAAAGCCGAAGCTGCCGCCTACGAGCGTAAGGCCGAAGATCGGAAGGCTGAGGAACGCGCTGCTGCGAGGCGCGCGGAGTATCTGAAATCACTGAACAAGTGATTGGCCCGGAATAAAAGCCGGGATGAAACAGTGTGGAGCCTACAGGTAATGCACGGTGCGTATGAACCGATTCCTGCTCGTCTCATTCGCTTTCTACAGCCTCCTGCCGGTGCTCATGGGACAGACCTCCCGTGGATTTAGCCCCGGTCAGACGATCTCGTGGCGGGATCGCGTCACTGGCCAATGGCAGCCCGGCACTTACATCGGCGCTACTCCAGGTGACAAACACCCCATCATCTTGCAGCGCCCTGGCGACGTGGGATCACAGACGGCGTTTGACTGGGATAATGTAAAGGATGGCAACGCAGCCGCTCCCGATGCTGCGCCTGCGAATGCACCTGCGATTCCACCTTTGCCGATGACGAATTCCAATCCGACGCAACCGGCCATCGCCAACGTGCCACTGCAACCTGGGCTGCCACAGGCCAGCAATGCGCCCGCAGACGGCTCTGCTGGCGCGCCTTTGACCGAGGATGACATCGAAGCCTGGCTGGCGCAGAAGCTGCCGGGCAATCCCTTCGCGGACTCGCCGCGTCTCCAGTAGGTGAACAAAGAACTCGGTGAACTGGTGGAGGCGCGCGGCACCACGTTCACGGACATGAACAAGCTGAACGATCGAAACGTGCTCGGCAGATACGGAGTCAACTCCGATGCTACCGGCCCAATGACCCACAACTACGGGCCGCCGAACACGAAGCAGGAACTCTTCGGCACCTGGGAGACCAACAAGATCGGACTGCCCACGCACGCGATCGTAGGCGATTACTACGTCACCACGCTCGAACTCGCGAAGGCGAAGACTGGCACCGTAACGATCAACCCCAAGGGCAGCTATGTGTGGGACACCGGAACCGGCGTGATCCAAGGCACTTGGCGGGACGCGACCCACGACGAAATGGCCGATCAGGGTGGAGCGGATGTCATTTTACAAAATGCCAAGAGCGGTGTGAACTGGATTGCTTACAAATACCGCGCCGGCACCAAGGAAGAGTGGCTCGGCCTCGCCGAAGTAAACCGCCGCTCGGTGCGCGAATCGGCGGCAAGGATTCGGTGAGGAGTGCGTTCGCAGTGGTCGTCCCTCGAAGAAATTTGATCATCTTCTGAAACAACCCGGCACCCGGCGGTAATGACTATTCATGTCGGGCATTGCCATCATTTTCCTCGCCATTTACCCGCCACTCCTCCAGTCTAGCGGCCTCTCTGCGTGTGGAGGCGCGCCAAGGTTTGCGGAAGTCACTTCAATCTCATTCGCGCTTTATGAAATCCTACCTCGCTCTCACTCTTCTCGTGCTGACGTCGTTCGTTCACGCCGTGGATACCACACCACCGACGCTCAATATCACGCACACCTGGATTGAGAAGGCGGGCACGCGCTCGAACTTCAAGATGTTGCTCGATCCGAAAGATGAAACTGGGCTGCTGCCGGTCACCTTCGGAACTCCGCCGCCAACGAACAACACGATTTGGTTCCGCTCGGCGCTGAACAACCCGAACGCGAATCTCTCGGCCTTGCCGTGGAACTGGTGGCCTTGGCAGCGTGGGGTGCCGTTTGAGATTGGGTTCACCTGCACGGCTTGCGTGATTGAACTGCAAGCGCGCGATGCGGCGGGGAATGCTTCGGCGGTGCAGCGGCGCGTGTTTCAATCGCCGTTTCCATACAGCACCGCCCCGGACACGGATGTGAAACTTGGTTCGCCGACCACGGTGGGTTCGGCGGCGCTGGATTGCCGTGGCTTGTTCTCGGGCAATCTGGATGGGCAGGGCTTTACAGATCTGCTGCAAGTGGATCGCACCACAGGTGTCGTGACTGCGAAACTTCAGCCTTCAGCCGCTCCGTTTCCGCTGGTCGATCAGACGCTGCTGACCCTCACGGCAAACACCATTGAGGACAGTGCGGCGGCGGACTATGACAAGGATGGCCGGCTTGATTTGGCGATGATCGTGAGCGGTGCTTTGCGCTTGTATCACAACGACGGGCTCAATGGAAGCAATCAGCTCGCGTTCACCGAAGTGACAGTCAATGCCGGTGCGCTCAATGGCACGACGCTGAGCACGATCACGGGCGTGGCCTTCGGCGACATCACGGGCGAAGGCAAACCGGAGATCCTTCTCTCCGGTGTGAACGGCAGCAACGAGACGATCATGGCGTGGCTAGACAACAACTCCCAATTCACCTTCCTCTCCGGCAACAAGTGTCCCGCTCCCTCGGCATCGACCGCTGGTCGTGTGGCGGTGGGGGATGTCACGGGGGATGGCTTCGCGGATGTGGTGATGATCGATCCTGGGCAGTCCGGCGTGCTGCTGTTTCAGAACGACGGCACCGGCATTCTCATGGGAGAGGATCGGACGAACGCTGCGGATCGTCCCATCGCTACACAGACGGGGGGCAACTTCGGCGCGCTGGTTCCGAAGTCTCTCGCCGTCGGAGATGTCACGGGTGATGGCCGCGCAGATGCGATCGTCATGGTGAACTGGTTGGGCAGCACGAATGGGAACGACTCCAACGACGTCCGCATGCATCAGTTTTGGCAGTTGCTCGACAGCCGCGGGCGCGTGCCTTTCCACGCCAGCGGCACGATGTTGCTGGGTCAGAGCTCCGCGAGCGACTTTATCGTCGCGAGCGAATCTGCCCGGCTGGCTCTGACTGCCCCTCCACTGGTTAGCGGCAACACGGTCAGTCAAGGTGCGCCAGCGAGTTTGTGGAAATTCCTCGGTGGCGATCCTAGCAACCCAGCAAACTGGCAGACCAATGATCTGGACGCTCCATCGGACGTGTTGTTGCAGGATCTCAATCGCGACCGCTTCCCTGAGGTCGTGCTCACCAGCCAGTTTGAGCCCGGCACGGGCGATGCGGGCGGGGTGCGCGCTTATCAAGTGAAGTCCACGCTGAATGCCACGAACCAGCTCACGAGCTTCGATTTGCAGGAGGTCGCGGTGCCCACGAACTCACTGAACCCGCACCGCCTCGCCGCCGCGCGCTGGGCGTTGAACAAGGCCAGCAGCATCATCGTCGCGCACAACGACTCGCCGGGCCTCGTGTGGATTTTCAACACCGGCAGCGAGACCAGCAGCACCGCGCCCGTCGCCATCATCGGCGCGACCACCGTGGACACAGATCCCGATGGCACGGACGGACCGAACGGCATTCCCGTTTACACCGCTTTCCCGACCTCGCTCATTACCTACACGCTCACGATCATCAACAACACCGCGAGCCCGTTGACGAATGCAGTCATTGATTCATTGCTGCCCCCGGCGGTAACGCCGGAAGACCTTGGGGGCGGCACGGTCGTCGCGTCGTCCACATCCAACTACGTGCGCTGGACCGAGACGGTGCCAGCCAACACATCGCTCACGAAGCAATTCACCGCACGCGTGAAATCCACGGCGCTCGTCGCCTCGATCATCCAGCCGAAGAACAACATCAAGTATGGCACCACCAACGTGTCTTCTTACATGCCGAAGGTGACGGTGGATGAGCCGATTACCTTTGCGTTGCTCAGCGCAAACTCCACCAGCGATCCTGCCGCGACGATCGTTCACTACGGCGAGTTCATCACCTATCGCATGAGGCTGACCAACCGTGGCAAGACCGCCATTACTAACACCGTCATCGGCATGAACATGCCAGTGGGCAGCATCTTTGATGGACCGGTATCGCCGGTGCCTGGCACCACGCAGGTGGTGAACACGGCGAAGACGCGGATCGACATCACTGTCACTTCACTCGCGCCGGAGTCCTATCAGGATGTGTTCGTCAATGTGGAAGCACGCGGCGCAGACAACAGCCTGATCACCAACAGCACCATGACTGCGCAGCGCCCCAGTGGATCAAAGCGCACCCTCGCGGCGGTGAAAACCACCATCAAGCCTGCCATCGACGTGGAGTGGTATAGCGTGTATTCCGAGTTCAGTCCGCGCGATCAAAGTGCTGGTGAGCCGCTCAAGGGGACACAAGTTCACTTTGGCGAGATCATTCGCTATCGTCCGAAGCTGGTCAATCGAAGTGCCAATGCTCAGCTGAATGTGAAGCTGGGTATTCCCGTGCCAGTGAGCACGATCTTCGATGGTCCGGTAAGCACAATTCCAGGCATGACCTATGTGGTTCCAACCAACAAGTCACGCATCGACTTCACCATCACCAACTTCCCTGGAAGCACCTACAATCCTGATGGCACGCTCAACACACTCTCTACCAACACGGATGCGCGGCTCGATGTGGAGTGCCGTGCGGCGGACTATGTCAATGTGACGCAGAGCGCCACCACCGTGCAGGTGCCAGGGCGGGCAATCGTGAATCCCGGCACCTACACCTTCCTGTGTCGGCCAGCGCTTGAAATTGACTTGAAAACGGTGCCTGCCAACCTCGCCACCATCAGGCCTGGCGAAACGATCACGTATGAGCTCCAGGCAAAGAACTGGGGCATTAACAAGGTCACCACCGGCAAGGTGATCAGTCGCATACCCTACGGCACCAAATTGAAAAGTGCGCTCGCCGATGATGGATCTGGCACGGCGGCTGGGCCGGGGCCTGATACGATCCTCGGCACCAGTGATGACGTCCCCTTCCGAAGTGGCGACTTCCTCGGCACTGCGCAACTCCCCCATGAACTCTCGGCGACCTCCAAGCCCGCCTACATTCTCAAGGACCAGTTGCTCGTGTGGGATTTGGGTCAGGTCGATCCAGGGATGATGAAGACGGTGCGCTACTCCGTCACAGTCGCCACGGACATCGGCCAGGAATACTTCAGCAAGGCGCTGCTCAGGACGCTGACGATGGACAATACCAACTACAACTTCGTTGGCACGGCAAACACCGGGAAGCGCATCTTCGCCTTCGTGCCCATCAGTCCCACGCTGGCGGCACCCGCCAATGCCGATCCTTATTGGATGAATTCTGCCACCGGCAAAGCACCTCCGGTCAATATCGCCATCAGCACCAGCAATCCCTTGCCCAAGCCTAAGCTGCAGATCGTGAAGCATGTGCTGGGACCGCGCAATGAAGCGCTTGCCGACAAATATGCCCTGCTGCCCACTGACCAAGCCACCGCTGATGTGGCACCGAATGTGAAGCGTAATGACTGGCTCTGGTATGTCGAGAACGACAGCACCGTGCTCAACGATGCGGTCTGCAGCTACGCCTTGCATTACTTCAACACCGGCGGCGCGACGGCTACGAACGTGCGTGTGAAGGACGTGATCCCCACGGGCATGACCTTCGTTGGCTTCCTGGCTAAAAACCGGGTGTTGATGGGCAGCTATCCGTTCTCGCACTTCTATGATGCCGCAGGCAAGGAACTCGACATGAATGTGGTCGCGAACACCACGAAGGTGCGCAGCTTTGATCTCTACGGCGGCGACCTCGCGATCGGAGAGGGGGGCTCGTTCATTTATCAATGCGTAGCTGCGGATGCGCTTGCTGCGGGCACCATCATCAGCAGCCTGTGCGGAGGCAAAAGCGGCACCAACTCCGGCCTCATCTACACGGCGAAGGCGGGTTATCATCTCACGGCGGACCAACTGCACTTCCCCGTCGATGGCAGTCCCGAGGCCGTGCATGTGAAGCTCACACCCAAGGTGGGTTTCGTGCTGCCAATCAAGGATGGCTGGAAGAGCGGCCATGGCATGGCCTACTCCGCATCGCCTCCTCCTGCGCCTGCTGCCAACGGCATCGCACCGCCCCCGACCGTCAGCGAGGATGACGAAGACAGCATCATGATCACCATGCCCTACGATGTGCGCGGCGATGCAGGTGCGGCTCCGTTGCCACCCTTGTCGAATGTGAAAATGAGCTTCCTGCTGCCGAAGGGCTACAAGACCGACGACTCTTACGTCAACAGCGAGAACAACGTTAAGCTCAAGACATTGAACGCGGGCGCAGTCGTCGAAGGCAGCGGCTACGTCAGCGCCATCCGCCAAGCGGACGGCAGGATCAAAGTTACCTTCCCACTTGATGACATTCCCTTTGCCTGGCCAACCGCACACATCATCTACGACCCGCTCTACAAGGCCACGCTGCTCAAGAACGGCGTCACGGTGGCTGGCGCAGACATTGAGGTAAACCTCTCTGGGTTCTATGGCGGTGGCGGTGGTGTGATCTACAATTCGACTGCTGATGCCACGACGGACGTGGTAACCACGGCGACGCCGCATGGATGCCTGGCCGGGAATTGGGTGCAGTTCACGGTCCTGAATGGCGGCACGGGCTTGACCACTGGCACACCCTATGTCGTTCATTCCACCACATCGACCACTACGCTCAAGCTCGCCGAGCGAGTAGGGGGAGCGCCGATAGACATCACCGCTAACGCTACCACCGGCACCAAACTGCAACGCTTGCCGGACAAGGCGATCCCACCGGTGAAGTCCTTCATCCACATCGACTCCCGCTCCGATGCGGACAAGGACAGCAAGTGCTTCGTGGGCCGATGCGCTCCGGTATCCGTGAAGCGTGGTGACATCTTCACCTACACCATCTTTATGGGCGGCCTGAGTTCCGTGGACATGGGAGCAGGCGATCTCGGCATCACTGTGCCAGTGGGTTGCGAGGCGATCAGCGCGACGAACTTCTACTACAACTGCGTTATCAAACCGAACTTTGGCACGCCCTACGAGTTTGGCGGCAAATACAGCACCATCACGCCTGCGGGCACCCTTTACCCGGCAGGCAGTCAAACAGACACCTTCCAGGAAGTGCGCTGGAGCACACCGAAGCCAGCAGGCACGGTCATCAAATGGAACATGCCGTTGTATGGGAACATCGGCGGCGCAGTGCAGCTTAAGTTGCGCGTGCTGGAGAGCTTCACGGGCAACGCGATCATCGACAAGACCTGCTACTTCAAACCCGTCAACGCCATGCCCAAGTATGCGGGCGCGTCCGCTATTGTCGTGCGTGAAGGCGATGTGGACGGTCAGCTCGCTGAGATCCTGCAGCGGCATCTGCAAGGTGTGAAGTTCAAGCACAACCGCGGCGTCGAGAAGGAGATCACCAAGACGCTCGTGCTTGATGAAAACACCTGCGCCATCAGCATTGGCGGCGCGGACGTGCTGCAGTTCCTCAACGGCGTGAATCTCATTCCCCTGCCGAATGATCGCGTCATGCTCATCGGTCCGCCAGACCATGTCGTCGACGCCGCAGGAGGAACACTGGTGCTTCGCACGCTGGTGAACGACCCGATGATGCGCATCACCTGTGGCTTCGGCACCAGCGGCGCGGTGTCTCTTGTCAACATCCCTGGCTACACGGGTGTGACGGCGGCCAACCAAGTGCTCACCGACCTCGGCACTCCTGGCCTCAACGTGCTCGCCTCGAAAGTCGCGAACATCATCATCGGCGGTGGTAACAACCTCGTGAGATCAGGCGGCAGTAACTTCGCGGCTGCCGGGGTGAACGGAGCCAAAGCGCCCAAGCTGATGCTGCCAGGTGCTTTGGCGATCGATATCAACCAGGTCCTCACCGATGCGAAACTCGTCGGCCAGGATGGCCACAGCATCGTCGCGGGCGGTGGAGGCAACGCCACGACTGGCGAGGGCGGCCAGATGGTGGCACCGGGGGCCACAGGGCTGATTGGGAAGAACGGCGCAGCCGAGGTGCCAGCGAACGACGGTGCGGGCGTGATCGGCCAATCGGGCTCGGCAGTGCTCAGCCACAATGGCAACGCTTTGATCGGAGGCGATGGGGCCTCCCTGATTGGGGGGGATGGGGCATCGATTCTTAACCAGGACAATGCAGGCCTGGTCGGCCAGGATGGCCACAGCTTCATTGGCACTGGCGTCGGCACGATGACGAGCGTGAGCACCGGAAGTGGCAAGTGAATCGGCGCGAAACGCTCACCACTCGCCTTCCCGCGTGAACTTTGTTTTCACGTTCTTGCTGAACTCGCCAATCGAACTGCCGAGATTGGCGAGCACTTGATCGGTGCTCAGCCCTGCGCTGCTCCGGGCGGCGGGGATGACAGTGTTGCATTCGTTAGCGTCCATGAAGCGGGCAGCGTCGAGCAGGTTCGGTGCCTCATCGGGGTTGATGACGATGAACCCGTGCTTATCCGCGTGGATGAGATCACCGGGCTTGATCTTGGTGCCAAAGACTTCCACCTCGCAGTTCCAGCTCACCGGATGCACATGCGCGTGACCTACGCAGAGGCGACGAGCGAGCGCTTTGAAGCCCGCGTTGGTCATCTCATCGACATCGCGGATCGCACCGTCAGTGATGGTGCCCACGCAGCCGAGCGCGCGGTGGATGTTGCTGTTCACTTCGCCCCAGAACGAGCCGATGACGCGCGGCTTGTCGAGGTCCTGCACGATGACAATTTTCGGCCCCGGCACGCCGGCGATGTAACGACGATACTCGTCACCGGCGTTCGGATTCGCTGCGCGATGCGACTTATTGCTCGGCTCGATCACGATGGTCACCGCGTAGCCCACAATGGGGCCCATCTGCGGCATGAAGTCGCGTGTCTCTTCGTTGTTGAAGGCGTCGGCGGCCGGATCGCGCTTGGTGATCTGTTCCCAGCCATTGTAGATGGTGGGAGTGTTCCAGCGCTTGAGTTGGAGGAGTTCGGAGTGAGGCAGCATGAGTTTAGAGGCGGCGGAGTTGGAGATGCTTGAGGTCCATGACTTCGGTGCCAGTCATGGTGGCGGATTGGTTATTCGGAGCGCAGAAAGGGTTCACAAAGATGTGATCAAAGCGCAAGCTCTCGCGTCCGAACTTGTCGATCTGTGGCGCGATGTCATGCGGGTTGCCGTGAATGGAGAAGTCGCCGCGATCGTGAGTGCGAATGCTTTCATGATTCAAATCGACACCTTGAGTTCACCTGCCTCGGCCTTGGGTTTGGCCTCCGCTTTCAAAGTTTGTGCGTCGGGTTTGTCGTGTCCCACCTTGATCGTGTGGGTGCCCAATGAATAGACCCGTGGCTGGAAGCGGTCGCCTTGCACACGCACGGTGTAGAGGACTTCGCCGCTGCTGTCTTCGATCACTTGCACCACCGGATTCGCCACGTCTTTGAACACGAGCGTTGGCAGATGTCCCGCCACCTTGCGGCCATCGTTGGCATCCATCTCGACGGTGATCGGCCAGCCAGGGAACTGAGCGCGCGTGCCGTCCTGCACATGCGCGAATCGCGGCCAGCACTCGAAGGTGATCTGCCGCGTTTTCTTGTTGAAGCGGGCGATGCCGTAGCCATCCGCGCGCTGCCTTTCGTCCTGAATGTCCGCAGGGTTCGCGTAGGCCATCATGCTGATCTTGTTGCCCAGGCCATCGTGGAAATCACCGGTCCAGGGCAAAGGACTGCCGGGCACGGGATTGGGTCCCGGCTTCTCATCGAGCGGATGCCACCAGCGGCCATAGATCGTGTTCACCAGCGCGGGACTCGTGAAGCCGTAGGGTCCATCACCAAACTCCTTGATCCCCAGCTTCACAACAACCGCAAGATGCTGATCGCCACAAAGGTGCACGGCCCAGGCACGACGCATGATCTCCAGCGCACGATTGCGCGGGGTCTGCGGCCAGCCATTGCAATCGAGGTCAGCGAGCAGCCGGCTGTCGCGTCCACCATGCATGTGCACCGCACCGCAGAAGGCGGTCTGCGAGAGCACCGCCTTCATCTCCGCGCCTGTCCAGTCCTGCGTCCACGCGTTGAGGAACTTCTCCTGGCGTTCGCCTAACAACTGGAGGCCAGGCAAATCGATCGTCTTCGGATCATACGAGGGATCATTGATGTGATCGGGGCGTGGTCCCATCTGGGGTATCTTGCCAGCCGGTCCGCTTTTGAACTTGCGATCCTCCAGGATGGCGAAGTCGATGCCACCCACATTCATGCGTGTGAAGTAAACCGTGATGCCGCGCTCCACGTTCGCCGGGTCCACCGGATCAGGCAGATGCCAGGACTGCTGCCGCTGCACCTGATTCACATAAGCAACCGGGTAACGATAGCCGCCGTCAGCGTCGCCTTCGATCTTCGACTGCTTGCCGTTCTCACCCCACAGATTGCCATGCCCCACATCGTGGTCGTCGGGAATGCTGATCGTTGGCCGGTCGCGCATGATGTCGCGGAACTGAAGACCAAACTCGATCCAGCCCGCCGTGTGCTCCGTGTGACGATAGGTCTGATCACCGGCAAAGAAGAGCACGTCAGGATTCTGGGCGCGGAGGTTGTCGATGATCTCGGGACGCAGCCCCGTCGTGCGGCTGGAGTTGCACGACATGTTGGCGATCACGATCTCCTCCTTGTCGATGGGATCGCGACGAATGAGCCCGTCAAAAATCGCCTTCTCGCCATGCCGAACCCGATACGGCACGTCCTTTGTCGCATCCCACTTCTCGATGCGGAAGTGCGCATCCCAGCCTGGATACAAGACCTCGCTCTTCGCGATCTCCTGCCACTGGCCCTCGCGTTTCAACTCCAGGCGTGCCTCGCGCACTTCGCCAGGCTTCAGAGGGAAGAGTTGAGCTGTCATCTTCAGCACACCGTTCTGCTGCGTGTAAACGGCAAACGCCACCACCTGATCACGCGGCACATCCATTGAGGGCGGCGCAGGCTGGCCACCGCCTTTCCCTTTGCCCTTGCCCTTTCCTTTGGCTCCGGCCTTCGGCTGGGCAGCCATGGAGCCCTTTGTCCACCACTCGCCGGTGGCCAATGAATCCAGGTTGGGAAATTCAGCACCAAAGGGCTGCACAGCATCCGCAGCGGGCAGCGTCTGCGGTTTGACCACCAGCGCGCCCAGACTGGCGGCAGTGAGCTTGAGAGCGTGACGACGAGTAACAGCGTGTTCGTTCTTCTTCATAATTTTGTCAGCGTGATGTCTATTCCCCTTTGGCCTTTCCCTTGCCTTTGCCCTTGGCCTTACGAGAACCACGTTGATCCATGGGCAGCAAGGCACCGCCGCGCTTGTTCATCTCGGCATCGCACAAGACGCGCATCTTCTGCAAGGCGTCGGCGTGCGCGGGATCAGAAGCAAAATTCTTCAACTCATCGCGATCGGCTTCGAGGTCGTGCAGGAACTCGTATGCGGGCTTTTGATCGAAGTAGCGCGCATACACATATCGCTGATCGCGGATGCCTTCCCACGTCAGCGTGGGCGCGAGGTCAAGGTGCTCGCAGAAGAAGAACGTGCGCCAGTCCGTGACGCTCTGGCCATCAACGAACTCGCGCAGACTGCGCCCCTCGTAACGCGCAGGCTTCTGCACGCCTGCGTAGTCGAGCATCGTCGCGGGCAGATCGACATTGAGCACGAGGTCATCGACCACACGTCCGCGCTTCTCCTTCGCCACGCGCGGGTCATAGATGACCATCGGCACGCGCAGCGACTCCTCGTAGTGCGACCATTTTCCCTGAAAGCCGCGATCGCCGAGGTAGTAGCCGTTGTCGGCTGAGTAAACGATGACCGTGTTGTCCGCCAGCCCGGCCGCTTCCAGGGCCGCAAGCACGCGCGCGATACCTTTGTCGATGCCGCTGATCATGCGGTAGTAGGCACGCACATTGGTCTCATACTTCTCTAACGTGTCGTAGCCCCAGAACCAGCGCTCGCGATTGATCGAGTCCTTCAGGAACTGCGGATGCGCGTCGAAGATGGACGCTGCACCAAGTCGTGCTGGCGGGATGCTGCGATCCTCATACATGCCATCGGTGGACTGCGGCCACGGATACAAGCCGATGCCCGGGCGGTGATCGTTGTCCTCGGCATGAGCGGCATTGAACCAGAGATTCAGACAGAACGGTTTGTCCTTGGGCTGCGACTTGATGAACTCGATGCCCTTGTCGCACACGATGTCGGTCTCGTGCTTTTTCGTGCCGTCGGGCATCGTCTTGAAATACGGATTCCGCGTCACTGCTTCATACACATCGTAGTGTTCCTCGGGCTTGAAGCCAGGCGGCGCGATCATGTGCCACTTGCCGATGTGCCCGGTGCGATAGCCCGCGCCTCGCAGCACCTCGGGGAACATCGTGGTCAGTGCCTCCGGCTTCACCGTGGGGATCGACTTTGGCTCCGCATGACTTCTCGCCCACTGCCCCGTAAGCACCACTGCGCGGCTAACCCAGCACACAGCCGTGGTGACATGCGCACTGCTGAACCGCACTCCCTGCTCTGCGAGACGATCAATCGTCGGCGTGCGCACGATGTCGTGCCCCGCGCAGCTCAGCGTGTCCCAGCGCTGATCATCAGCTAAGAGGAAGAGGATGTTGGGCCGCGGTGCCGCGAAGGAGGCGGTGAGACTGAATGCGAGTGATAGCGTGAGGAGAAACTTCATGTGCGAGGCGGAGAACGTGGCGAGGATGGCGAGCGGAGCAGGCCACTCAAACGTGGAGACGCGCGATTTGTGTCAGGCGTTTGCACGGATGGCGAACGACAACTGTGGCTCGACATCAGCCGAGTCCATCGCTTTGATCACGGGATGATTCTCGCCGACTTCTGCGCCCACTGCCTGAGCTTGCCAGCCGTTGAAGAGACGACTCCTTTCGGGCCGGAGGTATTGGTTTACAAGGTGGGTGGCAAGCTCTTTGCGATCGCTGTTCCCGATGAGGTGCCTCACCGCGTGGCCTTGAAGTGCGATCCTGAGCGCTCACTCGATCTGCGCGACCGCTACGAAGACATTGTGCCCGGCTACCACCTCAACAAGAAGCATTGGAACACGATCACCATCGGTGGTCGTGTGCCCACCAAGCTAATTCGTGAACTGATCGAGCACTCCTATCAACTCGTGGTCGCCTCGTTGACGAAGAAGGTGCGCGAGACCTTGGCAAAGTCATGAACTCATGGCTTCAGCGAGTGCTTGTCGCCGCCTGCCTCAGTTCGATGGGGCTGGCATCCGAGCCCGCCTTCCACTTCAAGCCTGAAGACCATGCGTTGGGCGACGTGCATCCTTTCATTCATCAAGGGGAATGCTTTCTCTACTATCTGAAGCCCGGCACCTATGACTCGATGCTGGTGCGCTCCAACGACTGGCTGAACTGGACTCCGCAGGCTATCGCTCATGCAACGGTGAAGCCTGGCGATTGGATGTCGCCCTACTTTGTGCTCGGGGTGTTTCGTGATGACAAGGCCAGCGTGTATCGCAGCTTCTACGGCCATGCGAAGGGACGGATGGCCAGCTCGGAGAGCACCGACTTGCTGACCTGGTCATGTGCGCCGCAAGCGCTGCATGTTCCGCCTGCCGACTACTATGAGCGACGGCGTGATCCCTGTGTGGTCTGGATTCCTGAGCTGAATCAATACGGCTGTGTGATGACGACCTGGATGAAAGGCAAGTCCAAGGAGCAAGGCGGGGCCATTAGCCTCGCTACGTCGGCCGATTTGAAGCAATGGAAGGACCATGGACCGATCATTCATCCAGGGAACATCGGTGAGCCTGAGTGCCCGCAGATGTTTGCGCTCGCGGGGCGCTGGTATGTGCTGGCGAGCATCTATGATCGAGCCGTAGGGCGGCCTTTGTATTGGTCGGCTGAGTCGCCCATGGGGCCGTGGAAGGCGCAGCCTGCGGGCGAGTTGGATGGCAAGGACCTGTGCGCTGCCCAGATGGCGTTCGATGGCGCGGTGCCCGTGTTGTTTGGCTGGATTCCGCTTCATCCCGCGAGACCTGGGAAGCAAACCTGGGGCGGACACCTCGCCTTACCTCGTGAGGTGGTGGAGATGGGGGATGGGCTGCTGGGCACGCGCCTCGCATCGAAGCTGATGAAATCATTGGGCGGTCTTTCTTGGACCAATACTGCTGCGGTCCGCGTCTCTCCCGAGCGGACGTTGATCGAAGGCTCGTGGCGACATTTGGTTGCGGAGTTCTCGTTCGGCTGGCCAGAAGCTGGTGGTGAACTGCGCGTGCGTTGCGATCCTTTGGGCGAAGTGGTGATCCAGCGTGCAGCCCTGCGCATCCTCGACGCAAAGGGTGAGTGCTGGAGCGAGCGAACCCTGCAGCTGGAGGCGGACAGACCCGTCCGCGTTCAACTCTTCGTCGATGATGACATCATGGAGGTTTTCGTGAACGAGCACGCCTCACTGGCCGCGCGTCTGCCGAAACGCGATGGAATGCTGCGTCTGTCGATGAAGGCGGATAGAGGTCCGTGGATCGTGGATGTTCGGACTGCCTCGGCCACTTCATGGAGATGAATTTCTTGCCCAACGATGGACCGCGCCCCGTCGGTTCGTAGAGGTGGCACGTTCATCATGAAACATCTGCTCGCCTCCCTCCTCGTGCCTCTCGCAGCCATGGCTGCCACGCCAGTCGCTCCGCCCAAGGCACCGGAGGTTCCAGCGCAGCTGCCTCCTGAAATTCAGCTCCTGCAGCCGGGCGTGAAACTCACGATTGTGGCAGAGCACCCGCAGGTCGTCACGCCCACGGGGATTGATGTGGATGAGAAAGGCAACATCTACTCGATCTCGTGCCACACGCACTTTCGCCCCGAAGGCTATGCCGGTCCCGAGCACGATGAAGTGGTAGTCTTTGATGCGAACGGAAAGAACCGACGGGTCTTCTACAACAAGACAGATGCCACCATGCATGTGGAAGTAGGACCCGATGGCTGGATCTATCTCGCCGAGCGTGATCGCGTGCTGCGCGTGAAGGACACGAATAGTGACGGGGTGGGGGACCTCGAAGAGAGCCTCGCCTCGCTCGATACTGTGGCCGACTATCCGCACAATGGACTCAGCGGTATGGCCTGGCATCCCGATGGCGGGCTGGTCTTCTCGCTGGGGGAGAACTTCGGCAAGGACTGGACGCTCACCGCTCGCGATGGATCCAAGGTTAGCGGTCGTGGTGAAGGTGGTGTGTTTCGTTGCACAGCTGAGGGCAAGCAGATGCGTCGCATTGCCCGCGGCTTCTGGAATCCCTTCGGTCTGATGGTGCGGGCCGATGGCGAGATCTTTGCCGCTGAGAATGATCCGGGCAGCCGTCCGCCGTGTCGTCTGCTCAATGTGGTCGAAGGCGCCGACTACGGCTTTCAGTGGGTCTATGGCAGTGCGCCTGTGCATCCCTTTGTCGCATGGAATGGCGAACTGCGCGGCACGCTCGGCATGGTGCATCCGAGTGGTGAGGGTCCCTGCGCAGTGGTGGAACTGGGCGGCGGTGTGATGATCCCTTCGTGGAGCGATCACTCCATCGACTACTTCCCGCTCACGCGAAAGGGAGCGGGCTATACTTCCGAGCGAATTCCGCTCATCAAAGGCAGCGACTTCTTCCGTCCCACCTGCATGGCGATGGCACCCGATGGTGCCTTCTACTTCAATGACTGGGTGTTTAGCTCGTATCCGATCCACGGTCGTGGCCGTTTGTGGAAGCTGGAGATCGACAAGGCGGCGGCTCCATGGATGAAGTCGGCACCTGACCTGCTGACGGCAGAGGCGAAGCTGGCCAAGGAACTTCGCGAGGGCCAGGCCAAACTGGGCACCGAGCGCCTGCTCGAACTCGCCCGAGGAACTGACAAGTATCTCTCCGATGCAGCACTCACCGCCTTGGCTCGCGAGCCATGGACCGTGGACAAGGTGAAGAGCTTGCCGAAGGATGATCGTGTCTGGGCCTTCGTTGCGATGCGGCGCAATAACATGAACGACGAGCAATGGCCGCGTGCCTTCCTCAACGACGCCGATCCCGAGCTGCGTTTCGAGAGCCTGCGGTGGATCGCCGATGCGGTGCTGACGAACTTCATGCCGCAGGTCGAGGCCTTGCTCAGCGATCCCTCGCTCGACTACCGCCTCTTCGAAGCGGTGCTCGCCACATGGAACACGCTTCGCGGCGAACCTGGCGCAGGCGTGACGAATCCCGATGTGCTCGTCGAACGCATCACGAACCCGAACACTCCCGCGCGGCTTAAAGGCTATGCCTTGCGCCTCGCGCCCGCCACGCACAAGCAACTCACGGTCGCTCTGCTCAAGGACCTGATGACGAAAGGTGACGAGGTGCTCGCCCTCGAAGTGGTGCGCACGCTGTCAGCCCGCCAAGCCGACGATGCACGAGCCGTGCTCGCCGAGATCGCGGCTGACGAATCGAAGGCTGCTCAACTCCGAGCCGAAGCCGCCGCCGGACTTGCGACCTCCACCCATCCCGCTCATCTCTCCGTGCTCGCGTCATTGGAGAAGGAAGCCAAAGATCCAGCGCTGCGTGACGAAGCGCATCGGGCACTTCGCTTCGCCGATGCGGCTCACGCCTTCTCGCCCGAAGCTGGACGACCTGAGTTCACCGATCTCGCCGCCTGGCTGAAGCGATTGGATGCTTTGCCAGGCAAGGCTGATACCGAGGCGGGACGACGGATATTCTTCCACTCGAAGGTCGCCTTGTGCGCAGGCTGCCATCGTCACGGCGGGCGTGGCAATGTGGTGGGGCCTGACTTGAGCCTCGTGGCACGACAAGGGGATCGTGAAGCGATCTTGCGATCCATCTTGGAACCGCAGCGCGAGGTGGCTCCGCAATTCTATCCTACGCAACTGAAGCTCAAGGACGGCAGCGATTTCATGGGCATCCTCCTGCGCTCATCGAGCACGGAAGTGTTTCGTGATCTCACCGGCAAGGAACGCACTTTCCAGAAAACGGACATCGTGCAGCGCACCGAACTGAAGACCTCCCTCATGCCTCCAGGTCTGGTGGCTACGATGACGGATCGTGAACTGCGTGATCTGCTCGCCTTTCTCACCTCTAGCGAGGCGAAGTGACTCCGATCACTTCACGCACATCAGCGTCTTCTCACCACGAATGAAAAGCTGACCATCGCTGAGAGCGGGTGAGGCAAACACCTTCTCACCGATCTCGCTCTCGGCCACGCATTCATACTTGGCACCTGGCTTCACCGTGCGCAGCGTGCCGAAGTCATTGATGAAATAGACCAGCCCTTCCGCACTTGCGAGCGAGGCATGATGTTCCTTCATGCGTTCCTCCCAGAGGATGTCGCCCGTCTTCGCGTCAAAGCAGTGGCCGATACCGCTGTCGCTGACGATGAGGAAATGATCGCCCGCAACGATGGGCGAGGGGACGTAGGCCACGCCCTTGTTCGTATGCCATTGCACATGGGTGTCGGTCACGTTTCCCGTGCCATCGGGCCGAATGGCCATGAGGTGATGATCGGGAAAGCCGCCGGTCATGTAGAGCCAGCCGGTCCTCTCGCTATGCACCAGCGAGGCCACATACTGCTCGGTGGGGCCGTCGATCATCCAGATCAGCTTGCCATCGTTCGGATCATAACTGGTGATGCACTTGGTGCCGCTGAGCACCATCTGCGTTTTGCCCGCGAGGTCACGAATGATCGGCACGCAGTAACTGCGCGTGTTGTTAGGCCGGGTAATGCGCCACAGCTCCTTGCCGGTGTCGCGAGCAAAGGCCACGATGTAGCCATCGCCATCATGGTCGCAGTTCACGATCACCTTGTCCTTGAACAGAATCGGTGAGGAGCAGAAGCCATGCTTGCTGGAGAAAAGACCGGGCCGCACCTGCCAGAGCTGCTTGCCGCTGAAGTCGTGCGCTGACACCACGACGGTGCCCTTGTTCACCTCGCCTTTGCCAGGAGGATGAACGGCGTTCGCCGCGCGTGTGGCATCGGTTTCGGTCTGGTCGAGGAAGGCGGTGTAGATGCGTTCGCCATCGGTCGCTGGTGTGCTGGAGGCTCGGCTGTTCAGACGATGAATGGACTCAAGCGGCGACTTCACCACGGCCTGCTGCCAGACGATCTTGCCCGATGCGCGATCGAGGGCGATGAGAACACGCTCCTCGGTCTCCGCAAGGCTGGCGACGACGAAAACGCGGTCATTCCACACAATGGGCGAGGCGTGGCCTTCTCCTGGCAGCTCGGTGCGCCACACGACATTCGTCGCATCGATCTTCTTCGGGAAGCCGGTGTCCAAGCTGGTGCCATCCAGCCGAGGGCCACGCCATTGAGGCCAGTTTTCAGCATGAAGAACGGAGGCAGCGAGGGTGAGGAGCAGGGCGAGGCGCATGAGAAGCGTGATCTTACGATGCGAGCCCTTTGGTCTTGCTCGCGTGCGAGCGCAAGTGTTCAAAAACCGCTGTCAGTGGGTCCACTGCTCCCGCGGACTACTTTTCGCCGAGCGCGAGCATCGTCTGGAAGTGCGGACTCTTCTGCTCGCGATGGACGATCTTGGTCTCCACGTTCTTGAAGCCTGCGGCTTCGAGCATCTCGATCATTTCGACTTCGCTGAAGCCCAGCCAAACATCGGCATAGAGCACGCGTGCCTTCTCAAATCCATGCTTCAGCAAATCGAGCAGCACGATGCGTCCGCCTTCTTTGAGCAGGCCAAACGCGGCGGCGATGGCCTTGGCTGGTTGCTGGGCATGGTGCAGAGCCTGGCTGAAAAGAACCAGGTCCACGCTTTCGGCCTCAATGGGAGGAGCCTCCAAGTCGCCGAGGCGAAACTCCAGATTTGTGAACCCATGCTGCTTCGCCAGGTCAGCACCGTAGGCCACCATCTTCTCGGAGCTATCGACGGCGATGACTTGCTTGGCCCGTTGGGCAAGGAGTTGTGACAAGGTGCCTTCGCCTGCGCCCAGGTCCGCGATGACCATCGGGGGCATCAGCTTGAGCAAGGTCTCGGCGAGTCCCTTCCATGAACGGCCGGGGATGTAGTGACGGCCAAACTTTCCGGCCAGCGCATCAAAGTAGGCCTGGGCCACATTCGCGCGCTTCTTGCGCACCACGCGCAGCGCCGTGGTGTCTCGCTTCACCTCGCGAATCTCGGCTCCTGCGGCCTCGACGATGCTGAGGAATCGCTCGTGGCTCTCGCGCTCGCGTGCGGGCACGTCAGGCAGGCGGTAGAGACGATTCTTTCCCGAACGTCGATCTGTGACCAACCCGGCACCCTTGAGCTTGGCGAGCTGCGCCGAGATGTTCGATTGCGGCAGGGCCAGGATTTCCTGCAACTCGGCCACGGACAGCTCTTCCTCCCTTAACAACAAGAGAATCCGCACGCGCGTCGCGTCGGCGATGAGGCTGAGAGATTTGAGGATCGAGGCCAAGGCAGCGCGATGGTATCAACGGCCTGAGGTTCGGCAATGCGGAACTCTACAACCCCATGGCCTTGCGCGGATTGGTGTCGATGAGGGTGGTGAGGTCGGCGTCGGAAAGTCCGAGGTTATCACGAGCATTCGCTTTGATGCGGGGAACCGTGACCGTTGAGCCCACGAAATGCGAGCCATCCGGGGAACGGGCGACGAGGTCATCGCCGATCACGATGTCCCATCCTGCGAGGGTGAACTTGCCTGGGCCGAGGCGGGAGGCGGAGATCGCATCGGTGACGAAGATCGAGCGGTCCACGCCTGCGGCACGGAGGTAGTTTTGCAGCGTGAAGAAATCGATGTGGACCCCATCGGGGATGAAGCAAAGCCAGAGCTTGTCACGCAGCGAGATAGCTCGCTGAATGATGTTGTTGTGCCTGTGCATCAGCATCGGGCAGCCATTGCCCACATGCGTGAACATCGTCACGCCATTGTCGGTGGAGGCGCGCAAGGTATCGAGGTCAGGATTGCAATGGCCTGCGGAAACCACAATGCCCTGCGAGGCCATGAAGGAACTCGTCTTGAATCCTTCGTCACATTCGGGAGCTAGCGTGACCAGCTTGGCCAGTTCCTGCGAGGCATCCAGAAGGCGCTTCGCATCTTCGACGGTGGCAGGCTTCACGCAGTGCGGCGGATGAGCGCCGACGTAGCCCTTCTCAGGGTTGATGAAGGGTCCTTCAATGTGGAAGCCCGCGATGATTTCCTTGGCGAGTGGATCGCGCTCACGAAGGGTGGCAAGCGTGCTCATGCGCGACTGGAGGTTCTCAATCGTGTCCGTGATGAAGGTGGCAAGGATCTGGGTGCAACCGTCCTCGCGGAGGCACTCGCAGGCGTGATGAAGAGCTTCAGCGGTCAGGCCATCGCGGTTGAAGTCGGTGCCTGCGTAGCCGTTTACTTGGATGTCGAGGGGGCGCATGAAGGGGAAAGGTGAATGCTGAGTGATGGAGGGCGTTAGTCGATACGGTGGAGAAGCGCCAACGTTTCGACATGATGTGTTTGGGGGAAGAAGTCAAAGGGCTGGAGGGATTCGACCTCGTAGCCTGCATTCGTGAGTGCAAGGAGATCGCGACGGAGGGTGCCAGGACTGCATGAGAGGTAGGCTATGCGTTGCGGGCGCCCCTCGGAGATGATCCAGGCGAGCACCTCCGGCTCAAGCCCAAGCCGGGGCGGGTTGGCGTAGATCAGCCGGTCCTCCGCTTTGAAGGGGGCGACGTATTCGCGAAGTTGTGGCAGGCGTTGGGCGCAGAGTCCACGCAAGACGACGGCCTGTGGCGCATTGAGCTGGGCGCATTCGATGGCCTCACCATCACACTCGATGCCGACCACGCGGGACTTGTGTCCCAGCCATCGCTTCATGCTGCCGCCGATGCCGCTGTAGAGGTCGAGGACCATGGCCTCGGAGTTGGGAGCGAGATATTGTTCGGCAAGATCGAGTGACTCGGCGTAGAGCGAAGGGATCAGTTGCTGAAAGACACCCGGCCCGTGCCATTGGCCGAGAGCATCCTGCACACGCGACTCGCCCCAGAGCTGATGCCAGCCGCGTTTAGCGAACAGGATGCGACCGGTGGCCGGGTGAAGGTTCACATGCAGTCCACGAAGGCCGACGGCATGAAGCGCGCTGGTGACCTCCGATTTGAGCCATGAGATCGCGGGCAGGCTCTGACACTTTAAGATGAGGGTGAGCAGCGCGCCATTCTGAACGACGAACCGAAGCGGCCACTGGTCATGTGCGGGCATGGCTTTGGCGAGAATCGCCAAGGTGGAGGTCACCAAGGACGACTGCACAGGGCATTGCGGGATCGCGATAAAATCATCGCGGGGCTCCATGCCGAAGGTCCATTCATGTCCCAGCCATCGTGCGGCGAGCTTGACCTTGCTCCGGTAGCCCCAGCGTTGATCGGCGGGCACGCTGCGCACGACGCGGAGTCGATCACTCCAAGGCGCAAGCGTGCGGCTGAGGAAATCTTGTTTCTGCCGAAGGCTGTCCTCCATGCTCCAGGAGCGATGTCGGCACGCGCGGCATTCCTGCACGCACCCGGATGGAAGTGGAAGCGCATCCTCCATGGACCTCAGTGACCTTTAAGTCGCGCTGTCCGATGGGATCACCGATGGAGTGACGAACCGATGCAGAGGCTCGATGAGATTCTGCGACAGCGGACGTGTGCGCTCGAAGATGCCGGGCGCGATCTCGGCACTTGTGTCATAGCCACGGCGGAACATCTCGAGCTTGGCATCCAGATTGTCGATGTAGTGCAGCGCGATGGCCTCGGGAGTTTTGGGGAGCACGGGAGAGCCAAAGGCGAGTTCACCATGATGCGATCCGATCAGGTGCAGCAGGTGCATGCGCACGAGGTCGCTGGCGGGTTCAAGGTGCTGCCACTCGGTGGTTTCGGGGCGATCCATCACATCGCGCCACAGTTTGTTCACGAGTTCGAGGCCGAGCGTGATGTGCCCAAGCATCTCGCCGCTCAAGTGGTAGGGCATGGAGAAGCTGTTCTCCGCATACGCAGTCTCCCAGAGTTTGCCACAGTCGTGAAACAAAACGCCGGTGATGAGCAGGTCCTCATTGAGTTTGTGATAGACCGAACATACGGCGGCAGCCGAGCGCATCATCTGGGCGACATGCTCGACCAATCCACCGCGGCGCGCGTGATGGAACTCGCGCGCGGCGGCTGTGCGGCGAAAGCGTTCACCGAACTTCTCCAGGAACAGATCGGCCACGGCCTTGAGTCTTGGGTCTTTGATGACCGCGATTCGCGTGGTGATCTCGCCGTAGTCGGCGGCGTTGGCGAGTCGCTGCTCCTCGGTGCCACCGAGCAGGGCATGAACTTCTTCCGGCGTCAGGCGACGAACGGCTGCATGCTTGGGTTCGAGTCCATACTTGCCTGCATCTACCCACTGGCCTGCGACTTCGATCCACGAGGTGTTGCGTGGCAGGTGTCGCACGGCTTCAAAGGCGTGATTGCTGTCAAAGACCCGCCACAGGAAGTTGTCGTGCCCGTCGGTGAGTCGCAGCTCGAAGTAGGGCTTGCCCTGCTGGGTGAGCTTCTCCGCGATGCCGTCCACCTGCGCCTGGATGCGATAGGGCTGAGGCGTTGCTCCGGCCACCTGCTTGAGCTGGGTGATGGTGAGCAGGTCGTAGTCGATCAGCATGTCGTCCATGGGCGCAGTGAAGCGGAACGTTATCTTGATGGCGAGGACAATTCGTTCATCGACGCCCAAGCCCACGCGGAATGAAGACGGCCTCCATGCCGGCCGCCTTGGCTGCGTCCATGCCGCTCTTGCCATCTTCAAACACAAGGCAGTCTGCGGGATCGACTCCCATGCGCTCCGCCGCGAGCAAGAACATGTCAGGAGCCGGTTTGCCACGCTTCACATCGCGAGGAGTCACGATGGTTTCGAAGAGATGAATCAAGTCTGTCGCAGTGAGACATGCATGGACAGTCTCAGGCTCGCTGCCCGATGCGACCGACATCGGCAGGCGTCCATGCCACTCGCGCGCCAGTGCCGCGACCGGCGGCACCGTTTGAATCTCGGGGATGCGTTGATTGAAGATCGATGACTTCACCTCCGCCACGCTATCGGGATCAATGCTGGTGCCGTATTGCTTGTTGAGCAGGATGACCGTGTCCTGCTCACGCACGCCCGCGAGCGAGTAGAAGACTTCCTCGGTGAAATCAAACGGTGCTTCGTGCCGCCGCAGGCTCTCACACCAGGCCACATAGTGAAGAGGCATGGAGTCCACGAGAGTGCCGTCACAATCAAAAATGAACGCTGCAAAGGAGCGCGAGGGGAGTTCGATCATCGCGTTCGCCTAGCGCAAAGCTCAGCCCGGCGCAAGTGAGCGACGCTTATCGTTTGCTCGGATACTCGGGGCGCATGGGCACTGGGCGAGGATCTTTGGCAATCTCGTCCTTGAGGTAGTTAATCGCGGCATCGAGCTGGGCATCGCTGCCATTGAAGGTGGCGTGCGGGAGATTCTCCACAACGACATCAGGATCGACGCCTTTGCCCTCCACCAACCATTGCCCCTCGGGTCCATAGACGCCCATCTCGGCGGCGGTGGCCATGCCGCTATCGACCAGCCACTTCTGAGCGCTGAGCCAGATGCCGCCGCCCCAGGTGCGGGCACCGAAGACCTTGCCGATCTTCAGGCGCTGCACGCCCGTGCAGAAGCCCTCGCCATCACTGGCGGTGCGTTGATTGCAGATCACGGCGACGTGACCACGGAACGCATACTGCATGTTCCACATAGGTTCGCCAGTGCGGCCCTGGAAGTAGCTCCACGCCTTGCGCAGCAGCTTCTCGATGATCCACGAGTCGATGTTGCCACCGTGATTGTTGCGCACGTCGATGATGAGTCCCTGACGATTGAAGACCGGATAGAAGTCGCGAGCCCAGGCCTCGATGTCCTCGCCACCCATGGCGCGGAGATGCACGTAGCCGATCTTGCCCAGGCTGTCCTGGTCCACCTTGAGACGGCGAGTGTATTCCCACTCATCGTAGCGAGTGTCCTCGGCGCTATCGCCATTCACGGGCTTGACGATGACTTGGCGAGTTTTGTCTCCTGACTTCACCTCAACGAGCACCTGTTTGCCCGATAGATTGCGCAGCAGTTGGTCGGGATGGACGGCCTCCAAGGTGGGCTTGCCGTTTATCTTGAGGAGCACGTCACCTTCTTTGATGTCCACCTCGGGACGCGCGAAGGGAGTGAGTTGCGATGGGAAGTCGGGGTCCGTCAGATAGACGTGCTTCACGCGCCAGCCGCCTGCTGCCGCATCACGCTCAAGCTGTGAACCAAACGTCGCGACTTCGATCTTGTCCGGCACGTTTCGAGTGTCGCCATAGCGAACGAAAATATGCAGCGTGCTGAGTTCGCCCATCATCTCGGAGATCACATCGTTGAGTTCATGGCGGTCGGTCACACGGTCCACGAGGGGAGCGTAGCGAACTTTGATAGCGGGCCAGTCGAGGCCTGACATGCCTTTGTCCCAGAAGTAGTCGCGCATCATGCGCCAGCTCTCGTTGAAGATCTGGTGCCACTCCTCCTGCGGATGAATGGGGAAGGTCCAGTTGCTCAAGTTCACGCTGTCATTGAGCGGAGCGGGAGCAGGGCCATCGCTGCTGAAGACGTAGAAGTTGTCGCCCTTGCGGATCATGATCTTTTTCGTGTCGGCAGTCAGCTCGTAGTCGCCGATGTCTTCGGCCAAGGTGGCAGGTTTGTGCTTGGGACCAATCTCCAGGCGGACGAGGCTCTTCTTGCTCTGGAAGGCCGTCGGTTTGCTGGTCCAGAAGAGGTGCTTGCCACTGCACGTGAGGCTCTTGAAGTTCCCAGGCGAAGCAGGCACTTCGATCAGGCGCGTGGTGAGCCCATCAAGATCGATCCTCACCACGATGGGAGTTTTGGGCTTCGATGGAGTGGCTGCTTTGGTCGAGGGCTTGGCGGTGTCGTTCTTGGTCTGTTGCTCGGCTGGCTTGGGCGCGTTGGGCGTCTGGATGTCGGCTTTCGGACGAAGTTGTTGAAGGGCCTGAGCGACACGCAGCTTTACCAGTTCATCGACGGTGGTCTTCAGGCGATCAGATAGTTCAGGTGCGCGTGTGTTTGTAGTGGTGGGTTCGGTGATCGTTTCGTCCTTGGGCAGAAAAGGGGAACGCAAACCTTTGGTCAGCGCGAGGGCATAGACCTTGGTCATCTCGGTGAAGTGCGGCTCCGGCTGGCGAGCACCCCAGGGATGGCCGACGAGCGTGCGCATGTCGCGTTCACTCAAGAAGTAGAGCCACTTGCCATCGGGTGACCACGCGGGGCTGTGGCTGTCGAAGCGGTCCGTGGTGGCGGTGATGATGCTCGCGTCGGAGAGACGGTAGAGCTTGATCTGCGAATACAGATTCGACGCCGCTTCGCTGAACGCGATCCAGGCACTGTCTGGCGACCACTCATAGTCGTTGATCTCGTCCATGCGTGCCTCGGAGATGAGTCGAGGCTGCTTGGTCTCCAGGTTCATCACCCAGAATTTCGCGTCCTTGTCGCTATAGGCCAGCCACTTGCCATCAGGCGATACCTTCTCGGCAAAGCGGAAGATTCGGCCGTTGGTCGTCACTCGCTCGGGTGAAGACAGACCATTCGCCGGTGCCTTCCAGAACTCGAACTCGCCGCTCTCATCGGATTGGAGAACGAGGCTCTTGCCATCGGGTGCGAACTGAGCGCCGCGGTAGCGCACACCTTCCTTGCGCGGCAGTTCCACGAAGCGCCCGGTGTCGGTCGGCGCAACGAAGACTTCGCCACGAGATGTCAGTGCGACGCGATCACCGCTGGGCGAAACATGCCAGCTGGTGAGGTAATCGAGAGGCTTCTTGATCCATTGCTCGCGCTCCTGCTCGAGGTCGGACACGAGCCGGATGTCGATCAGCGAATCCTGACCAGTGGAAATGTCGTGCAGCCAAAGGTCTGCGCCGCGCTGATAGGCGATTTTGCCGTTGTTAATCGATGGAGATTTCACATCGAAGTCCTTGTGCTTCGTGTGCTGCTTGAGGTCGGTGCCGTCGGCCTTGCAGGACCAGATGTTGAGCGTGCCATCGCGGTCGCTGAGGAAGTAGAGCCTGCCCTGCCACCACATCGGATCGCGATTGGTGCCGAGGTCCTGGGGATCGAGTTGCACAGCCTCCGCGTCGCCTTGCCTGAAGCGCCAAAGGTTCTCCACCCAGCCGGCACGGTAGCGCTTGGTCGTGCTCGATTGCTTGGGCAGACGGACGAAGAATAGCGTTTTGGTATCAGGATCGAAGACGCCATCACTCGCCTGGGCCAGGGGCAGCACCTTGCGATCGTGCGTCGTGGGATCGAGTTCCACCAGTTGGGTGTTAGGCAAAGTGGAGAACTTGTCCGTGCTGTAGAGCACCTTGCCGTTGGGCACCCACGAGGCGATGCGTGGTGTGCCACCTTCGAAGGTCTGACGCAGTGGCCGACCACCTTCGACGGGCATCGTATAGACCTCGCTGATGCCCTCGTAATTGCCGATGAAGGCGATGGTTTTTCCGTCGGGGGAGATGTGGGCGAACGTTTCGCTTCCTGCGTGCGAGGTAAGACGCTGAGCGGCCCCGCCTTTCACATCGGCACGCCACAGGTCGCCTTCGGCGGTGAAGACAATCGTGTTCCCATGAAGCGCAGGGTGGCGATAGTATCCCTGGGGACTTTCAGCGTGAATGATGGCTGCGACAAAGGCGAGAGCAAGGTGGAGGCGCATGACGGGTGGTGAACGAACGACGAGACCAATTATGACCGGAGAAAATCGAGATTCCGCGAAACCCGGGAAAACGTCAGAAGGCAAAGCCGAATCCGATGTGCAAGGCTCCGAAGTCTTCGCCCTCACGACGATTGAGGTTCACGCCGTAATCGACTCGTAACGGGCCGAAGGGCAGTCGGTAACGAATGCCGATCCCGGCGGCGTAGCGGAGGTCGCTGAAGTTGGGCAGCCATTCGCCTTTCTCGGTGCTGAGCGAGCCGGCATCCACGAAGCCTGCGAGTTCGAGGTTCTTCACGATCTCGTAGCTGATCTCTCCGCTGACCGTTTGTGCCTGAGTGCCGCCGAGGGGGGTGCCATCATGCGCGATGGGACCGAGACGACGTTCATCAAAGCTGCGCACACCCTTGGCACCGCCGTTGTAGTTGCGCAGCTCGATGGGCACATTGCCGACATCTTCACCTGCGATCAAACTCGCAACATGCGCTCCGATGGCCGTGCGCCACTTCGCTGAGAGGGGATGATACCAGGCGATCGCGAAGTCCGTGCGGGTGAAAGCCACGTCGGAGAGATCGCTGAGCGAGTCACCGGCTTCGAGTCGAAGGCTGGCGAACCAGCCTCGCGTAGGCGATACCGGATTGTCGCGGCCCTCGTAAGTGAAGGCGAAACCAGCCGTGCCCAATTCATAGTAATCGGGCCCGAGTTCCAGGATCGTCAGGGTGTCGGAGGAAACCGAATTGATCGAGACCAAGGCGAAAGCTTCGGCTGAAACGGTGCGGCTCAAGTCGCGAGAAACCGCTGTCCGAAACGCTGCGGTGTAGCGCTGGTAGCCTTCGAACGTGAAGGACTCCGGCATCAGGTCGATCGACAAAGCCCACGGCGAACTGAATAGCGCAGGGTTCTTCCATTGAATGCCAGCGAGGTAGCCAAGCTGCGTGCCTACCGCCTTCACACGAAGTGTGCCGCCCGAATCCCAAAAGTTCACGTTCTTGTATTCCAGTCCAAGGATGCCGCCGAGGAAGGTATCGAATCCTACCGATGCACCAATGCTGGAGCGTTTCGCCTCTTCGCCAGTGAAGTGGAGAACCAAGCCTTCGTCATCATCGGGCGTGGGATTCATCTCCAGGTGCTCAAACAGTCCTGTATCAACGATCCGCCCGTAAGCCGCCTCCATGCGCTTGGAGTCATACTTGTGCCCGAGGGTGGGCCAGAACGCACTGCGCACCAGACGTGTCGCACCCTTCGTGAAACCGGTATCGATATCCAGCTGCTGCACGTGATGAATCGGGCCGGGCACCACCGAGAAGGTAAGGTTCATGTGGTTGTTCGGTGCTCTTGCTTCGATGGTGGTCACCTTCGCCACGAACCAGCCGCGTGTTTGCAGCTCGCCCTCCACCTGCCGCCGCATGTTTTCCACGCGGGCCTCGTTGAGCGTTTGCTCCTCAAGGACCTTAACGATCTGCTGCAAGGTCTTCTCCACGGTCGCGGGGCACTCTTGCAGCTCAATGGTTCCCACTTTCCACTGATCGCCGGGCCTGATGGCGACCGTGATGTCGGTGGCTCCATCACTTTGATTGGTCGCAACCGGTGGGGAGACTTCGCAGTCCACGTAGCCGTGCGAGAGGATGTAGCGGTGCACGAGATCGACTCCCGCTGCGATCTCCTTCTCTACATACGGCGTGTCCTTCGCCGTGCGACCGATGCGTTCGCGCGTGGGCCGCACAAGATATCGATGCAGTTCCTTCTCATCGAGTCCTGGGTTGCCTGGGAAAGTTGTTGTGCCCACATGTTGCTGCACGCCTTCGGTCGCCGTGAGCACGATGGCTTTGTCTTCCAAGAACCAAGCCACTGCCGCTGAAAGATAGCCCTGCGACTGGTAGTGCTTGCGCACGAAGAACGCGAGGTCGTCCGCGAGTGCTGATGAGGCCGTAGTGTCCGCCGACTGATCGAGCTGCTCCTTGATGATCTCTTCCAAAGGCTTGGTCATCTCTGCATTCACCCCGCGCAGCTGGATCGCGATCTCGTTGTGGGTGAAAGTGTGGTCCTCGGCGTGGAGGAGTGCCGCGAGAAAGACGAGCAACAGCAGGAGAAGAGCGCGGACACTCTTGTCCGCCGAGCGTTGCCAGGCAGTGCGTGGGCGCGGAGTCGTTTGAAGCGGGCAAGAGTGCCCGCGCTCCTTTGGGATGTCAGCCGAGCGCTTCATTCAAATCGAAACAGGTAGTGGAACATGGCGCGGAAGCCGCCGTCTTTGTTGGTGCTGCCGACGATCTTCATCTTGCGGTTGAACTCATAGATGCCGGTGACGCCGCCGAGCTGGCCGTCTTCGGAGCGCTCCTGCACGAGGAAGCGCGACTCGCTTTCCTTCTCGCCCGGCTTCAGCGGCTTCGACTTCGAAACGAACGCACGTCGATACGCCTCGCGCACCGCGAAGAGCAGCGCGCGACCAGCCAGATCACCGGCACCTTTCTTCAAGCCGGAGGTCGTGGCACCGGTCGCGAGCAGCGTGGCGATCTCGCCTTCGGGCAGTGGCGGTGTCGAGTTGAAGTGAATCTTCGGATCAAGCGCGCGACCATAGCCACGCAGCACCACGTCATAAACATCCACGGTCGATTCGGCCATGAGTTCGAGTGTGGGATCGAGCGGCTTGTCTTCGGTGAGTGCGACCACGCCTTTGCGGATGTGCAGCGTGGCGAAGGGCAGGTTCAGTCGCGCTTGCTCCAGACTGACTTGGCCGGTGACCACAGGTTTCGCTCCGTTGCCGCCGACCTTGAGGTCAATCTTGGTGCCGCCGTTCATCACGTTGCCGAGCAGACGAATGTTATCCTTCGTCTTGATGCCCAGGTCGAAGGTCCAATCCTTCAGCATCGGCGGCAAAGGCGAGGCGTTGGGCTCTTTCGATGGCTTGCTGGCCTGGGCGTCAGGCAGCGGCGGCAAGTCGTTCATCATCTGCGAGAGAGGCAGGAAGTTTACCTCCTTGAACACGCGACCACGAGTGAGTCCGACGGTGCCGGACACGTGTGCTTTCGTCGGCACGCCTTTGCAGGCGAGGTCCGCATCGGTGCGCAGCGACATGCCTTCGTTGCGCACGACGAGCAAGTCGCGAGCCTTCAGCGCGACATCGAACGCGGGCTGCTTAAGGTCCTTGAGATCGCACGAGCCACTGACATCGACTTCGCCGCCCGCCGCCATCGCGTGCAACGTCTCCAGCTTCACCGTGGTGCCATCGCCCGTCATGCGCGCCTTCAGGTTCTTCACCAAAGGCAGATCAGGATCACGTGGTGTGACATCTGGCACATCGAGCTGCACCACGCCGCTGATGTGGGGAGAGCGAGCGGTGCCGTCGGCTTTGAGATCAATGCTGGCCGCGCCTTTCAATTCTTGCAGCATCGGCACCATCGGCTTCACGAAGTCGAGCGAGCGCTGGTCGAGCTTCACTTCGGCAGTGAAGGGCAGATCCATCACGGTGTCGGGCTTCTCGATCAGCGGCATCGTTTGCAGCTTCGCATTCACGCTGACGTTGAGCGGCTCAATGGGCTTCACGTCGGCGACAAGCTTGGTGTGCAGTTGCTCGTCCTTGAGGTCGATGTTGAGCGACACCTTGCCCACGTCGGACGTGAGCGCGCGCGGCAGATGCAGTTCGTCGATGAGCACCGCGATCTTGGCTTCGGGCTTCGCGAGCGGGCCGTCGATGGCGAGGTTCAGCGTGGCTTGACCAGCAACATCCTCGGGCAGCTTCGCGTTTGCGACTTCTGCGAGCTGATGAAGCATCAGCGGATGCGGCATGGCGAGCGCGATGTGCATCGGCTTCGCGGCATCCACGGGCACCGGCTTGGCCTGAAGATCGAGCGGCACCTGCACCACGCCGCTGATCAACTCGTGGATACCGTGCTTCGCGTTGCTAATCGTGAGATCAATCGCGGTCTTGCTGACCTTGCCTTTCAAGTCGGCGGACCAGGGACCAAAGCTGGCGGTGAGCGAGCTGAAGGTGGCGCTGTCGAGATCGTGCGTGAGTTCGGTTTGCAGCGCAATCTTCTCGGGGCGATCAGGAAGTCGCAGGTCCGTCACGAGCAGCTTCGTCTGACCGCTGACTGCGAGCGCGGGCTTGAGCTTGCCTTGGCCTGACCAATCGATGTGCAGCATGCCCTCGGTGATCGGCTTCTGACCGAGCGCGTCGAACCACGGCTTCAATGCGGGGAACGCTGCGAAGTGCAGTTGCAGCCTTCCATCAAAGGCCTGATCACCTGCGACCGCGAAGCTGCCCGTGGCATTGAGTTGATTGCCGCCGGGTTCGAGCTGGATCAACGAGCGCGTGAGCTTGGCGATGCCGTTCTCCAGCGACCACTCGGCGTGAACCGAATCGCACGGTGCCTTCTTCCAAGTGATGGCTTTCACGTCGAGCGTCCCGAGGCCTTTCGCTTCGTCAAACTTCTGCGCCTTGAGCTGCGCGAGATCGAACGTCACTGAGCCGTCGGCCTTCACTTCGCCCGTGGTGATGTCGGGTGGCAGCGTGAGCTTGAGAGACTTCGCGAGTTCATCAGGGCGCGGCAACACGAGCTTCCACTGCACTCGGCTCTGCTTGCCCGCAGCCATGCTCACATCGCCGGTCGCGTCGAGTTGTCCATCGCCTGCGGTGGCGAGGGCTTTTACGTCGAAGCCGATCGCATTGAGGTCGCCCTTGGCATTGAGGTCGAGCGACTTGAGCAGGTGATCATCAACGCCGACGCCGAGGCCTTTGAATGTGGCGATGAAGTTCTCCAGCGATTGATCCTTGAGCGAAGCCGAGCCGCTGCCCTCGATGCTGCCGCTGAGTTTGATCGGCAGTCCGGCGATCTTGTCGAGTGCGGGCGCAGCGAGCTTCCACTGCGCGCTCATCGCGGCGTGCGCGAAGTCTTTCCACTCGGCGGGCGCGGCTGCCTGCGCGCTGAGTTCAACACGATTGCCTGCGGCTTCGATGGTGAGAGGTGCGATGTTGAGCTGTCCGTCCTTGAGCGTGGTCGTGAGCGAGACGCGGTCGCCGCGGTAGTCTTTGAAGGCGAGACCGGTGACGAGCATTTCGATACTGGCATCGAGCTGGCGCGGGTGCAGCGGATCGCCTTTGGCAACGAGGTGCAGCTTGTCGAGCTTCGCCTTCGCGGGTGGCAAGTCCTTCACCCAGCGCGCGGCATCGGCTTCGGTGATGTTGGCGATGTCGATGGTGGCATCGGTGACGAAGGTCTTGAGGTTCACCTTCGCTTCCAGGTCGATGGTGGCCTGACCGCTGCGGATCGTGGTGTCAGCAGCGATCTCGTTCTGATCGAACTTCGAGAGGTCGGCGTGCAGATGCTCGACTTCGATCTCAGGCGGGAGCTTGAGTGCTTCGATGCGCACGGTGGTGCCGTCGAGTGCGAGCCGTGCGGTCACGTCGCGCAGCGGATACTTGGCCAAGGTCGGGTGCTCGATGCTGCCGATGTGCAGGGTGCCTTGCTGACCGGCGGGCCAGTCGAGATCAAGGTCGGTGACCTTTACCGTCGCGTCGGGCAGCAGCACGGTCGCATTGATGTTGCGCAGGTCGATGGCGGGTAGCTTGACCTTGCGCAGGAGGTCGAGCGTTTGTTTCGGATCGCTGGGTTTGGCGGGGGCCTTTGCCGCCGCAGGCTTCGGGTGACGAAGGTCGATGGTCGCGTCGATGTCGTGCAGCGTGAGGCTTTTGGCGACACTGAAGTAATCACTGTGCCACGCGGGCGCGAGGTCGTAGGCGAGCGCGAGTTTGCCGAGGGTGAGTTTGATGCCGGGATCGTCTGCGTTGGCGTTCACCGCGCTGATGCTGAGGTTCGACCAAAGAGACCCCTCGACCTGCCACTTCAGGGTGTAGCCAGCTTTGGAGGCGATGTCGGGGCCGAGGCGATTGAGCGCCCACAGAATGAGCGGGCGATGAAACGCGGTCAGCAGCGCGAGGGCCACGAAGCCCGCGAGCATGAGCCATCTCAGCCAACGCCAGACTCGGCGAAGGAACGATGGGCGCGGGGCAGAATCGGACATGGACGTGCCGATATATCGCCAGCGCCGCGTTTTGCCAGTCGGTTTAGCCCTTGAACTTGGTGATCAGCAGGGCGGCGTTGTGGCCGCCGAAGCCGAAGCTGTTGCTGAGCGCGGCTTCGATCTTGGCGGGGCGGGGGACGTTCGGCACGACGTCGAGATCGACTTCGGGGTCCTGGTTGTCCACGTTGATCGTCGGAGGGGCGACCTGATCCTTGATGGCGAAGATGGAGGCTGCCAGCTCGACGCCGCCAGCGGCTCCAAGCAAGTGACCGGTCATCGACTTGGTCGAGGAAACCAACATGCCGCCCGTGGCCCAGTCGCCGAAGGTGCGTTTGATCGCCTTGGTCTCGCATACGTCGCCGACGGGAGTCGAGGTGGCGTGGGCGTTGACGTATTGAATGTCGGTGGGGTTGAGCTTGGCGTGGCGCATGGCCATCTGCATGCACTTCATCGCGCCCAGGCCTTCCGGATGCGGGGCGGTGAGGTGGTAGGCGTCGGCGGTCGCGCCGTAGCCGGAGAGTTCGCAGTAGATCGTGGCTCCGCGCTTGAGGGCGTGCTCGAGTTCTTCGATGACGACCACGCCAGCACCTTCACCCATGACGAAGCCGTCGCGGTCTTTATCAAAGGGACGGGAGGCTTTCTCGGGCGCGTCGTTGCGCAAGCTGAGGGCCTTCATGTTGCCGAAACCGGACAGGCCGCACGGACGGATGGAGGCCTCGGCACCGCCGCAGACGATGGCGTCGGCGTCGCCGAATTTGATGATGCGCCAGGCTTCACCGATCGAGTTGTTGGACGTGGCGCACGCGGTGGTGATGCACATGTTCGGGCCCATGAACCCGTATTCGCCGGCGATCATGCCGCTGGCGATGTTGGTGATCATCATCGGGATCAGGAACGGGGAGACGCGAGCAGGCCCCTTGGTCAGCAGGTTTTCATACTGCGTTTCGATCGTGCTCAGGCCACCGATGCCGCTGCCGACCATGACGCCGATGCGATGCGGGTCGAGCGCGTCGGGATTGAGGCCGGAGTCCTTGACGGCCTGCTTGGACGCGGCCATGGCGAGCTGGAAATAGCGGTCCGCGCGGCGGGCTTCCTTGTGGTTGTTGAAGAAAGGGGTGGGGTCGAAATCGACGACTTCGCCCGCGATGTGGCAGTCATACTTCGAGGTGTCCATCGACTGGATGGTGCGGATGCCGCTCTTGCCGGCGAGGATGTTCTTCCAGAAGTCCTCCTTGTTGTTGCCGATGGGGGAGACGACTCCGATTCCAGTGATGACGACGCGGCGTTCTGACATGTGTTTGAGGGGATGGGTTGGGCGGGCGAGGAAGCACGGTTTGACGGGCGGGGCAAGGGATTTTCAGGGGGCAGATCAGGGGCCTTCGTGTCGCTTGTCGATCGGAGGCTGAAGTTGGCGGAGCCGGGCTGCGAGTCCGGGCGACTGGGGAACGTTAACGCATGTTGACAAAGACTTGTTCCCCTCGTTGTTTCGCGCCCATTTTCAACCACCCTCCAGCCCCGTATTCCTGCCCCTATGGACTTTATTGCCAAGAACGTCGCCGAATTGTCGCCCTCCATGACCCTTGCCATCACCAATGAGGCGAGAAAGCTGAAGAAGGCCGGGCAGGATGTGCTGAGCTTTGGTGCGGGAGAGCCTGATTTCAATACGCCAGCGCCGATCGTGGAAGCAGCCGTGAAGGCGCTTCATGATGGTCACACTCGCTACACCGAGAGCGCTGGATTGCTGGAACTGCGCGAAGGCATCGCCGCCAAGCTCCTGATCGACAATGGTCTTCAGTATGAGCCAAGCCAGATCAGCGTGAACTGTGGTGCCAAGCACTCCTGCTACAACGCCATCCTCGCCGTCGTGAACCCCGGCGAAGAAGTCATCATCCCTGCTCCCTACTGGACCAGCTATCCGGAGATGGTGAAGCTCGTCGGCGGCGTGCCCGTGATCGTGGACACCAAGGCTGAGAACGGCTGGAAGATGACCCCTGAGGAGTTTGAGAACAGCATCTCGCCCATGACCAAGATGGTCATCCTCAACTCGCCCGGCAATCCCACCGGTTCCGTTTACACCAAGGAAGAACTGGAAAAGATCGCCGAGATCGCCGTGGGCGAAGGCATCGTCATCCTCTCCGACGAGATCTACGAGAAGCTCGTCTATGCCGGCCAGCAGCACATCAGCATCGCCTCCCTGGGCAAGGAAGTGTATGAGCAGACCATCACCATCAATGGCTTCTCCAAGGCCTATGCGATGACCGGCTGGCGTCTCGGTTACACCGCCGCTCCGAAGGCCATCGCCGAGGCGATCGACAACCTCCAGAGCCACACCACCAGCAACCCGACCACCTTCGCTCAATACGGAGCCATTGCCGCGCTCCAGATGGACCAGCAGATTGTGTCCGACATGCGCGACGAATTCGACGTCCGCCGCCAGTTCATGCTGGGCCGCCTCTCCGCGATCAAGAACATCAAGGTCGTCGAGCCCCTCGGTGCCTTCTACTTCCTGGTGAATATCGAGCCCATCGGCATCAAGAGCATCAACTTCTGCGAGAAGCTCCTTAGCAAGCAGAAGGTCGCCATCGTCCCCGGCGTCGCCTTCGGCGCGGAATACACCGCCCGTTTCAGCTACGCGACCAGCCTCGAAATCATCAGCGGCGGCATGGATCGCTTCGAAGAGTTCTGCCACCAGCACTAAGGTTTGCGCTCGGCATTTTGATTCTCACCCGTCCTTGGCACTCGTTGCCTCGGACGGGTTTTTTGTGGTGAGGAATGGGGCCATTTATCAGGTTTCCCCAGATGGCACCCCTGCGGTTAGACCTTCAGGAAGCGAATCGCTCCTTGCCTTTCGGTTGTCGCCCTCCGCGATGGCGTTTTCCTCTCCCGGAGGGCACAAGAGTCCCGCATGTGACCTTCGGCGTCGCGCCGGAGGTGCTCTGGGACAATCAAACGCGCAGAGGGCTCTCGCCACCCTGGAGCCACCCAATCGACTCGGCGGGACGCCGAGCCGGACACGCGAGACGCGTGTGGTCCCCGAGGCGAACCCCAAACGAAGGGCTGTTTGTCATCGAAGCCAATCAGGTCCGGGCCCCAAAAGCACGAAGGCGTAGCGCATCGCCACGGTCCTGTCGCTCAGCAGCGGAAGCAAAAAAGGAGCGCGGGCACTACTGCCCGCCCCTCAATCACCTGACGGCGCAACCGCGACCTCTGCATCCAGCGAAAAAAGAAACGAAGGTAGCCGAAGGCAACCCGCGCTCCTTTGCTCGGTTATGCAAGCGACCCGGATCAGGCGACGGCGAGCGCAAGACGTTGCTGACACGACAAATAGCCTTCGAGCCGTTGCCTGCATCCGTTTTGTTCGCCCTTGTTGGTGTGTGTGGTCATGCTGAGTTGGGAATGGCTAGAGATAGACAAGATGGTGAAAGTATCTGCAATCCGCCTCAGACAACTCACGGATATGTCCCTCCCAAGCGGCAGATCCATCCGCCGTCGAGTATGCAGCAAGGTGAGAGTCACGCCCATCATAAATAACTCGCTTCGGCTCTCGATGTGACTGCCAATGCCATGAATCGAAAACATCGTCCCGATACTCTCCGCTCCATAAGTAGCGAAAGCCTGACGTGATGCAAAAGGCGGCGGTGCCGGGCGAAGTCCCACGCTGACACTCGATGTGATAAGCCTCTGATAGCAACTGAGCGATAATGTCCTCGAAGCCCGACCGACTGATGCTGGTGGCTCCGGGGCTGTGAGCCTCGCAAACGTAGCAACCAGCCGACTGCTCAGTAATCTGGAATGTCCATCGTGGCGGCTTCATCTGCATGGCTCTTGGGGAGTGGCGCTGAAGTTGGGCGAACGTCTCGGATCAGGCGACGGCGAGCGCAAGACGTTGCTGACACGACAGATAGCCTTCGAGCCGTTGCCTGCATCCGTTTTGTTCGCCTTGGTTGGTGATGAAGTCGTGGAAGTCATGTGTCTGATGGAACCTCATCCCAGTCTGCCTCAACGCCGATAACCCAATCAAGCGCTTTCCTCCGCTCTCGAACAAAACCCTCGGTCACTGGAAACTGACTTCCCTGCAAACGGGCGTTACGAGCTGCCCAGTGAAGCCGGTAGTGGAGGTCTGCCTGTCGGTAAATCTCATCAAATGGTCGGAGTCTCGCAGATGCAATGAACTCGGAAGGGTCTGCAAACGGAGCTGGGAACTTCGAGGCGAGATCATCATCGCAGTGTCTCAAAGGCTCCAAACCAGTTAGGCCAAGACACCAAGCAAAGCTCTGCAAGCACTCAACAGTCCAAGTGGCGTTGATACGCTCCTGCTCAGTGTGTGTGGTCCTGCTCAGTATGTCGGTCTCATGGACAGACGCATACTCCATAAGCCCCCATCTGGTCGCGGCATCTCGCAACTGGGTGGAATCACCGCCGAATCCAATACCAATGACATGGCTCATGATCATACAACGACGGGCGACAGAAATGGCTGACTGCGGCGATAGATCGGTCTCAGCCTCAAGATGCGGTAGGTGATCTATGACAGGAATGCCCCAAGAACGGAGAGTGGCGATGCTGTCTGCCTTAACTTTCTCTGGATCGATCATCGGGCGCGGCGAGTGAAGTTGGGCGAACGTCTCGGATCAGGCGACGGCGAGCGCAAGACGTTGCTGACACGACAGATACCCTTCGAGCCGTTGCCTGCATCCGTTTTGTTCGCCCTTGTGTGGTCATGAAGATTGTCGCTCAAACAACCCATCGGAACAGAA